>JANMML010000018.1:0-33651 GCA_031373195.1 Flavobacterium sp. | reverse complement strand
TCCATTACAAACTTCATCAATGATTTTTAATTTTAAGTCAAATCCAACGGATTTTTTCTGACAGGTGGGTTTCTTTTCTTTCATGTTGTCCTGTAAATAGTTGTTGATTTTTTGTCAACCTATTTCAGGATTCTACATTTTTCAAGCTTGCAGGTAACGGTCGATGCTAGAGCTCGTGGCGGCTTATGGAAAGCTTTTTTTCCATAACCAACCGAGTGAAGTTATGAAAAGAAAACGAACAATTCACCGAAAACCAGCCATGAGATTTAGCATTTGTTAGGCGCTGGCACTAAGGATTGTTTACCATATCAAAAATTTTCGGTTCAATTGCAGGTAGTACCTGATTAATGCAATTATGGAAGTTATTTGGATCAAGATAGAAGTATGGAGCAACAAATCTATTATAATATTGAATATTATCTCTAAAGTTTGTTATGTGGTATCTTGGTGCTAAACCAAATGGGGGCGTAGTTGCACCACCTGGAATAATGTTTGCGAATATTGTTCCAAAAAACGTATTGTTACCACTAGTTGCTGCAATTGTCAAATCATCATAAATTGGAACTATAGGATTTGAATTTGATCTAACCATAGCATTATTAGTAAAACGTTCCCCTGTAAAAACACAAAGTGATACATTTGTCATCGACAAACCTCCGCTGGCATTATATTCATAACGGTTATTAGAGCATGCATTGTAAACACTATTAATCCAATAAACTCCAATATCAGCATTCTCGAAAATATTTCCATTTATTACACTTGTTGAAAGAGTGTTTGCATACATCGCAGTAGCATATCTTGAAGGGTTTTTCAAAAATCCGTATTGGCTATTAGAACCGATTTCATTATTAATGATATAACTATCTCCCATTGAAATAATATGTAATGTTCCGAGATAATCAAAGTAGCTTAACGCAGGATTTGCCATACCTTGGAAATTATTATTTTCAATTCTCGCTCCTACAATACTTGAAGTTGGACTATTGTAGCAGAAAACAGCATGTTTAGAGCAAAAAACAATATTATTATTTCTTAAAGTATTAAATTTGCCTTTGAAATCTATAGCGGTGATAAGAGTAGTGACAAGTGCACCTGAAGAATCTCTTCCGTCAATATATAGATTTTCTAGACAAGCATTTTGACAGTTGATATCGAAACTAAATAAACTTGCTGCACCGCTAGCAGGTCTTATAATTACGGGGCAAAAAGCAGATTGGTTATTTGTTGGGCTCTGATCTGCCGAAAAAGTAAATCCTGAATAGACAGGAATGTTTTTGAGAACGTATGCTCCATTATTTGGATAAACAGCTTGCGGAAAGAAAACTTTTAATCCTTTCAGTGGTGTTTGTGAATTTTTATAATAATCAATAAGTTTAGTTAATTGAGTCGTGCCATCAATATTATTGGGAAATACACCAAACCAATTAACATTGACCGGTCCGTCAGATTGAAATTGCCGCACCCATCGACCCGCTCCTGAATTTGAAGTTGGTTTTATTATACTTCCACCATTATCAATTTCTGTTGTTACAGCATTGTAATAAAAAAAACCTCCACCTCCATCGGTTGGTTGGTCATATCCTAAAAGATTACAACTTTCGTTAAGTGGAATACCAGATTGGGGGAAGTAAGCTCGGAGCGTGGAAATTCTGTCAAAAGTCAGCATAAATGTAAAGTTTAAAAAAGTTCAATATTAATTCTTAATTATTTTCCTAACCTCACTTTTTTCGTCTGATAGTATTTTGACAAAATAGATTCCGGTAGCCAAAGACGACACATCAATGGTCTTTTCTGATGCATCTTCCCCTTTGGAACGCAATATTTGATCAAAACCATTATATATTATAATTTCAGAAAAAGATGTTGCTGAGGTTATCGTTAGAACATCTCGAACAGGAACTGGCGAAACAATCGTTTTGCTCAGTGATATTATAGATGTTGGTATGCCTAAATTTACATCTGATAGCAATCGAATAACAACTCCTCCACCTAAAAGTATTTTGCCATCCGTCTGAAGAGCTGCTGCGTAAGTATCTCCAACACTTATGCCTTCTAGAGGAAAACTAGTATCTATAGAACCTTCGGGATTAATGCGAACAATGTGTCGGGGAGTGTAGGGGCTATCGAAACCAAAGTAAAATTGAAAATTTCCAACTAGAATTATCTTTCCAGACGGTTCAATCAAAGCATGACTTATTAATGTGCCAAGAAATGCGCCAGTTGCGCCAGTTCCGGGATTAAAAGTGCTATCGATACTACCGTCTTGATTTAGTCTAACAATAGAGCTGATATTATTATTTGTTAGAAACCTTCCCACTATAAGTATTTTTCCATCAGTTTGTGTTTGAATTGAACTGACAGTAAGTGGGTTACCACTGCCTTGATTACCTAATATTACCTGTGAAACAAAACTACTATCAACAATTCCTTCAGAATCGAGTCTGGCCAAATCTATTCTGCTTTCTAATGCGGTAATACCCCAGTAAATCCCTGCTAAAATAATTTTGTTATTTGATTGAATAAAAATGGAAAGGCTATTGTAATTGACAGATTGGAGACCATTTACGGTTGCGAAACTATCATCTAAAGATCCGTCAGAATTAATTCGAGCTAATTTATTTCTGGCTATTCCATTAAATGAATTGAATGTGCCTGCTATTATTATTTTTCCGTCAGATTGTATTACTGCCGAATGAATTGAAGCATTACTGTCTGTATTCAAACCTGTATTAAAGGTAGAGTCTAATGAACCATCAATATTCAGTCTAGCTATACTCTTGTACTGACCTAAGTCGCCAATAATGATAATTTTGTCATCCGGCTGGATTATAATTTTTTCAACATAAGTGATTCCACTAGGAGGTGCAAACGACGTATCAAGTGAACCATCCGGATTAAGTCTCAAGATTCCGCTAATAGTTACACCATTGAAAGAGGTACAAGTAGTCCCAACAAGTATCTTGTTGTCACTTTGCTGTGCAACATCCCATACAAGACAGCCAAGACCACCGGATGAGCTAAATAGACCAACTGTAAATGAATTATCTTGGTCACCAGGTTGCTGTGGCATTGCAAAGTGAGAGAGAAAAAGGAGTATTATTAGGTATCTGTTTTTCATAATAGTAAAGGTATCTATTATTAAATATCTTATGATGAATATTAGATATTCTTTTTGTTAAATTTAAGATATCCTTGTCCATTTCGGCGCTCCGCTTGCGCCTAACGTTTCCTTGCTAGAGCTTGTGGCGGCTTATGGAAAGCTATTTTTCCATAACCGACCAAGCGAAGTTATGAAAAGTAAACGAACAATTTACCGCAAAACTAGCCATAAGTTTTAGCAAGTGTTATGGGTGGTTGTAATCTTTAAAATAAAATTTACTTTTTTAAGTTTTGATAATGTATAGTAACGTGAAGTTTGTCGTATATTTACAAGTATCAACAATTAAAATTATTAGTGGCTGTATTAGACGTTTCAAGTTGGCAAATTGGTAACCAGAAATGGGTGCCTATTGGTAAAAGGATAAAAAATGTAGTGTTGCATCCTGATAGTTTTGATATGTATTATTTTAAAGAACCAAAGGAGAAATACCCTTGGGAATTTTGGACTGAAATAATTGCATCGATTGTAGGTAAAGAATTGGGATTTAATACGCTTGAGTATAGCCCTGCGGTTATGGATGGAATAGGCGGCTGTTTATCTAAATCAATGACGCAAGGCGCTACGGAAGAACTTGTACACGGGCAACAATATTTGATTAGAATGCTTCCAGAGTTTGAATTAAAAAAAGGTACAGATCATACTTTTCAACTCATAGAAGAATTTTTTAAATCTGATGAACGTCTGAATCATTTAATGAACCCATTTATTGAAATGCTTATTTTTGATGCGATTGTTGGAAACCGAGATAGACATCAGCAAAATTGGGCTATCATTAGAGAGATTAAAATAACGAAAGACAGAAGGTCATTTTCTGATTATTTCAGTAAAAATAGGCCACAGAATTTTTTCGAAATTATATTGAATTTTTCACCTCTATTTGACAACGGTAATTGTTTGGCTTATAATATAGTTGAAGAACACATTCAAGAACATCTTGAAAGTCCAGAGAAATTAGAAAAATATTTGTTTGGTGTTAAAGCAGTTTCTCATGTTAGATGGTTTGGAAGCGCATTACCTCATCTTGAATTACTAACCCAAATAGAAAAAAATTATCCAGAAGTATTTAAAAAAGTTATTGGTAGAGTGAAGCAAAAATATAATAAAGATAAAATATCAGATATCGTTAATGAGATTGATAATGATATTATATTTGCAAACGAAATTTATAATTTATCTCCGAAGAGAAAAGAATTAATGATTAAACTAATACAAACAAGAACTGAAAAATTACTGAGCAGTTTCGAAGTATGATACTAAAAAGAATATATTTAACATGGCGTCACGGTAAAGGTGGCGGTCGTTTTTTAATAGGTGTTTTAAATAGAGACACTCCTAACGGAGATAATATTGTCTTTAATTATCTAACAGAAGAAATTGAAAAAGCAAAAGATGCTGGATTTTTTAACTATCCAGAATTTCCAGATTTAGATAAAGTATATAATGTAAATATTAAAACTGCTTTTTCATTAAGGCTTATGCCTAAATCTAGAGCAGATAGAGATAGATATTTATCATTTTGGAATGCAAATATTGATGGATTAGATTGGTTTGATGAATTAGGATTTACACAAGGAAAACTAGCAACAGATACATTTGAATTTATGGCTGACTTCCCAAAAAGGTTTAATGGTGAGGGCATTAACTTTGTATCTAATATTGCGGGATTAACTCACCTTAAATTGCCAAGTGATGTAGTTAGCGAAAATGATAAACTACGATTTGAACTTGATGCTAAAAATTTGTTTGATAATTTGGCAGTTAAAGTTTTTAAAGAAAATATTCATATTGGCTATGTAAAAAGAGGGCATCATTTTTTCTTTCACAAAGTGCTAAATCAAGAAATAGACATGCGCGTAAAAGCTATTGAAAAAAATGGGAGTATGAATCAAATTTATTATTCGATAAGAATAAAATAATTTAAAAGTCCACTTAAAATAAGTGGGCTTTTTTTATTTCTATTTGCCATGCGTAATAATAATTTCTAACTAAAAAGAACTTTATGCGTAATGCACAATCACCCATAACGTTTCCTTGCTAGAGCTTGTGGCGGCTTATGGAAATCTTTTTTTCCATAACCGCCCAAGCGTAGTTATGAAAAGTAAACGAACAATTTACCGAAAAACTAGCCATAAGTTTTAGCAAGTGTTATGTTCTGTTCTGCCGACTACGCGAGAGCAGACAACAAGAGCAATTCCAATTTTCTATTCTAATAAGCAAACAAACATTTTCCTTTCAATTTTCCATTACCACAAAACGTGCTTAAAAAAGACAAAACGCTCAACTTATTTTCTTAATTTTTTCTCTACAATAATTTTCCAGTAACATTGGTTAAAGCGCTCGTGCATCACGCTCTAAAAATGGTTTAACCAAACCATTTTTTACGCCCAGCCTCAGTATTCCAACCTCAGTAAAATTATTTTCCACTTTCAATTGTCGACTACTTTTTCAAAGCTTTTTTTTCAAAACGTTCTAGCTGATTCGAGAGCTGATTTCCACCGCGGCAGAATAGGACATAACGTCTCGTGGCTTGGCGTCAGTTGGGGATTTGGTTAGCCAAATGTATCGATTTAAAAACCAACTTCCAAACACACAACCAACTTTAAAGTTTGCCTAAAACCCCAATTGCGCCAAACCGCTGTTAGCCGTTCGGTTTTCTTTTAAATCCAATAAGTTTTAATTAGTAAGTTTTTCAGGAGACATCATAAGTAATGATGCTTTTATTTGGAAGAA
Source organism: Flavobacterium sp. (assembly GCA_031373195.1). GTDB lineage: Bacteria > Bacteroidota > Bacteroidia > Flavobacteriales > Flavobacteriaceae > Flavobacterium. The sequence continues at coordinate 27,758 of JANMML010000018.1, read as the reverse complement.
ATTATCACTAGTGTTAGTGTCATCATCTCCATTTTTAAGCAAACTTTTTAATTCTTCTTCATAAAGTGGTTTAGAAATAATTATACTTTTTCTATAAGTATTATAATAGAAATCACTAATAAATTCTTCTTTTGGTAGATTTAAATATAATTTATAAACGTTAGAGAAAATATTATGAACTTCGAGTTTTTCATTTTTAGTTAATAATTTTATTTTCTCAATTGCATTGTCTATTTCGATTTTTAAAGTCTTTGATTTTGTCATAATTATTTATTTAGTTTTTATTTTTTTCTATATTTATTTTCGTGATTTTCTTTTCAATCGTAGAAATTTTTTCTGATTGCATTTTGATAAAATCGTATTTTTCTGGAGTTAAAGCTCCTTTTGATGCTATTTCCATTGAGTATTGCATTGCTGTAAATGAATATTTATCAATATCCATTAATTCTTCGGCAGATATTCTTTCCAATTTAGTTTCTAAAAATTGCTTTTCTGCGTTCATTCCTTGAATTTCAATTATTGATGACATTGACTTACTTTCAAAGATTAATTTTAGATTATCGAGATATAAATTTTTTACACTGTTGAACCTTTGTTCTTGAGTTAATGGTGTTCTTTCAGAAGCAATTTCAAGTATACAATAAATAAGAAGTTTGTCAATACCTTTCTTATTTTTACAATATTTGTTTTCTAAATATTCAAAATTAATCTGTTTGGTAAAGATATCTTCAGATGCTTTTTTTAATAAGCTGCGTATCATTCTATCTTCTAAAAATTCTTTTATTCGTTCAATCATATATTAAATATTAAGTTCTGTTTTTACTACGTTCCGTTAAACTGACGGCTAACGTCCCTTGGCTTGCATTCAGTGGCTTTTTTGAACACTGACGATAACAAATATACCGAAAACTTTGAAAGAAAAAACGCTTTAAAAAAGAAAAAATTTTGACCGAATAGTTTCCCGATAAGTCCCAAGCCAAGCCATTGATGCAAACCAATGTTAGGCTACGTTTTTTTATTTACTTTCTAGATTCAAATATTGTGTTTCTACATAATATATACTCCATTCGCCATATTCATAATTTCCTTTATTTTCTGCTCTGCTAAAAAAGAAATATTTGCCATCTCTAGAAAACCTTGGACTACTTTCTTCATCTTTCGTATTTATTAAATTGCTAATTGGTTTTGCTTTTGACCAACCATTTTTTGTTTTTGTAGATATAAAAATATCCTCACCACCATTTCCTCCTGGTGCATCAAACGAATTAAATACTAAATATTTTCCATTTGGTGAAATGAATGCTGAATATACCCAATATTTTTCATCATCCCAAATTCCTTCTATAGCTTTTGGTTCAGAAAAATCTTTTTCATTAAATTTAGTTTCATACAGTTTAATTGTTTTCGTACCACGTTTCATTGTTGTGAAATAAAAAGTCTTGTTATCATTAGTGAAGAAGAAATTATTATTTGAAGAAGGCCATTCTTCTTTTTCATTTTGAACTTGATTGATTGGTTCAGGTAAAGGTTTTGGTTCGCTCCAACCAAGTTTAGTTTTTTCCATCATCCAAACATTCATATCAAAGTTTCCTTTATTTGGTTTCTTTGGAATTGGTCTTTCTGAACCAAAAAATAAAAATTTGCCATTCGGTGTAATATAAGCTGTTTCGTCTCGGTTATTTGAGAAACTAGCAAGTTTTGGTATCGTCCAAGTTCCGTTTATAAAGTCACTTTCATAAATCATTTGTTTTCCATTCGGTTTTCTTCTTGAGAAGTATATTTTCAAACCATCAGTTGAAAAGGTTAAATCAAATTCACTATTCTCTTCCGTTGAAATAATCCCTTTTCCAAATGGAGTTGGCGATTTTACTGGCGTTTCAGAATATTTTATCTCAGCTAAATTCTGTGAGCTTTTGCAGCTTAAAAAACCTAAAAACAACAGAAATATAATGATTTTCAATTTTTTCATCTTGTGTGTTTTTAAAATGTTGCCTAACTCTCTTATATGTCCCATAAAATCATACAAAAACAAACTTTCTAGATGAGATAGGTATGTTTTGGATGGGACTTTAGGTGCGCTAATATAATGATTATAAATCATCAAATGGACTTTTAATTTGTTGCAAACTTTTTGTGCTGACATGCGTATAGATTTCGGTGGTTTTGCTGCTTCGGTGGCCCAATAGTTCTTGAATGTAGCGCAAATCAGTGCCGCTTTCTAATAAATGCGTCGCATAACTATGACGCAACCAATGCAAAGTAACTGGCTTATTGATTCGCGTTTTGGAAACGGCATTCTTCAAAACACTTTGTAAACTCTTGGCAGAATATTGCTCGCCTTTGTTATGCCCTTCAAACAACCAAATACTGGGTTTGTAACCGGCATAGTACGATCGCAACATCTCTAGTATTTTTGGAGACAATGGCGCAATCCGGTCTTTCTTTCCTTTGGCTTGATAAATGAAAATGAGGTTGCGCTTTGAATCGATGTCGTTGGGTTTTAGATTTAAAAGTTCACTTCGACGCAGTCCGCAACTATAAATCAGACATAACATCACTTTGTGCTTCACATTCACATGGGATTATAAAATTTGCTTTACTTCTTCTTTACTCAAGACATTCGGGAGCAACTTTTCACGCTTTGGTCTGTGAATATTCTCGATGGCAATCTTTTTATTTTGAACGGTCGAATAATACAACTTAATCGCATTGACAATCTGATTTTGAAATGACGACGATAATTTATTCTTGAGAATGTAATCGTTGTTGTATAAAATCAAATCCTCATTAGTGATTTCAGCCGCCAATTTATAATTGAAATACGTCAAAAACATTTTCAAAGCTTCATTGTAAGTTCTAATGGTATTCTCGCTGTAGCGTCTGGATTTTAGCCAATCGTCAAATTTCTTGAGTTGTACTTTTCCATCGGCAGAAGGATATCGAATGATGGGTTCTATGATCTTGAAACGAAGGCGATTTTCTTCGGTATTGGGAACGTGCCAGCATTTGCGAGATTGACTCCATCGCGCGCCCTTATATGACCTGATGCGCTCGATTAATGCGGCGTTCTTTTCAAAATATACAGCGATTCGTTTTTCAAATTTGTGGGTGATAAGTTTGGCAGTTATTTCCATGGCGTGTAGTTTTAGAAGTCTAAAGATAAAAAATATTGATCATAAAAAACAAAAATCACTATGAAGTTATGGTGATTTTGTTTGTAAAATTAAATGAAAACCTTAGAATTGAAAGTAGATAAACGAGCTTCCGCTTTCTTGTACCCAAACCAAAAGCAAAATTAAAGTAGACCATGCCAACCCTAATTTCCACCAGTTGAGTTGATACGCTACGTCTAGAACTTTTGTCTTTCTCATAAACCAGTGACTAAGGAAAATCAGCGGAACAATCACTGCCACTTTTATGATGGCTAATGAGGTCAATAATGGACTTCCTGTTGCGTCGAATTTGAACATCGATTCCAGCATTTGCCATGATTTTCCGAAAGTGTCCGCACGGAAAAATACCCATGTTATATTAATCGCCATGAAGGTTAATAGCGCATAAGCAAAACCAATCCATGGTTTATTCGGGTCGTATTCGTGGTGCAATGAAGCGTGACTTTCACCTTGGCTTTTTCTGCGATCTCGGAAGAATTTCTCTATCCATAAATATAATCCATGTAATCCACCCCAAGCGACAAAGGTCCAGTTGGCGCCATGCCACAAACCGCCTAAGAGCATGGTGACCATCAAACTAAAATAGGTACGTAATTGTCCGTGTCGATTGCCACCAAGTGGAATGTATAAATAATCACGCAGCCAAGCTGATAGTGTTATATGCCAACGTTTCCAAAAATCAGAAAAACCAATAGCAGCGTACGGATAATTGAAATTCTGCGGCAATACAAATCCGAGACACAATGCAACGCCAATCGCACAAGTCGAATAGCCGGCAAAGTCTAGAAAAATCTGTCCAGAAAACGCCAACACGCCAATCCATGCGTCGAGCGTTGGCAAGACTTCTTTTGAATTAAATATGGTGTCGGCAGTGCCGGACAACATCGCGTCGGCCAAAACTACTTTCATAAACAAACCTAAAGAAAGCAGCAGCAATCCGTCGTAGAATTGCTTCTTGGTGGCTGATCTTTCTGTTTCAAATTGTGGTACTAATTGTGGTGGACGGACAATAGGACCTGCCACCAAGTGTGGAAAAAAGGTCACAAATAGCGAAAAATCTAACATCGATTTTACAGGTTCACTTCGCTTGTGATACATGTCGATGGTGTAACATAAAGTGGTGAAAGTATAAAATGAAATCCCGGCAGGCAAGATAATACTTGGCGTTGCAGGACTGTAGTCGATTCCGATTAAATTGCAAATAAACAAGAAGTTATCCAAAAGGAACGTTCCGTATTTAAAGAAGCACAGCATGCCCAGATTGCCGATGAGACTGAGAACGAACAGCATTCTTTTTTTGCTCTTATTTACTTCGTTATATAAGGCGCGACCTACGAAAAAGTCGATGACGGTTGACAGCCATAATAATAGAATGAAAGGCGGATTCCATGCGGCGTAAAAGAGGTAACTCGCCAGCAATAGATTGATTTTCTTGGTTCTCCAACTCAAAGGTAAATTGTGAAGTACCAAGATGATGATGAAAAAAGCGATAAAAGTGTATGAATTGAATATCATAATAGGTGTTTTAGATTGAACTTTACTATTCGTTTATTTGGATATTTTCCATCCTTTATCTTCCAGAATTTGAACGAAATTTTGGGTAAAAGTTGCCGCGTCTTTAATGCTCAAATGCGAAAATTCTGGACATTCAAAATGGGCAATGGATGGATAGTCGGCAAAATGAATTCCTTGACAATTCGTCGTTTTTAGCAATCGTTCCCAATATTTATCTCTCGGAAATCCCATGTTTTCACCCATTAAGTAGGGTCCGCTTGATGGCGTTCGGACAAATATCACCGCACCACCACGCGCCTTGATTTTGTCGGTTGCTTTCTTAACCGATTCAAAAATAGCGGTCAAATCACTTTCTGACATTGGTGGCGCTTTTTTAGCAGCATCTCCAAAAAACTTCCAAATGCCTTTCACTTGATTTTGCAACTTTGGCTCGGCGAGAAAGCGATCTGTCATGTACATTTGTCTTTCAAAAGTGCAGCGATCGAAGTCGATAGGGAAGAGGGGCATCATAAACACGCCTGGTCTACTCGGGATTGCTAATTCGTCTAATTTTGCATTCAAGGAAAGATGGTCTTTGTCGAGAATGACTAAGGCGGATTCCAGGATTTTATTGAGTTCAAAACCAGCGCGCTGGGCAGGCGTTCGGTCGTGGAAATATTTGATGTCTTTATTGGGATTTTCGTGGTTGGGTGGCGCATTCGAAAAAAAGAGCCCTTCGGTAACATCAACGATCACGCGGCCTTTGAAATCCGGATCTTTAGCAAGATCTTCCAAAACAGGTCGTGGGCAACTTCCTTCAATCGCCAATTGTACGGCGTGAAGGTCTGTTAGTTTTTCCCAAGTCGGAAAATCTAGATCATATTTGATGCGTGATGACCCAACAAATACGATTGATTTGTCGGATGGTTCGTAGACCATGGCACGACTGTTTGACCATAACGGTGGACCGTCGTCGTACGAAACTGAAATTCCTTGATTGCGGACCAAGAGTTCACAACATACGATCACTAGCGTGACTAGAGCAAGCACGAATAGGGCGGGTTTTAAGAGATTTTTTTCTTCCATTAGTTTGTTTGTTTTGACCAAAATGAAATTTACTATTTGTTAAAAATATCAATTTAACGCTTTGGTATTCAGTCGATTTTGAAAGGTTATTAACTTTTAGGGTGTTAATAAAGTGACCAGATTGGTCAATTCGTCTCTTGTTAATAGTTTGCAAATAATAAAAAGCTGTCTGTTTTTAAGTTCCCATTCAGAATGTTACTTTTGTCGTACAACAACAATAGAACATGTACAAACTACTCATTCGTCCGATACTTTTTTGGTTTGATCCTGAAGAAGTGCATTATTTTACTTTCAAATCGATTCGCATTTTGAATTTGATTCCAGGTTTTTCTTGGTTTTGTAAATCTTTATATACTGTCGATGATAAACGATTAGAACGTGAAGTCTTTGGATTGAAATTTAAAAACCCAGTTGGACTAGCAGCTGGTTTCGATAAAGATGCGAAGTTGTATAAAGAGCTGTCGAACTTTGGATTTGGATTTATTGAAATCGGAACCGTCACGCCGAAACCTCAAGAAGGCAATCCTAAAAAACGACTTTTCCGTTTGAAGGAAGACAGCGCGATTATCAATCGAATGGGATTTAATAATGGCGGAGTAGCAGCGGCAGTCGAGCGATTGAAAAAAAATAGCGGCGTTTTGATCGGCGGGAATATTGGAAAAAATAAAGTCACACCAAATGAAGAAGCAACTTCCGATTATGAAATCTGCTTCGATGCAGTGTATGACGTTGTTGATTATTTTGTAGTGAATGTAAGTTCACCTAACACGGCGAATTTAAGAGCGTTACAAGACAAAGAACCGTTGACGCAATTGCTGCAAACGTTGCAGGATAAAAATGAAACCAAGCCGAAAGCCAAACCGATTCTTTTGAAAATTGCGCCGGATTTAACTAATGAACAATTATTAGATATTATCGATATTGTTGCGACGACGAAGATTGCTGGTGTCATTGCTACAAACACCACGATTTCTAGAGAGGGATTGCAATCACAAAATCAAAACGAAACCGGTGGTTTATCCGGAAAACCGTTGGCAAAACGTGCTACGGAAGTCATTCGATTTCTATCGGAGAAAAGCAATAAAGCCTTTCCGATAATTGGCGTAGGAGGCATTCATACGGCTGAAGATGCGATCGAGAAATTGGACGCTGGCGCTAGTTTAGTGCAATTGTACACTGGATTTATCTATGAAGGTCCAGCTTTAGTGAAAGCGATTAATAAGAAGGTATTAGAGAGATTGTAAGGTTCTATATTTTTAAAGATTACCATATCATTTATTAAATGATTTTTTTAAAAACATTATGAACGTTGTATTTTTATTGTTTTGCGCCACGAATTCACGAAGTAGAAAAAGTTAATTCGTGCATTCGTGGCGAAAGAACTTTCTGGACAAATATAATTAGCAGAAAAAACGATTTCGTAAAATCCAATACTTTGTTATCTTTGGCGCTCTATGGAAACCATCAAAATCATCGAATGTCCGCGCGATGCCATGCAAGGCATCAAACCTTTTATTCCAACGGAACGGAAGGTGACGTACATTCAGTCGCTGTTGCGCGTGGGTTTTGATACCATCGATTTTGGGAGTTTTGTTTCGCCCAAAGCCATCCCACAAATGCAAGATACTGCGGAAGTTTTAGCCCAACTCGATTTGTCGCAAACCGCCAGTAAATTGCTCGCCATTATCGCCAATACACAAGGAGCGCAAGCCGCTGCCACGCATAAAGAAATACAGTATTTGGGTTTTCCGTTTTCGATATCGGAGAATTTCCAAATGCGAAATACTCACAAAACTATCGCAGAATCGTTGGTGACGTTAGAAGAAATCCTCAACATTGCTGATGCTAGTAACAAGGAAGTTGTCGCGTATTTGTCGATGGGATTTGGCAATCCGTATGGCGATCCGTGGAATGTGGAAATTGTAGGCGAGTGGACACAAAAATTGTCAACTATGGGCGTGAAAATCTTGTCATTGTCTGATACGATTGGCAGCTCGACACCTGAAGTGATATCTTATTTGTTTTCGAATTTAATTCCACAATATCCGAGCATCGAGTTTGGCGCGCACTTGCATACAACTCCCGATAAATGGTTTGAGAAAATTGATGCCGCTTACCAAGCCGGTTGTCGTCGTTACGATGGCGCTATACAAGGTTTTGGAGGCTGTCCGATGGCGAAAGATGATTTGACTGGCAATATGCCGACAGAGAAAATGTTGTCATATTTCACGGCTCAAAAGGCGAATACGAATACAAGTCCAATGAGTTTTGAAAGCAGTTATAACGAAGCGTCGAAGTTGTTTGGTGAGTTTCATTAGGAGCTAATCCGGCTATCATTCCAATCTTTTTTGTTTTGTCACTCCGAGCGCAGTCGAGGAGCTTTTTACATAAACAAAAAAGGATTTTCCCTTCTATCCGGGCTAGGGTTTAATCGTTAAATTGTTTAATCGTTAATTCGGTAAATCGTTTAATCGGACTTTCGGTTAACCGAATTAACGATTCAACGAATCACCAATTCCACCATCTATCCTCGTCTTCTCATCCACTTATAAACTTCAATCCACAACACCGAAACCATTCCAACCCCAACGCTTACTAGTAGCTGTGTAGTCGTGATTATTTCAAATCGAAAGAATTTTGAAAACAACGGAACCCAATAGAGTAATAGCGTAATTCCAATCGTGATTCCGATAATCATCGGCACCAAATTATTTTTATATCGAATCGTCGTGAAGATTGAATAGTGAAAAGAGCGGTTCGCCAACGTCATAAAGATATTCGCGACAATTAAAGTAAGGAAAACAGTAGTTCGGGTTTGGTTTTCAGTGCAGGAATCCGCGACGCAATATTGGTAGACTAGTAGCAATCCACCGGTAATAACCAAACCTTGAATAATGCTGATGAGGATTTCTTTCCAGTTGAAAAAAGTGTTCGATAGCGGTCGCGGTTTTTGGAGCATCAAATCGCTTTCCATCGGTTCATTTTCGTAGATGATGGAGCAAGTTGGACCCATGATAATCTCTAAAAATATAATATGAACAGGAGTGAAGATGTTTGGAAAAACCCAGCCCAACGCCAGTGGAATAAAGACGATGAGAATAATCGGAATGTGAATCGAGATGATATATTGGATGGCTTTTTTGAGGTTGAGGTAGATTTTTCTTCCCATGGCAATCGCGTCGACCATTTTCGAGAAATCGTCGTCGATTAAGATGAGGTTGGCAGCTTCTTTGGCGATTTCGGTTCCTTTTTTACCCATCGCAATACCGATGTGGGCTGACTTTAGTGCCGGTCCATCATTAACGCCGTCGCCGGTCATCGCTACAATTTGATTGTTGTCTTTGAGCGCTTTGATGATTTTGAGTTTCGCTTCTGGAAACATGCGGGTAAAGATGCTCGTTTCCATTACTTTGGTTTTTAGCGTTGCATCGTCCATCGTCATGAGTTCATCGCCATTTAGCGTTTGATGTGCATTTTTAAAATCAATTTGATTGGCAATGGTGGTCGTGGTTGCTGCGTTGTCGCCAGTGACAATTTTCACTTGAATTCCGGCTTTGTAAAACGTTTCAAAGACCGCTTTGATATTCGCTTTTGGCGGGTCGTAAAATGCGACGAGTCCTTTAAATTGAAAGGCGAATTCTTGTTGGGTTTTCGGATAATTGTTACCATCAAAATCGGCAAGACCAACTGCTAAAACGCGATAACCTTCTTGCGTCATCGTCGTGATGGCTACTTGAATTTGCTTGGTTTGAGCATCTGACAACTTGGAGCACGCCATAATAGCTTCGGGCGCACCTTTGGCAGCAATGATGCGGTTTCCTTTTCCATTTTCAAAAATATGAGTCATCATCGGAGGTTTGCCACTCAATGGATATTCATGAACCAATTGGTAATTCGGTCGTTCGTCTGTGATTTCGAGTTTTTCGTAGGCTTCGTGTAAGGCGATTTCCATGGCGTCGAAGGGAATGGGCTCGCTCGACCACATGGATAGAATTAGCAGTTCATTGTCTAAATCACTTCTTTTATCTGTGGGAACGTGCAAGAGGTTATCTGCTAAAGTGTACCACTGCGCCAAGGTCATGCGGTTTTCGGTGATCGTTCCTGTTTTGTCCGTGCATATTACCGTGGCGCTTCCTAAAGTTTCTACCGTTTTTGTTTGTTTGACAATGATGCCCATTTTGAGTAATCGCCAGGCACCTAAAGCCATGAATGAGGCAAAGGCTACTGGAATTTCTTCTGGAATAACGCTCATCGCCAAGGTCAGTGCTTGCAGTAGACTGCCTAAAATTTGATGTGAATTGTAATAATTGATGCCCCATACAATGGCAAAAATCACCAAGCCAATAATTGACATTTTTTTGACGAAATTGCCGATTTGAATTTGCAAAGGCGTTTTTTCTTCTTCGATGGTGCTGAGGCTTTTTCCGATTTTTCCCAATTCGGTTAGGTTTCCGATGGCGGTTACTTGACAAATGGCCAAACCACTAGCGACAATAGTACCTTGAAAGACTTGTTTGTTTTCGGAAGTTTCATTTTTTAATACGGAAAGCGATTCGCCAGTGAGTATGGATTCATTCACAGAAAAATCATTTGATTGCAGGATGATGCCGTCTGCTGGAATAAAGGAGCCTTCTTCAATTTGAATGCAGTCGCCCAAGACAATTTCTTCCCTTAGAATTTCCACGACCTTGCCGCCGCGAATGACTTTGCATTTGGGTTGGGATAATTTTTTTAAAGCATCAATAGCATTTCGACTTCTCGATTCTTGAAACAAAGAAATTGCGGAAACGATGGCAATGGCTGCCGCCATAAATATACCATTACTATATTCACCCGTGATGAAATAGATGGTTGTTGCTGCAACAAGCAGCAGAAACATAGGCTCTTTGACCATGTCAATCAACGAAAGTAGCAAATGATTTTTTTCTTGATGTTCAAGTGAATTGCGTCCTGAAGTTGTTCTGGATTGAATCACTTCACTTTCTGAAAGTCCTAATATATTGGAGTTTTGTGTTGTCATGGTGCAGCTTTCAGGTGGAAAAAAATTCTTTATGCAAGATATTCATTTAGGTTTTAAATATGCTTATATATTTCTTTTAAATTCTTTATATTTGCTCGCAATTTAACTACAACTACAAATTGCAATGAACGCTCACAACCACAAGATTATCGGAGAAGGATTAACGTACGATGATGTGCTTTTAGTTCCTAATTATTCGAATGTGCTTCCGAGAGAAGTCAGTATTCAATCCAAATTTTCTAGAAATATTACGCTCAATGTTCCTATTGTTTCCGCTGCGATGGATACGGTAACCGAAAGTTCCATGGCGATTGCGATGGCGCAAGAAGGCGGGATTGGCGTGTTGCATAAGAATATGACCATCGAGCAACAAGCAGCAAAAGTGCGAAAAGTAAAACGTGCCGAGTCCGGGATGATCATCGATCCGGTGACTTTGCCTTTAACAGCGACCGTTGCGGATGCCAAGAATGCGATGAAAGAATTTGGTATTGGTGGAATTCCTATCGTAGATGACTCTAAAAAATTAAAAGGAATTGTGACGAATCGCGATTTGCGTTTTGAGAAGAATAACACGCGCCCGATTGTTGAAGTGATGACCAGTGCTAATCTGATTACAGTGGCAGAAGGAACGTCGTTAGAGCAAGCGGAAGTCGTTTTGCAAGGACATAAAATTGAAAAATTACCAGTGGTCAATGCCGATTATAAATTGGTGGGATTAATCACCTTTCGAGATATTACCAAACTCACTCAAAAACCCATTGCGAACAAAGATGTCTATGGAAGATTACGCGTAGCTGCTGCGATTGGCGTTACGGCGGATGCTTTCTTAAGAGCAGAAGCATTGGTTAATGCGGGCGTGGATGCGATTATTATTGATACGGCACATGGACATACCCAAGGCGTCGTGAATGTATTGAAAGAAATCAAAGGAAAATTTCCGAAATTGGATGTTATTGTTGGAAATATTGCCACCGCTGAAGCAGCCAAATTTTTGGTGGAGAATGGGGCAGATGGGGTGAAAGTTGGTATTGGACCAGGATCTATTTGCACGACGAGAGTGGTTGCAGGTGTTGGATTTCCACAGTTTTCTGCGGTGTTGGAAGTTGCGGCTGCGATCAAAGGTAGTGGCGTTCCTGTCATTGCCGATGGTGGGATTCGTTATACAGGCGATATTCCCAAAGCGATTGCTGCCGGAGCCGATAGTGTCATGTTGGGATCATTATTAGCAGGAACGAAAGAATCTCCAGGAGAGACGATTATTTTTGAAGGACGGAAGTTTAAGTCATACCGAGGCATGGGTTCGGTAGAAGCGATGCAAGAAGGCTCAAAAGATAGATACTTTCAAGATGTGGAAGACGATGTTAAAAAATTGGTTCCAGAAGGCATTGTAGGGCGAGTGCCGTATAAAGGCGAATTGAACGAAAGCATGCAGCAATTCATAGGTGGATTGCGCGCTGGAATGGGTTATTGCGGATCGAAAGATATTCCGACTTTGCAAGATACAGGAAGATTTGTTAGGATAACTGCGAGTGGTATTAATGAAAGCCATCCGCATAATGTGACGATTACGAAGGAAGCTCCGAATTATTCGAGATAGGGATTTGCCACGAAGACGCTAAGGCGCAATGGTTTTTAACTATAGAAGGTTCAAAAGAATAGTTTATCTTTTGAACCTTTTTGTTTTTTTCTTCGTGACTTAGTGTCTTTGTGGCAAAAGCAATCTACAAAACCCCATTCAACTTATTCTTCAAATAACTTAAAGCGGCGCTACTCGGTGTCGCTTTTTTGTTTTATGTAATTGAATTCTAGATGGTAATATTGTTGAGACATATTTTTAGCTACATTTGAGATATCTAACTCTAAAACCATTGATCATGAAAAAAAATTATTTACTAAGTTCCATTTTTATTTTATTTTTTACAATACATAGTTTACAAGCGCAAATCACCACTGTGCTTGAAGGAGTAGCACAACCTACAGCGGTCTTATTGGAAGGAAATGATTTATACTATGGAGAATTTCAAGGAAGTTATTATAAGTATGACCTTTCATCTAGTGATGCACCGATCGAGATTTTAGCTACAAATGGTATTTATAGAACGGTTAAGTCGGGTAATTTTATCTACATCAGCGAAAGTACCGCAGGCAGGATTTCCAGAATCGATATTACTGAAACCATTCCGCAGCCCATAGTTATCCTAGATAATCTTATTTTCCCTCGTGGTGTTGTGATTAAAGATGACTTTCTATATTATACCGATAGTAGTGAGAATGGCTCCGTTTCGAGAATCAATTTGTTGGAAACCAATCCTCTTATTGAAGTACTTATTACTGAGCAAGGTCAACCAAACGGAATTGGTATTATAGGGAATGACTTGTATTTTAGCGATTGGCCTAGCGGAAATATTTCGAAGATAGATATTACCAGTAGTATTCCAACGGCAACAATTATTGTGAGTGGATTACTCAATCCAACGGAGATTATTGTAAATGGCAGTAATCTTCTGGTTTCTGAATTTTCAAATAATAAAGTATTAAATGTCGACGTAAGCTCTAGCCCAGCCGTAGTTACCGATATTGCCACTAATATTATAAGCCCGACAGGATTGTTTCTCAATGGCGATGCGTTGTATATTAGTGAATTCGGGGCCAACAGAATTATAAAATATACTTCACCAGTTTTTGGAGTAGAAGAGAATCAAATTGGGAATTCTAGACTCGTATTGTCTCCTAATCCATCAAGTGACTTTGTTCAAGTAAGTGGACTAAGAGATACTTCAAATTACACGATTTATAACAGTATTGGAACTCAAGTGAACAAAGGAACGATTGTCAATAACCAAAAGGTAAGTGTAATAAATTTGCAAACAGGCGTGTATTTTATTCGCTTTGAAGATGGAAATGCTGTAAAATTTGTAAAGAATTAGGGAATATAAATTTACAAAAACCCATTCAACTCATTCTTCAAATAACTTAAGGCGGCACTACTTGGTGTCGCTTTTTCCATTAAATCAGATAAAATCACTTCACGCAATTTGTCGGCGCTATCTACGCGTTCGCTCATATTGGCTTTGCGAATCATTTGTATCGTGGCGTTTTTCGCAGTGATGATGATTGTCCAACATTCGTCGGTCATATAAATTTGTTGCGTTAGGTTGTGCTCAAATTCTTGTTCGATTTGCGCAATGACTAGATTTTCGTATTCGTGTTTATCGTGAGAAAGCGGTTTGATGCGAATGAGTAGTTTGGTTGGATTGATGCGCTCTAAAAACAAAGCCATGCGCTCGAAAGCTTGCAATCGAAGTGGCAAAGCATCTTTTTGATTTTCTTTTTGCAACAGCCATCGACGGGTATTTTGTTGGTCGTTGAAATAGGCAGTAAATAAATAGTAAGCCACACCACCAGTGATTAAAGCAGGCAAGGTATAAAACAACAATTCTAGGAGTTTATCAGCGTTCATTTGATTTATTTTAATTTGAATTGACGCAAAAGTAAAACATTCCATCCTTTTTGGCTCCATTAAAAAATAAATAAAGGATAAAAGATTTGTATTATAATTTCTGTTATTTTTACTAAAAAATAAAATAATATGAAAAAAATATTACTTCTATTTGTTATTAGTGTTATGAGTATGAGTGCATTTGAAGCCATGGCACAAATTACAACACTCAATGTTATTGATGAAATTCGTTTTTATGATGGTTATGCAGCGACGGTAAATCTGCCTGTTCCTGATGGAATTATCCGACACCGAAATGATTTGTATGCCAGAAAACTTACTGAAGACCAGTTACTTGGTTTTGGAAGTACCATGACGCTAAACGTTACGATAAAAGCAGATTGCGACAATTACGATCGAATTGGTAATGTTAATTTAGCATTTGCACCGAAAGGTGCTTTGACGTATGATACCAATACGGTTCCGAAATTTGAATTGGCAAGATTTATTACCCCGTTTATGAATAAGAATATTGCTCCTTTTGAAGTCCCTTACACTTTCAACATCGACAATATGGCAAAAATATTTAAAGATCCAGCGCTCATTGCTGCGTATGATTTTTGGGTTGAACTTGAAGTTTTCGGTGTTCCTTATGCTGCTCAAGCAGAGGTTGCTGGCTGCGCTGGCGTAACAAGTGTGTGTTACGGCTCTGTAGATCTTGTCTCAGATGCAACTCCTATCACCTCAAGCAATAATTTCCTTTTACCTTTAAATTTTAAAAAGAATTTAAATAATTACCAAGTTGGAGCCTCTGATGCACTAGGTTCAACAGTGAGAACCATAAGTATTAATTTGCCGACTGACATCGATAATTCTAGTTTTTATTTGATTACATCAAATCATGGCGCTAATTCTGGCGGGGAAGAGTATAATAGAAGATGGCACAACGTTTATCTTGATAATTTCACTACTACAATTTTGAGATATAAACCGGGAGAATTGACTTGTGAACCGTATCGAATTTATAATACGCAGCCCAACGGAATTTACGGATCTTCGCCAAGAACCGATGCGCAGTGGCAATCTTTTAGTAATTGGTGTCCAGGTTATAATATACCAATCAGAAAAATAAATACAGGTCTTTTAAGTGCTGGGAATCACAATTTTAGAATATCCGTTCCAGCGGCTCAATTTGTAAATGGTGAAGGGTATTTTCCGATTTCATTATACTTGCAAGGGACCGCGAATCCATTGGGAGTAGAAGCAGTAACTTTTGTTGACTATTCAGTTTTCCCTAACCCGACTTCGGAACTTCTTACTATAGATGCTAAAGAAACGATAAAGACTTGTTCCATGGTCAACTCAATTGGGCAAAAAGTTTATGAAGGAAACCAAAATCAGATCAATATTGCAAACTTCTCGACAGGACTATACATTTTGCAAATTGAATTTGAAAATGGAATTAAAGTGACTGAGAAGATCATCAAAGAATAATAATAGTTTTCTATCTTAAAAAAGCTCAAAAAATTTATTTGGGCTTTTTTTTGTTTTAATTAGTTTCATTTAAATTTGACTTACTCAAAATTCAACCTTATGAAAAATGTATATGCCCTGTGCTTTTTACTCCTAAGTAACTTTCTAATTTCTCAAACAGTAAATATTCGTGGTCTTCTCAAAGACAGTGCAACTAAAGAACCGATTATTGCAGGTTCGATTGGTATTCAAAACACTGGAATGGGCACTATCAGCAATGAGGAAGGAATTTTTCAACTCACCGCGCCGAAATCGGGTGCAATTATAATTTCGTGTTTAGGCTATAAGTTGGTGACTGTGCCAGTTTCTGATTTTACCGCGGAAACACAAACAATTTTACTAGAACAAAGTGAAGAAGTTTTGGAGGAAGTCATGGTGACCAAGGTTCCTTTGCAACAAATTTTGCTTGATATCATAGCGGCTTCCAAAGCTCGGTTTAACAAGCCAATTGTTTTGCATACGTATTACAGAGAATTTATAAAACTCGATGAAAAGTATAAAAAGTTTTCCGACGGCGTACTTGATTACCATGTAGGTGGCGGAACTAAAAAAACAAAATCAGATTTGATTGTAAAACAAAACCGCTCATTTTCATTGTCATTGCCTACAGAGGAAGAGGATGAAATTGGAGCAACTCTAAATGTGCAAAGAGGTATTTTGACCAGCTATACTTTTCAATTCTTGGAAAAACAAGTGATCAATAAAAAAGATTTTGATAATTATGAATTTACGTTAAAATCAAGAAAAAACAAGGATGGTAAAGAACTGTATGTCATTATCATAGAGCCTAAGAAAGAAGTAGAAAAATCATTATACGAGGGTTCTTTCGTTTATGATCCGGAAACAAAATTAATCTATGATGTTGATATGCATTTTGCAGAAAGTCACAAGCAATATCCTAAGGTAATTAGTCTGTTTGGTCTGCATTCGTCGCCTTTAGATATCAAATTTAGAGCGGTCTATAAAATGGTCAATAACAATTACGTATTGTCATATAACAATAGGTACGCTCGTTACAAAGTTTGGACAAAAAAGCACCAAGAAATCACAGAGTCCAGAAGTGATTTGATTGTGACTGACTTTGAGAAAGACGATTTGTCTTATGATAAAAAGGAGGTTTATAAGAAGAAATATCTCTATGATAAACCATCAAAATATAATGGCAAGTTCTGGCAAAAGAACAATGCGATTGTATTAACAGCGGAAGAAGAAAAAGTAATTGCTTCATTAGAAAAAGATGCCATTGCCGTTCCGGAAACAGAATAGAGACAATCTCGCAATTGTTGAAAACTCGTTTCGATTCTTCATCCCTAAATGCCTATTTTTGCTGTTAATCTGAGCCAACTCAATAACTCATGCGCTCAGCAACTCAGTTACTCAAAAAATAATGCAACAATACATCAGTCAACTTAACGAAGCGCAACAAGAGCCTGTTCTGCAGAAAGACGGGCCGATGATTATTATTGCTGGCGCTGGCTCGGGAAAGACCCGTGTGCTTACCGTTCGTATTGCCTATCTGATGAGTTTGGGCGTGGATGCGTTTAGTATTTTGGCATTGACCTTTACCAATAAAGCGGCACGCGAAATGAAAAGCCGTATCGCTCAAATTGTCGGTACCAATGAAGCAAAGAATTTGTGGATGGGAACATTTCACTCCGTATTCGCCAGGATATTGCGTTCTGAAGCAGATAAGTTGGGCTATCCGTCTAACTTTACGATTTATGATACCCAAGACAGCGTTCGATTGATTTCGGCGATTATCAAAGAAATGCAATTGGACAAAGACATCTACAAACCCAAACAGGTTTTGGTTAGAATATCGTCTTATAAAAATTCATTGATTACGGTTAAAGCGTATTTCAATAATCCTGAACTGCAGGAATCTGATGCGATGTCGAAGAAACCGCGTTTGGGTGAAATTTATCAGAATTATGTGGAGCGTTGCTTTAAGGCAGGCGCAATGGACTTTGACGATTTGCTTTTAAAAACCAATGAACTGCTGAATCGTTTTCCCGATGTATTGGCGAAATACCAAGATCGGTTTCGCTATATTTTAGTCGATGAGTACCAAGATACCAATCATTCGCAATATTTAATTGTTAGAGCTTTGTCGGATCGATTTCAAAATATTTGTGTCGTAGGCGATGATGCGCAGAGTATTTATGCGTTTCGTGGGGCGAATATCAACAATATTCTGAATTTTCAGAAAGATTACGATAACGTCAAAACGTATCGACTAGAGCAGAATTATCGGTCTACCAAGAATATCGTCGAAGCCGCGAATTCCATCATCGAAAAGAATAAAACCCGTTTGGATAAAGTCGTATGGACCGCTAACGATTTGGGGAATAAAATAAAAGTGCATCGCAGCATCACCGACAGCGAGGAAGGTCGATATGTCGCCAGTACGATTTGGGAGCAAAAGATGCAACATCAAATGATGAATGGGCAGTTTGCTATTTTGTATCGAACTAATGCGCAATCGCGATCAATGGAAGATGCGTTGCGAAAAAGAGATATTCCGTATCGCATTTATGGCGGTTTGTCCTTTTATCAAAGAAAAGAAATCAAAGATGTTTTGTGTTACTTGCGCTTGGTCATCAATCCGAAAGATGAAGAAGCGTTGATTCGTGTGATTAATTATCCCGCGAGAGGGATTGGCGATACGACGATTGAAAAATTGACGATTGCTGCTAATCACTACAAGCGTTCGGTTTTTGAAGTGATGCAGAATATTGATAAAATCGATTTGAAATTGAATTCTGGAACCAAAGCGAAGTTAGAAGATTTTGTGACGATGATTCAAAGTTTTCAAGTGATTAATGAAAATCAAGATGCGTTTTACTTGGCGGATCATGTGACGAAGAAAACCGGTTTGGTGCAAGAGTTGAAGAAAGACGGAACTCCGGAAGGTATTGCTCGTATTGAAAATATCGAAGAATTGCTTAATGGTATCAAAGATTTTACCGAAGGCCAGAAAGAAATTGATGGCGCTCGTGGCGCTTTATCCGAGTTTTTAGAAGATGTAGCGCTGGCAACTGATTTAGACAAAGATACGGGCGATGACGATCGTGTGGCGTTGATGACGATTCACCTGGCGAAAGGATTGGAATTTCCGTATGTTTTTGTAGTCGGAATGGAAGAAGATTTGTTCCCAAGTGCGATGAGTATTAGCACAAGAAGTGAATTGGAAGAAGAGCGTCGATTGTTTTATGTAGCATTGACTCGAGCTGAAAAGCAGGCTTATTTAACCTATGCACAATCGCGTTATCGTTGGGGAAAATTGACAGATAGCGAACCATCGCGTTTTATAGAAGAAATCGACGGACAATATTTAGAATATTTATCGATTGAAGAAACCAATTATCGTTATAAACCGATGATTGATAATGATATCTTTGGGGATATTGATAAATCGAAATTGCGATTGGCAAAACCGGTAAGTGGAACGCCACCGAAGAAATACGGAGAAGAGCCAACAGCGACGATTAGAAAGTTGAAACCCGTTTCAGGAAACGCACCAAGTAATTCAAATTTGTTCGACTCGAAGTTGACGGTTGGCAATATCGTGATGCACGAGCGCTTTGGCAAGGGTGAAGTCATCAATTTGGAAGGTGTTGGCGGCGATAGGAAAGCAGAAATCAAGTTTGAGGTGGGCGGCATTAAGAAATTGTTGCTGCGTTTTGCGAAACTCGATGTTATTGGTTAAATACCAATAGTAAAATACCAAATCCCAATAAAAAAAAACCAAATTCCAACATTAAAATGCCAGAACTTATATGTCCTAATTCCTGATTGGAATTTTGAATTTCTAAAATTGTAATTTTTAATTATGTCCCAATTCATCAAAATATACGAAGATAAACCCAACGAAGCTGCGATTAAGAAAGTCGTTGAGGTGTTGCGCAACGGTGGTTTGGTCATTTATCCGACCGATACGGTTTACGGTTTGGGTTGCGATATTACGAATAGCAAGGCTTTAGAGCGGATTGCCAAGATCAAGGGCATCAAATTAGAGAAAGCCAATTTCTCTTTTGTATGTCATGATTTGAGTAATTTGTCAGATTATGTGAAGCAAATTGACACTTCAACTTTTAAGATTTTGAAACGTTCTTTGCCTGGACCTTATACTTTTATTTTACCCGGAAATAACAATTTACCAAAGGAATTTAAAAAGAAAACTACTGTCGGAATTCGTGTTCCTGCTAATAACATTGCTTTGGAAATTGTGAAAATGTTGGGCAATCCGATTGTCTCAACCTCTATTCATGATGAAGATGAGGTTTTGGAGTATTCTACCGATCCAGAATTGATTTTCGAGAAATGGCAAAACCTTGTCGATTTGGTCATTGATGGCGGCTACGGCGATAATATGGGTTCAACGATTATTGATTTGTCAGGTTATGAACCAATAGTGGTGCGAGAAGGGAAAGGTGATCCGGATATTTTTTAGGTATGAAGTATAAGATAGTATTGTTTTTTATTTTTTTCAAATCTTTCGCTTTTTCTCAGCATCTCATAGGTACAGTTAAGGATAAGAGTAATAATCCACTGCCTGGAGCAAATGTTTACTTTGATAATTCTTCTTTAGCGGTTATTACTGGTGCTGACGGGGAATTTGATTTGAGTATGAACAGTAAGTTGAATCTGACATTAGTTGTAAGTTATATTGGTTATAAGACGCAGTACATAAAAGATTATAGTTTCAATGAAAGACTCAATATTGTTCTTGAAGAAGAATTAAATGTACTTAAAGAAGTAACTATTCAAGAACAACTTTTCACTCGAAAAGAAAAAATGGAATTGTTTAGACAGCAATTTTTTGGTACTACTAAAGCGGCCAAAAAAGCCACTATCAAGAATGAAGATGAAATATATTTTACGTATGATAAAGCAACGAATTCGCTCTATGCTTTTTCAGATGTACCATTAGAAATCAATAATCCTTATTTAGGCTATGCCATATTTTATGAATTAGAATCTTTTAGGGTCGATTTTATAAAACGTAGTATTAGCAGTTCTGATGTTAAAAGTATTTTTTACTCGGGATATTCAAGGTTTGAGGAAGTAGTTTCAGATGCTGAGATGCTAAAGAGAAGGGAAAAACAGTATCTAGGATCACCACTACATTTTTTTAGAAGCTTTGGTAATCAGGAATTAACGAAAAATAAATTTCAAATCTATAAAGACGGATTGCTAAGAATGCCTTCGGATTGCTTTGCATTAAAAGACACACTGGGAATGAGAGAAGTTACTGTAAAGAAAGTAAATAATAGAGAATCAAAAGATAATGAAGTTTTTTATAATATTCTCTATGATAGCGCAGAACGCTCACGGGTTAATTTTTCGACGCTTTCGTTTTTTGTTGACTATCTTGGCAATTATTCAAGTTTAGAGAAGATTTTTTTGCAAGGCGAATTTGGGCGGAAAAGAATTGCTGACATGCTACCCTTAAACTTTGGAATAGAAAATTAGAAAAACAAAAAAACGCCCAATTTTCATCAGGCGTTCTTATAATATTGTTGGTCGTAATTTAGATATTCGTAACCCTTAACTTACAACTTACAACTTACAACCTATAACAGTAAACTACTTCGTCGGTTTCTTCATTTCTTTTTCAATCATATCATAAAACTCGTCAATTTTTGGTAAAACTACAATTCGCGTTCTTCTGTTTTTCGCTCTGTTGTCAGCGGTATTGTTTTCTACTAACGGAATGTAATCAGCTCTACCGGCAGCGATTAATTGTGCTGGATTGACTTTTAATTCTTTCGTTAATACACGAATAATTGCTGTTGATCTTTTCACACTTAAATCCCAGTTGTCTAATAAAATTGCATTTCCAGTAAATGGAACGTTGTCAGTATGACCTTCAACCATACATTCAAAAGTTGGTTTGTCATTCACTACTTTGGCTACTTTCGCCAACACTTCTTTAGCTTTATCGCTTACCATATAACTACCGCTTTTGAATAATAGTTTATCAGCAATAGAGATAAAAACAACACCTTTCTCAACATTCACTTCTATATCTGGATCTGAAATTCCAACGGAACTTTTCAAACTCGTCACCAAAGCCAACGTAACGCTGTCTTTTTTAGTTAACGCATCTTGCATTCTGGTGATTTTTAAATCTTTTTCCTTGATAGTTTCTAACGCTTTTTCAATGTTAGCAGCGCCTTGTGCTGACAATGTAGTCAAGTTACCAGCATTGTTAATCAAATCGGAGTTATTTTTCTTTAGGAAATCAACTTGACTTGACAAAGCTTGTTTTTCAGTTAAACAAAGATTTAATTTTACTGTAGTAGAATTCAACAAGTCTTGACACTCTTTGTTTTTGGCTTCAAGATCTGCAATTTTTTTCTTGGTTCCACAGGATGTAGTAGCTAAGAAACCAACTATTGATAATGCAATAAGTACTTTTTTCATAGGGTTATAATTTAGTTTTTGCGAAATTAAAGTTTAATCGAATTTGTATTAAAAAGAAGCTATTAAACTAATGTTAAAAATTCTTTGCAAAGATAGTTTGCTTCTTGATATAATAAAAGTAAACGATACTTTTTGTTTTAAAGTACGAAGTGATTTGATTTGCTTCTCGTTTCTTGTAAAATCGTGGCAACAGATAGTAGACAGCAAAATGCGCTTTTAAGATGGCTAATGTATGTTTTGGTTTTCCTTCTAATAAGAATTGAATACTCGCCAATCCATCTAGAATAAGACGAAGGAAAAGTATCGGAATCAATTGCGATTTCGGCAGATTCTTGACCAACATTAACAACGAATTTCTAAAATTGAGATACGTTTTCTTTGGATTTCCTTGTTGCAAAGTGGCGCCGCCCACATGATACACGACCGATTTCGGCGTATATTGAATGTGATACCCGAGATTGATGGCGCGCCAGCACAAATCGATTTCTTCTTGATGGGCGAAGAAGTCATCGTCAAAACCTTGCAATGCGTGATAGACTTCACTTTGGATGAAAAAACACGCACCAGAAGCCCAGAAAATTTCGGTTTCATCCTCGTATTGTTGGTGGTCTTTTTCTATCGTATCGAAAACACGACCACGGCAAAAAGGATAGCCATATTGGTCGATGTAGCCACCAGCGGCGCCCGCATATTCGAAGAATTCTTTGTTTTTGAAGTCAAGTATTTTGGGTTGAATTATCGCGGTTTGCGGTTCTTTTTTGAATTTATAAAGAATCGGTTGCAACCAATTTTCCGTCACTTCTATATCTGAATTGACCAACGCGTAAATGTCGAAGTTGAGATTTTTCAACGCTTCGTTATAGCCTTTCGCAAAACCATAGTTGTCTTGGTTTAGAATGATTTGAACCGAGGGAAAATGGGTTTTTAAAACGGCAATTGAATCGTCTGTAGAAGCATTGTCCACGACAAAAATCGTGGCTTCTGGCGAATAGCGCAGCACCGAAGGCAAGAACTGTTGTAGTAGTTTTGCTCCGTTCCAGTTTAAGATGACTACGGCGATTTTCATATCAGATTTTAAGATTTTAAGATTTTAAGATTTTAAGACTGTCCTTCCTGTAGTCTTTCAATCCTACAGTCTTACAATCTTACAGTCCTACAATCCGCTCCGGTAGTTCTTTCAAAAAAACATATTGTTCCTTTTCAAAATCCATTTGGCAAAAGTAATGATTTAGTCCGTTGGTGACCATCAGATGTTCTGCTTTGAGTGTCAAGTTATAGCGCGCGATTTGATCGAAGGTGTTTTGGGAGATTTTGACTTCGGGCGCTTTGCATTCGACGAGTATAAAAATCGAGCCATCGGAGTTGAAAACCACCACGTCGTAACGCTTGATTAAGCCGTTTATTTTAAGCACTTTCTCGACGTTGATGAGTGATTTGGGATATTTTTTTTCTAATAGGAAATGCTGCACTACATGTTGACGCACCCATTCTTCTGGTGTGAGCATGACAAACTTTTTGCGAATTTCATCGAAGATAGCGACAGTATTTTCACTATTTTTGAAACGGAAGTTGAAAGATGAAAATTGGAGTGCTTGCATGGGGCAAAGAAACGAAGATTTTTGGATTGAATTGTTGATTTGTTTAACCGTTTAATTGTTTAACCGTGGAATCGGTAAACCAAATTCCCGAATAAACAATTTACCGATTCAACCTTAGCCCCGATAGAAGCGGCATCCTTTTGCTGACTTCTTTAGTCAGGAAAAGATAGAGCGGATAGCGGGATTAGCTACCAATAAATAAAATTCCAAATATCAAAATCCAAAATCCAAAATCGCAAATCCCAAATAACAATGGATGAAGTTGTAAAAATTGTAAATGATATTAAAAGCGGTAACATAAAACCAATCTATTTTTTGATGGGCGAGGAACCGTATTATATTGATCGGTTGTCGGATTATATCGAGCAAAATGTGTTGACGGAAGAGGAGAAAGGCTTTAATCAGACGGTTTTGTACGGGCGAGATGTGAGTATTGAAGACATTATTTCGGCTTCCAAACGGTATCCGATGATGGCGGAGCGACAAGTGATTATTGTGAAGGAAGCGCAGGATTTGACCAAAACGATTGACAAGTTAGAAAGTTATGCGGAGCACCCGATGCCATCGACGGTTTTGGTGATTTGTTATAAATATAAAACCCTCGACAAGCGCAAGAAAGTGACCAAAATGTTAGACAAACACGGCTTGGTTTACGAGAGTAAAAAGCTGTACGAAAACCAAGTAGGCGAGTGGATCAAGCGGGTTTTGCAGGGAAAAAATTATACGATTGAACCCAAAGCGGCGGCGATGTTGGTGGAGTTTTTGGGAACCGATTTGAGTAAGATTAACAATGAGTTGGAAAAATTGCAGATTATCCTTCCGAAAGGAACGACGATTTCGGCGAAACATATCGAGGAGAATATTGGTTTTAGCAAGGATTATAATGTGTTTGAGTTGCGAAAAGCGATTGGCGATCGGAACCAATTGAAAGCTTATCAAATTGCACAGTATTTTGCGGATAATCCGAAAGACAATCCAATGGTCGTGACGACGAGTTTGGTGTTTAGCTTCTTTGTCAATTTGTTGCAATACCACGGTTTGAAAGATAAAAACCCGAAGAATGTGGCTGCTGTTTTGAAAGTAAATCCCTACTTTTTGAAGGATTATGATATCGCTTTGAGAAATTATCCGATGAAGAAAGTCAGTGCTATCGTGGCCAAACTGCGTGATATTGATGTTAAAAGTAAAGGTGTGGGCGCGAATGCATTACCAAACCATGATTTGTTGAAGGAAATGTTGGTGGGGGTTTTTGGGTGATAATGGTTGGATTTTTATTCTTTAGATTACACGTGATCGATTGTTCTTAAAAAATGGCTACTGAAAAATGATTAAATTTGGTTAGAACTATTTTCTTCATTAAGAATAAATTCGAAATCATGGTTGAAATTAATGATATGAAACTAGAAAAAATATTTTTTGTTGTATTCCTATTCGTAAGCCAATTTGCAATTGGACAAAGCCAAACATTCATCAGTTTTGGAAATGGAACAAGTACATTAGGCTCTCAATGGAAATATTTAGCTAATGGCTCTAATCAAGGAACTCTATGGAGAAATTCTTCTTTTGTAGATACTTTATGGTCGATAGGAAATTCTGAATTAGGATACGGCGAATCAGATCAAAATACAACCATTGGTTTTGGTCCAGATTCAAATAATAAATACATTACTACCTATTTTAGAAAAACGATTTCAATTCCGAATCTTTCCATACTTACAAGCATGATCATGAACATCAAAAGAGATGATGGGATTATAGTTTATGTTAATGGAGTTCAGGTTTTTATTGATAATTTAACTCCCAATCCACCATATAATCGTACCGCAACACTTGCCAGCGATGATGGGAATACAGTTTTAAACGCAGTACTTCCTACTTCGTTTTTTACTACAGGTGATAATGTTATTGCAGTTGAAATACATCAAAATTCAATCACGAGTTCGGATATCACTTTTGATATGGAATTAATCGGAACAGCGAATTTAAATGTAACTCGTGGTCCCTATTTGCAACTAGGATCAACAGACGGAGTTACTATTCGCTGGAGAACGGATGTAGCGACCGATTCAAAAGTTACTTGGGGTACTACTTTTGGAACTTATCCCAATAGTATCGTAAATTCAAGTGTAACAACAGAACACATTGTTAGGATTTCACCACTCCTAGCTGACACTAAATATTATTATACTGTTGGAAGTACAACCTATACTTTGCAAGCCGATAGTTCTAATAATTTTATTACGCTTCCACCAGAAAACACCAATAGAAAAATGCGCTTTATTGGTTTAGGAGATTGTGGTAATAATTCGACAAATCAAATAAATGTTAGAAATTCCTTGATTAATTATATTGGTTCAAACGATATTGATGCGATGCTCTTGTTTGGTGATAATGCTTATAATTCAGGAACTGACTTAGAATATCAAAATAAATTTTTTAATATTTATAAAGACAATCTTTTAAAAAAATATAAACTATATCCAGCTCCTGGAAATCATGATTATGGAGATTCTCCCTCCAATACTGGATCGAGAACAATGCCTTATCATCTTAGTTTTACAGTTCCACAAGCTGGTGAATTAGGAGGAGTACCCTCAGGTGTAGCCAATTATTATTCTTATAACATAGGAAACGTTCATTTTGTTTCTTTGGATTCCTACGGTAGAGATAATGCCAATACAACGAATATGTATGATTTGAATGGCGCTCAAGTAGCATGGCTGTTAGCTGATTTAGAAGCCAATACAAAAAAATGGACGGTAGTTTATTTTCATCATCCACCTTATACAAAAACCAGTCATGATTCAGATGATGAACTTGACTTAGTTGCAATACGAGAAAGATTTATTAGAGTTTTAGAGCAAAAAGGTGTTGATTTGGTATTGTGTGGACATTCTCATGGTTATGAAAGAAGTTATTTATTGAAAGGGTATTATAATAATTTTAACGCACCATTAAATGATTCCGATTTTAATCCAACGCTTCATACCGCTACAGGAAACCTACAAAATGCCATGTATAACGGCACTAGTAATTCTTGTGCCTATACCTACAATTCTGGTAAATACAACCACGGAACGGTCTATGCAGTTTCGGGTTCAGCTGGAGCATTAGGGGGAACATCTAATGGTTATCCTCATAATTGTATGCATTATTCAAATAGCACCAATGGTGGTGCATTTTATTTTGAAGTGGAAGATAATCGATTGGATGCTAAATTTATTTCCTATGATACCGCAGCTCCATCTGTTCCAATTGTTAGAGATCAATTTACCATTTTTAAAGATGTCAATAAAGTTAACAATAGTTCCATTATTCAAAATTCACCATTAACATTGACAGCATCATGGAATGGAACGTACAATTGGATTGCTAATGGTAATGCAACCACGAAATCAATTGCAGTTTCTACAGCAAATCCAGGGCTATTTACGTATCAAGTAAAGGACGAAAACAATTGCATAACCGATACTTTTAACGTCACTATATTGCCACAAACATCAGCAGTTACAGCTAAATTTTTTATCGAAGGTTATTATGATGCAGCAACCAATAGCATGCGCTCCGTAAAAAACAACCAAAATGGGAGTTCACTAATAACAGATGTAGAAGAGGTTACAATCGAATTACATCATGCAAATGCTCCGTATGGAATTGTAGCGACAACAACAGGAACATTACAGACTGACGGAACATTAGAAGTGTCATTTAATAATACACCAGCTGGCTCTTATTATATTGTTATTAAAGGCAGTAACATAGTTCAAACGTGGAGTGCTTTACCTCAAACTATTGGATCTGTCGCATTGACTTATGATTTTACAACTACCGCATCTCAGGCATATGGTGATAATATGAAGGAAGTTGAGTCGGGAGTATTTGCATTCTACTCAGGAGATGTAGATCAGAATGGCAATTTAGATACGCTTGATTATTCGCAATGGGAAGTAGATTACAACAACTTTGCCTCTGGAGTATTTCCAACG
>JANMML010000006.1:0-46567 GCA_031373195.1 Flavobacterium sp. | reverse complement strand
TGTCCAATCTGGTAGTAAACTAGCAGCAGGTTTTTCGATAAAAGAGGTAATTAGACTTTCAGAATCAGTTTTTAAAATTCCAAATTCAGGTGCTTCTTTAGCATTTACAGGTAAAGTTGCAATAGAAATGGTTGCGCCGCTATTTTGATGCGCTTCAATCATTTCATTAAAATTCATTTGATACAACTGATCGCCAGATAAAATCAAAGCATAATCGAAATCATGATTCATAAAATGATGCATACATTGACGCACAGCATCAGCAGTTCCTTGAAACCACGTTGGATTATCCGGAGTTTGCTCTGCCGCTAAAATATCGACAAAGGCAGTACTAAAATGACTAAAATGATAGGTGTTTTTGATGTGTTGATTCAATGAAGCCGAGTTGAATTGCGTCAAGACAAACATTCTTTTGATATCCGAATTGATACAATTTGAAATAGGAATATCCACCAATCTATATTTACCTGCAATAGGAACTGCTGGCTTTGACCGTGTTTCTGTCAATGGTGCCAATCGTGAACCTTGTCCACCGCCCAAAATGATAGCTAAAGCTGATTTATTCATTTTCTTTATTTTTTTAGTGATTGGTATATTTCAATATATTCTTCTGCTACTTTATCCCAGGAGTGGTCAATTTGCTGAATTGTTTTTCGAATGTCGTCGAATTTTTTGGTGTCATGAAATAATTCGACTGCACGGGAAATAGAATGACAAACATCAAATACACTGGTGTCGTTGTGACAAATTCCAAAACCACCATCTCCCATGTCGACAACAGTATCTCTTAAACCGCCGGTTCGTCGTACAATTGGAATATTTCCATAGCGTAGCGCATACATCTGATTCAAACCGCAAGGTTCCACTCGAGATGGCATTAGTAAGAAGTCGGCGCCAGCATACAAAATATGCGCTAGTTTTTCATTATAGCCGATGTAAGCATTGTAATTCCCATGATAAAAATGCTGCAATCCTTCGAGTTCTCGTTCAACAGTTGGATCGCCAGAACCTAAAATCAACAAATTTATTTCTTGTCGATGTTGATTGAGCGCCACGCTGCAAATTTGTGGCAGCAAGTCCGCACCTTTTTCACCCACCAATCGACCAATAAAAGTGAAAAGTGGTTTTGATGGATCTAAATTAAACTGCTCACATAAGAATACTTTGTTCGACGCTTTTCCCTTCTTGAAATCTTTCAAAGTGTAATTAGCGTGCAATAACGGATCTGTTTTGGTATTCCATACTTCAGTGTCAATGCCGTTTAGAATCCCTAATGATTTAGGTCTTTCCCAGCGCAACAGATTTTCCAAACCATTGGCGCGATTGCTAATTTCATCGAGATAACTCGGCGAAACAGTCGTCACTTTCCATGCGCATTTGATGGCGGACGCGAGCGGATTGACAATGCCATTCCATTCTAAATAACCAAGATTATATAAATCAAATGGTGCTAAATAATGTAGTTTATCGTTGCCGAACCAACCTTGATATTGTCCGTTGTGAATGGTTATGAGTGTCGGAGTACGTTGCAGATTCTGATAATTATAACAATGTTGCACCATAAACGGAATCAAACCAGTATGGTGATCGTGACAGTGGATGATATCCGGAAGTTGATCGGTTTCAGTCAACCAATTCAAAAAAGCAATTTGAAAAGAAAGAAAGCGCTCGGTATCATCTTCGTAAGAATAAACATTCGGTCGGTCAAACAATTCTGGAATGGCGATTTGATATAATTCGAATCCAAGTTGATTGGTTTTTTCTTTAAAAATAGCGTAGGAGAAAAGAAAATAGCCCAATTTCAACTTGCCTTCATGCACAACCTCATAATCTGTTTTTTGAAAGAAAGCATTATTGTAAGCAGGAACAACGACGCGCGCTCGATGCCCCAATTGATTCTGATATTTTGGTAAAGCGCCAACGACGTCTCCTAATCCGCCGACTTTGGCAACGGGATAACATTCGGCGCTAATGTGATAGATATTCATATTTCGACAAGCTTGCT
Source organism: Flavobacterium sp. (assembly GCA_031373195.1). GTDB lineage: Bacteria > Bacteroidota > Bacteroidia > Flavobacteriales > Flavobacteriaceae > Flavobacterium. The sequence continues at coordinate 44,562 of JANMML010000006.1, read as the reverse complement.
GATGATGGATCAAATCCTTGCACTAAATGTATAAAAATATATGAAACTAAAGTACAGTCCCATGTTATAAAAACTATACAGGTTTAAATTTATCTGCTTTGCAATCTCAAAGTTATGGTTCTAAAAATGTACATTTGAAAGGCAATGAACACAAATATTTAACGTACGAAATGGAAAGTAACATTAACTATAGTCTGTTATGGTCTGATTTTGAAAAAGTTGAGATGCGAATCGGAACTATTATAGCTGTTGCTGATTTTCCCGAAGCTCGCAAACCGGCGTATCAATTGACGATTGATTTTGGAAGTGAATTGGGACTTAAAAAATCTTCTGCTCAAATTACAAAACGTTATCAAAAAGAAGATTTGATTGGAAAACAAATCATTGCTGTTGTCAATTTCCCAAAAAAGCAAATTGGAAAGTTTAATAGTGAGTGCTTGGTTTTGGGTTCCCTCGGCGATGAAAATGACATTGTGCTATTGACTTCAGACAAGGAAGTGCCGAATGGATTGCGGATTGCTTAGACTAAAACGGACATTTTTTCATTATTGCTGCCACTTCTTTTGAATTTGCCTTTTCCGTTTTTCCTAATTCGGAAATGACATTATTAAAGTCCTTTTCATTTCTGTTTTGCGACATTTTTTTGACCGCTTCGATAGTGTCTATTTCAATTTCGAAAGCGACAATTCCGGATGCTTGGCGCATTGTCTTTTCGGATAATTCTTCGATGCGAACAGGGTTCTTAGAATTTTTCTCGTATTTGTCGGTTAGTTTTTTTAATGAGGTAATCACATCGTCACCTTCAATTATTTTGATTTTTCCATACACATGCACGGCGATGTAATTCCATGTAGGAACATTTTCTTTTTCGTACCAAGAAGAGGAAACATAACTGTGTGGACCAGAAAAAATGGCCAAAACATTGGCGTCCGATTCGAAACTTTCCCATTGTGGATTCTCTTTCGAAATATGACCAAAAAGTATTGATTTTCCGTCCGTGGTTTGTTCTAATTCAAGTGGAATGTGTGTCGCCCACAATTTTCCATTCGTTCGATTCACCAAAATTCCAAAACTATTTTCAAGAAGAAATTGCGTTATTCCCTCTTGATTTTCATTTTTATACAGATCTGGAATATACATCGGATTTACGATTTGAGATTTGTTTCTTAAGTTTTGTTGTTGATTAAATAACGTTCACTTCGGCATCGATATGAATTCCGAATTTTTCGTAGATGGTTTTTTGAATGTCTTTCGATACTGCCAAAATCTCTCGCCCAGTGGCGTTTCCGTAATTTACGAGAACAAGTGCTTGGTTCTTGTGAATCCCAGCGTCGCCAAAACGTTTTCCTTTAAATCCCGCTTGTTCGATGAGCCAACCCGCTGGTACTTTTACTTCAGTTTCCGAAACTTCGTAGTATTTCATTTCGGGAAATTGCACATGAATTTTCTCAAAATCTGATTTTAAAAGAATGGGGTTTTTGAAGAAACTACCACTATTTCCCAATTCTTTCGGGTCGGGTAATTTGCTTTGACGAATGGCAATAACCGCATTGCTCACGTCTTGTATTGTGGGGTTTTCAATACCTTTTTTGGCTAATTCTGATTGTATATCGCCATAAGCGGTATTGATCTTATGATTGCGTTTTGTAAGCTGAAAAACCACCGAAGTGATGATGTACTGGTCTTTTACTTCCTGTTTGAAAACACTTTCTCGGTATCCAAAATGACAATCTTCATTGGAAAAAGTTCTTGTTTCGAAAGTGTCTATTTTGATGGCTTCACATGAAGTCATCGTGTCTTTAATTTCGGCACCATACGCTCCGATATTTTGAACAGGAGTTGTTCCTACATTTCCAGGTATTAATGACATATTTTCTAATCCACCGTAATTCTGAGCAAGCGTCCACAGCACAAACTCGTGCCAATTTTCGCCCGCTTGACATTCAGCCCAAACGTAATCTTCGTTTTCTTGAAGTACTTTTTTTCCTTTTAAGTCGATGTGAATGACCAAGGCATCAATATCTTGCGTCAATAACATATTGCTTCCGCCGCCAAGGATAAATTTTTTCTTGTCTTGGTGTTGTTTCAATACTGATTTTAATTCGGCAACTGAATCTACGGCAGCAAATTGTCGCGCTTTGGCTTCGATTCCAAAAGTGTTGAAATTCTTCAGTGAGAAGTCGGTGTGAATTTTTGTCATTTCATTACATTATTGTACCATCAAAAATTTTATTTTCTTTTTGAAGGACCTCAAATTTGTTTACATAGTTCTTCAACCAGATGTGCATCATAAACAGTGGCATAATATACGAAACCATTTTAGCATCACCTTTTTGAAGATTTGAAATTAGTTTTTTAGCTTTTATATGTTCAAAGTAAGGCATTTGAAACAATTCGCTATTTGAAAAAGATTCTAATTCTTCCTTAAATGCCGGACTTTTCGTGATGTAATCGCCCCATGGCGTGCTCAATCCTACTTTTTTGAAAGTCAAAATTTCCTGTGGCAACCTGGATTGCATGGCTGTTTTAAGAATGTATTTCCCTTTCTTACCAGTGAAAAGCCATTTATTATCTAATGAACCTAGACCAGCTAACAATCTTTGGTCTAAGAAAGGTTCTCTGCATTCGATTGAAGCGCCCATGGTACAACGGTCGTTTCGGTCGAGCAATGAACACAAATAGGTATGTTGGTCAAAATACAATGCTTGACGTCTTAGATTATTTGGGTATAGCGATTTGGCTTCTTCGTAAATTTTATAGCGATATTCGTTCTTTGGAACCTTATTCATTCCAAAAGTCTTCGCGATATCATTCGGGTAAATATTACAGCCGTTGAAAATCACAAGATCTCTATTGTTCTTAATTTGGGCATAGCGAATTAACTTTTCAAATCGCGCCTTTTTGGTAAATGCATCCAAGTTTCCTAACGCAGCAATCGAATGCAAGAGTGTTGGAAACTGCAATGCTTTATAACGGACGTAGCCGCCCATGAGTTCATCCGCACCTTCACCAGATAGCAATACCTTTACTTTTGATTTTGCCAATTGAGAAATCCCGAGTAAGTGCGGTTCGCTCAAATGCATTAATGGTTCATCTTGAAAGTAGGTCGATGTTAGTAATTTCGAATACAAATCATCATCTTCCAATTGAATACTATTAAAACCGTATTGAAATTGTTCGGATAGCCTTTTTGCTAGATGCGACTCGTTGTGTTCTTCTTCTTTAAATGCAATGGTAAAAGCTTGTATGTCTTTGAATTGTTGAGAATGCAATGAAGAAAGAACCGATGAGGAGTCCAAACCAGCACTCAAAAGCACACCAACGGGAACATCGCTTACCATTCGGAGTCGAATAGAATCATCAAAAGTCCCTCTAAACCAATCGATAGGGTCTTTGATAATTTCATGGTTTTGAATTTCATTTTTCAAATCCCACCATTTTTCTGATTCAATTTTGCCATTTTCGTGCAATATCATTGCGTGTCCAGGCAGCACTTTCTTCACATTTTGGAAAAGCGTATTCTCGCCAGCCACAAAGCGATTGAAAATATATTCTTCAATTCCATCTTGTGCCAATTTTAGAGGAACGCCAGCGGTAAAAAGTGCTTTTTGCTCGGAGGCAAAATAGAAAGTTTCATTGTAAAAAGCATAGTAAAGTGGTTTTACACCCATTCTATCTCTTGCAACAATCAGTTTTTTCTCCAACGTATCCCAAATGGCAAAGGCAAACATTCCGTTGAGGCGAGAGAGCATTTTTAGTCCATAAAGTTGGAATAATTTCATCAACACTTCCGTATCGGAATGCGTCTTCATCTCAAACCCTTTGGATTTTAATTCTGAATAGAACGCTTTGAAATTATAGATTTCCCCGTTAAACACCATGGCGTATCTTCCATCTTCTGAAAGAAAAGGCTGGTGTCCCGCTGAGGTAACATCTAAAATAGACAATCTTCGGTGTCCAAGTCCAATATTTTTATTGACAAAAATCCCTTTATCGTCAGGACCTCTGTGCTCTAAAGCATCACGCATCATCGTCAGTAGACGTTCCTCTACTTTTCGTTGTGGTTGCAAATGCAATATTCCATTAATTCCGCACATTAGTGAGTCTTAAAATTAGTAATTAACTCGTGGTAGCGGTCTGCTATTATCTTCATATTATGTTTGTAATTGGCTTTTTCATGGACAAATTTTCTGTTTTTATCAATTACTTGATTTCGGTACTCTTGATTTTCGTATGCCCAAATTATTTCTTTGGCTAACATTTCTTTGTCATCCACTTTCACCAACTGACCGTTTTCTCGATGGGTTATGAGACATTGATTACCCAACACATCACTTACAATGGGATAACAATCAATAGCCATCGCTTCAAACAATGAAGAAGAAACGCCTTCAGTAGTTGGCATGCTGATATAAAAATTATGTTGGTTCATTAATTTTGGAAGCGCTTCATTTGGGATACGGCCTGCAAATACTACTTTCGAACTAATTTTTAGTGTCTGCGCTAGGTGTTTTAAATGTGCTAATTGAGGTCCATCACCAACAATAGTCAAAGTGAAATCAATTCCTTGTTGATGAATTATTTCAAAAGCTTTGATAATTGTGCTATGGCGATATTCTGGCAATAACGAACGAGTGACAATGGCTTTGATCGAATGGATTTCTTTGGTATTCGTCCTTTTGAAACGCGACACATCGACTCCTTTTGCAAGCACCAACACTTTATTCATGTCGACATTTGTATTTTTCATCGAGTAGGTCATGGCCATTCCCCATGCGTGAATTAACGTTGCTTTTTTGAAGGCATAATGTTGAATCAATTTCTTACACGGAATTAATAATGAATTTTCTGGCCATAAATCACTAATTCCTTGTTGCGCAATGGCAGAAGGCTGCACGCCGCATAAGGCCGCAAGAAAACCATAGCTGGTGGTTCGTTCTGCAATAACCATATCTGGCTTATAAGTTTGGACAAGTTTATTGATATTGAACATGGCGCCACAGTATTCAACAAGTCGTGATATGCGATTAAAAAAACCACTGCTAGGTGATTTTAGCTCCCAGGTAACAATTTCAAAATCACCGAATTCCTTCAGTCCATTAATCCACGTGATGGCGTCGGCTCGATACGTTTCTCCCAGAAACAGTATTCTTCTTTTAGATTTATTTTCCATTAATCTTCCACGTTTAAAGCACGATTAATAAATTCGTTGAGTGGTTTAAGCGCGAGTAGTTTTTGACTAATGACTTGGGCAAAATCGTTTTTAGTCAAATCGGAGTTGTTCATTTTTTGAGTGGCGGTATAGCTTTTCAGCTTTAGATATTCGATGCCAGGATTATCTTTTTCGTACCCTTTGGGCGGGTTTTTTAATGTTGAATTTTCTTCTCTATTGAGATTGCCATAGGTTGATTTAAAAGAATCATCGTTCAATATTGATTGTAAGTCTTCATAAAAAAAGTTGATTTCTTTTCTTATTTTTTGAATTTGTTCTGGCATTGGACAGTACAAACCGCCGCCAACAAACGAAGCATCTTTTTCGATATGAACATAATAACCAGGGGCTTCCGCATGAAGTGAACCTGAACGCAACCAAATACCCATGTGTGTTTTATAGGGAGACTTGTCTTTAGAAAATCGGATATCGCGGTTGATTCTGAAGGTACAGTTTTTTACTTCAAGCATGGCTAAAGAAGCATCATGAGGTTTCATGATTTCTAGCAAATCTCTAATCAATTGATGGTACTCTTCTTTATACGATTCGTATCGTTTCTTGTTGGCCAAAAACCATTCTCGGTTATTATTAGCTTTGAGATCTTCTAGAAAAAGTAACGTTTCTTTCGACAGCATTTTGGATTATTGTAGTTGTTTTTCAAGATCTTCTTCGCTTAGGAAACCGATATGCTTCCATTTCAGTTCGGCATTTTCATAAATTAGAATGACGGGAAGACCGTCTAGTTTTAAGTCAGAAATCAAGGTTTTATTTTCGTCAGCATTCAAACGGACTATGGTAATTTGATCTTTCAGATCAGTTTGCATTTTCGTAATGTAAGGCTTCATTTTGATGCACGGCTCACACCAATCTGCATAAAAATTGACCATTATTTTCGGCTTTGATTTTAGCAAGTCTCCGTATTCTTGCGAGCACATTCCGACAATTTTTTCGCTTGGTTTTGAAAAAGCGGCCGCATTCCATTTGATGATACCTCCCTGTAAATCATATACTTTAGAAAAACCCATTTCAACCAATTTGTCAGAAGCTTTTTTGCTTCTTCCGCCGACCATACAATACACAAATACAGGTTGTTTTTTATCTAATGCAGCAGCTTTGTTTTCAAAATCATTTCCGTTCCAATTGATATTTTGCGCCTTGTCGATGTGCTGACCATTATACTCTTCAGAAGTTCGAACATCGATGATTTGCGGTTTAGGTATTGCCTTAATTTTTTCAGCAAAAGTGGCTGGCGCTATATTTTCATAAGCATCATTTTTCTGCCCATTGCAAGACAGAATTAGAAAGGAAAAAAGTGTTGCAATATAGATTTTAAACTTCATGTCAATTCTAAATTAGGGCTACAAAATTAGTTAAATATTCATTCTTAAAATAGCTATTCCTTTTAAATTAAAGGTTAAATATTTTATAGGTCTGATGGGTTTGTTTTACAATTTTTTCCGTTCGATCGGGGTGTGTGTCAGAAATTATAAGTTGACCAAATTCGTCATTGTTGACCATCGAGACAATCTTACTAACTCGATTTTCATCTAACTTGTCAAAAATGTCATCAAACAGTAGCATTGGTTTTTCGCCACTTTGCTTTTTCATGAATTCAAACTGAGCTAATTTCAATGCAATCAGAAATGATTTTTGTTGGCCTTGTGAACCAAATTTTTTAATTGGGAAATGTTCTATTTCGAAGGATAAATCATCTTTATGAATTCCGACAGAGGTGAAATTGAGTAGGCGATCTTTTGAAAGGTGCTCTTCCAATAATAGCAAAAGTTGCTTGTCGTGGAGTTGACTTTCATACACCAATTGAACCGTTTCTTCCCCGCCCGAAATTTCTTGATGATGTTTGTTGAAAATCGGAGTAAATTCAAGCAAGAAAGTTTTCCTTTTTTCGTAGATGTTATGACCAAGTTGGTTTAGTTGGTCATTGTAAATGGATAAAGTGTCGTTTTCGAAAACATGATTGAGTGCAAAATATTTTAGTAAAGCATTGCGCTGTTGTAAAATTTTTTGGTACTGAATCAACTGTTGCAAATAGGAACTATCAGATTGTGAAATCACAGTGTCAATAAATTTTCTTCTGGTCTCGCTTCCTTCCACAATCAGATCGCGGTCTGCAGGAGAAATAATGACAAGTGGAATGAGTCCCACATGATCCGAAAATTTCTCGTAGAGCTTTCCATTGCGTTTCAAGATTTTTTTTTGGTTTCTTTTTAAACTACAAACAATTTGTTCCGTTCTTTCTTTGATGAGGAAGTTGCCGTCAATAACAAAAAATTCTTCACCATGTTTAATATTCTGCACGGCTAAAGGATTGAAATAGCTCTTTCCATAGGCTAGATGGTAAATGGCATCCAAAACATTGGTTTTCCCGACTCCATTTTTCCCGACGAAGCAATTAATTTTAGTATCGAACTCGAAGGTGACATCCGAAAAATTTTTGTAGTTAAATAAGGAAATCGATTCTAAATGCATGGGGTATTTTTACTAAAAAATAGGGTAGTCTTTTTTATTCAAAATTGATTTTGAATTCGCGTGCAAATTATTGAAAAAATACTTTTAAATCGGGGCGTTCGAAATATTTTAATACATTTTTTGTGGTAGGATTGTAGATTTAGGATTCAATTCATGCTTTTCGATAAAAAAATCAATATTAAATCAATTTTTTTTGCGTGTGTTTGAATAAAAATTTTATTTTTGCGGCTCACTAATTTAAAATAGATGGCAACGTATAATAAAAGAGGTTACAAAGCTCCAAAAGAAAAAGAAGAAAAAGATTCAGCTTATTTAGAAGATGTAAAAGTTGATGAAAAAGATAGTACAACGGCAGGTGTTTTTAATTCTTTAGATCAAACTGCTTCAAAAACTGAAGATTGGGTTGCTAAAAATCAAAAATATATTTTTGGAGTAGTAGCAGCGATTGCTTTGGTTACCGTAAGTTATTTATTGTACCAAAAATTTATTGTTCAGCCTAAAGAAGATGAAGCGGCAACAGAGATATTTGAAGCGCAACAAAATTTCCAGAAAGCGGTAGATGCAACTACAAATGCGGATTCGTTATTTAATGTTTGTCTTAAAGGTGCAAAAGGAAGTCTTGGTTTTGTTGAAATTGCTGATAAATTCTCAGGTACATCTGCAGGAAATTTAGCAAATTACTACGCGGGAATTTCTTATTTGAATACAGGGAAATATGCTGAAGCAATTACTTCACTTGAAAATTTCAAATCAGATGATATGATTTTAAGTGTATTAGCTATTGGTGCCGTTGGGGATGCGTATGCGCAGAAAAAGCAATTCAACGAAGCTTTGGAAAGGTATGTCAAAGCATCTGAAATGAACAAGAACGATATGACAACACCACGTTTCTTGCAAAAAGCTGGTCAAACTGCATTAGCCTTGGGCAAAAAAGCGGATGCGCTGAAATATTTTACAGAAATTAAGGAAAAATACGAAAGTTCTCCAGAAGGTTCTGCCATAGATGCTATGATTGGTTTGGCTCAATAAATTTAGATTTCAGGAGAATGATTCGGTTTTAAATTCAAAATCCTAAATCGCAAATCCTAATTTAAAATGGCTACTGCAAATAAAAATTTATCCAATTACGATAAAAACACAATCCCAAATGCGAAAGATTTTCGGTTTGGGATTGTTGTTTCAGAGTGGAACGATACGGTTACCAATGGTCTATATTCAGGTGCTGAAAGCGCTTTAATTGACTGTGGCGCGTTGCCTCAAAATATCATTCGTTGGAATGTTCCTGGAAGTTTTGAGCTTGTGTACGGTTCAAAAAAAATGATTGAGACGCAGAATGTCGATGTAGTAATTACTATTGGCTGCGTCATTAAAGGGGAGACCATGCACTTTGAATTTGTTTGTGAAGGTGTCACTCAAGGAATAAAAGACCTCAATGTATTGTCTGATGTTGCCGTAATTTTTTGTGTGTTGACTGACAATACGGAACAACAATCGATTGACAGAAGTGGCGGTATTCATGGCAACAAAGGAACAGAGGCGGCTATTGCAGCGATTAAGATGGCGTATTTACGTCAACAATCAAAATTGAATTCCAAACATAACAACCTACAAGAATTGTCGAGCGGTCAGCCACAAATTGAGGATCAACCGCGAAAGCTCAAAGAATAGAGTTGTTTTATAAATATCTACTAAAACCTGCTTTAATCGTGCAGGTTTTTTCTTTTTATGATATTCTTGGCTGTAAAAGCTAGTGGATTTTCGTTAAATTTGTCAACTTGGGCATAAATTCCAATTCTAAATATTAGTAATGTCGAGTATTATTCAACTACTTCCAGATCATGTTGCCAATCAAATTGCCGCCGGTGAAGTGGTGCAGCGTCCAGCATCAGTGGTCAAAGAACTATTAGAAAATGCAGTAGATGCGGAAGCTACCGACATCAAATTAATTATAAAAGATTCCGGTAAATCGCTCATTCAAGTGATTGATAATGGAAAGGGAATGAGTGTCACCGATGCACGATTGTGTTTCGAACGTCATGCGACTTCCAAAATTAGAAAAGCGGAAGATTTATTTCAACTACACACCAAAGGATTTCGAGGGGAAGCCTTGGCCTCTATTGCTGCTATTGCTCACGTTGAATTAAAAACCAAGCAAGTACAAGAGGAGTTGGGCACGCAAATCATTATTGAAGGAAGTAAATTAGTATCTCAAGATGTTGTTGTAACGCCCAGAGGAACTTCATTTTCCGTTAAGAATTTATTTTTTAATATACCGGCGCGGCGCAACTTTCTAAAATCAGAAATTATTGAGTTTAGGCATATTATGGATGAGTTTCAGCGGGTTGCCCTTGCACATCCAAATATTCATTTTACGTTTTATCATAATGGGAATGAAGTGTTTGTATTACCAATTTCCAATTTAAGACAGCGCATTGTTTCTCTTTTTTCAGGAAAAACCAACGAGAAATTGGTCCCAGCTACTGAAGAAACGGATATACTAAAAATAGAAGGATTTGTTGGTAAACCTGAATTTGCAAAGAAAAACCGTGGGGAGCAATTTTTCTTTGTCAATGATCGCTACATTAAAAGTGGTTATTTGCACCACGCCGTCATGAATGCTTATGAAGGCATACTTCGGGAGGGCGCGCAACCAAGTTATTTCTTGTATTTGACCGTTCCAACGAACACGATCGATATTAACATTCATCCAACAAAAACAGAAATTAAATTTGACGATGAACAAGCCTTGTATGCGATATTACGGTCGACCATCAAACATAGTTTAGGGCAATTTAATGTAGCGCCAATTCTTGATTTTGAACGAGACGCCAATTTAGATACGCCTTATCACTACAAAAATGCGGCGGGGTCTACTCCGACGATTCAAGTGGATGGAAATTACAATCCGTTTTCGGCGGAAATGTCTCCAAAAAAGAATGATAAGACAACTGGTAAGTATCAGAGTAAAAATGAGTCTGCGGCATGGGAAGGCTTATATGTTGGATTGAAAGATGATACCGATAGTTTGGTCGATATAGGAGGAATGCACTTTGAACAGGATGAGGAAAAATCAAGTTTATTTGACGGAGAGGAAGTCGAAAAGGACATCAAGAAAACCTACCAAATTCAGAAGAAGTATATCGTCAATCCAATCAAATCTGGAATGATCATCGTTGATCAGCAGCGCGCTCATCAACGCATATTATATGAGCAGTTCTTGACGAATATGACCGTTGAACATGCTGCTAGTCAGCAATTGTTATTTCCGTTGCATTTGTATTTTTCGAAAAATGAAATCCATCTTATCGAAGAATTACAATTATCGCTAACCAATACAGGTTTTCAATTTGATGCCAATCAAGACGATCATATCGTGATAATTGGTTTGCCTTCGAATGTTTCTGATTCCCAAGTTAATTTAATTTTCGAGCAGTTATTAGGAGATTTGCATGATGGAATTCCAAGCAATAGCTTTAGTCAAAATGATACCATTGCCAAGTCGATGGCGAAAAGCTTAGCGGTAAAAGCCGGCATGTACTTGACAGAAAAAGAACAAGAGAACATTGTTAATGGACTGTTCGCTTGCAAAGAACCAAACATTTCACCCTTTCAAAAACCTACTTTCATCACCATGAGTGTGGAAGATTTAGATAAAAAATTCGCCTTATGATGCAGATTACACCAACTGTAAAACAGTTGCTTATTATTAATATCTTGTTTTTTGCGGGAACCTTGTTTGTGGGTGAGCAAGCCTACGACTATCTTTCTTTGTTCTTTTTTGAGAATTCCAAATTTGAATATTGGCAAATTCTCACCCATATGTTTATGCACGGAGGTTTCATGCACATCGCCTTTAACATGTTTGCCTTGTATTCTTTTGGCTCATCCTTAGAATATTTTTGGGGTGGAAAGAAGTTCTTGTTCTTTTATATTTCATGTGGATTGGGGGCGGCAGCGTTTCACACACTTATCAATTACTTTCAATTTCGAGAAGGATATAATTTGCTTATAGAAAGTGGATATTCTTCAGCCGAAATACAATCGCTCTTAAACGGCGATAGTGTGCAAGTGATGGGAAGACCTGATATAGGATTACAACTTAAATCATTTTTTGACGCTCATAATATACCGATGGTCGGTGCTTCAGGTGCCATCTACGGATTGCTAGTTGCATTCGCATTTATGGTTCCCAATGCTGAATTGGCATTGATGTTTATTCCAGTTCCAATAAAAGCGAAGTATTTTGTACCGGGTTTATTGGTGGTCGATTTGATTCTGGGAGTTTCGGGACAATCGATCTTTGGCGGTGCCAGCGGGATAGCCCATTTTGCTCATATCGGCGGTGCGTTAATAGGTTTTTTAATGATGTGGTATTGGAAGAAGAATCAATTTACGGGTAATCGTTGGAATTAACGTGTGTAAATAAGAAACAAGAAATAAGAATTTGAATTTAATAATTAGCATAGAATCTTACAGTCTTAAAATCTAAAAGTCTAACAATCTAAACAAATGAACATACTAGACGATTTAAAAATGCAATATAAAATGGGCGGCTTTGAGCAAAAAGTCATCTATTGGAATTGTGGCGTGTTTTTACTTTCATTGATTCTTTTCTATCGCTTCAGATTGGGCGCGTTTGATTTTCCAACTTGGATTGCTTTGTCTTCGGATGCGACGGAAGTATTATTCAAACCATGGACTTTACTGACCTATTTCTTCTTTCACGCAGGATTTTTTCATCTGTTATTCAATATGATTGTATTGAATTTTGCAGGTCGAATTTTCTTGACTTTTTTCAATCAAAAGCAATTTTTAGGGTTGTATTTGTTGAGCGGTATTTTTTCGGGTCTTATTTTTATACTTTTCTATTCCGTTTTGATGGTTGGTGGTAACTCATCGATTGTCGGTGCATCGGGAGCGATTATGGCCATTTTAGTCGCAACAGCCACGTATTCTCCATTTATGAATTTAAGATTACTGTTGATCGGTAATGTCAAACTGTGGCAATTTACGTTTGTGATTTTGCTGTTAGACTTGATTCAAATTTTTACAGAGAACACAGGTGGACACGTGGCGCACTTAGCCGGCGCTTTCTTTGGGTTTATTTACGTCAAGTTACTGGTTAGCGGAACAGATTTAAGCAAAGGTGTTTCATTTCTATTGGATTATTTCGTTACTTTTTCTCGTCCGAGAAAAACAACGCCGTTTAAAAAAGTGCATCGTAATTACGGTACAAAGCCAAATCAAACTGTTTCAAAAGTGCTCACTAAAGACAAAACACAACAACAAATTGATGATATTTTAGATAAAATCAGTAAATCTGGATATGACAGTTTAACCAAAGAAGAGAAGGAATTTTTGTTTAAAGCAGGGAAATAAGTGAATGAAAAAGTTATCGTGGTTCAATAAAGCAATGTTTTTCTTCAATATAGTGTTAACTATACTGACTTTTCTTGCCTATGTTTTACCATTCTTAGCGCCAAAATTATTCCCTATTCTTTCGGTTTTGACCTTGATTTTACCGCTGTTTTTAATCTTCAATGGCTTATTTTTTATCTATTGGCTTATTCAGTTTAAGAAGCAAATCTTTCTTTCAGGATTGGTTCTTCTCATGGGAATTACTTTTATCAATAAGTTTTATAAATTTTCCGCGATCAATTTGCCAAGCGAGGAAAAGGACTTTGTAGTGATGAGTTACAATGTACGATTATTTAATCTTTTTAATTGGTTGCCCAACACCGATGTGGTGACGTATATTCGAACTTTTATCAACGACAAAAATCCTGATATTGTTTGTATTCAAGAATATTCCTTAGCCGCGAAAATCGATTTAAAAGTTTATCCTCATCGTTATATTTATATGCAAGGCAATAAGATAAAAAGTGGACAGGCCATTTTCTCTAAATTTCCAATCATAGAGGAAGGAAACTTGACTTTTCCTAACTCAAATAATTCCGTCATTTTTGCAGACATAAAGAAAGGAAAGGACATTATTCGTGTCTATAATATGCAGTTGGAATCGATTAAGATTTCACCAGATGTCAATGAAATTTCCGAGAACATCGACGTAATAAATCAGCGAAAGTCAGAAATGGTTTTTAATCGGATTAGCACTGCATTCAAGAAGCAACAGCAGCAAGCGGAGATTATCATGAATCACAAAAAAGATTGCAAATATCCCATCATCATTTGTGGCGATATGAATAATAGCGCTTATTCGTTTGTTTATCGCAATATTAAAGGCGATTTGAATGATACTTTTGAAGAAGCGGGCAGTGGTTTTGGCAATACGTATCACTTTAGATATTACCCAGCGCGAATCGATTATATCCTTGCCGATCCAAGTATGAAAGTAAAAAGCTTTGAGAGTTTTCCAGATTTTGTCAATTCAGATCACTTTCCGATTATGACTAGGTTGACTTTTGATGAATAGTCTAAATTCGTTGCTTCTTAAGGTAATCTAATGCAAATCGACCTTCATTAAATAACAAGTCAAGGATACTTAGGTTATTGAGAAATCCGTGCTTATCTCCAAAAACTTGGGTGTATGATTCAAAAGATGCAGTGTCTTTTTTTCCATTCACTAGACTTCTAAAATCATTGTATTCAGGCACTTCGTGAAAGTACTCCACGATTTTTTCAAAGTCAAAAGGCATTCCAAGACATTTCGATACAATTTGCATCGTTTCGATATTTAGGTCAATCAAGAAGTTATGTTGTTTTGTAAAAATAGGCATTAAGCTATCCTCATAATATTCAAAAAAAGGAGAAGTTCTATAAGCCGCCTCCAATGATTTGAAATGTTGTTTTTGCCAATCAAACGCTGTTTCTATGCGTACTTCCTTAATGTTTTGATGTCTTTCTTTGCTATGTTTGATGGGAATGTTGAGCAACTGAATACCATTTGGACTGTAAATGTAAGTTCGATTTCTGTTGGTTTGTTTTTGGAAATTGTCTTCAACTTCAAGAATTATACGGTCCGCTTGAGCCATGGCAACAAAATGACTTATAGAGGGGAAATACGTAGGATGAAGAAGGATAGGCATTTGACGTGAACTCGTGGGGTTGTTTATTCGTTTGTTCGTTTAATCGTTTAATCGTGTATTTGTTTATTCGTTTAACCATTTAACCGCAGTATCATCTACTCAATATTCCGAATTAACGATTAAACAATTCCACGCTTAAACAGTGAAATATATTAGCTATCGGCTTGCTTCTTCTTGTCTAAATAGAACGTAATTCCAAAATAAGCTGCCAACGCGATTAAGAAAAATTTAAAATAGGAGTAAGGTTGACCTTCGCCACCAACGGTCGTAAACATTCTTTCCCATCGTATTTTTTTGAAACCAGTTTCATTGTTATCCATACTTAGCCAAATAAGAACAGGTTTTCCTACAATGTGATTTTCAGGAACATAACCCCAATAGCGACTGTCTTCCGAATTGTGTCGATTGTCTCCCATCATCCAATAATAATCCTGTTGAAAGGTATACGATTTTGCAACCTTACCGTTGATTCTGATTTCAGAACCTGTTACTTTCAAATCATTCCCTTCATATTCGCTGATAATCCTTTTATAGAATGGAATATTCTCGGCAGTCAGTGCAATTGTTTTGCCTGCTTCTGGGATGTAAATGGGTCCGTAATTGTCTTTGTTCCATGAATTAGAAATTTGTGGAAAAACTGCCGGTTCCGGATCGTGAGAAATATTTCTTTCAATATTCGTTACCACTGGATTGTTTTTCAACCTGCTAGCTGACTCTTCCGTTAAAGCAGAAAAAAGAAAAGTATTTGCTCCTGTTTGATAAATACCATCGGTGATGTGCAATTCTTTAATCAAATACGTTGGGTCAAACGAGTTACCATTCGTCGTTACAGTATACGAATACTGAGGTTTTGCGCGCTCGGGTAAAATTAGTTGCTTTCCATTAATAAAGACCACCCCATCCTTAATTTGTAACATGTCGCCAGGTGTGCCTTGACATCTTTTTACATAATTTGACTTCTTATCAATGGGCTTATCGGCTTTTCTTTTGGATTTATCGAAAAATTTATAAACCGTATCCACCGGCCAGTTAAAAACTACAATGTCATTTTTTTCCGCCTTTGATAATCCCGGCAAACGTAAATAAGGTAGTTGCGGCCATTTATTGTATGATTTTTTGTGCAATAATGGAACGGTATCATGCACCATTGGCAAAGCAACAGTAGTCATTGGAACTCGAGCACCATAATGAAATTTACTTACGAAAAGAAAATCACCTACCAATAGCGATTTCTCTAAAGAGGACGTTGGAATTTGATAAGGTTGCATGACGTAAGTGTGCACAATCGTCGCTACTACAATGGCAAATAACAGGGAACTAATGGTATCCGCTGTTTTGTTTACTGGAATGAGACTACGGTTGGGAATATGATCAAGTTTTTCGGTATAATTTACGTAGGCAATATATAAACCGAAAGTAAAAATAGCCAAAAGCGTATGAGGCGTCGTGTTTTTGCCAAAACTACGCAAGGTCTCCACCCAAATTACGGGAAACATAATCAGATTGACAATGGGCACGAAGAGCAAAATGGTCCACCAAGTAGGTCGATTAAGAATTTTCATCAACACAATTGCATTGTAAATTGGGACTGCCGCTTCCCATCTTTTTCTGTTAGCTGCCTCGTATATTTTCCAAGTTCCAATAAAGTGAATCACTTGTAGCACCAAGAAAAAAATAAACCATTGTAATAAAGTCATAATTTCTAATTTTTTGATTTTTAGGTTGGATTAGGAATCGAACACCAAATTTCAGTTTATATTATATCTCAATTTAATTCTAAAACGTCTTTCATTGAAAAGACCCCTTCTTTGCCGATAATCCATTCTGCAGCAATCACGGCGCCCAATGCAAAACCGTCTCTGTTGTGCGCAGTATGCTTGATTTCAATCGAATCAATTTCAGAATCGTAAATCACCGTATGTGTTCCTGGTACATTTTCAATTCTTTGGGCATTGATGAGCACTTCATTGGCATTGGCGTTTTGTAAAACCCAATTCGTATATTGAGTTTGATCGATAATATCATTCGCCAAAGTAATCGCGGTTCCGCTTGGACTGTCTAACTTTTGTGTGTGATGAATTTCCTCCATTCGCACTTTATATTGATCGAATTTCGACATCAATTTCGCTAAATACGTATTCATTTCAAAAAATAAATTAACGCCTAAACTAAAATTAGAACCATAAATCATAGCTCCGTTCTTTGCTTTACAGTGTCCCACCATTTCTTCATATTGAGACAACCAACCGGTGGTGCCACAAATAACTGGAACGTTAGTATCAAAACAAGTCAAAATGTTACCCGCTGCAGCATCAGGAATGCTAAAATCAATGGCGACTTCTGCATTTTCTAATCCATCGAAAGAAGAAGAACTGTCTTTTCGCAGGACAATTTCATGCCCACGAGACAAAGCGACTTTCTCAATCACTTTTCCCATTTTCCCATATCCTAGCAGTGCAATTTTCATTTGAATTTGTAATTTAAAGCCACACCAAAATTAGGTTTCATATACCGCTGATCAAGAAATAAGTCTTGACGAATAGATAAATTATCATTCACGTTAAACTGTCCTAAGTGCGCATCAACATTGGCGTCAATGATGTTTAACACATAAAACCCAACAGTTAATAAAAGCGACAAATCTCGATTTCGTTTGTAAAAACGTTGTGCTTCAATTAAACGATCATCATCCAAGTAATCATACTTGGGATTGGAAATTCCAGCCAATCGGTCTTTGTATACGCCACGGAATTCATGGTAGAAATTGTTGTTGGTGGTATAGAAATAAATTGTAGTTGCGAGGGCACCATATACAATTGGAATTTTCCAGTATTTCTTATTGTACGCTTGACCTAATCCAGGAAGAATCGCGGAATAAAAGGCTGCTTTAGCGGGTGCAAGCGGATTAATATCATCGTTTTTTATGGAGTCTTTGGCGATTAAAAGCGGAGCAGGTTCTTCTTGACCAAAAATCAGTGGCGTTGTGCTAAAAAATAGCCAAAGTAGTATGACGATCCTCCTATGCACTTACCCTTTAATCAATTTGATGATTCTATTAAAGTCTTCTTCCGAGTGAAATGGTATTGTAATTTTTCCTTTTCCATTTCCAGCTACTTTTACGTCCACTTTGGTTCCAAAATAATTGGCAATGGCTTTTTTCTCGTGTTCAGCGACATCAAAAGTGGCTACTTTCGCTGTTTTTTTTGCGGTCGGTTTTATGCTTTCTTGATAATTTTTAACCAAGGCTTCCGTTTCTCTTACCGACAAATTTTGACTCACAATCTTTTGATAGATATCAGTTTGCACATCTTGATCGTCAATATTGATGATGGCACGACCATGACCCATACTGATAAAACCATCACGAATCCCTGTTTGAATAATCGGATCTAATTTTAATAAGCGTAAATAATTAGCAATTGTAGAGCGTTTTTTACCCACACGTTCGCTCATTTGTTCTTGCGTCAATTGAATTTCTTCAATTAATCTTTGGTAGGAGAGTGCAATCTCTATCGGATCTAAATCATGACGTTGGATATTTTCTACCAAAGCCATTTCTAAAGATTCCTGATCATTGGCGATTCGGATATACGCTGGAATGGTAGTTAAACCGTTTATTTTAGAAGCACGCAGTCTTCTTTCCCCAGAAATTAATTGGTATTGATTGAAGTCGATTTTGCGAACCGTAATAGGTTGAATCACGCCCAATTCACGAATAGACATCGCTAATTCCTGCAGTGATTCTTCGTTAAAATTACTTCTCGGTTGAAACGGATTGATTTCAATCGAATCGATATCCAATTCAATGATATGACCCACTAATTTTTCGGCATTCTTATCATTTACAGACTGAATATTGTTTTCAGGATCTTTCAACAAGGCAGATAATCCTCTTCCCAATGCTTGTTTTTTTACTGCTTGTGACATAATTCTAATTACTATTTTTCTTAATAATCTCTTGAGCTAAATGAAGGTAATTCGTTGCTCCTTTGCTTGTTGCGTCGTAATTGATGATACTTTCTCCGTAACTTGGAGCTTCACTCAATTTGACATTTCTCTGAATAATAGTCGTAAAAACCATATCGTTGAAATGCTTTTGAACTTCCTCTACCACCTGATTCGACAAACGCAAACGCGAATCGAACATCGTCAATAACAAACCTTCAATATCTAAATCTGGATTGTGAATCTTTTGAACGCTTTTGATGGTGTTCAATAATTTCCCTAAGCCTTCCAAAGCATAATATTCACATTGAATCGGTATAATCACCGAGTCAGAAGCCGTCAACGCATTCAAAGTCAACAAACCCAACGATGGCGCACAATCAATCAAAATATAATCGTAATCGTCTTTGATTGCGGCTAATGCCTGTTTCAGCATATATTCGCGATTCTCTTTGTCTACCAATTCAATTTCAATCGCCACCAAGTCGATATGGGCTGGAATCACCCATACATTCGGAGCTGAACACTTGATAATAGCTTCCTGTGGCAAATTGCTGTGTTCCAACATTTGATAGGTACCAATCGATACGGTTTCGATATCGATACCCAAACCTGAACTCGCATTCGCTTGCGGGTCGGCATCAATAAGCAATACTTTTTTCTCTAAAACACCCAAAGACGCGGCCAAATTTACCGAAGTAGTCGTTTTTCCAACACCGCCTTTTTGATTGGCTATCGCAATGATTTTACCCATTTATTTTTTCAGATTTTGAGCCGTAAAAATACAATTTAATCTGGGTTTTTCAAGGCTTATTTGTTAACAAAAGTTAATAAGGCTAAGTTGATGGTTGTCAGTTGATGGTTGCGTTTTTTTAGGAGCTATTCCGGCTATCCACTCTATCTTTTCCCGCTTAAAGGAAGCGGAAAAAGGATGCCGTTCCTATCCGGGCTAGATAGACCGCTGCGCTGAAAGAGACAAGATCGCTGCGCTGCAAGACAAGGAGTGTCATAACTGATTTATCTTTCTTCTTGCAGCGAAGCGGTCTTGCATCTATTTTTCTTTCTTCTTACAGCGCAGCGGTCTTTCTTCTATTTATCTTTCTTAGCTTTAATCATCATCTCCAACATATCCCACATTTCTTCCGGAATCTGCTCTAGTAAATTGAATTGTCCTGCGCCCTTCAACCATTCTCCACCATCAATCACAACGACTTCACCATTGATATACGCGGAGAAATCAGACACCAAATAAGCCGCTAGGTTCGCCAATTCTTGGTGATCTCCAACACGTTTTAAAGGCACTTTCTTCGCCATATCGAATTTTTCTGCTAAGTCGCCAGGAAGCAATCTATCCCAAGCGCCTTTGGTAGGAAAAGGTCCGGGTGCAATGGCATTCGAGCGGATTCCGTATTTCGCCCATTCAACCGCCAAACTTCTGGTCATGGCGAGAACGCCCGCTTTTGCGGTGGCACTCGGAACCACGTAAGCGGATCCTGTAAAAGCATAGGTCGTAACAATATTCAAAATGGTTGCCGATTCCTGCTTGCTGTCAATCCAGTGTTTTCCGAAAGCGAGTGTACAGTTTTTGGAACCTTTGAGGACAATATCGATTACAGTATCAAAAGCATTGGCAGACAGTCTTTCGGTAGGTGAAATGAAATTTCCAGCCGCGTTGTTGAGTAGGACATCTACTTTTCCAAAAGTTTCTAAAACTTGCTGAAGCATGCCTTCAACTTGATCATAATGACGCACATCGCAAGCCAATGGCAAACAAGTTCCTCCTGTTGATTTTTCTAATTCGCTTGCAGTATTCTTAAGTTTTTCTAGATCTCGAGAAGTAATCGCAACTTGCGCACCGAGTTCTAGAAAGTACTGCGTCATCGCTTTACCTAAACCACTGCCTCCACCTGTCACAACGATAACTTTTCCTTTGAGCGCATCGTCTCGGAGCATTTTTGCTGAGAAATTCATAAGTTTCAATTTTGGATAAAGATAAGAAAAGGATTAAAAAATTAACCGCAGATTCACAGATTTTATCATCCCAAATCCTAAATCTGCGGTTAATTTTAATCTATCGTTTTAAAGTAAAATGTCCACGATGGGTTCGTCCATCTTGCCGCGTTACTAAAAACCAATAATCGGTTGAAACTGCTTGATTTCCATTAAACGTGCCATCCCAGCTTTTGTCCTTACCATCCAAAAACTTGATTAATTGTCCGTATCGATCATAAATATAAATTTTCAATTCTGGTTCATTTTCGGAATTGGCAATAAACCAAGTATCATTATAGCTGTCGTTATTGGGTGTAAAGAAGTACGGATAGTAGAGCAACCAAACTTCTTCTTCTACCAAACCACAACCTAATTTGTCTTGCACATAAACCGTATAAACGCCTGGGCTTAAATTGGAAAAAGTGTTTTCATTTTGATACATTTCATTATCCAAGGAATACTCAAAAGAGCCCGAATTCGAAGTGAATACGGTTATGGAGTTTTCGTTATTGGTCCAATCTGAGGTTTCAATTCGATCGATAATTGGTGGTTCAGAAATAGTCACCTCTATTTGATTTGACATGGGGCAATTTTGTCCGGAACTTCCGTAAGAATTGGTTGCGGTGACCGTAAGTATTGAAGTCCCAACATTTGAAATAGTATAGGTTGGCGAAGTAGAACTATCGGACCATAAATAGGTTGTTGTAGTAAGATTTCCGACCGCTGCATTTATTGTAATCGGACTTGACTCACAGCCCAGATAAGAACTGTCAAGGAGTAATTTTGGATTTTGGCCAACAATGAGATCAAACGACGTCGTTTCGTAGCAATTCGGCAAAAGTGTGTAAACGATTCGAGCGTAAATGGTTTGAGGATTTGCGTTTGGATTGTAAGCGGTCAAATTGAGAATTGGATTGGTGTTGTTTTGTGCACCAGCCAGCGATTCATGATAAGAAATAGTATACAAATTAGCCGTTTGCGTACCAAGTATAATCGAACTTTGGGTCGTGAGATCAAAAGTTTCCGCGTTGGTAATGACATCGCTGCAAAGTAGTAAGTCACTTGGAGTAGTCGTGGTGATTAGCGACAATAGATTATTGACATCAAATATACGATTGACGATATTGCCACAATTGTCTTGCACTTGAAAGGTGTAAATACCAGGTTCTAAATTGGTAAAAACATTTGAGTTTCCATTATTAAAACTAAAAGGCAAACCATCTTTTTCAATAATTGAATATTGTATAGACGATGGGCCATTGACAGAAAGTACAACGTCGAGAGATCCGTTTGGAGAACATGGCATTCGATAAGCATCAACAATTTCTAATTGTTGGTAAAAACTAAAGATTGGACTTAAAATTTCAATGCAATTTCGTTCAAAACTTAACACACTTCCAGCGTTAATTTCAGACCCATTATTAAAAACACTGAAACCGCGCACAATTCTAAAAGTGCCACTAAATACTAAATTGAAAGTGGTTGTATTGTTGGCCAATAAATAACTATTTGTCTCGTTTGGCAATGTGCCGGAATCATACGCCACTCCAGTTGCTGGATGTCCCCAAGTTCCATCTGTTACACTAGTTAATTTTTGTAGCCAAAATGTTTCGTTTGCAATGGCATTACTAACATAATTTAGATGAATATCAAAAGAACCACAATTTTCTTGGATCGAAAAAGTCGCGTTTGTAATTGAATAACCAACAAGTGTAATTGCTAAAGTATTGCTGAAATTGCATGCGTCCACCACATCAAAAACATAATTTCCAGCTGGCAGACTATTCATAAAAAAAAGCCCCGAACTAATATTTGAACTGGCATCATAAGGCAAGGAAGGCGCAAAAGAAGTAGGCGCTGCTACTATTTTTACTGAACTGAGCGCAGTATTGAAACTTACGATACTTATGGAACTTTCTCCAAGATCACATCCGGGTCGCACTTCGTGAAATAACCCTTGATTGACGTAAATCGGAACCGTCACTGTTACGGAAGTAAAAGTATCTCCACATTCATTAGTTAAAAGAAAAGTGTAGTCACCAAGTGGTACAGGGTTAAGGGTTAGGACTCCAGCAGCATCTATCAATGAAGACACATCGTGGGGAAGTTCTATCGGATAGTCAGCGGGAGCAGTTAAGATTGTTGCGGTTACTAATTTAAATTCGGGAACTGAGATTACTATAGTTCCACTATTTGTAGTACATCCATTATTTGTTCCGACAGTAAATGGTAATGCTACCACAGGATTTATACTAAAATTAGTAGTTTTTGTCCTGCCGCATCCATCTGTTATCGTCACCTGATACGCGCCTTCTGGAACAGGATTATTACTTGCGCCGAAAACAACAGTATCAGCCAAAAATGGCCCTGGATAGTTCGGATTAAAGTTGATGGGATTAAAGCCGACTGGACTAGAATCAAAATTAAGATTGAATGGAGGTGTAAAATTCGTGGTCACCAATTCAAAAAAATACCCAAGACAAACGACACGCGTTTTGGTGGCTTCTAAAGTGATGTTTTGGGTTACAGGGAAATTGTTATTAAAAACAGATCCACAAACATCAGTAATAATTAGGTCATAATCATAATTTTGATTCAAAAAGTAAGGAATGGTTTGTGAAAGATCAACTGCTAAAGGGTCACCCGTTGCCACTGTTAGGTTGAAAATTTGGTTTGCACCACCAGAAGGTGGATGAACAATATATTGGATAGACAAAGGGTAGCCAATAACAGTTCCGATTGCTGGCGTAACTGTATTGTTTACAACTGTAAAATTGCATGAAGGTGGTGATACATTTGCAAAAGTCGGTGGATCTACTGCCAGGCCAGTTGGATTGAGCGTTACAGTAAATGTCGAAACCACTCCAGTACCACAAGCGTCAAATACCCGAACACGGTAAACTCCAATGGGCAATCCGGAAAATGTATTTGAAGCTTGCAAAGGGAAGGTCAAAGGCCCGAAGAATATTTCATATGACACACCTACACCAGAGGTAGTATTTACTGTAATGTTACTATTGGTAGAGCAAGCTTGATTAAAAGTTTGGATAGTGAAAGTGAGTGGCACTACCGCAAAACTTATTGTAACATCCTGTTCTTGCGCTGTTACAACAGTTCCAACTGTTTCTTTAGCAATAATTCTATAATTACCAGCAGATAATCCTCCCAATGAATTGCTAGTTACCGTTGCCAAAGGAACTGACGTATTTGGCAGTAAGTAAACTTCATAAACAATACTCCCATTTGGATCAGTACTCGTTGCAGCAAATGCTAGTGCGCCATTTCCAGAACAACTTTCAGGCGTTGATGTCACTGTAAAAGTGAAACTAAATACTAGAATAGGTGTAAGGAATAGGTATAAAATAAGTAGTTGCTTCTTCATAGCCTTTAGTTAAAATCTAGTGAGGAGTGCACGTAATAAGATAACGCAAAAGCGCACTTTTAATTTCATACCGTAAAGGATTAAAGTTGCAGCAGCAATCGCGCTGCTTTTTCTAATGTATCTTCTTTTTTTGCAAAGCAAAATCGGATGCACCTTAGTTCGGTTCCATGTTCAAAAAAAGGAGAGAAGGGAATGGTAGCAACGCCGAAGTCTACCAGTAGTTTTTGTGAAAATTGCAAGTCATTTTCATTTGATATTGCACTGTAATTGGCCGCCTGAAAATAAGTGCCTTCACACGGTAATAATTCAAATTGAGAGCCTTCTAACAAATTTGTGAAATGGTCTCTTTTTTCTTTGTAGAAGTCGCCGATGATTGTGACCTCTGCAATATCTAGGTAGTCATTTAACGCATATTGAGCCACGCTATTCACACTAAAAACTAAGAATTGATGCACTTTTTTAATTTCCATCATCAGGAGTTCTGCCGCCATTAAATATCCTACTTTCCACCCTGTAATATGAAATGACTTTCCAAATGAAGAAACCACGATGCTTTTGTCCCGTAGTTTCGGACGATGATGCGCAGAAATATGTTTGTTCTCGAAAGTAATATATTCATAGACTTCATCAGAAAGTACGAGTACATTTGTGAAAATATCGAGCAATTTTTCTAATTGAACATAGTCCGCTTCTGACCAAATTCGACCCGACGGATTGTGCGGATTGTTGGTAATTATCATTCGCGTCTTTGAGTTCATTACTGCTGAAATAGCTTCCCAATTGGGTGTAAAATCGTCATTCATTTTCAGGCGAATGGGTTTGGCATTGCAGAGCAATATGGGGGTTTCATAGCAATCATAACTTGGGTCTAAGATGATTACTTCTTCATTTATACCGACTAAAGCTTGTATCGAAGCAAAAATACCTTCGGTTGCACCGGCTGTGATTAGGATGTTGGTTGTCGGGCTTACTTTTTTTTGATAGGAAGTGAAGGTTAGTTCGGCAATTTTTTCCAAAAGTGGCGGATAACCTGCCATGGGCAAATACTGGTGGATTTCTTCCTTTGCCCATTTTGATGTGATTTCCTTTAAAATTGGATCTACAGGAAAGTTGGGAAATCCTTGTGCCAGATTAATTGCATTGTGTTGGTTTGCCAATTGCGACATGACGGAGAAAATACTCGGACCAATATGCGAAAGTTTTGACATGTTCTTGGGGTTAAAGAATTAAAAATAGTCATTCATCAATAAGCGACAAATTTTATTTTCATAAAAAAATCCATTCTTATTAACAAGAATGGATTTCAAGTCGGGATGACTGGATTCGAACCAGCGACCACTAGCACCCCATGCTAGTACGCTACCTGGCTGCGCTACATCCCGTTTATTTTCGGAATGCAAATATATTTTTTTTCTGTAAAATGTTCAACTGTTGTTTAGTAATAGCAAGAAAGAAAAATACTTATTCAATATTTTTCTTTCTTCGAGATGCATTTTGATTCAGTTTGAACTGATAGTTAAATGTTTTGAGTTTACTTCTTCGTTCTTCTGCCCTCAACTTCAATTTTAGTTCAAAGTTCATATCAACAGAATTTAATTGCTTAATAGCATTGGAAAAAATAGCTTCTTTTTCTTTTTTGTTAGCAGTCTCTTTTTGAGTAGAGCTATCTTCTTTTTTCGGATTATTGACTTCGTTTTCTGAAAAATTTTCTTTTTTAGGGGAAGGAAAATCGAAAGACAAAACAATTTGGTCATCATCTGGACTCATCTTGACCACAAAATTATCTACGACAAAATGGTCCGAAAAAATTCGGTTTTTGAGTAACATGGCTTGGTCTAATATTCCATTGACATTGAAGATGGTACTATGGTCATTCAAATAATGAATAATCTCCTCAATCGCGTTCGGAGCTGAGTCATAGTGCAAGTAATTCTCTTTTCCAACAAATACAATCGCCGCTTTAGAACCTATGCTAAACTTCTTTGAAAGATATAATTTGGCATAATCTGAGTTGATAGATTTGTCCGCCTTAAATGCCGTAATATTGTGTCGGTTGTCAACTTGATGACTATATAGAACGCCTTTGCTATCCGAATAGATCGGCTCTCTAAATGAATTTTCTTTTTTGTCCTTACCGTAACCGATTAGTTTCATTGGTTTCTTTCTATTAAAAATTAGAAAAAGCAGGTCTGAAAATAGAAAGCGTCTGGGAATTCACTTTTGCGCATCTAAAGTATAAAATAATTTCATAAAAAAAAACACCAGAGATACTAGTGTTTTTTTTTATGAAATTATTTTATACTTTAGATGTAAAAACATCATTGATAAACTATTCGGATTATTTCTTTATAAATTTTGAGGTAAATCCTTCACTTTTAATAAGATAAATGCCTTTGGTTAATGAGCTGACATCCAAAATGACCGCTGTGTTTTCATCAAAAGCTCGATCTTGCTCGCTTACAAGTTTACCATCAATTGCGTAAATCTTAAAGTTATAATTACCGTCATTGGCACTTTTTCCTTTTACAATGTTTAAAGTTTGAGTTGTTACTGTTGGAAAAATTGAAAAGAGTGAATTTGAAAATTGATTATTTGATAGCAGACTATTGTTGACTCTAACGTTGTCAATAATAATTTTAGTTCCGAAGGTTGCGTTTTCTAAAGTTCCCATCGAAAACGAAATGTACATCCATAATGGAGTTTCATTCGAAGTATAGATGACCGGCACTTGCGCATACTTAAATTGTACGTTTCCATCATAAACATAATCTGGCTCTGCAATCTGAATGGATGCGCGCCCGATTTCCCCATTTTCTCCCAATACTACCAATTCTGCTTCAATGACATCAGTGACTCCAAAAGGAATATATTTATAGTGAAAAGCTAAAAACGACACTTCCATTCCTGGCGCTACCGGAACTCCAGGATTCCAACCTGGACTGTCTTGCGACGCGTCGTGAAACAACATTGCGCCACCAGGAATTACCTGGCCTTGTGTCATATTGTAGGCATTGCGAATGTCTAACGCTCTTGCTCCAGAAAATGCGTCGGTAGTTGAAGAACAAGAAAAATCGACGTAATTATCAAACATAATTTCGTCAGAAACACTTTGTCCAGTTCCAAGATCTATAACCGCGGGCAAGCTAAAGTTAATTCCCCAATTACTTATTTTTCCATTTGGTTTTATGATCTCAAAATCACCATTAACAACTTGAGCGTTCGATGAAATTGCTATCGTTAGCATCATCAGGCAGTAGTTTTTTTTCATGACGTAAAATTTTAATGTTTTTTTTAGGAGTCATAGCAGTTTTTCCCTAAGCCAAAAGTACATCTTATTTCAAAGTTCACCTACTTTAGGTCGGTAGACAAAAGGTGTACAACGGCATAATTTATTGGTTTTTACGGAAAATCAAATGGTTAATATGAAATCTGTGAGGTTTTCTTCGGTTTGCAATTGCAGTTTTTTCCGCAGTCGATATCTCGCCGTCTTAACGCTATCTGGAGAAATATTTAAAATCGTAGCCATTTCTTTTATCGATAAATTCAATTTGATAAGCGCGCATATTTTCAGATCGTTGGTGCTTATTTCGGGATAATTTTGCTTTAGTCGGGTGTAGAAATTCTTATTAATGCCTTCAAAATAAGTATCAAAATCATTCCAACTGCTGTCTTGATTTAGGTGCTTGTTGACCATCTTTAATAATTGTCTTTCTCCAATGGGTTCCGATTTTTCAATATTGGTTTTGATTTCGGCTAACAACTCATTTTTTTGAAGCATTTGAAGTGTAATGGCACTTAGTTGGCTTTCTTTATGTTCGATGTCGTTCTGAAACTGCTGCGCTTTGAAGATCTTTTGTTGCTCCAAAATTTCGACCATTTCTTCTTTGGTTTTCAAAAGTTGTTTGTCTCTGGCATTGATTTTCTTCATGAAAAAGTATAAAATTCCAAAGATGATCAACAAAACAAAAATGCCAATGAATAGTAAAGAATTGGTCAGTTGAGTTACTTTTTTCTCTTTTGAAATCAACGCTAATTGTCGGTTTTTTTCTGCGACATCAAATTGAACTTCCAAGCTTTTTACAATTTCCGCTCGCTCTAAAGAATAGAATTTGTTTTGAATGGCAAGCAATTGGTTTTGTAATTCACTTACTTTTTCGAAATCTTTATTTTGTTTTTTTATTTCAATTAAAGACTCTAAACTTGTGATTTCAAAAAGCTTATCGGATAATGATTTAGCAATTTGATGCGCTTGATTATAATAGTTTTCTGCTTTTGCATAATCATGATTCAGGTCGGCATACCATTTTCCTACCGCAAGTAGACAAGATACCTGTGCCTGTTTATTCTCAGAAGTATTGGCAATATTCAATCCTCTGTTAAAGTAGGTTAAGCTGGTTTCTTTTTGATTTTTCTTTTGAGCCACTTTACCCACTTTTAGATAGGCGTTGGGTAAATAGGAATAATTTTTATGAGATTCGAAGTCTTTTAAAGCCAACTGAAAAAAGAGTTCAATAGAATCATTTCTTTTTTCAATTTCGTATAAACTGCCTAAACTAATGTAAGCCAGACCCAAAGTTCCGGAAGAGTCTGATTTATTTCTTAAAATGCGAACAACTTCTCGACTCATTTTTATAGCGTCTTTAATTTTGTTTTGACGGCTATAAATTGTACTAATGAGCTGTAAGCATTTACTTCTTCCAATATTAGATTGTTCTGGATTTGTGTTTTCCAGTTTCTTAAATTCATTGAGGGATGTCGTTGCGAACTGTAGTCCTTTTTCTAGGCTAGAACCAAAGGAACAAATGCCTAAATACAATAATGATTCTGCTTTATCACTAGTATTATTTTCTCTGTCTGCTTTTTCTTTGGACAACCAAAAGTACCGAAAGGCTTCATTTTCGTTGTCTTTGACCAAAGCAGCCCAACCTTTTTTTAAAAGTGCGTTTTCGGATGGATTAGCATTGCTAAGATGAAATGCGAACAAGAAGACACAACAACACTTTTGAATTACAGTCATAAGTAAAATAAGTATAATCGAACGTTGGACGTAAAATTAGAAAGAAGTTACGCTGTTCTATAAAATATCGTGTCTGTTACTTTTAATTACACTTTGGAAGCGAATTGATCCATTCCGTCACCAATTGGATCCCTTCTTGATGTGCGATGGTTCTTCCAATTCGTGGCATTCTTAAATTTGGTGAATTTGTGCTTAATAAGTATAAAATAGTGGACTCATTCGTGTTATTCGGGCTTATAATAAATCCGCGATCGATGCCTGGCACTTGAATATCTCCTGGAACACAAACTCCCATATTTGAAGAATTAGTTGTTTGATTGAATGCCATTCTTATTGTTTGCATATAATCTGCATTGCCGCCCTCTTGATGACAGTGCGCACAATTGATATCCAAATAGGAGCGAACTCTTAAGTCTAAACTCTGGGAGGTGTCTTTATAATCAACCGTCGAGACAATTGTTGCGGGTAAATTATTTTCTAAATAGCCAAATTCAATCCATTTAGAAAGTTGATTTTTTGTACCGGTCGAATAAGGAAATGTAGTATTCAAATGCTGTGGCTTAATTCCAATCGGTCTACTCTTACCATTGTTATCATGGCACGTTTTACATTGATTAGTCGAAGGAATTTCATAATTTATATTTTGCAGTATGCTATTTTGGTCTATCCAAGAAATTGGTATTGTGCTACTTTGTGTTTGTAACGTTGCGTCTGTTTGATCTGCATTCCAAAGATATTCTGCAAAAATCCACCCATCAGTTTCCTCATTTTCCTCAGTGATCTTGATCATCACTCTGGTTTCAATAATTTTTGTCGTATTTGAGGGTTGAACATTGTTATAATAAAATGTTTTTATCAATGCAGATCCAACGGGTAATTTTAAAACATCTGCGTCACTTGTATATGTAGCTTTAGTTCCGTTAGGTAACCAAACAAATCTGTTTTTTAGGGCATAATCTGTAAAAAGCTCACTTGCCGGCTTGTATGGAATTACGCCGTAGGAGGGTTGTTGGTTTTTGATTTCACCTTGAAAGAATTGGTATTGTGACAGATTTGCGTAGGGAACTTCTGCTAAATTAACAACCACTGGACTCACTTCGATAGGAACGTATTCGTCCTTATTTGAAGAGCAGGAGTAAACAATTAACATAAAACAAAGTAATGAAAATGGGAAGTAGATTTTAATACTCATTTGTCTAGTTGGTCAAAAAGTTTTATTCTTTGCAAAATTTTGTTCGAAAGGTCCCTTGATTCGAATCTACTTGCAAGAAGTAAATTCCGGAAGATAAATTTTCAACATTTATTGAATGAAGAGCAGTAGTTTCTGTATGAACAATTTTACCCGTACCATCCATAATTATTAATTTGGAAATGTTTTGTGTCTCAGAAATGCTAATATTCAAAATTGATTTAACTGGATTCGGATATATTTTTACATCGTTAACTTTTGCAGCTACACTATCAATGCCAAGAGCGATGTCACCAAAAAGTCGAGTAACTCGATTGCGGCCTATCCCGTTATAGGCATTAAAATCTCCACCAATAATTATATTTCCATCAGTTTGGATAGCAGTTGTATAAATGGTAGGAACCAAAAAAGGATTGTTGTCTTCATCAACTATTTGAGAACCTGTTGGACCAAAACCACTGTAAAAAGTGTTGTCTAAGCTTCCATTTGAATTTAAGCGTCTAATAATTCCTTGACCTGAAACAAGCACTTTTCCGTCAGATTGAAGTTCAATTGTGAATATTATCTCCGGAAGTTCAATAGTTGGATAAAAACTAGAGTCTAAACTTCCATCAGTATTAAGCCTTCCAATATTATAAATTAGACTTCCGCCAATTTGATCAAAACGACCTCCAACAATAATTTTACCATCAGGTTGTAAGCAAATAGAAAAAATTTGTGAATCGATAGGAAAAGTGACATCAACACTTCCGTCGCTATTTAGTCGTTTGATGTAGCCGTTATTATATGGTTTTGAAATTATTATTTTTCCATCGGGTAGTAAAACCATTCCACCTAAATCACCAAATTCACCACCTATAAAATTAAAACTAGCATCCCTTGTTCCATCAGTATTTAATCGCAAAACTAAATCATTGCTATTAAATGACGAGTTATTTTTTCTCCCACCAATTAATATTTTTCCATTCGGTTGAACAATAATTTTTGTTATCGAGAAAAAAGTAGGAGCTAAGAAATCGCCAACACTAAAAGTGGAGTCCAGTGTTCCATCGCTATTAAGCCGTATCAATCGATTGGAAATGACACCATTGTATGTATCGAAATAACCACCTACTAGGATTTTTCCATCCTCTTGTAGTGCCAATGACCATACTTCACTTTTAAAATTTTCGGTTTTTGAAAATCCTAGCCCAACTGCAAAGCTTTCGTCTACAGTACCATCGGCATTTAAACGGGCAATACGACCTTTTGCAGAACCGTTATAAGTGGTGAAATTACCTCCAATGATTATTTTCCCATCAGGCTGAACAATTGAGGAATATACGATACCATCGGCACCAGTCCCGGGATTTAATGTTAAATCTAAACTTCCGTTCGCATTGAGTCTTGTAACAAACCGTCTTTGGATAGTATTATAAGTAGTAAAATAACCACTTAAAACAATTTTTCCGTCAGGTTGCACAAGTAACGATTTAATAACATCGATACCATTGCCACCAGCAGCTCCTATTCCAGGATTAAAACTGGAATCTAGAGAACCATCAGTATTTAATAAAGCAATATTTTTTATACCAGTTGCATTATAACTAGTAAAATCGCCTCCGATAAGTATTTTGCCATCTAATTTAATAACTATGGAGTTTATTTTTGAATCATATAAAGCTCCGGTTATTCCCGTTCCTGAATTAAAACTCGTATCAAGTGTTCCATCTGTGTTAAGACGTGTTAGTCCTTTAACAGCTGTTCCGTTATAGTTTATGAAATTTCCTCCAACCAAAATTTTTCCATCAGATTGAATTAAAGTTGTGTTTATGAAAGCATTAGTACTAAATTGAAATGAAAATCCTGTTCCTACATTGAAACTGGAATCTATTGAACCATCAGTATTTATTCTGGTTATGTATTTCCTGTCGTTTAAATTATATCCAGTAAAATTTCCAGCAATTATAAATTTACCATCAGTTTGAAGGGAAATACTTTTAATTCGAGTTATTCCTCCCGTTCCAAAAATAACGCCTACGCCAGGATCAAAAGAGGCATCCAGAGATCCGTCATTATTTAGTCGAGCGATTCGATTTCTTGTTATTCCGTTATAGGAAGTAAAATCACCACCGATTAGTATCTTTCCATCGGATTGAATCACAAAAGCGTAGATACTTAGATTAGCACCACTACTAGAGTCAAAAGTTGCATCTAGTGTTCCATCAGAATTAAATCGAGCAATGTATTTTTTAGGAACTCCATTAATGCTTGTAAAACTTCCTGCGGCTATTATTTTTTGATCCGACTGTAATTGTATCGCTTTAATATCGCCATTTATCGCTATGTTATCGCTATTAAAACTTAAATCTAATGTCCCGTCAAGGTTTAATCTTGCTATTTTACTGCAAGAAGTTCCATTGTAACTATTGAAATCACCAGCGATAATGAGTTTTCCGTCGGTTTGAAGTATTGATGTAGCTACAGTTGAGTCAGCACTACCTCCGTTACTCCTACCAAGATCAGTAGTATTAAAAACGGGGTCAATCGAACCTGGCTGTGCAAGACAAATATTAAAAAATAATAAAAATAAAAGGGGCATTATTGGTTTCATAACTTTTTTTTAAAGATATAAAATATATATTTTTATTTTATTAATTAGTGACTATTAATTCTTGTTAATCTAATAATATTTCTAATATTGATATCGCCGCTTCACTAATCTTTGTTCCTGGTCCAAAAACCGCAACTGCTCCCGCGTCAAATAAATATTGATAGTCTTGCGCTGGAATCACGCCACCCACAATCACCATAATGTCTTGTCGTCCGTATTTTTTGAGTTCTTCAATCACTTGCGGAACCAATGTTTTATGTCCAGCGGCTAATGAAGAAACACCCAGAATATGGACGTCGTTTTCAACAGCTTGTTTGGCGGCTTCTGCAGGCGTTTGAAATAACGGACCAATATCTACATCAAAACCAACATCGGCATAGCCAGTAGCTACTACTTTTGCACCGCGATCGTGACCATCTTGCCCCATTTTAGCAATCATGATTCTCGGACGTCTGCCTTCTTTTTTGGCAAATTCGTCTGCTAGTTGTTTCGCTTTCTCAAAGCTTTTATCGTCTTTAATTTCTTTACTATACACGCCGCTAAAGGTTTTAATTTGTGCTTTGTACCTTCCGAAAACCGTTTCTAGAGCATCGCTAATTTCACCAAGAGTGGCTCTGTTTCGAGCGGCATCAACAGCTATTTCGAGCAAATTCCCTTTTGGCTGAGCCCTGTTCGGCTGCGCCTCGAGTCCAGTTTGCGCACAAAGCGTCAATTGATGTAACGATTCTTGCACTTTCTCGTTATTTCGAGAGATCTTAATTCGCTGCAATTGTTCAATTTGTTGTTTTCGAACCATTTGATTATCGACGTCTAAGATATGTAATGGATCTTCTTTTTCCAAACGGTATTGATTGACCCCAACGATAGTATCTTGATTGCTATCAATGCGTGCTTGTTTTCTTGCTGCGGCTTCTTCGATGCGCAATTTTGGAATGCCCGCTTCGATGGCTTTGGTCATTCCGCCCAATTCTTCGACTTCTTCAATAAGTTTCCAAGCGTTTTGTGCTATTTCATTGGTCAGACTTTCTACATAATAACTGCCAGCCCAAGGATCGACCGTTTTTGTAATCTTAGTTTCTTCTTGTAAGTAAATCTGTGTATTTCGAGCAATTCGCGCAGAAAAATCGGTTGGCAATGCAATCGCTTCATCCAATGCATTGGTATGCAATGATTGTGTTCCCCCAAATGCCGCCGCCATCGCTTCAACCGTGGTACGAGCCACATTATTGAACGGGTCTTGCTCGGTTAAACTCCAACCCGATGTTTGGCAATGGGTTCGCAAAGCTAAAGATTTGTCATCTTTGGGATTGAATTGTTTAACTAGTTTCGCCCAGATCATCCGACCAGCTCGCATTTTAGCAATTTCCATAAAATGATTCATGCCAATCGCCCAGAAAAAAGACAATCGTGGTGCAAACTCATCGATTTTCATCCCAGTTGATAGTCCAGTTCGAATGTATTCTAAGCCATCCGCTAACGTATACGCCAACTCAATATCGGCAGTCGCTCCCGCTTCTTGCATGTGATAACCAGAAATCGAAATCGAATTGAATTTTGGCATTTTTTTGCTCGTGTATTCAAAGATATCCGCGATAATTTTCATGGATGGAGTAGGTGGATAGATGTAGGTATTTCTAACCATGAATTCTTTCAAAATATCATTCTGAATTGTCCCCGAAAGTTGCTCAGGAGCGACGCCTTGTTCTTCAGCGGCGACAATATAGAAAGCCATAATAGGCAAAACCGCGCCGTTCATCGTCATCGAAACAGACATTTCTTGTAGTGGAATTTGATCGAATAAGACTTTCATGTCCTCCACAGAATCAATGGCGACACCAGCTTTTCCTACATCTCCAACCACGCGCTCGTGATCGGAATCATAGCCACGATGCGTCGGTAAATCAAAAGCTATCGATAATCCTTTTTGTCCTGCGGCTAAATTTCTTCTGTAAAAAGCATTGCTTTCTTCTGCCGTCGAAAATCCAGCGTATTGACGAATTGTCCAAGGGCGGCGCACAAACATTGTCGCATAAGGACCGCGAAGATTAGGTGCGAATCCAGCGCCAAAGCCAAGGTGTTCGAGGTTATCAATATCCGATTTTGAGTACTTCGATTTTAGTTCGATGCCTTCTGCGGTGAGAAAGTTGTTAGTTGTCGGCTGGCCGTTCACGGTTGACCGTTCTCGGTTGTCGGTAAGGGTGGTATGTTGGAGGTCTTTTCTTTTCATGGTTGCTCGCAAAGGCACTAAGCCGCAAAGTTATACTTCAGTGGATAGGCGTTCTTGTTCAGATTGTTCCGCTAGACGTTTTTCGATTATAGGTGTGATTAACGTTTTTCTGGGTTTTATTTTGACAAAGGGAAACAGCTCTAAATCGTGTTTCATTTTGTCGTTTTTGTTTGGATATTTATTGGTGCCGAGTAGCACTTCTTTACCTTCATCGAAGGATTTCTGCTCGGCGTCGGCGCTTTCTTGAATTTTTCTTTTGATGGTGCCGTCTTTCAATTGCTTCAAAAAACCACCATTCGCTTCGATATCTTTGAATAACGTTAGTGCTTTTTCAGCTAATTGTTGGGTAAGACTTTCGATATAGTAGCTTCCATCAGAAGGATTGTCAACCTTATCTAGGTAACTTTCTTTTTTCAATATCAAGAGTTGATTGCGGGAAATTCGTTCTCCGAATTCGTTGGATTTATGATATAAAACGTCGTAAGATAGATTGGTAATCGTATTCGCTCCGCCAAAAATGGCACTCATACATTCAGAAGTAGTGCGCAACATATTGACATTGTAATCGTAAATTGTTTTATTTCTTTTCGTTGGGGAAACGGCGATATGGCAGTCTAATGTATGTCCAAATTCTTTGGCAACTGCACTAAAAATCATTCGCAAAGCACGCAATTTTGCAATTTCAAAGAAGTAATTACTGCCAACAGCTACATGGAACACGATGGGTTGATTGATGGTTTGAATTCTATTGAAATATTCGGTCGCATGACCTAATGCGTAGGCCAGCTGTTGAACCATTGTTGCACCAGCGTTTTGATACAAACCTGCATCAATACTAATGAAGCTGGTTTTTGAAATACTGTTGGATAGTTTATTTAAGGTTTCGAAGTTGTCTTTTTCTTCGTTTACAAACCAATTGCCCTCGCGTGCTAAGTGTCCAATTGGATCTAAGTTGCAATATATCTTAGCATTTTTAGCTTGTGCTATACTTTCTATTTTGGTGACGAAATCGATTGAGAGGAATTGTAAATGAAAGTGAATGGAAACGCTTTCTAAAGGAAGGTTGTTTAGTAATTTCTCGATGTCTGTATTTTCGTTTTCAATTGTAAATACAAGGCTTTCGGCGCCTCGGTTGACGCTATCCAAGGCATTGGCGATCGATTTGTCTAAGTCAAAAACAAAAATCGACTGTCCAATTTTAAATTCGGTGGCTTTTGTTGCTACGTCTGTTACGATGGATTCGTCGAAGTGGTAAAAAGGTCTTACTTGAATATCCTCAGGAGATTTCCAGACCAACGTGTCATTGTAGTCGGCACCTTTCAATTCAAATTGAATTTGTTGTTTCCACTGTTTGGAGTAAACGGGTTCGAATTCGTTGAATAGCTTCATGATGCTGGAATTTAGGTTTTGGTTTTTGTCTTGCTTCTCGACTCTTTCTTCTATTGCTTCTTAATGGTATCACCTTCGTATTCAACGATGTAAATGTCTTCGCTATCTCGTTTCATATAGTATTTTTCCCGTGCGAATTTTTCAATTTGTTCTGGATGCTTCAGAAGTTTGATATTTTCCTGATCCTTTTTGATTTCTTCTTGATAGTATTTTTTGTTGGCTTCGAGTTCATCGATTTCTTGATTGAGCAAACGATGGTCGAAATAGGAATAATTGTCAAGAAACAACATCCAAGTACAAAAAAACAGCAATACCCAAACATATTTATTGCTTACAAATTTAAACCAGGGTTTGTCTTTATACGATTGTTCCATTGGTGGTTAATGTTTTTAGCCCCGATAGTAGTGGAAATCCTTTTTTGTTTTTACGAAAAGCCCCTCGACTGCGCTCGGGGTGACAAAAAACAAAAAAGATTGCAACGAATAGCGGGATTAGCTCCTAAAAAAGCAGCATAAAAATACAAATTTTTTAGGATAATCTTTGATTTATTACTGCGCGGACTACATCGATGGCAACAGTGTTGTATTTGTCGTTAGGAATGATGATGTCTGCGAAGGCTTTCGTTGGTTCGATAAATTGTTGGTGCATGGGTTTGAGTGTAGTTTGGTATCGATTGAGCACTTCATCCATATCTCGGCCACGTTCGGCGATATCACGTTTGAGTCGACGGATTAATCTTTCGTCAGAGTCAGCGTGAACAAAAATTTTGACATCAAAAAGGTCTCTCAGCTCTGGATGTGCGAGTATCAAAATTCCCTCGACAATCATTACTTTTCGTGGATGTGTATAGATCGTATCGTCTGTTCTATTGTGTGTGACGAAGGAATAAACAGGTTGGTCAATATTGTTTCCCGCTTTCAATTCTTGGAGATGCTTGACCAATAGATCGAAATCGATAGCGCGTGGGTGATCAAAATTGATTAGGGCTCTTTCGTCGAAACTTAAATTGGAATTGTCTTTATAATAGGAATCCTGCGATATAATACCGACTTCTGTTTCCGGCAATTCGTTCATAATTTGGTGTACGACGGTTGTTTTTCCGCTGCCAGTTCCGCCTGCAATTCCAATAATTAGCATAGAGTAGGTGAGTTAGTATTTTCGAAAACAAAAATAGGAATTTAAATGAAAGTTGATTTGTTTTTTATTGAAATCACTCGCAATTAAGTTCCTATTTTCTATTTGTAGAAAAAGCGCAATGAATTACCTCACTAAAGAAAAATGCGATTTGAATTCTTTCGATTGACCATTCTCGACGTATTCAACAGTAAACCAGTAGTCAGTTGAAGGTAAGGGTTGACCATTTAACGTACCATCCCAACCATTTCCATTAGCACTTATCTGTTTGATGTATTTACCATATCGATCGTATATATGGATAATTGCAGCAGGTTGTCCTTCTAGTCCGATGATATTCCAGGTATCTGTATAGGTGTCGTCATTTGGCGTAAAGAAATTCATGTAACCTAATACCGTAACTTCAGTGGTTAAATCGGTACAACCGTTGACGTCCGTGACGTGCAAAATATGTGAGCCGGGAGGCACAGGTGAAAATAAGTTGCTTTCTTGTTGAGGGCCATTGTCTAGTTGATAAACAAATGGACCTGTTCCGGTATTTACATTTACGATGATACCAGCCTCGTTAGTAAATTGGTTTATTACTTGTGCAGCTATTCCGAGTCCAGGGAAAGATTCGGTAACAGTAGCAGTTGCAATCTGTGAGTCACAACCTGTACTAATATTTGTAGCCACCACGGTGTAAACGCCTGGGGTATCTACTTCAATGGAACTTCCTGTTTGTGGAAAGGAGGCACCATCAAGTGTCCAAACAAAACTGTGCGTCGCAAGATTCAGACCTGTTTCAAGAATATGAGTTCTAAAAGGAACTCCGGTTGCTTGATCAACGCAAATAACACCATCGGTAATCGTTGGCGTCAGTGTTATAGGTTGTGGAATTATGGTTACGGTTGTGATTGGTGAAATACAACCAAAACTGTTTGTTGCTGCTATTGTATAAGTTCCAGCCTCAAGATTACTGTAAATCAGGTTAGGGCCATAAGGACCTCCGTCTAAGCTGTAGGTTTCGCCTGCAACATTTAGAATTGTAATTTCGCCAAGCGCTTCTGTGCAATCGGGTTGCGCTGTAAAGATTGAAGGTGCATTAGGCGTTGCTGGCGAAATATCTAGCGTAATTGTACTTGCAGCAGAAATACAGCCCGAGCCATTTTTGGCGGTTACAGTATGTGTGGAACCTCCTATTAATCCTGGATAGTTCAGTGTTGAGGTAAATGGACTTCCGTCAAAGCTATAAGTTTGCCCAAGTACGTTCGCGATCTGAACGGTCCCCGTAGCAACGGTGCAGGTTGGTTGAATTGGTGTTAGTGTTGGTGGCGCAGGAGTAAGGGGTTGAATATTTAAAGTAATAGAAGTGGTCGTAGATATACAGCCGCTAGCATTTTTAGACTTTAAAGTATGTGTCGAAGCTGCAATTAGCCCACTATATACTAATTGGTTGGTAAATGGACCGCCGTCGAAACTATAGGTCTCACCTGGAACTCCAGTAATTGTAATTGCTCCCGTTGGAATAGTACAAGTTGGTTGCGTAATAACTACGGTAGGTGCTGCTGGAGTTGATGGTTGCGGCAAAATTGATACTACAATAGGCTGCGATAAACAGCCGCCAGTATTCTTAGCAATAATTGTGTGGTTTGTGCCGCTTGGAAGCAAACCGTAGAAAGTTGTGGTCGTAAAAGGACCACTGTCAAAACTATAGCTGATGCCCGCAGGAACTGGGAATATGGTTATGGAACCCGTTGAAGTAAAACAATCAGGTTGTGTCAGTAAACCAACAACAGGGTCGGCAGGCAACTCATTTATTGTTAGAATAACAGGTGTTCGCGTTAAAGATGGGCAAGTTCCATTAAAAGCTTCAGCGAAATATACAATGGAGATGGCGGTATTTATGCTTGGATTAGGGACAATGGTTCCAGCATTTGGTGCGTCGTACCAGATTACAGTTTGTGGAAATGGGACAGTTGCAACTGCTGTAATGGTTTGCAATGGTGATTGTTCGCATTGGAAAATATCACCGCCTGAAACTGGAGGAGCTGGTGCTACGTTTATAGTAAGGGTTACTGCAGTTCTGGTGAGTGAATTACAAGTTCCGACAGTAGATTCTGCATAATATGTGGTGGTTCCCAACGTATTGAGCGTTGGGGCAGGAACTAAAACGCCTCCACTTGCAAGATCATACCAAGAAATGATTTGTCCAGGAACTATCGAGATGGCATCGTTAGCATCGAGCGTTTGAATAGAAAGTTGTTCACATTCAGTGATATTACCCGCAGAAATTGGTGCTGCTGGTGCTCCGGTGATGGTTAAGGTTACTGCAGTTCTGGTTAAAGAATTACAAGTTCCGTCGAAAGCTTGTGCATAATAGGTAACTGTACCTACAGTATTGAGCGTTGGGGTAGGAACTAAAACACCGCCAACAGCAAGCGTATACCAAGAAATAGTTTGTCCAGGAATTAGCGTGACAGCATTGTTAGCATCGAGTGTTTGAATCGGAAGTTGCTCACATTCGGTGATATTTCCAGTAGAAATTGCTGCTGCCGGTGCTCCAGTGATGGTTAAGGTAACCGCAGTTCTGGTGAGTGAATTACAAGTTCCATCAAAAGCTTGTGCATAATAGGTTATGGTTCCTACCGTATTGAGTGTTGGAGTAACAACCAAAACACCTCCAACAGCAAGCGTATACCAAGAAATGGTTTGTCCAGGTATTACCGTGATAGCGTTATTGGCGTTGAGTGTTTGAATCGGAAGTTGTTCGCACTCGGTAATGTCACCAGTCGAAATCGGAGCGGCAGGCGCACCTGTGATTGTGAGAGTTACAGCAGTTCTAGTTAACGAAGAGCAAGTTCCATCAAAAGCTTGAGCATAGTAAGTGATTGTTCCTACCGTATTGAGCGTTGGACTAGCAACTAAAACACCTCCAACGGCAAGTGTATACCAAGAAATGGTTTGTCCCGGAACAACAGTTATCGCAGTATTAGCATCCAGTGTTTGAATAGGAAGTTGTTCGCATTCGGTGATATCACCAGTCGAAATCGGAGCGGCAGGCGCACCAGTGATTGTTAATCGTACAGAAGTTCTAGTGGTTGAATCGCAAGTTCCGTCATTGGCTTGCGCGTAGTAAGTGATGGTTCCCACCGTATTGAGTGTTGGTGTCGGATCTAAAACGCCGCCAACAGCAAGCGTATACCAAGAAATGGTTTGTCCAGGAACAACAGTTATGGCAGTATTAGCATCAAGAGTTTGAATAGGAAGTTGTTCACATTGAGTTACATCCCCAGTCGAAATCGGAGCTGCGGGTGCGCCAATAATCTTTAATGTTACAGCAGTTCTGGTTAATGAAGAACAGGTGCCGTCGAAAGCTTGTGCATAATAGGTTATTGTTCCCACCGCATTGAGCGTTGGGGCGGGAACTAAAACACCGCCATTTGCAAGGGTATACCAAGAAATGGTTTGTCCCGGAACAACAGTAATCGCAGTACTAGCATTAAGAGTTTGAATAGGAAGCTGTTCGCACTCGGTAATATCACCAGTCGAAATTGGAGCTGCAGGTGCTCCAGTGATGGTTAAGGTGACGGCAGTTCTGGTTAAAGAACTACAAGTTCCATCAAAAGCTTGTGCATAATAGGTTATTGTTCCCACCGTATTTAGCGTTGGGGCGGGAACTAAAACGCCGCCACTTGCAAAGGTATACCAAGAAATAGTTTGTCCCGGAATTATTGTGATGGCATTGTTAGCATCCAGCGTTTGAATAGGAAGTTGCTCACATTCGGTAATATCACCAGTAGAAATTGGTGCTGCTGGCGCTTCAGTAATTGTTAATGTTACAGCAGTTCTAGTTACAGAAGAACAAGTTCCGTCGAACGCTTGTGCATAATAAGTGACCGTTCCTACACTATTTAGTGTTGGAGTTGGAACTAAAACGCCGCCAACAGCAAGGGTATACCAAGAAATGGTTTGTCCGGGAACAACAGTGATTGCAGTATTAGCATTAAGAGTTTGAATAGGAAGTTGTTCACATTCGGTGATATCGCCAGTTGAAATCGGAGCTGCTGGGGCTCCAGTAATCGTTAATGTTACAGCAGTTCTGGTTAAAGAAGAACATGCTCCGTCAAAGGCTTGTGCATAATAAGTGACCGTTCCTACACTATTTAGCGTTGGAGTTGGAACCAAAACCCCGCCAACAGCAAGCGTATACCAAGAAATAGTTTGTCCAGGAACAACAGTTATGGCAGTATTAGCATCAAGAGTTTGGATAGGAAGTTGTTCGCACTCGGTAATATCTCCGGTTGAAATCGGAGCGAGAGGTGCAGTTGTTATAGTTAATTGTACAGAAGTCCTAGTGGTTGAATCACAAGTCCCATCATTTGCTTGCGCGTAATAGGTTACCGTTCCCGCCAAATTTAATGTTGGAGTTGGAACCAAAACTCCCCCGACAGCAAGGGTATACCAAGAAATGGTTTGTCCCGGAATAACAGTGATCGCAGTATTAGCATCGAGTGTTTGAATAGGAAGTTGTTCACATTCGGTGATATCGCCAGTAGAAATTGGTGCTGCAGGCGCACTAGTGATAGTTAAGGTGACCGCAGTTCTGGTTAGAGAAGAACAAGTTCCGTCGAAAGCTTGTGCATAATAAGTTACCGTTCCTACACTATTTAGTGTTGGGCTAGGCATCAAAACTCCACCAACAGCAAGGGTATACCAAGAGATGGTTTGTCCGGGAACAACAGTTATTGCAGTATTAGCATCAAGAGTTTGAATAGGAAATTGTTCACACTGCGTAATATCTCCAGTTGAAATTGGAGCGATAGGTGCAGCTGTTATAGTTAATTGTACAGAAGTTCTAGTGGTTGAATCACAAGTTCCATCATTTGCTTGCGCATAATAGGTTACTGTACCTAAAGTATTAAGCGTTGGGCTAGGAACCAAAACTCCTCCAATAGCAAGGGTATACCAAGAAATAGTTTGTCCCGGAACAATTGTAATGGCAGTATTAGCATCAAGAGTTTGAATCGGAAGCTGCTCGCAGTCGGTAATATCACCAGTTGAAATCGGAGACGCAGGTGCACCTGTGATTGTTAGTGTTACAGAAGTTCTAGTGGTTGAATCACAAGTTCCGTCATTGGCTTGCGCGAAGTATGTGATTGTTCCCACCGAATTGAGCGTTGGTGTCGGAACTAAAACACCTCCGACAGCAAGCGTGTACCAAGAAATAGTTTGTCCAGGAATTACCGTAATGGCAGTAGTAGCATCCAGTGTTTGAATCGGAAGCTGCTCGCACTCTGTAATATCACCAGTTGAAAATGGAGCGGCAGGCGCACCTGTGATGGTTAATATGACAGAAGTTCTCGTTAAAGAAGCACAAGTTCCGTCATTGGCCTGTGCAAAATAGGTCACCGTTCCTACTGCACTGAGCGTTGGACTAGGAACTAAAATTCCACCAACGGCAAGCGTATACCAAGAAATGGTTTGTCCAGGAATTACAGTAATGGCGTTATTTGCATCAAGCGTTTGAATAGGAAGCTGCTCGCACTCGGTAATATCCCCAGTCGAAATAGGAGCAGCAGGCGCACCTGTTATGGTCAGATTTACTGCAGTTCTAGTGGTTGAATCGCAAGTTCCGTCATTGGCTTGTGCGTAGTAAGTGATGATTCCCACCGTGTTGAGTGTTGGACTCGCAACTAAAACTCCTCCAACGGCAAGCGTATACCAAGAAATGGATTGTCCCGGAATGACCGTAATGGCAGTATTGGCATTGAGTGTTTGAATAGGAAGTTGCACGCACTCGGTAATATCCCCAGTCGAAATCGGCGCGGCAGGCGCACCTGTGATGGTTAATTGAACAGATGTTCTCGTTAAAGAATCGCAAGTTCCGTCATTGGCTTGCGCAAAGAAAGTGGCTGTTCCCACCGTATTGAGTGTTGGTGTCGGAACCAAAACTCCACCAACGGCAAGCGTATACCAAGAAATGGTTTGTCCAGGAATTACAGTAATGGCGTTATTGGCATCCAGTGTTTGAATTGGAAACAGTTCGCACTCGGTAATATCCCCAGTTGAAATCGGAGCGGCAGGCGCACCTGTTATTGTGAGTGTTACAGCCGTTCTAGTGGTTGAATCGCAAGTTCCGTCATTGGCTTGTGCGAAGTAAGTGATAGTTCCCACCGTATTGAGAGTTGGACTAGCAACTAAAACACCACCAACGGCAAGCGTATACCAAGAAATGGTTTGTCCCGGAACAATAGTAATAGCTGTATTCGCATCAAGAGTTTGAATAGGAGATTGTTCGCACTGCGTAATATCACCAGTCGAAATCGGAGCTGCAGGTGCGCCTGTGATTGTTAGTGTTACAGAAGTCCTAGTAGTTGAATCACAAGTTCCATCATTGGCTTGCGCATAATAAGTAACCGTTCCTACAGCATTAAGCGTTGGGCTAGGCACCAAAACTCCACCCACTGCAAGGGTATACCAAGAAATGGTTTGTCCTGGGATTACAGTGATTGCGGTATTAGCATTAAGGGTTTGAATCGGAAGTTGCTGGCACTGCTTTATATTCCCAGTCGAAATAGGAGCGGCGGGTGCTCCAGTAATCGTTAGCGTTACAGCAGTTCTAGTTACAGAAGAACAAGTGCCATCAAAAGCTTGCGCATAATAAGTGACTGTTCCTACAGCATTGAGCGTTGGGGTAGGAACCAAAATTCCACCAACAGCAAGGGTATACCAAGAGATGGTTTGTCCAGGAACAATAGTAATGGCATTATTAGCATCAAGTGTTTGGATAGGAAGTTGTTCACATTGAGTTATATCGCCAGTTGAAATCGGAGCGAGAGGCACAGCTGTTATTGTTAATTGTGCAGAAGTCCTAGTGGTTGAATCACAAGTTCCATCATTTGCTTGCGCATAATAAGTGACTGTTCCTACAGTATTGCGCGTTGGGCTAGGCACCAAAACTCCACCA
>JANMML010000001.1:0-118539 GCA_031373195.1 Flavobacterium sp. | reverse complement strand
CCGTTATGAACTGCGATTGTTTGTCCAACAAAGTCAGGGGTTATCATAGAAGCTCTAGACCAAGTCTTAACTACTCCTTTGTTTCCTTTTTCGATGTTTTCTTGAACTTTCTTGTCTAACTTATAGTGAACGAAAGGTCCTTTTTTTAATGAACGTGCCATATCTTATTATTTCTTTCTACGTTCTA
Source organism: Flavobacterium sp. (assembly GCA_031373195.1). GTDB lineage: Bacteria > Bacteroidota > Bacteroidia > Flavobacteriales > Flavobacteriaceae > Flavobacterium. Next base: position 118,352 of record JANMML010000001.1, on the reverse strand, counting down.
CGATATACTTGTTACTCGGGTTCTGTTTAGAACGGGTTCTGTAACCTTTAGCAGGTATACCCTTTCTAGAACGTGGATGACCTCCAGAAGAACGTCCTTCACCACCACCCATTGGGTGATCGACAGGGTTCATTGCTACCGGTCTTGTTCTTGGTCTTCTTCCTAACCATCTTGTTCTACCTGCTTTACCAGATACGATCAATTGGTGGTCAGAGTTAGATACCGCTCCAATAGTAGCCGAACAAGTCAACAAGATTAATCTTGTTTCACCAGAAGGCATTTTGATCGTAGCGTATTTTCCATCACGTGCCATTAATTGCGCAAATGTTCCAGCAGAACGAGCGATAACCGCTCCTTGTCCTGGACGTAATTCTATACAAGAAATTACAGTTCCCAATGGAATTTTACTCAATGGTAAAGTATTACCAATTTCTGGTTGCGCATCAGCACCAGAAACTAATTTCTGACCCACTTGCAATCCGTTTTGAGCAATAACATAAGTTTTCTCACCATCAGCATAAGCTAATAAAGCGATAAATGCAGTACGATTTGGATCGTATTCGATTGATTTTACTGAAGCTGGAATTCCATCTTTAGTTCTTTTGAAATCGATAATGCGATATCTCTGCTTGTGACCACCACCCGTATAACGCATGGTCATCTTTCCTTGACTATTTCTACCGCCTGAGTTTTTTATCGGTGCGATCAATGAACGCTCCGGCTTATCAGTTGTAATAGCGTCAAAACTATTTACAACTCTAAATCGCTGGCCCGGGGTAATAGGTTTTAATTTTCTAACTGACATAATGCTGCCTTCTTGTTAAATATTATTGTAAAAATCTATTGTTTCTCCTTCTTGTACTTGAACAATCGCTTTTTTGTAAGCGTTAGTCTTTCCACTGATTAGTCCACTTTTAGTATATTTTGTAGATCTGTCTGGTCTTACATTCATGGTATTTACAGAAACAACTGAAACTCCATAAGCAGCTTCAACAGCTTTCTTAATTTGCACTTTGTTTGCTTTTCTATCTACCACAAAACCGAACTGATTCAAAACCTCACTTTGTTTGGTTACTTTTTCAGTTACTATAGGTTTAATTATGATGCTCATATCCTATTATTTACTTAAATTTTCCTCGATTCCTTCTAAAGAACTCTCTAAAAGAACTAAATTATTGGCGTTTAATATGGCGTAAGTACTTAATTCTGAGTTACTTACAACGCTAGACGCCTTTAAATTGCGTGAGGACAAATATACATTTTTATTTGAATCACCCAACACGAATAAAGATTTTTTATTCTCTAATCCTAACGCTTTTAAAACAGCAATAAAATTCTTAGTATTTGGAGTCTCAAAATCGAAGTCTTCAACTACCACTAAATTTGATTCTTTTGCTTTAATTGAGAAGGCAGATTTTCTTGCTAAACGCTTCAAGCTTTTATTCAATTTGAATGAATAACTTCTAGGACGTGGTCCAAAAACAGTACCTCCACCTTTAAACAATGGACTCTTTTTACTACCCGCACGAGCAGTACCAGTTCCTTTTTGTTTTTTGATTTTTCGTGTACTTCCAGTAACTTCAGCTCTTTCTTTTGCTTTGTGAGTTCCTTGTCTTTGATTTGCCAAGTATTGTTTCACATCAAGATAAACTGCGTGATTATTTGGCTCGATTGCGAATACTGAATCAGAAAGTTGAACTTTTCTGCCAGTTTCTTTTCCGGTTTTATCTAAAACTTTTACTTCCATTATTTCTGAATGATTACGTAAGAGTTTTTACAACCAGGAATACATCCTTTGATCACAAGCAGGTTCTTTTCAGCAACTACTTTTAAAACTCTAAGATTTTGTACTTTCACATTATCTCCACCCATTCTTCCAGCCATACGCATTCCTTTGAATACTCTAGATGGATAAGATGAAGCTCCAACAGAACCTGGTGCTCTCAAACGGTTGTGTTGTCCGTGAGTTGCTTGTCCAACACCACCAAAACCGTGACGTTTAACAACACCCTGGAAACCTTTTCCTTTTGATACACCTTGCACATCTACAAATTCGCCTTCAGCAAAAACATCAACTGTTAAAACTTCACCTAATTTGTACTCATTTTCAAATTGGAATTCAACGACTTTTTTCTTAGCTACAGTTCCTGCTTTTTTAAAGTGACCTACGGCCGCTTGCGTGGAATGTTTCTCGTTTTTGTCATCGAAACCAAGTTGCAACGCTTCATACCCGTCGACCTCTTTGGTTCTGACTTGGGTAACAACGCATGGTCCAGCTTCGATTACCGTACAAGGAATATTCTTCCCGTTCTCGTCGAAAATGCTAGTCATGCCGATTTTTCTACCAATTAACCCAGACATAATTATTATTTATTGATTATTAAAAAATAGTACTTAGACACAAAATAGTACGTGCTAAAAAAATTAGCACGCACTACTAAAATCTTGATACTGAAATTATACTTTGATTTCTACTTCAACTCCACTTGGCAACTCTAATTTCATTAGAGCGTCGATGGTTTTTGATGAAGAAGAGTAAATGTCGATCAATCTCTTGTATGACATTACTTCAAATTGCTCTCTCGCTTTTTTGTTTACGTGTGGAGAACGCAATACGGTGAAAAGTTTTTTGTGCGTTGGCAACGGAATAGGTCCAGTTACTACAGCTCCAGTACTTTTTACTGTTTTTACAATCTTCTCTGATGATTTATCCACCAACATGTGATCGTAAGATTTCAATTTTATTCTGATTTTTTGACTCATCTTTTTAAAAATTAAGCGTTTCCTTTTGCTTTTTTGATTACTGCTTCTGAAATGTTTGCAGGAGTTTCCGCATAATGTGAAAATTCCATCGTAGATGTTGCTCTACCAGAAGAAAGTGTTCTTAATGTTGTTACATATCCGAACATTTCTGACAATGGCACATCAGCTTTGATAGTTTTAGCACCAGCTCTATCTCCCATGTCATTTACCTGACCTCTACGACGGTTGATATCACCCACGATATCTCCCATGTTTTCTTCAGGAGTAATTACTTCCATTTTCATGATTGGCTCAAGGATGATAGCTCCAGCAGCTTTTGCTACTTCTCTATAACCCATTCTTGCCGCTAATTCAAATGACAAAGCATCAGAATCGACCGGGTGGAAAGATCCGTCTAACAAAGTCACTTTCAAACTATCTACTTGGTAACCCGCTAACGGACCTGTTTTCATAGCTTCACGGAAACCTTTTTCAACCGATGGAATGTATTCTTTAGGAACGTTACCACCTTTTACCGCGTTTACAAATTGCAATCCTACAGGTGTTTTACCGTCAACTTCATCAGCTGGTTCCAGTATAAAAACGATATCACCGAATTTACCACGACCTCCTGATTGTTTCTTATATGTTTCTCTGTGTTGTGCTTTTTTAGTGAAAGCTTCTTTGTATTCAACTTGAGGTTCACCTTGGTTAACTTCAACTTTGAATTCACGTTTCATTCTATCCACAAGAATATCTAAGTGTAACTCACCCATTCCTGAAATAATAGTTTGACCTGAAGCTTCATCAGTACGAACTGTAAACGTTGGATCTTCTTCAGCTAATTTCGCCAAAGCCATACCCATTTTATCAACGTCAGCTTTTGTTTTTGGTTCAATAGCAATACCAATTACTGGTGCAGGGAATTTCATTGACTCAAGAATGATTGGGTGTTTTTCGTCACACAAAGTATCTCCAGTTTTGATATCTTTAAATCCAACTGCCGCTCCAATATCACCAGCTTCGATATAATCGATTGGATTTTGTTTGTTAGCGTGCATTTGGTAGATACGTGAAATTCTTTCTTTGTTACCAGAACGTGTGTTCAACACATAAGAACCAGCATCCAAACGACCAGAATAAGCACGAAAGAAAGCCAAACGACCTACGAATGGGTCAGTAGCAATCTTGAATGCTAGAGCAGCGAAAGGCTCTTTTACATCTGGTTTACGTAATATTTTAGTTTGATCTTCTTCTAATAATTCAGCATCATCAGGATGAATTCCTACGATACCTTCTTTATCCATTGGAGAAGGCAAATATTTACAAACAGCATCTAACATGAATTGAACTCCTTTATTTTTAAAAGAAGAACCCGCAATCATCGGAATGATAGCCATATCCATAACAGCAGCTCTTAACGCAATGTTAATTTCTTCCTCCGTAATAGAGTTTTCATCTTCCATGAATTTTTCAAGCAAATTCTCATCATAATCAGCAACTGCTTCGATAAGAATTGATCTATATTCTTTCACTTCAGCCAACATGTCTTCAGGAATAGGTACAATCTCGTAAGTTGCTCCCATACCTTCCTCATCCCAAACAATAGCTTGGTTTTTCACTAAGTCAACTACACCTTTAAAATCAATTTCTTCACCAATTGGCAAAGTGATTGCAACAGCGTTAGATTTTAGCATATCTCTTACTTGCTGGCACACCATCAAGAAGTTAGAACCTTGTCTATCCATTTTATTAACAAAACCGATACGTGGCACACGGTACTGATCAGCAAGTCTCCAGTTGGTTTCTGATTGTGGCTCAACACCATCAACAGCAGAAAACAAGAAAACCAATCCATCAAGTACACGCAACGAACGATTTACTTCTACAGTAAAGTCAACGTGTCCTGGGGTATCAATAATATTAAAGTGATACGGCAATGTTTCTGGCAACATTTTACCTTGAGTAGTTGGAAAATTCCATTCACAAGTAGTCGCTGCAGAGGTAATAGTAATCCCTCTTTCTTGCTCTTGTGCCATCCAGTCCATTGTTGCAGCACCATCGTGCACTTCGCCAATTTTATGTGATTTTCCTGTATAAAAAAGAATACGCTCTGTCGTTGTTGTTTTACCAGCATCAATATGAGCAGCAATTCCTATATTTCTTGTGTATTTAAGTTCTCTAGCCATTTCTTAATGATTAAAATCTAAAGTGAGAGAATGCTTTATTTGCTTCAGCCATTTTGTGCGTATCCATTCTCTTTTTAACAGCAGCACCTTCTTCTTTAGCCGCAGCTAAAACTTCAGAGGCTAGTTTTTGAGCCATAGATTTTTCATTTCTTCTTCTAGCATATAGGATTAACCATTTCATTGCCATAGAAATTTTTCTGTCTGGTCTGATTTGCATCGGAATTTGGAATGTCGCTCCACCTACTCTACGACTACGTACTTCTACGTGAGGCATAACATTGGTCAAGGCATCTTTCCAAATTTCTAATGATGATTTTTCTGCATCTTGCTTTTTAGCTTCTACGATGTCAATGGCATCATAAAACACTTTAAAAGCTGTTGATTTCTTTCCGTCCCACATTAAGTTGTTCACAAAACGCGTTACCAGTTGGTCGTTAAACCTCGGATCTGGTAAAAGGGGTCTTTTTTTGGCCGCTCTTTTTCTCATGTCTTTTTCTTAAAAGTTTTTAAATTACTTTTTTGCTTCTTTAGGTCGTTTTGCTCCGTATTTAGATCTTCTTTGTGTTCTTCCTGCTACACCTGACGTATCAAGCGCACCACGCACAATGTGGTATCTAACTCCTGGCAAATCTTTAACCCTTCCACCCCTAACTAATACTATCGAGTGCTCTTGAAGATTGTGTCCTTCACCTGGGATGTAAGCATTTACTTCATTACCATTAGTCAAACGTACACGCGCTACTTTACGCATTGCAGAGTTTGGTTTTTTTGGTGTAGTAGTGTAAACACGCGTACAAACCCCTCTTCTTTGAGGACAAGAATCTAAAGCAACCGATTTACTCTTCTTAGTTATCTGAGTTCTTCCTGTTCTTACTAATTGTTGAATTGTTGGCATAATTAATACTAAAAATATATTATGATTTTAATTTTCCCGCTTTTTACGGGGTTGCAAATGTAGTACTTTTTTTTAATGAAACAAATCATAACTAATTAATTTTTTGACGAAGTAAATATTTGTTTTTTAATGACATAAAGAATCTAAACGAATTCATTTTACTTCTGTAAGGAAAACCATTTATGCATGGCTTTTTTGAGCCTATTCATTATCAACTTTCATTTTATATTAAAGTGTCATTTTTTGCGTTACTTTTATCAAAATAAATTTTCATTTGAAACAAATTGTTCTCTTTCTATTAACCCTATGTGCTTGCTGCAATCTGACTGCGCAAAAACAATATCTCAACATTAGCAGCTTTTCAGTTTTTGAACAAGAAGCTATTGATTCGATCGGCTATAATAAAGAACATGGTGATGCCAAATCAGTCTTAAATGAAGTAAAATTATTTTCAGAGAAAATTTTGCAGGCAGGCTATATTGAGTCATTTATTGAAACAAATAAAAAAATAAACGATTCTACTTTTTTGTATCAATTTAAACTAGAAAAAAAAACTACTGCTGTACATATATATATGCCCCCAAAATCAAATTACAAAAGTCTGCTGTCTAAAGACGGCAAAACAGACACGTTGAAGATACCTTTAAATAAAGTAGAATCATTTCTGCAGCAATCACTTTCTCTATTAGAAAAAAAGGGCTATGCGCTTTCTAAAATTCGACTGATTAATTTCGAGAAAAAGGAGAAAAAGCTATTAGCCGAACTATTCGTTCAAACGGAGAAAATGAGGAATTTAGATGATATTGTTATTAATGGATACAAGAAATTCCCCGAAAGTCATCGATACCAGCTGAAACGCGTCTATAAGAAAAAGGTGTTTAATCAAGATAATCTTAAGAATGTGTATTCCGATATTGAGAAATTTCGTTTTGTAAAACAAGTCAAATATCCTGAAATCCTCTTCTCTACCGACTCAACAAAAGTGTATTGTTATGTCGAGAAATCAAAGGCAAACACATTTGATGGTTTTATCGGATTTTCAAACAATGAGTCACAAGACGTCACGGTTAATGGCTATGTTGATTTGGTATTGAATAATCTTTTGAATTCAGGCGAAACCTTATCGCTGAATTGGAAAAGCGATGGCAATGATCAAAAAACTTTTAATGCTTCAATTGAACTACCGTACATTTTTAAGAGTGCATTTGGATTGAAAGCGCAATTGAACATTTTTAAACAAGATAGCACTTTTCAAAATACAAAAACCGCGCTTGACCTTGGTTATTTTTTTGATTATAATACCCGATTATATCTCGGCTACCAATCTTCGGAATCCAGTGACATTCAAAACCAAAATTCCTTCAGCATTAGCGATTTCACCAATGCTTTTATTACTTCGCAATTTGAATTTGTTAATTTTAGATCGGATGAATTTCTATTCCCCGAAAAAACAAAAATAGACTTAAAGACAGGCGTAGGTTCTAGGCGCTCTAAATTAAACAAGAATGATCAAGTTTTTTTTAATTTCAATCTAAAGCATACTTTCTTTCTTAACTCAAAAAATAATATTCAGATAAAAAGTCAGAATTATTATTTGAATAGTGATATCTATATTATCAACGAATTGTATCGATTTGGAGGGATAAATTCGATTCGAGGATTTAACGAAAATAGTCTTCAAGCCAATCTTTTCACTTCATTGTTGTCGGAGTACAGGTATATTGTCGCGCCAAATCTTTACGTTCATTCTATCATTGATTACGGCTATTACAACGACGAAACTTCCAAAAATAAAGGTAATCTTGTCAGCGTAGGATTTGGATTTGGTTTAGCCACAAAAAACGGGTTATTTAACATTGTCTATGCCAACGGAAGCACTAAAGAACAAGAGATAAAAGGATCAAATTCTATTGTTCATCTGAGCTTCAAGACACAGTTTTAGTTTCATTAAACTACGTAATTATTCCGTCTCAACTACTAGTTAGGTGACGCAAATTTTATTAGCTTTGCGGCATGGAAAAAGAACACCTTATCTTCGGAATACGAGCAATTATAGAAGCCATTCAATCTGGAAAAGAAGTCGATAAAGTCTTCATTCAGAAAGAAATTTCAGGCGAGTTGATGAAAGATTTGATGAAAGTCATGAAACGCGCCAACATCAATTTCTCCTACGTTCCCGTTGAAAAACTCAATCGTCTCACACCGAATAATCATCAGGGAGCCGTTGCCAGTATTTCTCCTATTGGCTTTATTGACTTAGAAGATTTGGTCGAAGCAACGATTGCTTCTGGCAGAACGCCCTTATTTCTCATTTTAGATCAAATCTCTGATGCGCGTAATTTTGGCGCTATTATCCGTACGGCAGAATGTACCGGTGTTGATGGAATTATTGTTCAAAAAGCTGGTTCCGCGCCTGTTAATGGAGATACGGTAAAAACGTCTGCAGGTGCTGTTTTCAATGTGCCTATTTGTAAGGTAGAACATATCAAAGATGCGATTTTTTACCTTCAAGGTTCTGGAATCAAAACAGTCGCTGCTACGGAAAAAACAGAGCAAAATCTTTACGAGGTGACACTAAATGAACCTGTCGCGATTATCATGGGAAGCGAAGACCGTGGCATTAACCCATCTGTTTTGAAAATTGTAGATGAAAAAGCTAAATTGCCTATGTTTGGTAGTATTGGTTCTTTGAATGTATCGGTGGCTTGTGGCGCTTTTCTATACGAAGCCGTACGTCAAAGAAGTTAAAACTATACGTAAAGCTCTAATATTTAGTACTTTCTTATATCAACCTAAATGCCTTATATGGTTAATCAAAATTATTTTTTGGACCATATAAGGCATTTAAGTTTATCTAAGATTTCAATATGTGATATTTAGGTTCTAATTCAAATTCTTCCTTTTTATAGTATATTTATTTTCTACTGCATCATAAACAACATCATATTCTGAAGTTGTTGTATGCGTGTGAACTGGCAACTCTTGAGTGATTTGCTGCACTAGTTCGCTATCGCTTGGGTCGGGTTTTGGCAGATTTACAAAATTGCCATTTTCATCAAAGCGCTGCATAAACTTATCTTCCTTAGGGTTATAGTCTGGTTTTTCCCACTCGTAGCGGATCAATTTCTTGTATTCTGGCGTTTTAAAGGAAACCGCAAAAGCAAATCCAGTAATGAGTCCAGCCAAATGTCCTTCCCAAGAAATGCCTTCCTTTACATTCGGAAAAATATACCAAACCAAACTTCCGTATACCATGATAACCATTAAAGACAACGCAACCAAACGATAATACTTGGTTCGGATGCCTTTAAAGAAGATAAAACTTACCAACACATACACCAAACCACTGGCTCCAATATGATAGGATTCTCTCCCGATGACCCAAGTAATTAATCCAGTAAACAACAAGCCGTAACCCAACACTTGAAACGTAAGTTCTCGGTAAAAAAATCGCAAGGCGGCAATTAGAATTAGCAACGGAATGGAGTTGTTGTAAAGATGCTCGATATTTCCGTGAATAAAAGGAGAAAAAAGAACGCCACGAATTCCTTTGAGTGTTCTGGGATAAATTCCGAAAGATTCAATATCAATCTGGAAGCGAATGCCCCACCAAAACACCACCCATAAAAATAATACGGAGAGAAATGGAATGGCAATTACAGAGGGAGAAAATTTAAAATGCTGGTCTTCCATAAATGAGTTGATGGTTAGCGTTTAATCGATAAACTGTTTAACTGTTTAATCGATGGACTGTTTATACGACTAAACGATTCAACGAATTACCGATTAAACGAATTACCGATCAAGCAAATAAACAATTTCACGTTCAACCGCTTGTCAAAAATGCAACCAAAAACTTTATCGTGCTATTTTGTCAGTTGACGAAGAATTTCATTTGAAAACGACTGCCCTAGCCCCGATTGCAGCGGAAATCCTTTTTTTTGTCATCCCGAGCTCTTGATACTAAGAAGAGGACAATCAGTGACAGTCAGGTATTTTAAAGAAACTTTTGACAAAAAAAGATTGCAGCGAAAAGCGGGAAAAAGCTCCTAAAAAGACTTCAAAAAAATCGGCTTTACATGATGGAATAATCTCTAAATTTACCGCGGATGAATTTTGAATAATGAATTTTGAACATCCTATTCTGAACTGACCATTTATGGAAGCACCTTTAGCCGAACGCATTCGCCCGCAAAAACTCGAAGATTATATTAGTCAATTGCACTTGGTTGGTCCCAATGGTTCATTGACTCTGCAAATTGAAAAAGGAATTATTCCTTCCTTAATTTTTTGGGGATCACCGGGAACGGGCAAAACGACGTTGGCACAAATTATCGCGCAAGAATCGAAGCGGCCTTTTTATGTTTTGAGTGCGATAAATTCTGGTGTCAAGGATATCCGTGAGGTGATTGAAAAGGCGAAGCAAAGCGGCGGAATGTTTACGGCAAAAAACCCCATTTTGTTTATTGATGAAATTCATCGTTTTAGCAAATCGCAGCAAGATTCACTTTTGGCAGCGGTTGAAAAAGGTTGGATTACGTTGATAGGAGCTACGACTGAAAACCCGAGTTTTGAAGTCATTCCAGCATTACTGTCGCGTTGTCAGGTGTATGTTTTGAATGCGTTTACGAAATCTGATTTGGAACTTTTGCTCGAGCGCGCGATGACTACCGACGTCATTTTGAAAACAAAAAAAATCGAAATCCGCGAATCGGAAGCGCTGCTGCGACTTTCTGGTGGCGATGGACGCAAACTATTAAATATTTTTGAACTGGTCGTAAACGCGTCGAATGAAAGCGAGATTTTAATCACCAACGAGCGCGTTTTGCAAATCGTTCAGCAGAACACCGTTTTATATGACAAGACAGGTGAACAACATTACGATATTGTTTCGGCCTTTATCAAATCGATTCGAGGAAGCGATCCGAATGCAGCAGTATATTGGTTGGCGCGAATGATTGAAGGTGGAGAAGATGTGAAATTTATTGCGAGACGGATGTTGATTTTATCAAGTGAAGACATTGGCAATGCGAATCCAACGGCTTTGATTATGGCGAATAATACGTTTCAAGCCGTGTCGACGATTGGTTATCCAGAAAGCCGCATTATTCTAAGTCAATGTGCTATTTACCTAGCGACATCACCAAAAAGTAATGCCTCTTATATGGCGATTGGCAACGCGCAGCAAGTCGTGAAAGAAACTGGAGATTTGCCTGTACCTATTCCGTTGCGGAATGCGCCAACAAAACTGATGAAGGAATTGGGTTACGGAGAAGACTATAAATACTCTCATAATTTTGCGAACAACTTTGCAGAACAGGAATTTCTGCCAGAGGCAATTTCGAAAACTGTTTTTTACGAACCGGGAAATAACAGTCGTGAAAATGGCACACGGGAATTTTTAAGAAATCGGTGGAAAGACAAGTATGGGTATTGAGAGTTGTGGGTTGTAGGTTGTAAGTCGTAAGTTGTAGGTTGTAAGTTTTGGGATTTGGGATTTTAGAATTAAAACTTGACGTTTATTTTTTCCGACACTAATTTTTCGTTTTCATAATATTCGAAAAACCATTGATTGTCTTTCATCAATAAAACACCTTGCATTTTTTCTTTGACAGCTATAAAAGTATTTAAATTGGAAGTTTTATAAATCTTCATCACTACTTTTGGATTTGCATCTACCAATTGAAAACCATTGACAATGGCCTGTGCATAGAGCATTGCTGCGTCTTCATCAAACGATTCACTAAGAATTAAAGTACTATTTGCAGACGCATCCGTTTTTTGAATTTCACTATTTTTCTTTTGCGGCGTATAAACGTATTGCAAGCTGTCAAAAGATTGGAAAGCGGCTCGCAAAGCTTGCGTATAAGCAACTTTGAATTCTTTTTCTTTGCTTGTACCGACAGTCGATGCAAAGACCTTGTTTTTTTTACAGTCTTTCAGTATCACTTGTAATTTTGTTCTTGTAAAGTTACCCGTACTAATTACATCTGCATAAAGTTTATCACAATTGGAATCCGTGATTTCCTCCGGCAATGAATCGGTGTCTAAAAACACTTTAAAACCGTATTTTTCAAATAGCAATTTTGTGAGGTTATTCAACTTGTGTTCATCTGCTTCTCGTTGGAAACCATATTGAGCAGGTACAATCACATACTGATATTGGTTGACTGACATTTGAGCTACTAATAGATTCGCAGAAAACAACAACAGTAGCATGAGCAATTTTTTCATTTAGAAAATTAATTTAAGTTCCGCTAAAGTAGTTATTTGTGGAATGGAATCTTCCACTTCAATCTGATTTGGATTAAAGAAAAGGGCTTTCATTCCAAAATCGAGTGCGCCAATGACATCTGCGTCCATAGAATCTCCAATCATTATGCTCTCCACTTTAGATGCATTTGCCTTTTCTAGCGCGTGCTGAAAAATGATAGGATTGGGTTTTTTAGCTCCCGCCATTTCAGAATTGGTAATCGTTTTGAAATAGGGTTCTAATTTGGAATTGGCAATTTTTCTGAATTGCACTTCAGCGAAACCATTGGTAATAATATGCAATTCATACCTTTCTTTGAGATACTCAAGAACGGTAAGCGCATCTTCGAACAAATGATTGAAATCTGGCAAGAATTGAATGTAATCCTCTGAAATTTGATTGATTTGCGCATCTGAAATAGTAAAAGAGATCGCATCAAACGAATCTTTCAGTCGACGATAGCGCAATTCTTCGTGAGAAATGGCATCTACTTGAAATAATTTCCAACACGCTTGGTTGATTGGAATATAATGCTTGATAAATTCGTCGGTTTTGATTTTTGGAAAATCATTCTGAAATATCTTATCGAAAGCGAGAATCGAGTTTTTATCAAAATCCCATAAGGTGTGATCTAAATCGAAAAAAATATGGGTAATCTCGTTTTTCACTGGAATTATTTTATGGAGGCAAAAGTCGTAAAGATTTTCCATTTTCATCATAAAATTTCAGAGAATTCCTTCGTCGGAAAAAGAATAAAAGCTTGTCTCTGTAATGATTACATGATCAAGAATTTTTATGTCTAATTGTTCGCCACCAATTTTTAGTTTTTGAGTAATTTGTTTGTCTGATTCACTTGGTTTTAAAGTCCCGGAAGGATGATTGTGAATGAGTATAATTCCAACAGCTCCGTGCGTTAACGCCATTTTGAACACCAATCGCACATCGACTAAGGTTCCGGTAATTCCGCCTTTACTTAACTGAAATTTGGAGATTATTTTGTTGGCATTATTCAAGTAGATAATCCAAAATTCTTCGTGAGGCAACTCTCCTAAAATTGGTTGCATGACATCAAAAACTGATTGGCTCGAAGTAATTTTGAACAATTCGACTGCTTCTTCAGTGCGTCGCCGTCTGGATAATTCCATCGCGGCTTGAATGGTTATGGCTTTCGCCTCGCCGATACCTTTGAATTGCAGCAATTGATTAATTGTGGATTTTCCTAAAGCATTCAGATTGTTATCGACACTTTTTAGAATTCTCTTACTTAAATCTACGGCAGATTCGTTTCGACTTCCGGAACCAATAAGAATGGCAATGAGTTCGGCATCGCTGAGTGCAGCTTTGCCTTTGAGCAGTAATTTTTCGCGTGGGCGGTCGTCTTCGGACCAATGGCGAATTGGGAAATAGGTGTTTTCAGACATTTTGTATGGCGTTTAGATTAGTTGTCGGTTGGCAGTTGCTAGTTGTCGGTTCCGTAATGGTAAATATAAAAAAAAATTCTTTTGAATGTTGTTGGACTTAATAACAAAGCAAAGACACTGAAAACCAATAAACTGTTTAAGCTAAAAAAGCACTACGATTCAAAACATTTTCTTGAAAAGCCCTAGACTTTTTAACTTACAACATACAACCTATAACTTTTAATCAACCAAGGCCTTCACCTCATCGAAATTCAATCCTCCATAATTACCCGAACTCATTAATAACAAGGCCGAATTATCAAGATTCAAAGCGAAAATATAGTCTTTAAAATCTTTCGGATTGGTATAAATAATCAAATCATTTCGATTGAATGAGGTTGCAATTTGCTCGTACGTTACTTCCTCGAGTTGCTTTATTTTTACGGCATCCGGCGAATAAAAAACAACCGCTACATCGGCATATTCTAATGCGCCTTCATACTCTTTAAGGAATTCCGCATTCAAACTGCTATAAGTATGTAATTCAAGACAAGCAACAACTGTTCTGTCGGGATATTGCTCTTTAACGGCTTTGGTTGTTGCTGCCACTTTGCTCGGGGAATGCGCAAAATCTTTATACGCTACTTTGTTTTTGCTTTCTGCTATTTTCTCCAATCGTTTGCTTGCACCTTTGAAAGACGCTATGGCTTCGTAAAAATCGGCTTCGTCTACACCCATGTTTTGGCAAATCCATTTGGCGCCTGCAAGATTGTTGAGATTGTGCGCTCCAAATACTTCAATGGGCATGTCTCCTTCAGGTGTTGCCAGTAAAGTGATGCCATGCTCGACTTTATATTTTGGTGTGGAATAAGGTAATTTTCGAATGGGATTGGTAGCGGCTTCTGCAACACGTTTTACTTCATCATCATCTTCATTGTAAACTAAAATGCCTCCGTTGGTGATTAATTGGATGAAAATTTCGAACTGATTGACGTAATTTTCATAGGTTGGAAATACATTAATATGATCCCAGGCAATTCCAGAAATCAGGGCAATATTGGGATGGTACAAGTGAAATTTCGGACGTCTATCCATTGGTGAAGACAAATACTCATCACCTTCTAAAACAATAAAGTCATTTTCTTCTGTGAGATGCACCATGGTATCAAATCCTTCCAATTGCGCGCCCACCATATAATCCACTTCAATATTGTGGTAATGCATCACATGCAAAATCATCGAAGTGATGGTCGTTTTGCCATGAGATCCACCAATAACAACGCGCGTTTTATTCTTCGACTGCTCATATAAGAACTCGGGATAGGAATAAATTTTCAATCCCAATTCTTGTGCTTTCAATAATTCAGGATTGTCCGCTTTGGCATGCATCCCTAAAATTAAAGCTTCAATATCAACAGTAATTTTTTCAGGAAACCAACCCATTTCCTTTGGCAAAATTCCTTTCTTCTCTAAACGTGTTTTAGAAGGTTCGAAAATAGCATCATCGCTTCCAGTTACTTGATACCCTTTGTTGTGGAGTGCTAAGGCAAGATTGTGCATGGCACTTCCACCTATTGCTATAAAATGTGTACGCATTTAGGATTTATTTTTTTCGTTATAGGTGGCCCAAAGCTTTTTCGCTTTTTCTGGTTGAGCCATTTTGTTTTTATAGAGATCTGCTAATTTTTGATAGGTTGTTTTCGAGTTGCCGACTTCGATGGCTTTCAAATAGAATTTTTCTGCTTTGCTGTAACGCTCGAAATATTCTTCGATATGACCCTTAGCTAAGTAGCCATCAACTGGAGAAATTTTTAGCAATTCTTCCGCATATTTTTTAGCCTTGCTTTCACTTCCGCCCACAAAGCCAGGCAGTTGAATATATACTTCGAGCAATGCCCATCGCGCTCCAATATGACTTGGATTGAGTTGAATGGCTTTTTTGAATGCCGCTTTTACATCATCAAGCAAGGCAAGCGCTTTGAACTTATTAGCTTCTTTCGCTTGCATACCCATTGCACCGCCGTACTTGTAAAAAAATTCCGCATTGGTGGGTTTTAATTTTGTGAGTTTGAGGTAAAATGGAACCGCTGCTTCCCATTTTTTATAATGGCACTCAATATCTCCCAAATATTCGATTGTTTTTAGATCGTTGGGATTTTGTTGTAATGAAGTCTCAAAATAACTTTTTGCGAGCTCATATTTCCCTGACTTGAAACATTTTTCTCCGTTTTCAAAACTAGATTGGGCCAAGATTGACATCGGTAAAAATATAAGAATAAATAGTAAATATTTCATCTGAAAAAATTGTGTTTCAAAAGTACTAAAATAAAGATTGCATTTACTAGTAAACAATTTGATATTGTCAAAAATAACTCTTTAAAAGACCTAAAAAATCGATAAACTACAGTAGGTTAATTTATCGTAAAGTGTTATTAAGCAATACTTTGTGAATAATTTTTACTTTGATTGCTAATTTTTAGCACTTCATCGATTTTTGAGGTTAGTTACCCATAAAATAATTTTAAAAATGCGTATCACAATAACTTTGAAGCGCCAAATCATAATGCTTAAACCAAATGAAAAAGAATTATCCCAATTCTGTGTCAATATTATTGGACAAAATCCAATCGACAAAAGCAATGTCTTTTCGAATTTTGTTATTGATAAGTATATTGTTTTCCAACACTTTGCAAGCACAAATCGCCCTTCGTGGTACCGCAACGACAAATACATCAACCAACACGAACATAACTATCAATAAACCTACTGGTGTTATAGCCGGAGATATCATGCTCGTTAACATTGCAAAAGGAGGAAATCGAACAAACTCGCCTTCGCTTGCAGGATGGACACTTATTAGTGGGGTAGATCTTGGGGGAATGGGAGGAACCCGAAGATTCGGAGCTGTTTTATATAAAATTGCCGGAGGAGCTGAACCTGCAAATTATACTTTTGCCTTAGGAGCTGGCACAGATAGCGCTTCTGGTGGAATTGTTGCTTTCTCTGGAGTTAATAACGCGACTCCTTTTGATGTAGGTCCTGGAACCATTTCTGTTCAACCAAGTCAAACTACTGTTGTTGCAACAAGTGTTACCACCGTGACTGCCAATACTGCAATCGTCATGTTTGGCCAAGCAGCAGGAGATAACCCTACTTGGAGTGGATGGAACACCACAAATCCTGGAGCACTAGCGGAACTTTTTGATATAGGTCAAAACAATGGCGATCAGTCATCAGCTGGAGCATCGTGGGCGTTAAAGCCAACAATCGGCGCCACAGGTAACGGAACTGCAACGCTTTCCAATGCAGAAAGAAATGGAGGGATTTTGCTGGCTTTAAGACCAGCTTGTACTTTATCAATCGCTCCAACAAGTATTAGTGGAACAACCACCATTTGCAATGGAAATTCAACAACACTTACCGTAAATGGAGGAAGCATTGGAATTGGCGCGACTGTTCAATGGTTTTCGGGATCATGCGGTGGAACCAGCGTTGGAACTGGGAATAGCATTACGGTTTCCCCTTCCACAAATATCTCTTACTTTGTTCGCTATAGTGGAGCATGTAATACAACAAGTTGTGCTACAATTAGTGTTGTCGTTAATGCCGTTTCACTAGCCCCGACAAGTATTACAGGATTAACGACGATCTGCGATGGAGATTCTACTACATTAGTTGCTAACGGAGGATTTATAGGAACAGGAGCAACAACCCAATGGTTTACAGGATCATGCGGAGGTACTAGCGCTGGAACAGGAAATAGCATTACCGTTTCGCCTTCAACAAATACTACTTATTTTGTTAGATATAGTGGAACATGCAACACGACGACTTGTGCAAGTGCAGTGGTAACAGTAAATACACTCTCCACTGCACCAACGAGTATTTCTGGTATTACAACTATATGTAGCGGAAGTTCTACTAATTTAACAGTCAGTGGCGGAACTGGCGGAACTGGCTCAACAACAGAATGGTTTACAGGATCATGCGGCGGAACTCCAGCAGGTACTGGTAATAGTATTACGGTTTCACCTGCAACAACTACAACGTATTTTGTACGTTATAGCGGAAGCTGTAACACAACAAGTTGTGCATCGGTAACAGTAACTGTCAATACTTTATCAGTTGCTCCTAGCAGCATTACAGGAACAACATCAATCTGTTTGGGAGATAATACAACTTTAACGCTAATTGGCGGTTCCCTTGGAACTGGAGCCACGGAACAATGGTATTCTGGATCATGCGGCGGAACTTTTTTAGGTACTGGAACAAGTAAAATTGTGACCCCGACGGCCACAACGGATTATTTTGTTCGGTACAGCGGGACTTGCAATACTACCGTTTGCGCATCTGCCACGGTGGTAGTAAATACACCTCATTCGATTTCGCTTCAACCTATAGTTTCACAAACTGCTTGTTCAGATTCTAGCGTAAACATATCAATAACTACGTCTGGCACAGTTTCATCCTATCAATGGTATAATGGCGCAACGCTATTAGTCGATGGAGGTTCGATTTCTGGAGCTTCCACCGCAACTTTGACAATAAATCCTGTTGCTATCTCCGACGCATCCACAAATTACTATTGTATAGTTAGCGGACCATGTGCGCTACCTATCAACTCAAATTTCTCAACCTTGGTTGTAAATGAGAAAGTTGCAATCACATCACAACCGCAGGTAACCCAGACTTTTTGCACAGGCAACACTGCTACTTTTTCAATTCTAGCTTCTGGAACAGGATTGACTTATCAATGGTATAAAGGAGCAACACCATTAGTTGATGGAGGTTCAATTTCTGGAGCAACCTCTCCTACTCTTTCAATAAGCTCGCTGGTTGTTAGTGATGCATCTAATAATTATTATTGTGTCGTAAGTGGAACAAGTCCATGTACTAATGTTACATCAAGCAATGCTGCATTAATCGTAAATACATTTGCATCCATAACCATTCAACCTGCACCAACACAAACGATTTGTGCAGATTTGTTTGCAACTTTCTTCATAACTGCAACAGGAGGAAATCTCAATTATCAATGGTATAAAGGTGCTACAATGTTGACTAACGGCGGCCCCATTACTGGTGCTACAACAAGTACGTTAACCATTAACCCGATTACGCTAGCAGATGCTGCAAGTGATTACTATTGTGTTGTAAGCAATAGTTGCACGGTGGGATTAAGTTCAAATAACGCTGAACTAATTATCAATCAAACTCCTTTAATCCCTGACCAAGCGCTTACGATTTGCAGCGAAGATACTTTTACCTTAAATTTAGTGGATGGTGTTCCAACCCCAGCAACCGTTGTACCGTCAAACACCACTTATACGTGGCCAACACCAATTTTAACTGGTAGTATGACGGGTGGAATTGCGGGCAATAATGAAACTGGAATTAGTCAAACTTTAGATAATCCTACAAATACACCGCAAACGGCGCTCTATTTTATAACACCAACTTCAGGGAATACAGGTTCTTGTATCGGCCCTGCATTCGCCTTATTAGTTACCGTAAATCCAACACCTGCTATCAATAATATCACTGCTGCTTTTTGCAGCGAAGAAGCCTTTTCTTTTACTCCAACTAATGGTGGGGGAAATATTGTACCAATAGGCACAACCTACTCATGGGGAATTCCAATTGTTACGGGTGGAATGACTGGTGGCACAATTGGAAGTAACGAAACTTCATTTAATCAAATATTAACAAATAACACTAATGTCGACCAGACTGCTTCGTACACAGTTACTGCAACTTCAGGCTTATGTCCAACGAGTACATTTTCTATAAATGTTACTATTCACCCGAAACCAACAGTGGCAGGAAGTATCCTAACACAAGCGGTTTGCTCGGGTAGTGCAATTGCACCGATAATACTCAGCAATCCAAATGGGATTTCAGGCACCATTGATTATAGTTGGACGCGCGATAACACCATCAACGTAACTGGAATACCTTCATCGGGAAATACCACGACGATTTCGGGAAATTTGATACATTCTACTAATATTCCGCAGACCACTTTATTTACGTTAACTGCAACTTCTGATGACAATTGTATTTCGAATTCGGAAACTGTTAGTGTGGTTGTTAATCCTATTCCATCTGTTTCAGCAGCTCCAGCGAGTCAGACTATTTGCTCAGAAAACGCAATCACCCCAATCGTCATAACTAACCCAAATACAGTAACGGGTACCACTTTTAGTTGGTCAAGAACCAATACAACTAATCTTATTGGGATTGCAGCTTCTGACAGTACAGCTTCTATCAGCGGGACATTAACCAATATTACCAATGTGTTACAAACCACGACATTCACTATTATAGCATCGGCAAATGGCTGCGATACTACCATTAACACTATTACAATTACGGTAAATCCAAAACCGACAGTTCTTGCTTTACCACTTTCACAATCAATTTGCGGAAGTTCGCCATTTGCGACCATCAATATATCCAATCCCAATAACGTTGCAGGAACAACATTTAATTGGACAAGAAATAATATCGTTAATGTAACTGGTTTATCAAATTCTGGCAGCGGAGCTACTATTTCTGGAACTTTACAAAATAACACCAACAGTGATCAAACAGTTACTTTCACCATTACTGCCACTTCGGGAACTTGTCTTTCGAATACAACAACCGTTGACGTTATTGTATTACCGACGCCACTTATCACGATTAGTCCTAATACGCAAACGAGATGTCATCTACAAGCAATTTCAACAATCAACATCGGAAATTCTAATGCGGTCAGCGGAACAACTTTCAGTTGGACAAGAAACAACAACACAAACTTAACAGGAATTCCGGCGTCTGGAAGTGGCAACAGCATAACAGGGGCTTTCTCTAATAATACGACAAGCACGCAAACAAGCATTTTTACAATAACGGCTTTGGCTCCAAATGGATGTAGCTCCACTTCTACCGTTTCAGTTACTGTTTATGCGCCTTTGGTTGCGCCAACAGTCAATGCACCTCAGACTGTTTGTGTACTTTCAAACCCATCACTACTGACTATTACAACGCCCGCTTCAGGAGGTTCAGGAGTGTATACGTATCAATGGCAAAATAGCACAAATGGAACTACCTTTAATAATATTGGTGGCGCTATTGGTACGACTTATCAACCGCCATTTGTAAACTTCGCAACCGTAAACACCTATTATCGATTGATCACAACCAATATTTGCGGAAGCGTAACAAGTAATGTCATCTTCGTTGAAGTTGTTAGTAATATTGGTTTTTCATTTGGATTTAATGATGACCTAACTGGCCCGATTTGCTCAGGAAGTTCTTTTACACCAGATATTAACTCTGTTCACTTTTCAACTTCTGCCGTTCGATTTACATGGACAGCCGATCCAACCTACATTACACCAGCAACCGGAGGACCAGTAGGAACAACAGGAGGTGCCTTTCTAGGATTCAGAACTTCAAGTGCGACGATTGGTCCACTAACTGCAGTAAATAATACCAATGCAACAATTGTTACTTCTGTTACCATTAATCCAAGTGTATATAATTTCCCAGGTCCACCTATTGGGGCATTTATCTGTAGTACTTCACCTCAGATCTTTAATGTGACGATACGACCTATTCCCGTTGCATTGGCTACCGGAAACAATACAGCAATTTGTAATGGAAGTGGCGCAGGTATTACCGTAACTGGTAACATTACTGATGCAACTACAAGTTATGCATGGAGTAGAAATAATACTGCAAATGTCACCGGCACAAACTCGGGAAATTCCGGAAATATTGCTGCAGGCGGCACCTTTACATTAAATCCTACGTTAACTAATACTACTGCATCAAGTCAAATAGTTCAATTTACGATTACACCATCTTCGAATGGTTGTGCAGGAGCGCCCATATTTGTTTCAATCACTGTTGTACCAGCGGTCACAGCGGGCGTTATTACATCCAATCAAACAATTTGCAATGGCGGAGATCCAGCAGCATTTACGCAAACCACTGCCGCAACTGGTGTGAATTTGACTTATCAGTGGCAAAGTAGTATAGACAATATTTTGTTTACAGATATTATAACGGCGACTTCCAATACGTATGATTCTGGAGTATTAGGTCAAACTACTTGGTTCAGAAGAATCGTAACGTCAACGGTAAATGGAACTAGTTGTTCTGCGACATCGGCATCAATTTCCGTTACCTTAAATACCATTAATCCTGGATCTATTTCAGGAATTCAAACGATTTGCAATGGCGGTAATCCTAGTATTTTTGCTAGTGTAGCTGCAACTGGAGCTGGAGTCATTTCCTATCAATGGCAAAGCAACATTACTGGCTGTGGCGGATCATGGCTAGACATCGCAACTGCGACTAACCCGACCTACGATATTCCAGCTGGATTAGCGGTCACAACTTACTATCGAAGAGTAGCTACTTCTACTTTAAGTAGTGTGACATGCACAGATTTTAGTAACTGTATCACCGTATTTGTTAATACAGTAACTCCCGGGACAGTTGGTAACGATCAGACTTTGTGTGGAAATAATCCTGCTGCCTTTACTGAATTAACTTCAGCTACAGCAGCCGGAACCATCTCCTACCAATGGCAAAGCAGTACAACAGGATGCGGAGGTCCGTGGACAACAATTATTGGAGCAACTTCAGCAACTTACGATGCACCAGCTGGAGTTACAGTCACAACTTATTATCAAAGAATAACGACCTCAATTTTAAATACGGTAACTTGTACAGCAACAAGCAACTGTATTACCGTTACTGCTAATGCTATTACTCCAGGAACGATTAGCGGAAATAGAACAATTTGCAACGGCGGAGATCCTGCGGCATTTACTGTCTCAGTTGCTGCGACTGGAACCAACTTAACGTATCAGTGGCAAATCAGCACCATTTCAAGTGCAGGTCCGTGGTCAGATTTAAGCGGCGAGGTAAATGCAACCTATGATGCACCGGGTCCGATTACCCAAACGACGTATTACAGACGAATTGCTTTTGCGACTGTCAACAGTACAAGCTGTTCGGCAGCATCCAACTTTGTAACTGTTTTTGTAAACTCCGTTACGCCATCAACGGTGGCCGGAGATCAAAGTATATGTGGTCCTTTTGATGACCCTTTAGCTTTTACAGTTACCAGTTCAGCGACCGGAAGCGGAACACTTTCTTACCAATGGCAAAACAACACGATTGGCTGTGGCGGTTCATGGACAAATATTTTTGGAGCAACTAGTGCGACCTACGATGCACCAAATGTACTTTTGACAACTTACTATCGTGTGCTCATAACGTCCACATTAAATAGTGTGCAATGCACCGCAATAAGTAATTGTCTTACTATCACAAGCAATAGCAAAACATGGAATGGCACAGTAAATACAGACTGGAACAATGCTTCGAATTGGTCGCCAATTGGCGTTCCTACAATAGCGGATTGTGTCGTAATTCCAAATGTTGCCAATGATCCTGAAATATCGGGAAGCAATTATAGTGCGTTTGCAAAATCATTATCCATTTTGGCTGGAGCCGAACTTGAATTAAGTTCAAATAATTCTATTACCGTTAGCGATGCGATAAATGTAAATGCAACAGGTTCATTCGAAATTGACAATAATGCAAGTCTAGTTCAGATTAATAACGTACCAAACATTGGTCGCGTTAATATCGAGCGAATTACGCAACCGATGTATCGTTTTGACTATACTTACTGGGGAACACCTGTTACTTTTGCGTCGAATTATACACTTGGAATGCTATCACCTTTGACGCTTTCTGATAAGTACTTTAGCTGGATACCTACTGTAGCGAATAGTTTTGGAAGCTGGTTTTTTGAATCGGCAGCAACAGTCATGAATCCAATCAAAGGATATATTGTGAGAGCACCTCAAACCTTTTCAACCAATATAGGCATCAAGGTTCCGTACACTGCTAATTTTATTGGTACTCCAAACAATGGCGACATTTCGTGCCCAATTTACTTCGGTGGATTACCACTTGCGAACAACAATGACAAATATAATTTGTTAGGCAATCCATATGCTTCAGCAGTTGATGCTAATTTATTCTTGAGCGATCCTGCGAACATTCCTATTATTGACGGAACGATCTATTTTTGGACTCATAATTCGCCACCAAGCGCGTCAAATGTCGACCCGTTTTATGGAGACTTTATCCTAAACTACGCAGCCAATGATTACGCATCTTGGAACCAATTAGGCGGAACAGGAACTGCTGCTGGTTCTGGGGGTGCTGTTCCAAATGGTTTCATTGCTTCTGGACAAGGTTTCTTTACTAAAAGTACTGGAACCGCAGCAAGCGGAGACCCGGTGGTTTTCAAAAATTCGATGCGTGTGACTTTCAACAACGATCAGTTTTTTAGAAACTCAATTGTTGAATCTAACAATAGTCGCTCTAATGAAAATGAAATTGAAAAACATCGACTTTGGTTAAATTTGGTCAACAATGGAGGTTCATTCAATCAAATACTAGTGGGCTATGCAGAAGGCGCAAGCAATAACTTTGATAGAGATTTTGACGGTGTCCGATTTACTGATAATAATACGATTACTTTCTATTCTACTATACCTGATAAGAACCTAGTTATTCAGGGGAGAGCATTGCCATTTAGTGATCAGGATCAAGTACCTTTAGGCTATAAATCGACTGTAAACGATACTTTTTCGATTAGAATTGATCATTTGGACGGACTATTTGAGAATCAAAATGTTTATCTAGAAGATCGACTATTGAATATTATTCATGACTTAAAGCTAAGTCCTTATCTGTTTACCTCAGCTATCGGTGTTTTTGATGATCGGTTTATTTTGAGATTTACAACCAATGCATTGTTAAATCAAAGTGAATTCGAAGTTTCCTCCTCCTTAGTTTCTTCAATTTATGATGAAAAGCTATTTGTTGTTTCCTCGGAATTTATGACACAAATAGACATTTATGATATTTCAGGTAAACAAGTAAAAAGTTTTGAAATGGATTACCCTGAAAAGAAATTCGCAACTCACATTTCTTTGGCTGAAGGGATTTACGTTATAAAAGTAAAACTCAAAAATGGAATAGTGATGTCACGGAAACTAATCAATAAAAAATAAGTTTAATTTATTTTAAATATTTACCCTCTAATAGTAACTTATTAGAGGTTTTTTTGATATAAGTAAGAAAAAGACTGCTATACTATATCTTATATTTGAATAAAGTGATTATGGAAATTCCTCATCATTTTCCGCAGTATAGCCAAACAAAACGCAACAGTTGTCATCTATTCTTGTAAAATCTTAATTAAAGTTGATAAAAAAGTAAACTTCTATAAATGTCAAGGAATAAAATTTTGTAACTTTACATCCCCATTTATTTTTTTTACAAATTATTATGAAACTAGAACAGTTAGGATATAATATCCTGAAGCGTTGTGGCGTTGAGCGCTATTCAAATCTTAGTAGATTCAATTTATCGTTGAAACTAGCGACAATTTTATTGTTGCTATCGTGCGGTCATAAAGGATACTCTCAATGTGCCAATTATCAAAACTATGAAAGTTTCGGTACCTCCATACCAACTTCGGGAGGCACTTGGATAGACAATTCGGCGACCTATAATACCGGTGTGGCTAATTCAGGAGTCAATCAACTTCAGTTTGATGCCGTTGGTGATTATATTCTTACTCCCATGATTAGTAATCCTGGCGTTTTTTCTTTCTATTTTAAAAGAAGTGGTGCAACTGGAGGTACTCCAAAATTTACTGTGCGTACTTCTACCGACTTATTGACATGGACAACCAGAGGCTCAACTGGAGCTTTTGGGCCTGGCTGGTTACCTCTGACTGTGAATTTAGGGGCTTTAGGTCTCACGAATGTATATGTGCAAATAATAGATGAAAGGGTAAGCGGCGTAGACCTCAGATGGATTGATGACATTGCTTGGACTTCGACAATTGCTGGGCAGAATACTATAATTCCGGCAACTGTCAATTGCAGTCAAACCATTACTTGTGGTACCACTTATAATTTTACCGATCAAGGTGGAACTAACGATTCGTACAACATCAATAAAGATCATACAATAACATTCACGCCATCCATTGGGACTAATAAAGTTGAATTAGTTTTTAATACTTTCAACACAGAATCAGATAATGACGGAATGGTGATTTATGATGGCCCAACGACTGCTTCGCCTCAGATTCTTTCTGGTCTTCCTGTCGGAGCCAACGCGGTCAACTGCCCTGCTGGTTCTTTTTACGGTACAACAAGTCCAGGAACCATTACCTCAACGGATCCTTCTGGAGCGATTACCATCAGATGGCGTTCTAATGCGTCTATTAATAATTCTGGATGGTTGGCTAGTGTGAGCTGTATTTCTCCTGTTGTTTGTGTGAAACCAACTTTGGCAGCCACCACTGCAATCACGGGAACATCGGCAACTATAAACTGGGTAGCTCCAAGTCCAGCACCTGCCAATGGTTATGAGTACGTGGTCTCCACTTCTAATTTTGCACCTTCGGGAGCAGGAACTTTCGTCGCAGGCACCTCTGTCAATGTGACTGGCTTATTGTCTAATACAGTTTATTATTTATTTGTAAGAAGTGATTGTGGCGCAGGTACATTCAGCGGCTGGACTGCATATGGAACTTTTACAACCATTATTGCTCCCTGTGTTGCTCCTGTAAGCCAAGCCAGTGCGTTTGTACAAGGCGCAATCACGCAAACTACGATTCCTGGCTCATTCACGGGAACTGCCAATGGGTTTTTGATCATTCAATCAACAAGTGCAGCGCCTCCGACACAACCCGTAAATGGAACTTTATATAATGCTGGAAACGTCGCTACTTTAGGCGCAGGACTTACCTTTATTCAAAGTAGTGCCAGCACTAATTTTACTGGAACTGGACTAACGGCAAATACGCAGTATTACTACTATATTTTTGCATACAATAATAGTGGATGTACAGGCGGACCAGCTTACAATCTCGCTGGACCTTTAGTAGGAACCGCGGTTACATGTCCTGCCATCCCTAATACTGTTGGGACAGCAAGTATCGTTTTCAACGGATTTACACTCAATTGGACCGCGCCAACAGGAGGCACATTAGTTCCACTAACTTATACTGTTCAAGTCACAACAGATTCTGGATACACCATACCTGCTGTTATAATTCCTCCTGTCCTGTCTCCAACGACAACTGTAACCGTAACTGGATTATCTTCCAATACGTTGTACTACTATCGAATTTTAGCAAGCAACGGATGTAGCAGTACTTATGTGACTGGTAATGTAACAACATTATTTCCGCTATGTGTTGCTCCTTCAAGCCAAGCCAGTTCGTTCGTTTTAGGAACTGTTACTTCAACATCGGTTCCCGCAACTTTTTCCGGAACTGGCAGCGGGTACTTAGTTGTTCGTTCGCTAACCAGCACGCCTCCAACTCAACCTTTAAATGGAACTACTTATAACGCTGGAAATGTTGCTACTTTGGGCGCTGCATTTACTTTTGTTCAAAGCGGTGCCTCCACGGCCATTGTAGGAACTGGATTAGCTTCTAGTACGCAATATTATTATTTTATCTTTGCTTATAACAATTCTGCATGCTCTGGTGGACCTGCATATTATTTGTCTAGCCCTTTAACCGGAACCGGAACTACGCTTGCTGGGTTTAATGATGATTGCAGCACTGCTATACCATTAACCGTTGGTGTTAATTGCATCATGTCAGCCTATTCCAATTCGCTGGCAACAACTAGTTCAACCGTGGGAACACCGGCGCCTGGATGTGGTTTATATTCAGGTGGAGACGTATGGTTTAGTGCGGTAGTGCCTGCAAATGGAATCTTGATTCTAGATTCGCAGGCGGGAACAATGACTGATTCAGGAATGGCACTTTATTCTGGTTCTTGTGGTGCTTTGACATTGATAGAATGTGATGATGATGATAGTACAAATGGTGCTATGTCTTATATTAACAGAACTGGCTTAATCCCAGGAAGTACCGTCTATATTCGATTTTGGGAATTTGGAAATGACAATAACGGTACTTTTGGTATTTGCGCTTCTACGCTTTCATCTTGCCAACCTCCATTTCTATCAGACACAACCAATATAACCTTTACCACAGCTACAATTAACTGGGGGCCTCCCGTAGTTTTGCCTACCAGCGGTTACGAATATGTAGTATCTACTAGTAATACAACACCGGCAGCATCAGGAATAGCAACTGGCGCTTTGACAGTTAATATTACTGGTTTAGTGGCAAACACGACCTATTACATTTTTGTAAGAAGCAACTGTGGAGGAACTTATAGTGCTTGGTCACCCTCAGGCATCTTTCAAACTGGCTACTGTGTATCAACTTCAACATCAACGACATCTTACATTAATAATTTTTCAACGACTGGAGGTATTACAAACATTACAAATAATGGTTCAGGATTTTCTCCGACCGGTTACGGCAACTTTCTTGTTCAATCAGCGAGCCAACAACCCTATGGAACTGTAAATTTTTCCTCGGCTTATGTTGGCGGCACATTCGGTTTTAACATTTGGATTGACTGGAATAACGACTTTGATTTTGATGACATCGGTGAAAAAGTTTACGGATCTGGTAACTTTTTTTCAAGTAATACGGGCAGTTTCACTGTGCCTGCGTCCGCTACTGTGGGAAGCCACAGAATGAGAATAAGAGCCAATTGGAGCGATTCAAATCCTTCAGCTTGTGGTTCGATCACAACAGGTGAAACCGAAGATTATACCTTTAATGTAGTGGCTTTACCGTGCAGCGGAAATCCAACCAATATTACTACGACAGGAATTGGATTTACAACCGCTACCCTAAATTGGAATGCGGCAGTTCCTGCTCCTGCATCAGGATATGACTATATTGTCTCTTCGTCAGCGATAGCGCCTGTGCCAGCGACATTACCAACAGGGAGTACAGCGGCAGGAATGACATCAGCGAATTTAACCGGTTTAGCTTCAGGTGCTCAGTATTATGTTTGGGTACGATCTAATTGCGGTGCAAATAAAGGTGTTTGGGTTGGTCCAATATCTTTTATAACCAATGCTGCGCCGCCTGTTACTACTAACGCATCACTTTGTCCTGGAGGGAATGCTACTTTAACAGCTACCGGTTCTTGTACTAATTTATCCAATTTAGGCAATACCATTAATGGCGCTTGGGATGCTGGTGGCGATCCCAGAGCGACACGTCCCATTATTTTTATTGCGAACTCACCTATTTGTCAATTTGATGGCGCTGGATTAACCTCGAATTATACTTCCTTAGATTTTCAGGTTAGTGCCACTGGTTTTTATGTTTTCACGATGGCACCAACTACAGCTTATGATGGAATGGGGTATATTGTTATCAATCCTTTTAATCCCGGAGTATGTGGAAGCGGAACTTGGGTTGTAGGAGATGATGACAGCGGACCTACTACTTTTGAGCCGATGATGAGTACCACCTTAACAGCTGGTGTTACCTATACTTTAATTTCAACTTTATATTCTGGCTCTAGCATTACATTAACTAATACTTTCCAATGGAATGTGACTGGTCCTGGCACAATTTCAGGCGTGGTTGGAGGAACCGTAGAATGGTATACTGCTGCCAGCGGCGGCGTTCCAATCGGAACAGGAACTCCTTTCAATCCTGTAGGTGTTTCCGGTTCTGGATTGACTAATACAAACACACCTGGAACTTACCCTTTCTACGCTGCATGTCCAAACAATTCAGGCGTTCGTTCGTTGGCCAATTTTATTATCAATGGACCAACTTCTGTAATTTCTGGATCAGGTTCTACTTGTAGTGGAAGTGTTCCGATGAGCATTGCTTTTACCGGGACATCACCGTGGACGTTTACCTACACCGACGGAATTACACCCGTAACAGTAGTTGGAAATACGACCAATCCATACGTTTTTAATGTTACTCCGACTGTTCCAGCAACTTATACTGTTACCGCTTTGAGCGATGCAACATGCACGGCTTTAGCTTCTGGTAGGACAGGCACAGGAACTATAAGCGCTTCTAAAAGTTGGAACGGCGCTACTAGTGATTGGAATACGGCAAGTAATTGGACTCCTGTTGGAATACCAACGGCACTTGATTGCGTTGTTATTGGTAATACCGCAATTGACCCCATTATTTCTGGCGCATCTTACAACGCCTATGCTTATAGTTTGAGCATTCTTAATGGAGGCATTTTGCAAGTCAATGCTACAAATACCATAACAGTTACTGATGTTGTAAATGTAGCTTTTGGAGGTCAATTCAATATACTTAATTCCGCAAGCTTGGTACAAGTAAATAATGTCTCGAATGTAGGCGTCATTAACGTGCAACGAATTACACAACCCATGCATCGTTTTGATTATACGTATTGGGGCTGTCCCGTAACATTCGCTTCTAATTTTACCTTAGGAAATTTATCTCCATTGACATTATCCGACAAATATTTCAGCTGGATTCCAACTGTTGCTAATGGTTTTGGTAATTGGCAATCTGAAGCAGCAGCCACAATAATGAATCCAATCAAAGGTTATATTGTTCGCGCACCCCAAACTTTTTCTTATACGCCGACAGTCTTTGTCCCATATACAGCCAATTTTATTGGTACACCTAACAACGGTGATATTTCTTGTCCAATATATCACGGAACATTAGGTGCTGGAACTAATAATGATAAATACAATTTGTTAGGCAATCCGTATCCATCTACAGTTGATGCGCAAGCATTTTTGACCGATCCCGTGAATATCCCAATTATTGATGGAACCATCTACTTTTGGACACACAACTCGGCGCCGACCACCACTTATGTTGATCCTTTTTATGGTGATTTTGTAATTAATTATACGGAAAGTGACTATGCCTCATGGAATAGTTTGGGAGCGGTTGGATCTCGAGGATCGGCAGCAATATCAGGTGGCGTTGTGCCAAATGGCTACATCGGGACAGGTCAAGGATTTTTTACCAAAAGTACAGGAACTGCTCCGAGCGGAAATCCTGTAGTTTTCAAGAATTCGATGCGTGTCACAGGAAATAATTCTCAGTTTTTTAGACTTAATCCATTTGGAAATAATGATGAAAGAACGGCGGCTACAGCAGCTGAAAAACATCGCTTATGGCTAAACTTAATTAGTACCAGCGGAACATTTAATCAAATTCTAATTGGCTACGTTGATGGCGCAACAAATGGATGGGATAGATCATACGACGGTGTGCGATTTGGCGATGGTACCGGCACTAGCTTCTACTCGGTTTTGCACCACAAAGATCTTGTGATTCAAGGACGACCAACCCCATTTTCTGCATACGATGTAGTACCATTGGGATATAAATCTACTCTGCAAGAACAATTCTCATTACGCATAGACCATTTTGACGGATTATTTCAAAATCAAGAAGTTTATGTGGAAGATAAAGAATTACATGTGATTCATAATCTTAAAGAAAGCCCTTATAATTTCAGATCTGGAATCGGAACATTTAATAGAAGATTTGTGCTAAGATTTACCGATATCAATAGTGGCTCAAGAGTTGCGACCGATAATCTTGAATCAAATGTCACCGCTTTCGTTAGTGAAAAAAATCTAGTCATCGAAGCATCTCATAATATTGTTGCGATAGACATCTATGACATTTCCGGAAAATTAATTAGCAATGTCATCCTCAACGAAAAGAACCATAATTACACCACCAATTTTTATTATGCTGAAGGTGTTTATTTGGTAAAGATCAAATTGGAAAATGGATTAATAGCCACAAAAAAATTAATTCAAAATAAAAATCGCTGATGATTGAAGTTACTTGAAAGAACAATTTTTAAATATTTAATAAAAAATTAAAAAAACCTCATAGAAATATGAGGTTTTTCTATATATAAATGTCTGAATTTTAATATTCTATAAACAATTATCGATATCAGAAGATCGCAACAAAACTTGCTGATTTTAAAAAATAAATTAATACTTTTGTAAGGTTTGGCTAGTGCCTTAAAATATCTCTTTCACTAGTCAAATCCAAATAAAACTTGTTATGATAAAATATATAAATTGTAAACTAATTGTATTGGCATCACTTGTTTTTGGTTCAATCCAAATGCAAGCGCAAAACAATTGGGATGGGGATAATCCGATTGGGCGATTTACCAATTGTAATAATTGGTTTGCAGACGCATGTCCAGTAACCTGGAATTCTACAACTGATTTAAATATTCAAGTAAAAAATAATGTCTCGCAAGTGACTATGTTCCTCGACTACGGGGCTTGGCGAGACATCAACAACCTTACTTACGCTGCTACCTACACCACTTCTGTGACTCAATTTGATGCTGACGGACCGTTCTTGGGTGAAAATGGCCTTAATTTTTATGGTAAAATTGAAAATTACTCCCCCAATTTAACTCAGGTTTTTAACCTTCCTTTTCACGGGAGAAATGCTTTGAAAATTGAATTAAATCCAATCAATGGTGGACTTACCTTTAATCGAACGATATTCAATAGTGGTAATAGAAATTTTGAAGTCTATGGCCCAAACTCCAGAAAAGTAACGCTAAATGGTTATCCAGAAGGAAATAATACCGTTGGTTTTTATATCAAAGAAAACTCGATAGTCGAGGTAAACTATAACAATGTAGCGTCCTTATCTGGCGGCTATTTTGTTGAACGTGGTGAACTTTGGGTCGAAGCATTAGGAGTGATTCAAGGTGGAATTCAAGTCGGACTTGGAAATGCGAATACAAACAAATTGTATATTAGTAATCCAACTATAGCTACCACGGTTGCGAACGCTATTACCGTTTTTGCCAACTCAACCAATGCAACGATTGGATCGCTAAACACAGCCAATACCCACACCTATTCTGGAGCCATCAACCTCAACAATAATATCGTCAACTTTGACGTCGTTAACGCTGGCGGAACGGTAAATTTTACCAATACCATTTCAGGCACGGGAGGCATTCAAAAAATAAATCCTGGTGTAACGAGACTTTCTGCTGTGAACTCATACACTGGTAATACAACCATCAATGCTGGAACTTTGCAATATGGCATTGCTAACGCGATTGCCAATTCGAGTAATGTGATTTTAAATGGAGGGAAGTTCAGTACAGGAGCAGCCGCCGGATTTAGTGATACCGTCGGTACATTAGCATTAACTGCTAACTCTACCATCGAATTAGGAACTGGAAATCATATTTTAACTTTTGCAGCAAGTAATGCTGTGCCTTGGACTCCTCTAACAACCCTTACCATCACCGGATGGACCAACAGTTGTACGGGTGCTAAAGTATTTGTTGGAAACAGCATTACAGGACTAACTGCATCACAATTAGCACAAATCACTTTTCAAGGGTATGCACCGGGAGCGAGCATTAGCCCAATTGGAGAATTGATTCCTGGGAATGTAGTTTTGACCTCCACCACTGGAACATTGTTGACTGCAAATTACGTTACATTAAAAGCAGCTTTTGACGCAATTAATCCTGGGGTTCTTCATACTGGAGTGATTACGATTTCAGTATTGAATGATCTTAATGAAGGCACTTTAACCGCTCAGTTAAATCAAGTCGTAGGCGTTACTTCTGTTAGGATTGAGCCAGCAGGCTGTGGACCAAGAACAATTTCAGGAGCAACAACTGCAGGAAACGCGTTGATTTATTTGAATGGCGCAGACAACGTTACTATTGACGGCCTCAATACCAATAGCAATAGTTTGACAATCTCCAACACTACAGTTTCAGCGGTTATAAATACATGTACAATCTTATTCCAAACAGATGCCACCAACAATACCATCACCAATTGTACTGTTTTAGGATCTAGCACCAGTGCTGTTGGAACTGCTGGCGGAAATATTTGGTTTGGTGCCTTATCAGGTGCAACTGGAAATGATAATAATACTATTTCAAACTGCGACATCGGCCCAGCTAGCGGAAATTTACCTTCTAAGGCCATATGCTTTACAGGAACACCTCTCTTTCCTAATGATAATATTACCATTACAAATAATAGAATTTTTGACTTTTTCAATGCTAGTGTTACATCTTCTGGAATTGATTTGACTAATATTGGCACTTCAAATGTTTCAATTACCAACAATCGTTTCTATCAAACAGGTACAAGAACACAAACTATTGGAACCGTACATTCTTGTATTCGAATAGGAAATGCATCAGGAAACAATTTTATCATTACTGGAAACACCATAGGTTATAGTTCATCTGCTGGAACCGGGACCTACAATTTTGTTGGAATACTAGGTTCTATATTCAATCCCATCATGCTTTCTGTAGGAGCTGTTACAGCTTCGAGTATTCAAAACAATACGATTGCAGGTATTTCACATAGCACCTCTACAGGAACATTTACAACTTTATTCAATGCTATTACTGTAACTGCTGGAAATGCAAATATTGGAAATACTATTGGAAATACTATTGGGCTTCCAACAGCACCTATTACTTTTAATGCCACTGCAGGTTTTGGAGGTATTGCAAATGCAATCAATATGAGCGGAACTGGTGCCGTTGCTATCCAAAACAATACAATTCAAGCCATTACAACCTCTGGAATTGCTGCTGCCGCTTTTGATTTTAATGGAATAACTGTTGCTGGAGCCGCCGTATATACAATAACCAACAACACGATTGGAAATTCAGTAGCTGCAAACAGTATCAATTTAGGGACTTTGGGAGTTTCTACCGGTTTTAGCACTTTTAGAGGCATCAACTCTTCTGCGACAGGAACACCTCTTACCATTGGTGCTTCAGGGTTTTCTAATTTTATTCAAAATATTACTTTTAATGCAAACGCTGCGAATGCCTTCAATGGAATTGTTACTTCTGGCGCCAATGCAACAACCAACATAACATACAACAGTATTCGTGGAGTTCGATTTGCTTCTGCAAGTAATACTGCTTCTACCTTTACCGGAATTAGCACTAGTGGCGGCGTAACCACAGCAGTATCAATATCGAATAATAGCTTAGGAATAGCTGGTACCGATTTAGTAACTTACACTGCCGCTTCTTCCGGTCTGATGCGAGGTATTAATAATTCTGCAGGGACCGCAACGGCGGCACTTTCTGTTCTTTCTAATGATTTTAGAGGAATAATACATACTGCTGCAGGCTCCTCTAACCACAATTATATCACAAACAGTGCAATAACTTTGAGCCAAGACATCAGTTCAAATACTTTTACGAATTTAAATGTAAACACAACAGGTGCCGTAACTTTCTTAACTAATGGCGTTTCGTTATCGGCCACGGGAACAAAAAACCTCAACTCAAACACTATCGTTGGGACTTTCATTAAAGGCGGTGCAACAGGTTCATTAACTATTTATTCAGACAATTCAAGTTCACTAGCAGGAGCAATAATCAATAATAATAATAATAATTTCTCTAATATTACCACTTCAGGAACTACCGCGATGGTGGGTTGGTTAAATTTCGATGGTGGGACACCAACGAAAACGATTACTGGAAATACATTTAGCAACTGGACATTGGGAACAACACCTGTAACCATTATGAATGTTGGTTATTTTGGAGCCACTTCTTCAGTTTCTACTAATACCATTTCAAATATTTCAGCAACGGGTAACATTACTGGACTAGGCATTACTACCAATGGTAGTGCTACCGTTTTGAATGTGCTATCCAATAATATCACTTCACTAACTTCTGTTGGAGGTACTGTAATTGGTTTAAGCAATGCACAACCGGCCACCACTTCAACGAATAACACCAATTCGAATACCATTACTGGATTATCATCAACTTCTGGTGCTGTAACTGGAATTGACAATTCTTCCGCGTCTCCCAACAAAGCCATTTCGAACAATACCATTGGAACGCTTTCAAATACAGGGAATACCGTTACCGCCATTAGTTCTTCATTCGGAACCACAGTTACCATCAGTACAAACACCATTACTGGCATCGCTGGAACTTCGGTAACTGGAACTTCAATTGTAAGCGGAATTTCTGTAACGGGAGGTGCTGCAATCTCCATTACCAACAACCCCATTACTACTTTGTCTTCTGCTAACGATGGTTCTTTTAGAGGTATTTATGTGAGCCCGCTAGGTGCAACTTCGAACACCATTTCAGGAAACACGATTAACGGAATGACTAGCACAAGTACTGGACTAGGTTTCTCGGTAAGAGCTATTGAAGTCCAAGGCACTAACAATGCAACAATAAGTTCAAATACCATATCCAATATTAATTCACCAACAACGAATGTGACTGCTGGAGTTGGAACTCCTATTGTTGGATTATATTATGGATCATCAGGTGCCGCATCAACAATAACAGGCAATACCATTTCTTCTATAAATGCAACTACTGCTGGAGCGATTAATGTGAGTGTCGCGGCCATGGTAACTGCAAATACAGCGGCTGGAGGAACCATCACTAAAAACAGAATTTACGGGCTGACCAATTCTAAAAGCGGAACTTTAGCAAATACAATTGGCTTTGTCCCCAATGGTGGGAACTGGACATTTGCCAATAACATGATTTCAATCACCAACAACAATACGGTTCGCGCTATTGGTGTTTTTGATGCCGGTGCAGCTGGCGCTAGAAACTACCATTATAACAGTATTTATATTGGCGGAACCCATGCAGGAACCCAAGTTTCTAATGCATTTCAATATAATGCCCTTGCTGGTGCAACTGCAGACATTAAGAATAATATTTTTGTAATGGAGCGCGTGAGCGGTGCCAAAAACTACGCATTTGCCAATACCAGTGCAAACTTTACTGGAGTAACTACAGATTATAACGTATTAAATTGCTCTGTTGCAGCAACGGTTGGTTTGACCAACGCCACGGACAGAACATTCACAACTTGGAAAACCACTTCAGGAGGTGACGCCAATAGTTATTCGGGTATTGCAGTACCATTCACCAATACAGCTACTGCCGATTTACATATCATTGCTGGATGTACCGACATCGAATCTGGAGGAACACCAGTTGCCGTTTTAGACGATTATGATGCTGCTGTAAGAAGTGTAACAACACCAGATATCGGAGCTGATGAATTTGCAGGTACCAAACCAGCCGATATTACCCTTACCCCAAATACCCCTATTTGTCTTGGAAATAATACAACTTTAACGGCGTCTAGTACAGATTTAACTTATGTATATACTTGGAGTCCTGCGACTGGATTAAGTGCAACCACTGGCGCAACAGTAATCGCAACTCCAATCGTGACCACAACTTATACTGTAACAGGAACTTCCCCTTCTTCTTGTATAAAAACAAAAGACGTCATTGTTACAGTTAATCCACTGCCTGCCGCGATTGCTGTATCGCCAAATTCAGTAGCACTTTGCCCGAATGCCATTCAAGCGTTTACCGCTTCTCCGAACACAGGAACAGGTACTGTTGGTACTTTTGCTGGCACACTATCCGTTGCTGCAAACACCCCATACCGACAAGGAACAACCACAG
Organism: Flavobacterium sp.; assembly: GCA_031373195.1. GTDB lineage: Bacteria > Bacteroidota > Bacteroidia > Flavobacteriales > Flavobacteriaceae > Flavobacterium. Next base: position 81,402 of record JANMML010000001.1, on the reverse strand, counting down.
AAGTTAAGATCCAGTACCTCATTACAAAATCGGAATTAAATGCCGCGGGAATTGCAGGAGGAAATTTTACTTCTATTGCTTTTAATGTCACCACAGCGCAACCTGCTCCTATGACCACTTACGATTTGTTTATGGCCAATACAGCAGCGACGGTATTAACCTCAACATACTTAACCCCTGCTTTTACTACTGTGTTTAGTGCTGGTAACTTGGTCCCAACCGTTGGTTTGAACACACATACTTTTAGTACACCTTTTGCGTGGGATGGTACTTCTAATGTAGTAGTTGAAATCAGACATACTGGTACAGCAGGTTTGGCTAGTACTGTTCAAGTAATAACCCCAGCAGTTATAAGCACCATCTCTAGAACTGGCGGAGGAACTTTTGCTGCATTAACTGGAACGACCAATGCTAATAGACCTGTTATCACTTTCGGCTACGAAAACCCAATAACTTGGTCACCAGTTACAGAATTATATACCGACGCAATTGCAACAATAGTATATAATCCGCTTGTTCATTTAAACCAACCTACTATCTACTCAAAATCATCGATCGCCAGAGTATATACTGCCACTTTAACAACAGTTGGAACAGGTTGTACAAGAACGAGTACCGGAACAATAACAATGAATGCTTCTACTTGGGATGGTGCTTCTTGGAGTCCATCAGTTCCTACTGGAACTACGAGCCTAACTTTTACAGGTAGCTATACTTCTTCAGGAAATTTATCCGGTTGCAGTTGTACAGTTACTGGCGGAAATGTAGTGTTTAACGGTCCAGACGCGCTGATTCTCGACACCAGCTTAACCGTCACTGCGCCAGGAACCATTAAATTTAATAACAATTCGAGTTTGGTGCAAATTGATGACACCGCAACCAATAGTGGTATTATTACGATGGAGCGCATTACGCCACCAATTTATCGCTTCGATTATACCTATTGGGGAACACCGGTAACGTTCGCTTCCAATTATACCTTGGGACTGCCTTTACCTGCCAACGGTTTGTCGCCCGATACACTTTCTGATAAGTTCTTTAGTTGGACACCGACTATTGCCAACGGACCAGGGAATTGGTTTTCAGAATCGGCTGCGACCGTAATGAATCCTATTAAAGGATATATCGTTAGAGGCCCGCAAACTTATTCTTATACTTCTTCTACTAAATTACCTTACACCGCCAATTTTGTAGGAACTCCCAATAATGGTGTAATTTCAGCTCCGATTTTACATGGTACTTTAGTAGCTCCTGATGATAGAGACGATTGGAACTTACTTGGTAATCCTTATCCTTCGGCAGTGAGTGCTTTATCATTTTTGAGTAACCCAACAAATACACCAATCATTGATGGAACCATTTACTTCTGGACGCATAATTCAGATATTTCATCTTTGTATCTCAGTCCTTTTTACGGCACTTTTGTATACAACTATAATAATAGTGATTACGCTTCTTGGAATAGAGTTGGGTCGGTCGGAACGGCAGCTGGAACAGGAGGACCAATGCCAAATGGCTTTATCGCAGCTGGTCAAGGATTTTTTACCAAAAGCACCGGAACGGCGCCATCAGGCAACAGCGTCATTTTCAACAACAGTATGCGAGTTGCTGGCAACAATAGTCAGTTCTATAGAATGGCTTCTCCTGCCAATGTGCCAGTTGAAAATAACAGCAACGACCCCATTGAAAGACAGCGTCTGTGGTTGAACTTAAACAGTGAAGCCGGTACTTTTAATCAAATCCTAGTCGGATATGTGGAAGATGCGACGTTAGGTTGGGACCGCGATTTTGACGGTATTCGTTTTACAGATGAAACGAGCACGACGCTTTACACAACGGTTGAAGATAAAAAATTAGTGATACAAGGTCGACCATTACCATTTGAAGAAACAGATATCGTACCTTTAGGATATCGATCTAATATTATTGATTCTTTCACTTTTGCAATAGATCATATAGATGAATCATTCGAGAGCCAAAACATTTATCTAGAAGATAGAGATTTGAATATCATCCATAACTTAAAATTGAGTCCGTATTCTTTCTCTTCTGAGGCAGGTACCTTCAATGACCGATTTTTGCTTCGTTATACGGACACTTTTTTAGATACAAGTGAATTCGACGCCAATCAAAGTGTCATTGCTTTTATTTTTAACCATGAGTTCCAAGTGAAAAGCAACCAGAACATAATAGCCATCGAATTATTTGACATTTCTGGAAAACTAATTCAAAAATACAATCCTTCGGAAGTTAGTAATAAATTCATCACTAGATTTGGATTTGCACAAGGCGTCTATCTTGCGAAAATCAAATTGGATAATGGCATTGAAGTAACAAAGAAAGTTATTCATTAAGATAGAAAAGAAAGCCACGAATTAACGAATTAAAAATATTAAATCCGTGCATTCGTGGCAAACATAAAAAAATCCGTCTCATAACCACGAGACGGATTTCTATTTTAAAAAAAGTGAAAATAATCATCGGTAGAATTGAAAAAAACCACGAATCGCTAAATCAAAATTTCTAATTCGTGCATTCGTGGCAAACAAAAAAAAATCCGTTTCATAAACACGAGACGGATTTTCTATTTTTATTCTTATCGAATTACTTCACCAAAGTCATTTCATCTACAATATGTTTCGCTCCTGAGAAATTCTCAATCACCCATAAAACATAACGAATATCAACATTGATAGTTCTTTGCAATTTATTGTCGAAGATTACGTCACCAGCCATCGCTTCAATGTTTCCGTCAAAAGCCAATCCGATTAATTCTCCTTTACCATTCAAAACAGGTGAACCAGAATTTCCTCCAGTAATGTCATTGTCTGTCAAGAAATTAACGTGCATCGATCCGTCTTTATCCGCGAATCTTCCGTAGTCTTTCTTGCTATTCATTTCTAACACACGTGTTGGCATATCAAATTCCTCATCGCCTTTTTTGTATTTTTTCACCATACCATCCATAGTAGTATAGTTATTAATTTTTGCGTCATTACGCTTGTCGGCTGGCAACGAACGAACTTTTCCATAAGTCAATCTCAAAGTTGAGTTGGCATCTGGATATTTAATCGTTCCAATTTTAGATTCTCTCAAACCTTCCACCAACAAACGGAATCCCGCACCGTAATCGTTTTGTGCTTTAGCAATAGCATCCGATTTTGAATTAATATGCGTAATCATATCATTAGACAAAGCATAAATCGGGTCATTATCTAAAACCGATTGCATTGGATAATTTAAGAAAGCTTTGATTTTATCTACAGAAGTCAAAATACTCATGTCAATGGCTGCACTTGCGTATTTAGTAAAATCATTGTTATTCTCTTTACCAATTTTTTCAACCATTGGCGCAATGGCATAACCTGCAGATTTCGTTGCATACAAATTCAATTGAGCTGCTAACAAATCCTTCTCAGCTGGAATATACAATTCTTTAAACATTTCTTCCGCACCTTCAACAATTCCTGCAGCCATATCTTTACGTTTGGCTGAATCAGCTTTAGCGTAGGTATCTAATTGTTTTCCGATGGTTCTTCCAATCGTTCCAAAAGCAGTAGTTCTGAATAATTGTTGCAAGTAGTTATCGTGACGTGCTTTCTCATTCGTCAAGCTGTAAAACTTATTGATGTTCGTAATCGCTGCACCGTATTTGGCTTTATTTGCAGGTTGATTCGCCCATTTATCAAACTTAGCTTCCTGTCCCGCTTTCGATTTTGCAGTTCCAAATTTCGTCAATGCATCAATCATTCCTTGACGGTTTTTCCAGTAGTTCGCAGTTCCAGCATATTTAGAAGCATAAACCAATCGTAGCGCTGCGCTTTGATCCATATACTTCTTCATATTGTCCATTCCTGTTTTAGCACCTTCCACCCAAGCAGGATAAGAAAACTTCACGTTTTGCTCAATTCCACCCGCTGGCATCCAACGATTGGTTCTTCCTGGATATCCTAAAATCATGGCAAAGTCATTCTCTTTAACACCACCTAAATTAACTGGCAAATAGTGTTTTGGAGCCAATGGCACATTGCTTTCAGAATAGTCTGCTGGATTTCCGTCTTTGTCCCCATACACTCTAAACATCGAGAAATCTGCCGTATGACGTGGCCATTCCCAGTTGTCAGTATCGCCTCCAAATTTTCCTAAACTTTCTGGTGGCGTTCCAACCAAACGTACATCTTTATAATCTTGGTACACGAAAAAATAATACTCATTTCCTTGAAAAAATGAACGAACAGAAACCGTATATTTTCCGCCTTCATTGTTTTCTTTCTCAATCAAAGCGATTTCTTGATTCACCGCTTTCTCACGCTCCGCTTCCGTCATTTTATCGTTTACTTTTGATAAAATTCTTTTCGAAACATCATCCATTCTCACAAAGAAACGAACGTATAAACTAGAGGGTTTCATTTCTGCTTTTCTGTTCGGCGCCCAATAACCATCTTTCAAATAGTTCTTGTCAGCAGTCGATAATTCAGCAATTGCATCATAACCACAGTGGTGATTCGTCAAAACCAAACCGTCTTTCGAAATCAATTCGGCTGTGCAACCGCCATTAAATTGTACAATCGCATCTTTCAAACTGTGATTGTTAATACTGTAAATCTCTTGAGCTGTCAATTGCAAGCCCATTTTTTGCATGTCGCGGTGATTCAAACGTTCGATGAACATCAAAAACCACATTCCTTCGTCGGCCTTTACGCTCATTGGCAAAAGCATGATCCCGACGATCAGGGATAAAATAATTTTTTTCATTGGTAAAAATTGAATTAGTTAATTAAAGTGAGTTAGTAGTCTGTTTGCATCCGTATTTGTTACAAACCATCAACGAAATCTCAAATCGTGCGTGCGAATATAAGGCATTTTTCCAAAATCTTAAAGGAAGTTCGTGAAAACTAAAACGTTGTAGTTAAATTATTTGATATTGGATAATGGATAATTGACAATGCCCAACAAACGTTTAAAATCTCCTAATCAAGATGCAATAATTATCAATTATAAATTGTTTTAGGGCGAATGGCCGGGCTGTCCGCTCTATCTTTTGTTCTGAACTCCAGAACAAAAGGATGCCGCTGCCATCCCTATCGCAACCTACCAATAATTTGAGATTTTCTCCAATAAAAAAAGTACCGATAAGCGAGGTGCTTATTGACAAAATATATATTTCTTAAACAAACCCATCGAATTCTAAGTCAAACCCATCAAATTCTAATTCACTACACTCATTGTGTTTTTATTTATACTATCTTTATGATTCTTAATCAAATCGTTATGAAAAAAAATATTCTACTACTCGTCCTGTTTTTTGTTACGTTACTCCAAGCCCAAAATCAAGCAGCAATCGATATGTCTTTTAATCATAGAGATGATTTGCCCATGTTCAATCTTAATACGGCGCAAACAATCACACAACCAGACGGAAAGATTTTAGCCATTGGTGGTTTTACTTTATATTACAAATACCAGAAATATAATGAACTTGAAAACATCAATGATAATGTTTCTTCATGGATTGTTAGACTCAATAGCGATTTAACTATTGATACAACTTTTAACACGGGTGTTGGATTTTTATTAGCTAATCCTCAAGACCAATTTGAGGTGGTAAAAACGATGGCACTACAATCCGATGGGAAAATCTTAGTGGGAGGACGATTTGCGTCTTACAACGGAACACCAATTGCCAAGATAATCCGATTAAACGCTGACGGAACCATCGACACATCGTTTAATACCTCGGGCATTGGTGTTTCTAATGGATTTGTAAATTGTATTAAAATTCAACCCGACAATAAAATAGTAGTTGCTGGTATTTTGTTAGATGCTTCTGGAAGTGCATTAGTACGATTGAATGCTGATGGAAGTATAGACAACTCGTTTGTAAATACTGGCAGTTTCGATTCCATTCACCTATTTCCCAATGGAAAAATTCTCGCTGGCGGAGAGGTTTTCGACGGGCAAAATATCTGGCGTAAACTTGTCCTATTCGAAAATAACGGCACTATTGACCCATCATTCAACATGCCGTTATTAAATTACCAACCAAATAATGTAATTGTTCAACCCGATAATAAGATTTTATTGGTTAAGACGACACTATCAAGTGATGATAGTATTATACGACTAAACAGTGATGGATCGATTGATGATTCTTTTAATACTGGAACTGGTTTCAAGCAAACTGGATATCCAGCTTTTATAAACAGTATAAATTTGCAACCAAATGGAGACATTGTTGTTTCTGGTCTTTTTGATAAATACAATGAAATCAGCGTTCGCCGAGGAATTCGAATCAATAGCAATGGGGTGTTTGACCCTACATTTAATCATCAAGGTATTGATAACAATGACAGTCTTACATACAGTCAATTACAAGATGACGGAACCATTTTAGGAAGTTTTTATATTAAATCGCCTGATTTTTTTATCCGTTATTGCTTTGCTCGTTTGGATGCAAATGGATACATTATCGAGAATAAACAGCTCATCACTACAACGAAAGTAAATAAAATTGTTAAAAAATCAGCTTCTGAAATTATGGCGATTGGCAGCAGTTTTTTTTCATTCAATCTATATCAAAACGGAATCAAGTTACTCAACCAAAATGGAGATCTGATTTACAATTCCAATCTAAAAGCACCTATCAACAGTAATGATAGCTGGGGAAATGCTAAAGTTCAACAGGACGGTAAAGTATTGTTTATCGGAAAACTTCCACAAAACCCTAATGGCATCCTGATGCGTTTCAATGCTGATTTTTCTAATGATTCGTCTTTTAATTTGGATGCTAGTCTGACTTCGCTGACTATCAAAGAACTTAATCTACAATCCGACGGGAAAATTTTGGTCAGTTGCAAAGGATTAGTTTCAGGTAATAATATCAACCGTGTTGTAAGACTCAATAGCGACGGTTCGTTAGATACAAGTTTTTCTTTAGGGCAAGGCAGTACAAATGGTTCTATTGCTGAAATAACGTCTTTAGAAATTCAGCCAAATGGAAGAATTCTTGTAGGTGGCTATTTTTCTACGTATAATGGGATTACTAAAAATGGCGTTGTCCGTTTAAATACTGATGGAACCATTGACAACACTTTCAACATGCCCCCGATTGATGGATTTGTACGATACGTTGATGCTATTGCTATTCAATCTGATGCTAAAATATTGGTAGGAATATCTGGCGGAGCACGTTTACATAGATTAAATACTGATGGTAGTATTGACAATTCTTTTTCAAATCCAATAGTAAACGGAGGTTCTCTTAAAACAATTACACTACAAGATAATGGAAAAATTTTAATGGGCGGAATATTTTATGATAGTGGCAATATATATTATTTAGCAAGATTAAATAGCAGCGGAATCATAGATACGACCTTTGATACTGGAACTGGTTTTAATGGTGAAGTCAATTCAATCCTTATAGAAGATGATGGAAGAATGTTGGTTGGTGGTAACTTTACAAGATATAATGGAGAAAAATGCAATGGTGTCATCCGACTCAATGGTACGGCAACTTTAAGTACAACCCAAAACGAATTCGATTCTCGATACTTTACAATATCTCCAAATCCAGTAAGTGACGTTTTGAATATCGTCAAAAAAGAAGGTGTCGAAATTAAAACTGTTGAAATCTTTAATTTACTCGGGCAATCAATCGATAAAATTACAGATGCCGAAAAAACAAACGTGATTGATGTTTCTCACTTAGAATCGGGCACTTACATTCTGAGAATCAATTCCGATAAAGGAATTTCCAACGCGAAGTTCATCAAATTATAAAAGAAAAAGCCTCATCAAACGACGAGGCTTTTTTTATAATTTACATTGAACAATTAATCATTTAACATACTCCACAACTTATCCTTCAACTCCGTCAAACCTTGTTGCGCCACTGAAGAAATAAACAAATACGGAATGTTTTTAAATTCTTTATCTAATTGAACTTTTAACTCCGCTTTCAATTCATCATCCAACATATCACATTTCGAAATCACCAACATCCGTTCCTTATCTAACATTTCCGGATTGTATTTCGTCAACTCATTCACCAAAATATCATACTCGGCTTTGATGTCCGGCGTATCTACAGGAACCAAAAACAACAACGTTGAATTTCGCTCGATATGGCGTAAAAAATAATGTCCCAAACCTTTGCCCTCTGCCGCGCCTTCAATAATTCCGGGAATATCCGCAATCACAAACGACTGAAAATCACGATAGGCAACAATTCCCAAATTCGGTTTTAAAGTCGTAAACGGATAATCAGCAATTTTAGGCTTCGCGGATGTCAACACCGACAACAACGTCGATTTTCCCGCATTTGGAAAACCTACCAAACCAACATCAGCTAGAACTTTCAACTCCAAAATCATGTCAACCTCTTCCGAAGGTAAGCCAGGCTGAGAATATCGAGGTGTTTGATTGGTTGAACTTCTAAAATGCCAGTTGCCTAATCCACCTTTTCCGCCTTGTGCTACAATTCGCTTTTCGCCATCTTCTGTAATCTCGAAAAGAATTTCATTGGTTTCTTTATCGCGAACAACAGTTCCCAATGGTACTTCAATAAATTTATCTTCGCCATCAGCACCTGTACTTCGGTCGCCACCGCCATCACCGCCGTGACCTGCTTTTACATGTCGCGCAAATTTGAGATGAAATAGTGTCCATAAACTTTTATTGCCTACTAAATATACGTGACCTCCGCGTCCGCCATCACCACCATCTGGGCCGCCTTTTTCAATAAATTTCTCCCGATGCAAATGCGTCGATCCTTTTCCTCCTTTTCCGGAAGAAACATATATTTTTACGTAGTCTACGAAATTGCCCTCTGTCATTTTTTTTGTTGTTTGTTGTACGTTGTACGTTGTAAGTTAGAATGTTTAACCTGCAACTTACAACCTACAACTATTTAATCCCTCAAGGATTTCACCATCACCTTATCTATCTTAACGCCATCCATATCGATGACTTCTAATTCAAATTTTTGCCATATTAATTTTTCTCCTTGTTTTGGAATGCGGGACAATTCGGTCATGATCAAACCGCTGACGGTGTTCACTTCATAATCGTTCGTCAATTCATCCAAATCGAAATAGGTCAAAAAGTCGTGCAACGAATAATGCCCGTCGACCAACCAAGTGCCGTCTTCGCGTGCCACCAATTGAAAATCTTCTTTATAAAAGTCAGCCGCATCACCAACTAGCGCTTCCAAAATATCATTCAACGTAATCACACCTTGAAACACGCCGTATTCATCCGAAACAAACGAATAGTGTATGCCGCTTTTTTTGAAATTCTCCAACGCTTTGTAGGCGGTAGTTTGTTCCATGATAAACGGTGCCTCGGTCATGATTGACGCTAAATTGAAATCAGCATTTTCGAAATGAGCGAATATATTTTTTAAGTTCACGACACCAATAATATCATCAAAGTTTTTATCATAAACTGGATAAATAGAGTGCAATTCTTTGAGCATTAAATCTCGAACTTGACTTTTATCAGCATGCAATGGAAGAAAAACGACCGATTTACGATGCGTCATCAGCGAATTAACTTTCCGATCCCCAATATGAAACACACGCTCTACAATATCTTGTTCGATTTCTTGCACTTCACCGCCTTCGGTTCCTTCTTTAATAATGGCTTTGATTTCTTCTTCCGTTACTTTCCCATCTGCGGAAGGTTTGATATGCAAAATCTTGAGTAAAAACTCCGTTGAAATGGTGAGTAACCAAATAAATGGTGCCGTAAGAATCGAAATGATCTTCATCGGAACGGCGACGGCTTTGGCGATAGCTTCAGGATAATTTAATCCGATTCTTTTGGGTAATAATTCGCCTAATACCAAGGAAAAAAAGGTTAGCACAAGCACTACAATTCCAACCGAAATGCTATCTGCGTATGGCTGTGTCACTGCAAAACCTGCTACAAAATCACGAACATCGGTCGTAATCTTGTCGCTACTAAAAATACCGGTCAAGATTCCAATTAGGGTGATCCCAATTTGTACGGTCGACAAAAACTTATTGGGTGAATTCGCTAAATCGAGGGCCACTTTTGCGTTTTCATTTCCTTTCTTCGCCGCAGTTTCTAAACGATTTTTACGAGCAGAAATCAAGGCTATCTCCGACATCGAAAAGACGCCGTTGAGGATGATTAGAAAAAGAATGATCAGTATTTCCAAGGTTTAGTGTTGAATTGTTGAATCGTTGATGCGTTGAATCGTTGAATTGTTGAATCGTTAATGTGTTGAATTGTTTAATCTTTAAACCGCTGTTTGAATTTAAATCGATTGCCCTAGCCCGGATCGCAGCGGTTATCCTTTTTTGTTTTACAAAATCACCTCAACTTCTCAGGAGGTGATTAACAAAAAAGATAGTAGCGCAGAGCCGGAATAGCTTCTATAAAGAATCGATCACAGCGCTTAATCGTGCCGTAATTTCTTCGATGGTACCGATGCCGTTGACCGAATGAAATTTTCCTTGCGCTTGGTAATACTGCATGAGCGGCGCCGTCTTTTGATTGTATTCGTCGTAACGGTTTCTAATTTTTTCTTCGTCTTGATCGTCTGGTCGTCCTGAAGTTTTTCCTCTTTCTAACAGGCGCTGCACTAATATTTCGTCATCGGCTTCTAGTGCAATCGTTGCGGTAATACTTTGATTTTTTGAAACCAAAAACACATCTAATGCTTCTGCTTGAGCAATCGTTCTAGGGAATCCATCGAACAAAAATCCACTGGATTGTGGATTCTTATCAACTTCGCTTTGCAACATTTGAATGGTGACTTCATCCGGCACCAGATCGCCTTTGTCCATATAGGTTTTGGCTAGCATGCCCAATTCCGTTTCGTTTTTGATATTATATCGAAAAATGTCTCCGGTTGACAAATGGGTTAAATTGTATTTTCCTTTTAAAAATTCAGCTTGTGTGCCTTTTCCTGCACCTGGTTTTCCGAAAAGAACGATGTTGATCATTGTGAAAAAGTTGTATGTTATGGGTTATTTGGTTGTAGGTTGTAAGTTGTAGGTTATGCATCTTTAACCTACAACTTACAACCTACAACTTTTTACTCTGCTAGTTGGTAGATGTCTTTGAGGTTTCTGCCTAAGCCGTCGTAATCTAGACCAAAGCCGACGATAAATTTGTTTGGAATACGGATCCCAACGTAATCTAACTTGATATCTTTTTTATAGACGTCAGGTTTTAGAAACAGCGTGGCTATTTTGAGATGTTTTACTTTTTGTTGCTTAAAAATAGCTTTAAGTTCTTCGATGGTATTGCCTGTATCGACGATGTCTTCAACGATTACGACTGTTTTGCCTTCAAGATTTTGATTAAGACCGATGAGTTGTTTCACTTCATTGGAAGATTGCGTTCCTTCGTAGGAAGCCATTTTTACGAAAGTTACTTCGCACATACCTCGGTAATGCTTCATCAAATCGGACAAAACCATAAACGATCCGTTTAAAACCCCAACAAAAACTGGCACATCATCAAAAAAATCATCGTCCATTTGCTTGGCTATATTCGCAATAGCAAATTCTATTTCTTCGGCTGAAATAAAAGGAACAAAATGTTTATCGTGGAGTTGTATCATTTTTCTATTTTTATAAGGTGCAAATTTAGTAAAGTATTCAGTAGTAAGTTGTACGTAAACAGACCTTTTTTACAAAATAACAATATTTAGAAAATGAATTTGGATTTAGACAAACAATTAGCACTTTGTTCTGCCCATCGAAAGCCTCGAGAGAAAATTCGTGATTTTGTCTTAAAAAGACCTGAAATTTTCCCAGCGCTATTAAATATGGCCTTTGACATCAACTACAAGTATCACTTTAAAGCTTGTTGGATTGTAGAACTTGTTGCAGACGCCCAACTCGAATGGTTGCAAAATCACCTTGATTTCTTTTGCAATCATCTACATCAACTAAAAGACGAAAGTGGAATTCGTCCAATAGCAAAAGTGGCGATGATGATTGTGAATGCACACTTCCGAAAAAAAGCCAATAGTATTATATTAAGTGAAAGCCAAATAGAAAAACTAGCAGAAATTTGTTTTGATTGGTTGATTTCAAGTACAAAAGTTGCTGCTAAAGCATATGCGATGCGAACCTTGTATGATTTAGGAAAAAAGCACAATTGGATTCATCCCGAATTGAAAATAATTTTAGAAAAAGACTATCAAAGTCACAGCGCTGCCTATAAAGCTGCAGCACGAGAAATTTTAAAAAAAATAAATTAGTAAAGGGTATTTCTCCTCTTTTGTTGATAAAAAATTAAAAAAAATTCTTCTTAAAGCATTGATATTCAATAAAAATACTAATTTTATAATCTTAACCTACATACTTTTTCTATGGCATCATTGAATCCCAATACCAATGCGCTCGGAACTGCTTTTGCTAAGCACCTATTAAAACGAGCTACTTTTTCGTACACCAAACCACTTGTCAATCAGTTCGCCGCTTTGACGCCGCAACAGGCGTTAGATTTGTTATTGCAAGACAGTCCGTTGGTTCTACAAACACCTTACGATCCTTTGCCAACAGCTTCTCCGGATGGTTTTTGGACCGAGTCGACAGCACTGCCAACTTCTTTCAATAGCCAATCTAGAAAAGCTTCAATTGTTGCAGGTTGGTGGTGGTATAATGCGATTAATACCCCAACTCTAAAATTTAAACTTTCCCACTTTCTGACGACACGATTTACAGTTGAAAAATCAAATGGCGCGGGAAGCTCGACCGAATTTTACGATTATATTCGATTGCATCTATTCTATGCTTTTGGAAATTATAAGACGTTGGCAAAAAAAGTTACCGTAGATAATTCGATGTTGGTGTATTTGAACAACACCGCCAACAACAAAAATTCTCCCAATGAGAATTACGCCAGAGAATTTTTAGAACTATTCACCATTGGCAAAGGACCTCAAATTGCACCAGGAAATTACACCAATTATACGGAAGCGGATATTGTAGAAGCTGCTAGAGTATTGACCGGTTTTAAACGCAAAAATGACCGCTCAGTTATTGATCCAGTCACTGGAATTCCAAAAGGATACAATTTATTCTCGCAACATAATATAAATCCGAAAGTATTTAGTAGCGCTTTCAATAACTCCACGATTAATGCCGCCACCAGTGATATTTTAATGGATGTGGAGCTCAATGACTTTGTGGAAATGGTTTTCAATCAAATGGCAACGGCAAAAAATATTTGTCGTAAACTCTATATCTATTTTGTCAAAGGAAACATTACTACTGAAGTCGAAACAGATATCATTACACCTTTAGCACAATTCCTGTACAATAGCAATTACGAAATCGCGCCCACGGTGCGAAAACTATTAGAAAGTCAACATTTTTACGACTTAGATGACAGTAATGCAACTGATGAAACGATTGGTGCCATTATTAAATCGCCACTGCAACAAGTTTCTGAAATTTGCACCTATTTGCAGGCAACGATTCCGAATCCATCGACCGATCCTTTAAATTTCTACAATCACTTTTGGGTCAAATTTGTACATGATACTTTTTTAACGGGATCGAATATGATTTTGTTTGACCCTGAAAATGTAGCAGGGCATTTGGCCTATTATCAAGCACCAGAATTTGATAGAAGTTGGATTTCATCATCAACACTGATTGCCCGTTATCGTCTCGGCGAATCCTTGCTCGACGGCTTCAATCGTATTAGCGGCAATGCGAACACAGCAGCAAAAATTAATATTTCGACCGTTATTCAGAACGGAGGATTAATTTCAGACGCTTCCGATCCTGTTGCTTTAACTACAGAATTATGCAATGCCATTTTTGCGCAAAATCCCGATGCTGATCGCGTCGCTTATTTCATGAACTCCTTTTTATTGCAAGGTTCAGTCAATTATTATTGGACTGACGCTTGGAACACCTACTTGTCCAATGCCAATAATACGGTCGTTGAACCCCGACTCAAATTGTTGGTATCAAAATTATTGAGTGCCCCAGAATCCCAAATATTTTAAAACTAACCTAGAGATTGAATTTCATTCTCATTTTTTAAATCTACAAAAATGAAAAGAAGAAACTTTTTAAAACTTACCTCTACTGCGAGTGTACTTTCGCTGTTACCTACGGAGGTTTTTGCGCTTTTCCAGTCCGCTGGAATGAGTACCTGTCCCGACATAAATGGAAAAAAAATAGTATTAATTCAATTGGCAGGTGCTAATGATGGCATCAATACTGTAGTGCCTTTAAACCAATACGATACTTATGCGGCTTTGCGTCCTACTATTAAACTTGACAACACGGGCGTTAACAGCGTCATCAATTTAGACAGCACCTTATCGTTAGAGAATCAAGTCGGATTACACCCTTCACTAGTTGGTTTTAAAAGCCTTTATGACAGCGGATTGATGCGTTTGGTGCAAGGTGTAGGTTATCCGAGTCAAGACAAATCCCACTTCAAATCCACCGACTTGTGGCTTACAGGAGGCGACGGAACTCAAGCCAACAATTTCTTAGACAGCGGTTGGATTGGTCGATTTTTAGAAAATTATTACGCGAATTTCTTAACTGCCAATTTTCCACTCGGAATACAATTGGGAAGCAGTGAAAACTCTTTAGGATTTCACGGCGAAGTAGAACATGGCATGTCTTTAAATATTAATGGGCAAGACCCCGCAGGTTTTTATTCTGTCGTTAATGGGTTGGGCGGTCCAGCTCCTAGCGTAATTCCAGATTCAGAATATGGCGATTTGATTCAGTTTATTCTAAATAATGACACCTCAACGAATACTTATGCACAAACGATTTCTGCTGCTTTCAATGCGGGAACCAATAGTGTTACTTATGCAAATACAAGCTTGTCCAATCAACTAAAAACTGTCGCAAGATTCATCTCAGGTGGCTTACAAACGAAAGTGTATTTGGTGAAAATTGGCGGTTTCGACACGCATAATTTACAAGTAGCTGCGACTGCGACGCCACATTTAGGAACGCATGCTGATTTGATGACACAAATATCTAGCGCTGTTACTAGTTTTATCACCGATTTAAATAATCAAAGCGTTGGCAACGACGTTATTGCGGTTACTTTTTCTGAATTCGGAAGAAAAGCAGGAGAAAACGGTGGATTAGGAACCGATCACGGTGAAATTGCACCCATGTTTGTTTTTGGAAGTTCGGTTACTCCGGGTGTTTCTGGTACGAATATCAATTTGAGCGAAGCCGTTTCGACCAATAACTTTCAAGTACAAACCGTACAACATGATTATCGACGCGTATTTGCAACAATTTTACAAGATTGGCTTGGCGCTGGTAATGCTGTTTTGGACTTAACGTTCTACGACAATACAAACGCAACTGGATTTGCAGGAAACAAAGTAAACCAACTCATCAATTCCGCCAATACGGTACCTCCATCTTGCTATTCTGACGGCGCTTTGAGTACAACTTCAATTAATGCCGCAGATGAAATAGTTGTTTATTCAAATCCCAAATCGGAAACGTTTACGATTCATGCGTTGGAGAATGTCAATTCTGTTGCTATTTATAGTATCGACGGACGATTTATGGGAAAATTCAACAATCCGCTAACAACTAACGACTATACTATTCCTGTTAATCAGCTTTCCGTTGGAATCTACACGCTGGTCATCAACACCAATCAAGGAAATTTTCCGAAAAAAATTATTGTGCGACGATAAAGTATGCATATCATTTGCGCATTCTCAATTCCCACGTATCTTTGTGCAAACAAGGTAAAGACATGACTCGAGCGAAGCGACTGCATGAGACCATTGAAAAACAATAACTACAACGAATGAATTTCTTTTCTTCCAATTTTAAATTAGGCATTCTCGGCGGTGGACAATTAGGCAAAATGCTACTGTCGGAAACACGGAAATGGGACATTCAAACTTTCGTACTTGACCCAAGTGCAGACGCTCCAAGCAGAATAGCTTGCACCACTTTTGTGCAAGGTGATTTGATGGATTTTGATACGGTTTATCAGTTCGGAAAATTGGTAGATGTACTCACTTTTGAAATTGAATTGGTGAATGTTGATGCTTTAGAAAAACTCGAATTCGAAGGCGTTCAAGTCTATCCGACTCCGAAAACTTTACGCCAAATTCAAAACAAAGGTGTTCAAAAAAAGCTTTATCAGACCAATCATATTACTACCGCTGATTTCAAAATATTCGAAAATTTCAGTAGTCTAAAGTCAAATATCCAAACGCTCCAATTCCCATTTGTGTGGAAATGCACCGAATTTGGCTATGACGGTTATGGCGTAAAGATCATACGAGAAATCTCCGATTTGAGTGAGCTTCCCGACTCCGAATGTATCGTCGAAGAAATAATTCCTTTTAAAAATGAACTTGCCGTTATCGTGGTGCGCAATGTTTCTGGTGAAGTCAAAACCTATCCAGTCGTCGAAATGGAATTCCATCCTGAAGCCAATCAAGTAGAATACGTCATTTGTCCCGCCAGAATCGATGACAAAGTGGCGAAGAAGGCCACGGCCATTGCACTACAAGTCGCTGCTATTTTTGAACCCGTTGGATTACTAGCTGTCGAAATGTTTCAAACGCATGACGATGAAATTTTGGTCAATGAAGTCGCTCCTCGCCCGCACAATTCGGGACATTACTCGATTGAAGCCAGTTATACATCGCAATTCGAAAATCATTTACGCGCCATTCTCAATTTGCCATTGGGCAATACTGACAGCAAAGTGGCAGGCATCATGGTCAATTTGGTAGGTGAAGCAGGATTTTCTGGGAATGTAGTGTACGAAAACATCAACGAAATATTAGCCATCGATGGCGTGACGCCGCACCTCTACGGAAAAAAGCAAACGCGACCGTTCCGGAAAATGGGACACGTGACCATCGTCAATGAAGACATGAAGGAAGCTAGAAAAATCGCAGAACGCGTTAAGAATACAATTCGCGTGATTAGTGGTTAAACACGAATTGCACGAATTGACACGAATTTGTTTGTCTAGCAGCATTTTGATTATTACGAAATGCCGCGTTAGGGATTGGAAGAAGTACCGTGTACTGCGGAAAGCCCGGCCCGCAGGGAAACGCCCCAAAATTATTAATTGTTAATTATTAATTAATATGAAAGTAGCCATCGTCATGGGAAGTATCTCCGACATGCCCATTATGCAAGAAGCCATCGATATCCTAAAAAGTTTCGCTATCGAGACCGAAGTCGATATTGTTTCAGCGCATCGCACACCCGAAAAACTATTCGATTTTAGCAAAAACGCCCACCAAAAAGGAATCGCAGTGATTATTGCTGGTGCTGGTGGCGCAGCGCATTTGCCGGGCATGGTCGCCTCAATGTCGCCATTGCCTGTGATCGGCGTGCCGGTAAAATCTAGCAATTCCATCGACGGTTGGGACAGTGTCCTATCGATTCTGCAAATGCCCGGTGGTGTTCCCGTTGCAACTGTCGCGCTCAATGGTGGCAAAAACGCCGGAATTTTGGCGGCACAAATTATCGGAAGTCACGACAAAAACATCCAATCGAAAATCATTCAGTATAAAGAAAGTTTGAAAGACAGCGTGAATGCGTCTTCGGATAATCTTAAAAATAAATAAAATCAGGAGCTATTTCCCGCTTTCCACTGTATCTTTTGCGCCGAACGCCGGCACAAAAGGATGCCGTTACAATCGGGGCTAAGCCACCCCGCCCTCCGGGCACCCCTCCAGAGGAGGGGAAAACAAACAACAACATTTTCACTAACATCAAAATCTTTGCGCCTTTGCGCCTTTGCGAGCAAAATGAACATAATAACAAAAAAATTCCAAACCAAATTCAACACTGCACCTTTTTCGCAAATCAAAAACGACCATTTTTTTCCTGCTTTTCAAGAAGGAATTGCTTTAGCCAAAGCCGAAATCGATGCGATTGTCAATAACCCAGCGGCACCGACTTTTGAAAACACTATTGAAGCGATGGCTTTTAGTGGCGATATCCTCGATCGGATTTCGAGTATTTTTTTCAATTTGAATTCTGCGGAAACCAATGATGAACTCCAAAAAATTGCGCAAGAAGTATCGCCTTTGTTATCCGAATTCAGCAATGACATTCGACTCAACGCCGATCTATTTGCCAAAGTAAAAGCGGTGTATGAACAAAAAGATCAACTGAATTTAAATCCAGAGCAAACGACGCTCTTAGACAAAAAATACAAAAGCTTTTCCCGAAATGGCGCCAACTTATCTGAAGATAAGAAACTACAACTGCGCGAAATCGACAAGGAATTGTCTAGAATAAGTTTGCAATTTGGCGAAAATGTACTGGCAGAAACCCAAGCCTTTCAGTTGCATTTAACGAATGAAAAAGACTTGTCTGGTTTACCAGAAGGTACGATAGAAGCCGCAAGAGCATTGGCTAAAAGTCAAGATCAGGAAGGTTGGATATTTACCTTAGATCATCCGAGTTATATTCCGTTTTTGACATACGCAGACAATCGTGAATTGCGCAAAAAAATGGCGATAGCCTTTGGCGCAAAATGTTTTCAAAACAACGAACATGACAACCAAGCCATTGTATTAAAAATTGCCAAGTTGCGTTTCGACAGAGCCAACTTATTGGGATATGCGACGCATGCGCATTTTGTTTTGGAAGAACGCATGGCGCAAACGCCTGAAAAAGTAACCTCATTTTTGCAAGATTTAATGGCCAAAGCCAAACCAGCAGCCGAAAGAGAATTCAAGCAATTGACGCAATTCGCCAAGGAACTTGACGGCATTGAGCAACTCGAAAAATGGGATGGCGCTTACTATTCCGAAAAACTAAAACAACAGTTATTCAATTTGGATGACGAGAAATTGAAACCTTATTTTCAGTTAGAGAAAGTGTTGGCGGGAGCTTTTACCATCGCACAAAAACTCTACGGACTGACATTTACTGAAATATTCGAAATTGATAAGTACCATGATGAAGTCACCACTTATGAAGTGAAAGACGAAAACGGAAATTTAGTTTCGATTTTCTACGCCGATTTTTTTCCACGAAAAGGCAAACGCAATGGCGCTTGGATGACTTCTTTTAAATCGCAATATATCAAAGATGGCGTAAACGAACGACCGCATATTTCTAATGTGTGCAATTTTACCAAACCAACAGAAACCAAACCATCATTGTTGACCTTCAATGAAGTGACGACCTTGTTCCATGAATTCGGTCATGGTTTGCATGGGATGTTGGCTAATACGACTTATCCGAGTTTGTCTGGAACTTCTGTTTATTGGGATTTTGTTGAACTGCCAAGCCAAATCATGGAAAACTGGTGTTACGAAGCAGAAGCCTTGGCGTTGTTCGCGACGCATTACGAAACCGGCGACATGATTCCGATGGAATTGGTAGAGAAAATAAAGGAAAGTGCGAGTTTTCAGGAAGGCATGGCGACCATGCGACAATTGAGTTTTGGATTGTTAGACATGGGTTGGCATGGACAAGACCCCAGCGGCATCACCGATTTAAAAGCCTTTGAAACCGAACAATTCGCTGCGACACAATTGTACCCGGATGTCAAGGAAAATGCGATGAGTACTGCTTTTTCTCATATTTTCCAAGGAGGTTATTCTTCGGGGTATTACAGCTACAAATGGGCAGAAGTTTTAGATGCAGACGCGTTTGACTACTTCAAAGAAAAAGGCATTTTTAATACGGAAGTCGCGACGAAATTTAAAGACAATGTTCTTTCGAAAGGTGGCACCGAAGCACCGATGATTTTGTATAAACGTTTCCGTGGACAAGAGCCGAAGCCGGAGGCTTTGTTGAAACGGGCGGGCTTGGTTTAGATTTTTCGCTTGTTGAATACCGCGAGTCCGCGTTAGGGATTGGAGCATTTGTCTGAGCTCTCCCGATTTTTTATCGGGAAGCGAGTGCGGAAAGCCCGACCGAAGGACACGAGGCTGATAAGCCGACTGCCCGAAGAGAAACGCCAAAAAAATTATGAATTACGAATTACAAGTTACGAGTTAAAAAAAAGTAACAACAACCACCAAAAAATCGGCACACTCTCTACCCAAAAAGACGTATAATATTTGCTTTTGTGTACGGACGAAAAATGGATAAAGAGCACCGTTATTATTGAAACGATTAATACGGCGTAACTCGGATTGGTTTTGAAAAATTCGAGTAATAGAAACGGAATGACCAACAACATTCCGAAAATTTTCGTCGGACGAATTCCGAATTGTTGCGGCAAAGTTTGCAAGGATGGAGCATCGGTTTTGCTGTCTGAAATTTCAAATGGAATCAGTAAACTAATAACGATGAGGAATCGTTGGATGAGTGTAATATAAAAATCTATATTCCATTGAGCAAGCTGAACATTAGGAATATAGACTGTAATAATTGCGACACAAAAACTCACTAAGAACATTTTTAGCAATCCGAATTTTCGTAGAAAAGGATAGACAACAATTAAAAATCCGATGGCTAGAAAAGAAAGTTGTGCTGCAATCGGAAGTGAAGTATAATAGAAAAATGCACCAAAAAATGCAACGAAGCTCACTATTGAAATGGCACGATGCTTCAATAGCCATGAGATATCTTTACAAAATAGATCGAAATATTTCAATCCGTTATATCCAAAAATTGTCCCGAAAAAAATCGTCAATAGCAAGTTTTCCTGTTTGGGAATTGTTAATGTACTTTCTGAAATTGAGGTTAATGCCAAAACGGCAAAACCGATATGCAGGCTTGCATTGATATAAAAATCGAAAAGGCGCTGGAAAAATCTCATCAAACAAAATTAGGCAAAGTGTTAATAAAAAAGATATTTGGTTGAAAAATTAGTCGAAATGAACTGTTAATTGAGCCCTTTCTTTGAGAATTATCCATAAATTTGTGCTTCGAAAAAACATACAATCCTACCTAAATTTTATGAAAACAAATTCATTCGCTTTACGACACATTGGACCCAGAGAAAATGATGTGACACATATGTTGAAAACCATTGGTGCAGATTCGATGGATCAACTTATTTACGAAACCTTACCAGACGATATTCGATTGAAAGCACCTTTGAATTTAGAAGAAGCGATGACCGAATTTGAATTTGCGAATCATATTCAACAATTAGGAAACAAAAATAAGATGTTTCAATCTTATATTGGATTGGGCTATAATCAAGCGATTGTTCCTGCGGTAATCCAGAGAAATATACTAGAAAATCCAGGATGGTACACGGCGTATACGCCTTATCAAGCAGAAATTGCACAAGGGCGATTGGAAGCGATTTTGAATTTCCAAACGATGGTCATCGAACTTACAGGGATGGAAATCGCGAACGCTTCTTTACTGGATGAAGGAACGGCTGCCGCGGAAGCGATGGCGTTGTTATTTGATGTGCGTTCTAGAGATCAGAAAAAGAATAACATCAATAAATTTTTTGTTTCGGAGGAAATTTTACCGCAAACCTTATCTGTTTTGCAAACGCGATCAACACCAATCGGGATTGAGTTGGTGGTTGGCAATCATGAAACTTTTGAATTTTCTTCCGACTATTTTGGAGCGATATTGCAATATCCTGGCAAATACGGCCAAGTGCATGATTACGCTGGATTTATTGCTAAAGCTAAAAATCGTGAAATAAAAGTAGCCGTTGCTGCCGATATTTTGAGTTTGGTAAAATTGACTCCGCCAGGTGAAATGGGCGCAGATGTAGTAGTCGGAACCACGCAACGATTTGGAATTCCACTCGGCTATGGCGGTCCTCATGCTGCGTATTTTGCGACGAAAGATGACTACAAAAGAAGCATGCCAGGACGAATTATCGGCGTTACCGTTGACACCAATGGGAATCGCGCACTGCGAATGGCATTGCAAACTCGAGAACAACACATCAAAAGAGATAAAGCCACGTCTAATATTTGTACAGCGCAAGTTTTATTAGCAGTAATGGCGGGAATGTACGCCGTGTATCACGGTCCAAAAGGGCTGCGATATATCGCTAATAAAGGTCATGGTTTGGCTTGTACGTTAACCAATGAATTGGAGAAATTAGGAATTTATCAAATTAATACGTCATATTTCGATACGATTGCAGTAAAAGTCGATGCGAAAAAAGTGCGAACCATTGCCGAAGAAAATCGTATTAATTTCAATTATATTGATGACCAAACTGTCTCGATATCATTA
Source organism: Flavobacterium sp. (assembly GCA_031373195.1). Classification (GTDB taxonomy): domain Bacteria; phylum Bacteroidota; class Bacteroidia; order Flavobacteriales; family Flavobacteriaceae; genus Flavobacterium. The sequence continues at coordinate 59,248 of JANMML010000001.1, read as the reverse complement.
AATGAAACGACTAGTATTGGCGACTTAAATGCTATTGTATCCGTTTTTGCTAAGGCAACTGATAAAACATTTTCGCCTTTCAAAGCACAAAACGTAAATGACCAAGTTCCGAGTAACTTGGTTCGAACTTCGCCTTTCTTGGAGCATGAGGTTTTTAATTATTACCATTCTGAAAGCGCTTTGATGCGTTATATCAAAATGTTAGAGCGCAAAGATTTAGCGTTGAATCATTCGATGATTTCGTTAGGATCTTGCACAATGAAATTGAACGCAGCAGCAGAAATGTTGCCGTTGAGCAATCCACAATGGAATAATATTCATCCTTTTGCACCATTAGATCAAGTGCAAGGTTATCAGGAAATGTTGACTAAATTAGAGCAACAATTGAATGTCATTACAGGATTTGCAGGAACTACTTTACAACCCAATTCAGGTGCCCAAGGAGAATATGCTGGATTAATGGTGATTCGTGCTTATCACCAATCTAGAGGCGATCATCATCGAAATATCGCTTTGATTCCTTCGTCAGCTCACGGAACAAATCCGGCTTCAGCAGCGATGGCAGGAATGCAAGTTGTGGTGACAAAAACATTAGAAAACGGAAATATCGACGTTGACGATTTAAGAGAAAAAGCGCTTTTACATAAAGATAATTTATCTTGTTTAATGGTGACTTATCCTTCTACTCATGGCGTTTACGAGGCGTCAATTATAGAAGTTACAAAATTGATTCATGACAACGGCGGACAAGTGTATATGGATGGTGCCAATATGAATGCTCAAGTGGGTTTGACCAATCCCGCAACGATTGGAGCAGATGTTTGTCATTTGAATTTACATAAAACCTTTGCCATTCCTCATGGTGGCGGTGGTCCTGGTGTTGGTCCGATTTGCGTTGCAAAACAATTGGTGCCGTTTTTACCGACCAACCCAATAATTCCTACAGGTGGAGAACATGCCATTACCGCTATTTCTGCTGCGCCTTGGGGATCGGCTTTAGTATGTTTGATTTCGTATGGTTACATCTGTATGTTGGGCGCTGACGGATTGACGGATGCAACGAAATATGCCATTTTGAATGCGAATTATATCAAAGAAAAACTGAATGGTCATTACGAGACCTTGTATACTGGGGAAATGGGCAGAGCTGCACACGAAATGATTTTAGAGTGTCGTCCTTTCAAACAAAAAGGAATTGAAGTGACTGATATTGCTAAACGTTTGATGGATTATGGATTTCATGCGCCAACAGTTTCGTTTCCGGTGGCTGGAACTTTGATGATTGAACCGACGGAAAGTGAAAACTTGGAAGAATTGGATCGTTTTTGTGATGCGATGATTTCGATAAGAAAAGAAATTGAAGCTGCCAACGCAGATGACGCCAATAACGTTTTAAAAAATTCGCCCCATACTTTAGCAATGTTGACTGCAGAAACATGGACGTATCCATACACAAGAGAGCAGGCGGCTTTCCCGCTTGATTATATTGCTGATAACAAATTTTGGCCAAGTGTACGTAGAGCGGATGACGCTTATGGTGACCGTAATTTGGTATGCAGTTGCGCTCCGATTGAGGCTTACATGGAAAAATAAATTTAGTGTTGATAATTGTAAATAAATCAGCCCTTTTAGAGATTACTTTAAAAGGGCTTTTACTATAAAAATTCTATGAATGACATTCAAAATCAAGTCGATTTATATCAGCTCGTTGATGAATTTTACAAACGACTGCTAAATGACAATTCAATTAGTTATATTTTTACTGATGTGGTTAGAATAAAAATCGACGAGCACTTGCCAATTTTAGTGACTTTTTGGTCACAAGCTATTTTAGGGACAGGTGGATATACTAATAATTTGACACAGATACATTTAGAGGTCAGTAAAAAAGAACATCTAACACCTGAACTTTTCAAAGTATGGTTGAATCACTTTGAAAGTTCAGTAAATGAGCTATTCTGCGGAAGCAATGCTGAGAAAATAAAAACAAACGCACTAAATATTGCAACGGTGCTTCAAATAAAAATTGCACAAGAAAAAAGCAATTAATCACGACATTCGTAATTAAATCGCGATTACATTTTTTATTTCGCAATTAAATTCAATTAATAAACCTTTTCCTAACATTCCAACCTTTTTATTAATAATTTCGTAATGAAATCATTCCTACAATGAATATAAAAATCATAGGTGCTGGAAGTTATATTCCTGAGATAAAAGTTAAAAATACCGACTTTGATAAACATCAGTTTCTTAACGAAGATGGAACTTCATTCGCGTATTCCAATGACGTGGTGATTGATAAATTTAAAAGCATCACCGGAATCGAAGAACGTCGTTATGCTAATCCAGAACTAAACTCATCAGATTTAGCTTTTTTCGCAGCTGAGAAAGCGATTGAAAATTCTGGAATTAATCCAGAGACACTAGATTACATCATTTTTGCTCATAATTTTGGCGATGTCAAACCCAACGCAATTCAGATGGATTCTGTTCCGAGTTTGGCTACCAGAGTGAAACACAGATTACGCATTCAAAACCCGAAATGCGTTGCTTATGACATTCTTTTTGGCTGTCCAGGTTGGATTGAAGGCATGCTGCAAGCCAACGCTTATATCAAATCAGGTATGGCAAAACGCTGTTTAGTCATAGGCTCAGAAACATTGTCAAGAGTTATTGATGTTCATGATCGTGACAGCATGATTTACTCAGATGGTGCTGGCGCGACGGTTGTAGAAGCTTGTGACGATAATGACGGTTTATTGTCTTATGAAAGTGGCACTTATTCCTATGATGAAGCCAACTATTTGTACTTTGGAAATTCATTTAATAAAGAACTTGATCCGGACGTACGTTATATAAAAATGCATGGACGAAAAATCTATGAATTTGCCTTAAGCAAAGTGCCGCAAGCAATGAAGAATTGTCTTGATAAAAGCGGTGTTCCAATTACTTCCATCAAGAAAATTCTTATTCACCAAGCAAATGAAAAAATGGATGAAGCCATTGTGCATCGTTTCTACAAACTTTATGACCAAGACATGCCAGACAAAATAATGCCCATGAGTATCACTTTACTTGGTAATAGCAGTGTCGCGACCATCCCTACTTTATTCGACTTGCTCATTACAAATAAAATCGAGAATCAGTCCATTCAGAAAGGCGATATGATACTTTTTGCTTCGGTTGGTGCAGGTATGAATGTCAATGCCTTTGTATACAAGTATTAAAAACCTACATACTTCAAATTATTATTCTGCCCTTTTTCAATAATTTTTCTTCAAATTTAATAAGTGACACTCTTGTATTCGTGAAAAAATAAGTTTTAGATATACTAACTTTTGTAAGAATATTATATTTATTTTTAAATAAGTAATGTATTTCATCGACTTTATTTGTTTTTAATCGTCAAACTGTCCTACTATTGTACCGTTGAATTAAAACAAATCATAAAATTAAATTAATCCCTCAAATCAAAATTTATGAAAGCAATCTACACCTACGCAGCATTGGCTTTAAGCACTATTACATTTGGTCAGCAACTTTTCATCGTAAATTCCGACAATAAATTTGGAGTAGTCAATGAAAGTGGCGTTGAAATCATCGCAGCCAAATACACTTCAATTGACGAATTTGATAACATCCATGCCAGTTGGGCAAAAGTTGGTCTTGACAATTTATATGGATTTGTCGACAAAACCGGAAAAATCATAGTCGAGCCTAAATACCAAGAAATTAATAAATATAATGTTTTCCATGAAGGATGGGCATTAGTTAAGAAAGACGATAAATACGGTTTTATTGATAATGCCGGTAAAGAAATTGTAGCACCAATCTACGACAAAATAGGTTCTTTTGGAGACTATGTAAAAGACTGGATGTTAGTAGAGGCAAATGGACTAAAAGGATTCGTTGATGCAGATGGTAATATCATTGTTCCAGTAAAATATACGCAAGTCGAGAAATTTGACAACATCAGAAAAAACTGGTCTTTGGTTAAAGACAGTAAAGATAAATTAGGTTTTATTGATAAAACGGGGAAAGAAGTAATTCCTGTTGTTTATGATAATATTGAAGCTTTTGTTAAGAAACAAACAGTGATTGCAAATGTTGATTAAACAACGAAAAACAAACAGAAAAAGGATTTCATTCGTGGAATCCTTTTTTTTTGCGTGATACTTTTGCATAGCGGAATTAAATAACCAAACATACTATATTTGCATCGTTCCTAAAACACAACAGATGTACGAGAATACCTATCCCAACAAGCGATTTAAGTTGACACTTGAATTTATCAAAAAACATATTGATACTTCTGAAACGATACTAGATTTAGGCGTTGACAATCCTTTTTCCAAAATCATGAAAGAAGAAGGTTTCAAAGTAAATAATACTCGAGGTGAGGATCTAGATCAAGATCAAAGCGTTTTCCATAAAGAAAAGGCGACTGTTGTTACCGCATTTGAAATATTTGAGCATTTACTAAATCCATATACCATTCTAAAAGAAATTCAGTCGGACAAGCTGTTTATTTCAATTCCAATGCGATTGTGGTTTTCTCCTGCCTATAGAAGCAAAACAGATCCTTGGGATCGTCATTACCATGAATTTGAAGATTGGCAATTGGATTGGCTTTTAGAAAAAACAGGTTGGAAAATAGTTGATCGCCAAAAATGGACGAATCCTGTAAAACAAATTGGCCTACGACCAATATTAAGGTATTTTACCAATCGATACTATATAGTTTACGCTGAAAAAGCAATGTAGCAATTATGATATTTTTGTAAGAATTTTAGATTATTAATATTGTTTTTTGTGCATTTCGTCGATTTTATTTGCTTTTAAACGGATAATTGACGTATCATTGTCCCGTAATAACAAACAAAATTAATTAACAAAAATTCAATTTTATGAAAGCAATCTACACCTACGCAGCATTAGCTTTATGCACCGTATCTTTTGGTCAAAAATTATTCATTGTAAGTTCCGACGATAAATTTGGAGTTATTAATGAAAATGGCGTTGAAATCATTCCAGCGAAATACAATTCGGTTGATGATTTTGATAAAGTTCACTTGAACTGGTCGAAAGTCGGCTTAAATAACCTTTTTGGATTCATAGACAAAAAAGGAAAAATCATTGTTGAACCTAAATATGAAGTGATCAATAACTATGGCACTTTAAATGAAGGTTGGGCTTTAGTACAAAAAGAAGGTAAATATGGATTTATCGATGATCTAGGAAAAGAAATTGTTCCCCCTATTTACAACAAAATCGGAGGATTTGGTGAATATGCCAAAGACTGGATGTTAGTAGAATCAGACGGAATGAAAGGATTTCTTGACAAAGAAGGAAACATCATCGTTCCTGTAAAATATGCAGAGATTGAAAAATTCGACAAAGTCAGAAAAAACTGGGCTTTGGTAAAAGATCGTAAAGAGAAATTAGGCTTTATTGACAAGTCAGGTAAAGAAGTTATTCCTGCGATCTATGATAACATCGAAGCATTTATCAAGAAAAAATCTACCGTAGCGGATTCAAATTAAATAGTGTTAATAGTTAGAGAGAAAAAAGGGATTTCCGTTGTGGAATCCCTTTTTTTGTTGTCTAAATTTATACTTTTACTTTTGAAACAAATTGTAACCATTTGATGAAGTATTATGTAATTATTCCTGCACATAATGAAGCGAAGTTTATCGCTCATACCATCAAATCGCTGCTCGACCAAACTCAAACTCCCAAGAAAATTGTAGTGGTGAATGATCACTCAACAGATGAAACCGCTTCGATAATTGAATCTTTTGTTGCAAATAACCCAACGATTCAGCTGGTGAACATTGAATCCGATGCCATTCATCTTCCGGGAAGTAAAGTAATTCAAGCTTTTCAGAAAGGACTAGAAACCCTTGACCACGATTATGATTTTATTGTAAAACTTGATGCCGATTTAATTTTGCCTCCGAACTATTTCGAAACCATCATTTCCCATTTTACCTCCGATGATTCGATTGGGATGGCAGGTGGATTTGCTTACATCGAAAAAAACAACGAGTGGATTTTAGAGAATCTCACCGACAAAGACCATATTCGTGGTGCCTTTAAAGCGTATAGAAAATCATGTTTTATTCAAATTGGTGGACTAAAACCTGCTATGGGTTGGGACACTGTTGATGAATTGCTAGCGAAATTTTACGGCTGGAAAGTGGTAACGGATCAATCTTTAAGGGTAAAACATCTTAAACCAACGGGAGCGAACTACAATAAATCCGCACGATTCAAACAAGGCGAAGCCTTTTACAGTTTGGGATATGGGTTTCTTATTACAGTCATTGCTTCGGTAAAATTAGCTATGATGAAAAAACAACCTTTACTATTCTTCGATTATCTACAAGGATTTTGGAAAGCGAAAGCTGCGAATAAACCATTATTGGTTAGTGCGGAACAAGCAAACTTCATCCAGAAATATCGCTGGAACAAGATGAAAGAGAAGATTTATCGTTAGCACGACAATTGCGTGAGTGATTGAGGCGATATCCTTTTTTGTGAGGTACGATACGAAAAAGATAAAGCCGAAAGCCCGACCCGCCTTTTTCGGCGAGGTCACGCCCAAAAGGTCATCAAAAAAACCAACAACTGACAACTGACAACCAATAACTTTTCTTATTTTAGCGCATATTTCAAAACCATGATGCTCGTTCGTTACCTATCGCAAATCGGAAAGTACTTTTTGATGTGGAAAGAGATTTTCAACAAACCTACCAAATGGTCTGTGATGCGAAGTCTTATTCTAAAGGAAATCGATGATTTGATCATCGGATCGCTCGGAATCGTTGCTTTTATTTCTTTCTTTGTGGGAGGCGTAGTTGCGATTCAGACCGCTCTAAATCTGACGAATCCTCTTATCCCAAAATATCTTATTGGTTTTGCCACAAGACAATCTGTAATTTTAGAGTTTGCCCCAACTTTTATATCCATTATTATGGCGGGTAAAATGGGTTCGTTTATTACTTCCAGTATCGGAACGATGCGGGTTACAGAACAAATTGACGCCTTAGAAGTCATGGGTGTCAACTCTTTAAATTATTTGGTTTTTCCTAAACTAATTGCCCTACAGTTGTTCCCATTTGTCATTGGAATTAGCATGTTTTTAGGAATTTTTGGTGGTTGGGTCGCGGCAGTTTATGGAGGATTTGGCTCCAGTGACGAATTTATTGGTGGATTACAACAAGATTTTATCCCGTTTCATATTGCGTATGCCTTTATTAAAACTTTTGTCTTTGCTTTATTATTAGCGACCATTCCGTCGTTTCATGGTTATTACATGAAAGGTGGTGCATTGGAAGTGGGTAAAGCCAGCACCATCTCATTTGTATGGACTTCAGTCATGATCATTGCGATGAATTATATACTAACTCAAATGCTTTTGACCCAATGATAGAAGTTAAAAATGTAGAAAAATCATTTGGCGAAAGCAAAATCCTAAAAGGAGTCTCGACCGTTTTTGAAACTGGAAAAACCAACTTGATTATTGGACAGAGTGGTTCTGGAAAAACTGTTTTACTCAAAAGTCTGCTGGGGATTCATTCGCCGGAAGTGGGCACAATTTCGTTTGATGGCAGAATTTACTCAGATTTATCGCCTGATGAAAAAAGAGAATTACGAACTGAAATCGGAATGGTTTTTCAAGGAAGTGCCTTATTCGATTCGATGACCGTAGAGGAAAACGTTGGATTCCCTTTGAAAATGTTTACCAAGAACTCCAATGCTGAAATTCAAGATCGCGTAGATTTTGTATTAAAGCGGGTCAACCTCATCGATGCGCACAAAAAGTTGCCGTCTGAAATATCTGGTGGAATGCAAAAGCGCGTGGCCATTGCGCGTGCAATTGTAAACAATCCGAAATATTTATTTTGCGATGAGCCCAACTCGGGACTCGATCCGAATACCGCTATTTTGATTGACAATTTGATTAAAGAAATTACGGAAGAATATAATATTACTACGGTTATCAATTCGCATGATATGAATTCCGTCATGGAAATTGGCGAAAATATCGTCTTCCTAAAGAATGGCTTGAAAGCATGGCAAGGAACCAAAGAAGAGATTTTTAGAACCGATAATCAAGCGGTGGTTGATTTTGTCTACTCTTCAAATTTGTTTAAGAAAGTCAGAGAAGCGTATTTGAAAGGATAACCGCTAATCTTTATTGGCTACTTAATCTTCAATACATCAAATAAGAATAAAAAAAGCGAGAATCTCTTCCCGCTTTGCTTTACATTTTCAATTGACTGACAATTCCTTTTATTTCCTGCTCTTTACCTTTTGGATAAATGAGCAAGACATGATCCTTGTCGACAATGATAAAATCTTCTAAACCGTCAATAATCACCAATTTACCTTTAGCGGTACTGACAATATTATTGGATGAATTATTCAATAAAACAGTTGCATTTACCACCGAATTATCGTTATCGTCTTTATCTAACTTTTCGTGTAATGAACCCCAGGTGCCTAAATCATTCCAATCGAAAGTAGCTGGAAGCACATAAACGTTTTTGGCCTTTTCCATGACCGCATAATCTATGGAAACATTTTCCGCCAAAGCGTAATTTGCACTTATAAAATCTTTCTCTTTTGATGTGTTATAATCGTCCCACCCTTTTAGGAACAACGCATTCATTTGCGGTTGAAACTTCTCAAAGGATTCTGAAATTGCTTTTACGCTCCAAATAAAAATACCACCATTCCATAAAAAATTACCGCTTTCAATGAAAGATTTTGCGGTTTCATAGTCTGGTTTTTCTCTAAATTGATTGACTCTTTTTATTGGATTGGAATCGGTTTTATCAAACTCAATATAACCAAAACCAGTATTGGGAAAAGTCGGTTGAATCCCTAAAGTCATCAAGGCATCTTCTGCCGAACAAAAGTCAAAACATTGCTGCAGATTTTGCACGAACACAGCCTCATCTTCAATCCAGTGATCGCTTGGAGCGACAACCATTACTGCATCCGGATTTTGCTTTTTGATTTTGAGCGATGCATACAAAATGCAAGGCGCTGTATTTCGCATGGCTGGTTCCAACAAAACCTGTTCTGGCTTGACCATTGGCAGCTGTTCTAATACGATATGATTGTATTTCTCATTCGTTAATATCAAAATATTCTCAACCGGAATCAACTGCGACAATCTGCTAAAGGTCTTTTGAATTAAGGTATGCCCAGCACCCAACATATCGTGAAATTGTTTCGGAAATTCTGTGGTACTTACAGGCCAAAATCGAGATCCAACGCCGCCCGCCATTAGTATTGCGTAATAATTTTTATTCATTTTTTCTAAGTTGCTGAGTTTATTTTATCTGTTCGCTTTTCGGCTCGGGTCTGAGTTGTTGCGTACCTGAGATTTCTATTTTTAGTTCTTATGTAAGTAATTCAACTTCTGCATTTGGATTAAACAAGTAAAGCCTTCCAGAACTTACTTCAACACATTCATAGCGTTTGGTTCTCAAAGCACCTTTCGTAAAAATCTTCCCATTGTGAATCCTGAAATGGCATCCATAAGGGAGCTCAAAGATATAATTTTTATCATTCTGTTGGTCAAACTGTTTTAAAGCTAGAGATAAAGTTGCATCCACGTCGCTACTTGCTGAAGGATTCTTAAAATGACGCGCCAATAGTGGCAATAGTTGATTCGGAAATATTTCAGGTCTAATAAATGGAATCATCAACCTTTGAAAAGTAAACTTCCATTCTTCTCCATGGGGTTTGATGTATCGCCCAAATTTTTCAAAAGCTACTAAATGTGAAATCTCGTGAATTAAAGTGATAAGAAACTTGTACTTATTCAAATTGGCATTAACGGTAATCTCATGTTTACCGTTCACTGCTTTGCGATAGTCGCCATGCCGCGTAACCCTTTCGTTGACAATTTTGAGATGTACTTCGTTAGCGACAATCAACTCGAAGACAGGTCGAACAGCATGTTCAGGAATATATTTCGCTAGTGTTTCGTTCATGTTAAATGTAAGTTGTCAGTCAAAAACCGGCAACTAAATTAAGGCGTTGTAGATGAAACTTGCAGTACTTTTCCGTTATAAAATTGATTTCCAGTCAACGTAAAGTTATAAATATAATCAGCCATTTCCTCGGCTGTAATCGGCGCTTGATAACCCGGAAAAGCCTCTGCTAACATCTCGGTTTGAACAGAACCTAACGCCAATACATTGAAAGCAATTCCTCTTTCCTTATACTCTTCTGCTAATAATTCTGATAACGTGATTACCGCTCCTTTGCTTGAACTATAGGCAGCGAGTCCAGCGAATTTCATACTCCCTTGAATGCCGCCCATTGAACTGATGGTCACGACATGACTCCCTTTTTGAAGATAAGGCAATGCAATTTGTGTTAGACTGGCGACCCCAAAAACATTGACTTTGTATATGTTTTCGAAGTCTTGTTGCGTTGTGCTTTCGAACGGTTTTAGTAGTAAAGCACCCGCATTATGAACTATCGCATCCACTTTTTTCCACGTTGAAGAGAGAAAATTATCTATTAATACCATCTCATTTTCTTTCGAAAGATCTATTGAAAGACAAGTAATGTTGGGATTCCCTAACAATTCATGTGGTGTCTTTCTGGAAATAGCTAGAACTTGGTGACCTGCGTTTGCGAATTGCAGTGCCAATTCAAAGCCAATTCCTCTAGAAGTTCCAGTAATGATAATATTTTTCAATGTTTTTTTTGTAAAAATAACAAAAAAAGCATCTCCGATGAGATGCTTTTCCAACTTAACTAAAATTACGAAACTATAAAATGTAATTATTTTTTGACATTTATTTTTTTACAGAAGTCATCAATTGATCTGCAGTCGCTGCAATTGCCACTCCTGGTAATTTTATTGGAGCTCCAATTTGTGCTAAGAAACTTCCTTGAACTTCCCCTTTTTTGTAGGTAGTAAATCCTATTCTATACAATCCCATAGTCAAAGATTTCATAGGATTAGAGGTATCACTTGTAATACGCATTAGTGAATTGTATTTACTACCAGACGGTTGCGCAGGCATTTCTCCTGAATCATCATTAGAATCAATTTTATTCCATTTTGCAGATTTTGCTTTCGCTGCAGCATCTTCAATTTTTAAAATCCCCTCAGCTCTTTCTAAAGTTATCCAAGTATCGAAGAAACTTTTTGTATCAGCGAGATTGGCTTTATAATCTTCTGTTTGGTAATCATTATCTGATGGCTTCACGCTGTCCGGTGCTGGTGAAATCATTCGCACTCCAATTTCAGGTGCTGCTAAAGGAATCCAAACATACACATAATACATTTTTTTTCCATCCTTTACTTCATCTGGAGCGGCACCTGGCTTTATGTAACCAAAATAACTAGACATATCCGTATAAGGAACTCTAATCTCTTTTCCCATTACACTTTTTTTAGCCATATCAGCTCCAAATTTATCTAACTTTTGAGCAGTTACGGTCATTCCCACCAAAAGACACATAAGTCCTGCAAGCACATTTTTTTTCATTTTGTTTAGTTTTTTGTTATTTCCTACTCATAAGGCTTTTCGGTTACGCCATTTCGCTAAATTATATAATTTTAAAGGAGAAATAATATTATTAAGGCTAAAAAAACTACAGATACAATTCGCAAAAATTTGAGGCCGTTTTGTTTTTCCTTTATCGAAATAAAAGCCACAATCACATATAAACTATAACTTAGTAGAATAGCTAAATTTGGGAAACCCAGATATAACGAACGAATATAAATCGGAATTATCTCCAAATTTTGTTTTGATAATCCCTCTGGACTTAGTAATCCAAAATTACCAAAGTACCAAACAAAAAGCCAACTCAAAACAAGTATAGTTGCAAGTGTAAATAATAAGCCAAGTATTGCTCGTCTAGTAGTCATCCACATGTGCTTTTGCAAATAAAACATTACACCCAACCAACATCCCTAACCTAACCAACTATTTCAACTGATGTCTGGCAAACTACAATTCAAAACTATTTTGGACGCTGGTTAAAGTGCAGTGCAATCGTAAAAATAAACTGTTCTTTATCTACTCAGCATAAAAACTTTTAAGTGCAGTCATTCTTTTAGTAAATGTCTGTTTTCAACCTATACCTGCTTAAAGATATCTGGAAGGTAAGGATACCAGAACTACTTTTTCAAGATTTTCTTTGTAAATGTTCCAGCTTTTGTTTCAATTCTCATCAAGTAAACACCATTTAACAAATCCGTAATATTAGCCTCTACCTCTACACTGTTGTCAAAAGCTTTTTCATTTACAATTCTTCCATTTAAATCCATTATTGTTATTTTCGACACTTCATTCTTTGTCGAAATTTTCAATTGACCATTGGTCGGATTTGGAACTACAGCAACATAGTTTGAGTTCTCATCAAAAGTAGCTATAGCTAACGTACTGCAATTGCTGTTGTGTTGCCCTAAATTGGCAATAGAATTTACGGCATTGGCAACCCACTGGTTTTGAACTGTTGCCCAGCTTGTCGAAGGTCCATCCACACTTGGATTTCGAACCAAAGTGTAGTCTAAAGTGGAGCCAGTTCCTACCGTCCAAGAAAAACCTGGGTCAATGCCAACTTGACCAATCACATCAATTTGATTGCTTCCGTTTTTTAGCGCAATAGCATCATCACCATTAAAACTGCAAACAGACGATGTGCTATCCGCCAAAGCAAGTATTCCAGCAATAGCACTTGAATTAGCAATAACGTATACATCATGAGATGCTAGTGTTCCAGAAAGCACTTGAGTTGCAGTTGGAGTTGCACTTCCATTAGCATAAAGCTCGACACTGTAGGAAGAAAGATTAATCGTGTTGTTGGATGGGTTATAAATCTCCAGTGCTTTATTGCTGGCGGATCCTTCAAGGTATTCGGAAAAGAACAATTCATTGCAAGAAACAGGAACATTCCCGACGTTGATATAGCACAGTTGTGTTGCCGTATTACTGCCACCATTATTGGAAGCAGTTAAAGATACTGTATAACATCCTTCAACATTGTACGTAATATTCGCTGGATTTTGAGCGCTTGAAGTTGTCGATGCAGCTCCAGTAAACGTCCAACTCCATTCCGTTGGGGAATTTGTACTTAAATCCGTAAAATTTACACTTCCGCCAACAGGTATATTTGTGATATTACCAGTAAATGCAGCAACAGGAGTAGTTCCTGCTGGCACATTATCCAATTTGGTAAGGAACGTATTGCTATCTCCATTGGGATTGCTCAATACTGTGCTTCCTAAGGTTAAAGTGTAGCTGTCAAATGAACCGGCAGCATAACAATAACCGTTAGAATCTGTACCGATAGACATTTCTCTTTCCACTCCTGTTAGCGCAGTTCCTGGCGATTTTGCCCAAACTACACCGCCACTTGCATTATACTTTACAATGAACATACGATAATTTCCTATAGTATTTCCGGAGAATGTGGTGCTACCAAAGGAAATCGATGTGCTTCCCCAATAACCTGTGACATAACTATTCCCTGAACTATCAACTGCAATCCCTGTCCCTTTGTCAACGTAGTCACCACCAACTCTTTTTCCCCAAACAGGATTCCCACTTGAATCAAATTTTAAAATAAACATATCGGAATAAGCCGGTGCAGCATTTGTAAGGGTAGAAGTGCCGAATGTCCATGGATCTCCCGCAGAATCGCCGGTGACAAGAATATTACCAACGGAATCTAATGCAATATCTTGCCCATAGTCAATACCAGTTCCTCCTGCTTTTTTGGCCCAAACGACACCGCCATCTGTATCATATTTTACCACGAAAACAGTGTAACCAGATGTGTCTGCTAGATAAACACTTCCAAACAATACTCCAGGATTTGCAAACCAACCCGTAACATAACTGTTCCCAGCAGCATCAACAACTATTCCTCTGCCTTCGTCAAAAGAGTTTCCACGACCACTTTTCGCCCAAACCACATTGCCACTAGCATCATATTTTACGATAAACATTTCATCAGTATAAAAAGTTTGATCAGCATTGGTTAAGGTTGTACTGCCAAAAGTAACTGATGGACCCATAAAATAACCCGTAACATAACTATTCCCATTAGCATCTACATCTATATCGATGCCGTATTCTCGGAAAGTTCCAGCTGCCGATTTTGCCCACAATTCGTTTCCTACAGAATCATATTTTAAGATAAACATATCACCGTAAAGGTTGGGATTGGGATTGGTCAAAGTTGAACTTCCAAAAGTTAAGGAGCCGCTTTCAAAATTACCTGTGACGAAACAATTGCCGCTAGCATCTACCGCGATACCGACGCCGTAATCATAACCAGTGCCACCAGCAGATTTTGCCCAAACAACCCCGCCATTGGTATCATATTTGACCACATAAATATCAAATAGACCAGAATTGGTCAATGTAAAACTTCCAAACGTAATAGTTCCACTGCCGTAATGCCCGGTAACATAAGTATTCCCGTTTGAATCGACGGCGATATTTCTTTCGTAATTAACTCCGCCTACTGATTTCGCCCATAAATAGTTGGGCGCTTGTGCATTGGTGAAGCTGTTCGCACTTACCAGAAACAATAACACAAGTATGGAAAATAATTTTTTCATGATTGATGTATTTAATTTTTAATAATTTTTTAAATGGTGATGCTTTCCATTGAGCTAGTTCTCGGTAAATAGAGAACACTTGATAATTCAAAAACAATAAGTGCGCATCAGTTACACAATTAAGCGACAGCATTAGAATAACGTTGCTTGCTATAATTTGGCAAATTGAATTCAAATATACAGCGACGACAATAGATTGCGAAATCTAATTGTGTAATGCATTCAAATATCTTAGTATCTGCATTACAATCAAGCATAAGTGATTTTTATCTAGCAATAAGTGCACAAGGTTTTCTGCGCAATAATTGGGACTTTGTTTACATTTACTTTTTGAAATCTATAGTGTGAAGAAATTGCTGCTTTTTGTCGTACTCCTAATTGTCCATTCGAGCTGGTCACAAGACCCGTATTACATCAACTATTCCACCAATGACGGCTTGCCTTCTGCCACGATTTATTCTATTTATCAAGACGCAAAGGGATTTTTATGGTTTACAACAGATTCGGGAATTGTAAGGTTTGACAGCCATTCGTTTGCACTCTATAATACTGACGATGGTCTTTCGGATAACGAAGTTTTTCAAATGAAAAAAGACCATAAAGGAAGAATTTGGCTCTTGACACTCAATGGAAAACCTTGTTTTTATTATAAAAACAAACTCTATAATGAAAACAATTCCGCTTTGATTAGGGAAATCTCAAGTTCAAGTTTGTTGATTGATTTCTACGAGGACGATCAAAATAACTGCTACTTTGTTTATAAATACGGTAATATTATTACACTTACAGAAGACGATCGCGTTGTTAAGAAAAACTACCCTAACTATTCCTTTGCAGGGATTTGGAAAAATAAAAACACCTTGTTCTTTTTAAGCTCGACTGGAATTTATGACGATAAAAACAAAATTCGAAATCCATTATTTTCTGCATCGAATTATTATAGAATGTTTCATTCGGGAGATAATAACTACTTCAGTGAGAAAAATCATTTGTATTGTATCAATGCTGACAATCAAATTTTCTCCTTGGCAACACTTCCAAGTGAAGCCGAAATACTGCATATTTTTGTCGAAAACCCAAATAAAATGTATATCTGCACCCGGAAAGGATTGTATTTATTTGAAAATCAAAAAATAACAAATCACTATTTCAAGAACGATGTCATTTCGAATATCACCAAAGATTTTGAGGGAAGTTATTGGATTTCAACCTTAAAAAAAGGGGTTTTCTATGTGCCCTCGTTTGACGTATTTGTGGATAATCTAAATGAAGTAAATCCACTAAAGCTAAATTGCATTAGCATCAACAAAGAAAACGAAATATGGATTGGCGGAGACAACAACAACTATTATCACAAATATCCCGGCAAGCCTTTCACGAAAAAAACATTTTTTACAGATGGCCAAACAGACCAAATCAAAAACATTCGCTTTTTTGACACAAACACTTACATCATAGGAAAAAAAACGGTGCTCAAAGTTGATACTACTAAAAAGACGATTGACTGCGGCTTCGGTGCCAATGATATTATGATTTTAAATCGTGATTTGTTTATTGGATACAGTAATATTTTCAAAATAAAAACCGACTATATTGATAGCAATAGCACTCCCAAACTATTTGGTAAAGAGTTGTTACTAAAAAGAGGGAATGTCTTCGCAAAAGACCTTGACAACAACATTTGGATTGGAACCAATTCGGGTCTCTATAAATACGCTAAAAAAGACTCCATCACCAACTGGGATTCAAAATTAGGTGGCCAACAAACAACGATTAGCGATTTGTACTTCGATGGTAATCTTGCTTCACTTTTTGTCGCTACTGCATCAAAAGGATTATACTATTTCAAGCAAGATGGAGCTGTACATCAAATTTCGAAGAAACAAGGCCTCAACAGTATTAGTTGTAGTTCAATAAAAAAAATCGCTGCCAATTATTATTTGGTCGGAACAAACAACGGGCTCAACTCCATCCAATTTCTAAATAATACATGTAAGATTAAGAACCTAAATGCACTTTTAGGATTAAAAAACAAACGAATCAACGATATTGAGTTTGCGAACAGCATTGTTTACTTAGCAACCGACGAAGGCCTGGTAAACTTCAATATCAAAAACATTACACCTAAAAAGAATCGTTTAAGATGCTGGATTCTAAATCTTAAAAATGAAAATACGATACTTTCTCCAGATTCGCGACATCAATTAAGTTATCACAATAATAACGTTAGTGTCAAGTTTGTTGGAATATCCTATATCAATCAAAACAATCTTACGTACTATTATAAATTAGATGGACAAAATGACACATGGTCTTCTACCAAAGAATCTCAGATTAACTATAGGGCTTTAGATTCCAAAAAATATGTGTTCAAAGTGTATTGTATCGACGGATTTGGTGCAACAAGTGCCGTTCAAAGTATTTCTTTTGAAATCTTAGCGCCATTTTGGAAAAAAACTTGGTTTATAGTTCTCTGTGCTTTTTTGTTAGGATTGTCAATATACGCTTATGTTAAATACCGATTGAAACGCCAAGAAAAACAATTTGCCTTAGAAAAAACCACCATACAAATGGAACGTGACAAGGCTAACCTTCATCGTGAAATGATCGAGTTAGAGCAAAAAGCTTTGCGATTGCAGATGAATCCGCATTTTATTTTTAATGCATTAAATACCATAAAAGGCTATTACTCCGAAGGTGATGCCATCAATGCTAGTGCGTACATTTCTAAATTCTCTAAATTATTGCGAATGCTTCTTGAGAACACAGAACAAACGATTCCGTTGTCGACTGAAATTGAAATGCTACAATTGTATATCAACTTGGCTCAAACACGTTATAAGAATAAATTTGACTACGAATTATTTGTCGACGACCATCTAAATACTAATGAAACCGCCATTCCAACATTATTGCTGCAACCAATTGTTGAAAATGCCATTATTCATGGACTCGCACCGAAAGAAAGTAAAGGAATATTGAAAGTTTACTTCTTGAAAAAAGGCACCCAATTAGAATGTATTGTTGAAGATAATGGAATCGGCCGTGAAGCATCAAAAAACAATCAGCTGCATAAAGAATATCAATCGAAAGCAATCGAAATTACAACCGAAAGGATAAATTTATTTAGCGAAAACATAGGAAAATCGCACTTTGAAATCATCGACTTGGTTTCAAACGGAATTCCATCCGGAACCAGAGTAATTGTAACCATCCCTTTATTATCAATTTGGCAATGAAAACACTAATTATTGAAGACGAAGATCAATCTATTTCTGCCTTGAAAGGGGAAATACACTTGCATTGCAAAAACCTTGAAATTGTTGGTATCGCCAAAACGGTCAAAGACGGTATTTCAAAAATAAGAACACTGCAGCCCGAACTGGTTTTTCTAGACATTCAACTTTCTGATGGTTTGGGTTTTGAAGTATTGAGTGCTTATCACGAGCGTCATTTTAAAGTAATTTTTACTACAGCGTATAGTCAATATGCCATAAAGGCGATTAAGTTTAGCGCACTAGATTACCTATTAAAACCTATCGATTCCGAAGAATTAGTACAGGCGGTCAACAAAGCTTTGAAAAGCAACAAACAGGAAGAAAGCACCAAAATAGAAACGTTTTTACTAAATCAGAATGAAACCACAAGCAGAAAGAGAATTGCGTTGCAAACTCAGGAAGGCATTTCGGTTTTTGAACTTGATAGCATTTTAAAGTGCTCGGCGGAAAGTAATTATACTTGTGTTTATTTTGCCAACGGAAAAAAATTACTGTTTTCAAAAACCCTGAAAGATTTCGAAGATTTGTTGTGCAGTAGCGGTTTTGAACGCATTCATCATTCACACATTATCAACCTGAATCATCTCACTAGCTTTGTCAACAAAGAAGGCGGCTACGTCGTATTATCTGATAAAAGCACGGTGCCTGTTTCACAAAGAAAAAAAGCGAATTTGATGGCGGCTTTGAGTAATTTAAGCTAGTCTCCAACTAATTGATTATCAATTTGTGATTATGAACAGTCTTATTTGACGTAATTTTTAGAAAGTAGTTTCCTTTGCGTAGGTCTGCAATGTCATATTTTTCTTGTCTAGTAAAAGTCTTAACTAATTGACCCGATACAGCATAAATTTGCACGGATTCGATTACAATTTGTGAGCTGATTTCAAAATAGTTTGTAGTTGGATTAGGGTGAATTTTTATTATGCTATCCAAATCAAATGCAGCGGCAGATAAGGTTGCCAAATTTGTTGTGAAATCATCTACAGTAACATATCCTTTTGGAGAAGCTTCAGGTGCTCCGCTAATGACAATCCTTCCATCATTTGTCATGTCTAAAGCTAAACCCAATTGATCATTCTCATTGAGCCCTATTGGACCAAACTGATTTCCGAGTGGAATTATATTTTCCCAATCTAAAAATGTGGTATTAAAAAACAGGTATTTAACCGCGCCTCTGTCAGTAGTTAAAACGTTGCTATATTGTGGTATACCAACTACAATATAATCGCCAACGCCTCTTAAACACAATGATGTGCCGAGGAGTTCATTGGCGGAACCAATAAGACCTCTCATTTCAGCCCAAACAGAATTTTCATAATTAAAAATACGAGCAGTACCACAATCTATTCTTCCTGGCACATCATGCAGTGAAGCTCCGACAGCGACTTTGTTCCCATCATCCGAAATGGAAACAGAAATTCCAAACTTCGTATCGGGTGTGCCATCTATATCTTGACCTCTTTGAACATAATTGGTATTGTTGTAAGCATATACTCGGACATGACCTGATGGACCAAAACCACTTCCTTGAAAGATTCCTTGATTATTAGTAGCGCTAACAGCTAGTTTTGACCCATCGTTTGAAAGCGAAACTGAAGTGCCAAATCGATCAGCAGCAGCTTCTCCGTTAATGTCAGTCCCTCTCTGTATCCATGCGCTGCCATTCCAAACATATACTCTAACATGACCTGAAAATTGCCCTGTCACTGAACTATTTGATGGTGCTCCGATTGCGATTATATTTCCGTCATTTGAAATAGATACACTCGAACCACTTTTATCAGATGAGAATTCACCATTTATATCTGCTCCTAATTGAACCCACTGTGTTCCATTAAATTGCAAGACTCTCACATGACCAGAAAGATTCCCATTTCCGTCATTATTAGGTGCACCAACAACGATTCGATTGCCATTTCCTGACATTGCGATATCATATCCAAATAAATCGTCAAGAGCCTCGCCGTCAATTCTATTTCCTAAGAGCTGCCAGACTCCAGCATTGTTTTGATATACATTTACGTATCCCTTGATAACAGTTGAGCTATTGGAAGGGCAACCCACCGCTATTCTATTGCCATCGTCAGAAATTGCAACACTTTTCCCAAATGCATCGCCATTATTATTTCCATATATATATGTGCCAACTTGCACGAACTGTCCATACATCATCATTGAAGTTGTACAACATAAAAGCAGACAGAATATAAATTTCGTTTTCATTTTAACATTATGTTTAAAAATTACAACCACAAAAGTAAACTTAAATAGAGAATTAATTCAATCAAATTGGTAAGTGCTGACATATGTTGAGTAACTGCAAAGCAATGTGGTTACTATTGAATGCCTAGTTCTTATAGGTACTTCCTCCAAAACTGAATTCCCTGATAAATCCCCAATCCAATAAAAACACCTGGAATAATAAACCGCATCAAGTATTTTGCAAAGAAATCGGTTTGAGAAGTTAAAAAGTGTAACGACAAAATCAGCGCCAACATCCCGACAAATGTCCCAATCAAGGTTCCGAAAATGTAGAAATATTTTTTAGACGCAGTAACCTCAACATATTTTCCGTTGAGTAAATACAAATTCCAACTCACCCAAAACGGGACTTGAACAAAATTGAGCGCACTCAAGAAAATTCCAACGAAATAAGGGGTTCGATTTTGGTACTCATTGAGAACTGTAGATTGCGACTCTGTATTGGTTGCACTCGCGTAAAAAATATAGGCCAATAGAAACATAAAAATCACTGAAAATCCTTCTATGTATTTCAGGAGTTTCTTGTTATTCATTAATTGCTCTGCAAAAATTAAGGTGAAATAAATCACAAAAACTTCAACAGTAATGACACCCAACAAATACGGAATCACGCTCCGTAATCCTGAGTGATTATAAATATCAAAACCAATTACGTTCAAATAGCCCAGCGGTATCGATCCGACAAAACTCACGACAAAACCGACCAGTAAATTTTTGAGATACTTCATCGGTTAGAAATTGAGGATTTTGTTGCTTTGCTCGAGATGCATGCGGTATTCTTTCATCCCTGCTTTTCTGGTCAAATACGGAACTCCCTTTTGATGGTTAGCCAAACTAATTTCGAACATATAACGAATGTGACGTGTGAGCTCTTTCCATGCGAACAAGATGGAATGTTTCGGGTCGTAAATGTGCGTGGGTTCGCTCGCCGCGCCATTCAGTTCGACGACCGCAAAGTTTTTTCCTTGTTCGAGTTCTTCCAAAGAATGGTACATCAAATCCAGTCGTCCGAAATAAAATTCTGGAATTTGGAGACACATTTCGTTGATCACATCAGTCAATTGTGACGATATCCAATGACTGAAATCAAGGAATTTCGCCCCGCGAATGTGATTCCCATACGGTACTAAATTGCGTTGTTCTCCATCGGCTAAAACGGTTTGTAAATCCGCTCCGTATTCTTTTTGAAGGACTTTGAGTTGGAGTTCATGTCGAGGATCTTTTTTGATTAAAGTCTCGATAGTAGATTTTCCATCGCCAGTGACAATCAAAAATTCTTTGCCGACAATTCCGGTAATGCGGCCTTTCCTTTCGTGCGGATAACGCACATAAAAAACACCAATTTCATTTTGATACGGAATTAAATCTTGCAGCAAATAATCGAAATTTACTTTCTCGTGATAGGTTTTTAATTCGGCTTCATTATGAATTTTCTTGACCGCTGAACCGCGTAATCCGATATCAGGTTTGGCAATAAGTGGAAAGGTAAATTGGTATTCGTTGATACGGTCTAACACTAGCTCAAAAGAAGTACTTTCTTTAATCAACTCAGTTTTTGGATAATACTTCTTTGGAATCAGATTGTAGATTTCCTTTTTTGATTCCATAATAAAACCGCCATTTTTGATAGACGGATTGGACGCGTTAAAAAAGAAAATCGTTCTGGCTTTCAACGCATAAAATGCCCATTGAAAATAGACCGGAATATACACGATGTGCATTGGCCAATATTCCCAGTGGAGGAGTTTATGGAGGAAGAGTTTCAATTTGGTTGTGGGTTGTGGGTTGTGGGTTGTATGTTGTAGGTTGTAAGTTGTAGGTTGTAAGTTGTAGGTTGTAGGTTGTAAGTTGCGTGAGTGATGGCAGCGGCATCCTTTTTTGTTTTTTGAGTAAAAGCCCTTCGACTGCCTGTCCGCCGACAGGTGCGACGCTCAGGGTGGAAAAAAAACAAAAAAGATAGAGCGGACAGCACGACGGCGCACGACATTACTTGATTTGTGGAATGCTGTGCTTGCGCCGGCACGCCCAAAAAATTAAACATGAATAAACGTATTTGAGTATTCTTTTTCTTCGATCAAATCATGGTGCATCACTGTAATTTTGTTTTGCTCGATGACGCTTTGTGTGATACTTAAGGTTTTGAGTTTATCATTTCGATTGATGATCAATCCGTGTTGGGTGTTATCGGCTTCGGTGTAGCGATGAAAACGGAACATTTCCTCGAAAGTCACTGCTGGCGTTGTATCTAGAAAAGTGGAAAACCATTGCGCTCTTTGCTGGCGAATTTCTTTTGAATAAAGTGTCGATGAAGACCAAATGTGGTTTTCGTTGGTGTCTAATTTTAGGGTGCTTTTTTCGGCTCCATTCCACCGCAATTGATAGAGTTGTTGGTCTTGAAAGAGCACGAGTGTAAACGGCTCTACATTTTCTAAATCGATGGTCTCCCAAGAGTTTGTTGCGGATTCTGAGCCAAATAGATCTAAGACAATCAAACCGCGGCTTCTGCGATACGGTGGATTCCAATGGTGTTTTTCTTCGGCGCCGTTGAGCAAGACCAACACGTTTGTGCTATCATCTACGACATACCACGTTCCACCGGCTTTAGGGTCTTTGGGGAAAAATAAATTCTTTTGATTGACGAGGTAATTTCTGGGTTCAACGGCTGGACGTGCTACTTGCTCGTCGCGATTGGAAGTGATGATGATTTTGCCTTGGGAATGTACAAAACTTACTGTGCACATTGTTTTCTGTATTCGATGGTGGAGCGCGCCACACCAAAATTTTCGTCGACTTCAAGTTTGCCATTCATCAAAATTGCGACTTTAATCAACGCTTGATGATGAATGCAATGTTCAAGATTGTAGAGTAATTCTCTGAAATAGTTGCTTTCGATTCGGATTGCTGAGCCATCGATGATTTGTTGCAATTCGATTTTTTTGTTTTCCTTGTCAATAGAATTTTGGATTTCTTTAATTTGAGCAATGGCAAATTCTGAGTTGGTTTGAATCAACTTATTGCGTTGACGTTGGTCGTAATTGACGATTCCAATTTCGTATTGCGAATTCAAACACTGAAACATTTCGATAATGTGACGTGTGTGTTCGCCTATTGTTGCGTTGCTCAATTCGTGACATGGATGGGCATAATCCGCATCGGAAATCTGTGCGAGTAAATCGTTTAATTCCTGTAAACTATGATGAATAGATGGTAACAACATGTTTTTACAATTGAAACTTTAATAGACTTTGAATTTTATCTCTGTTCTGAAACACAAGAATCGCACAACAAATAAACGTAATTATTGCCAAAATAAAAAGTGTTCCGCCATCGTTTTTTACTTCAATTCCTAAAAAAATCAAATGCGAAAGAATCGCTCCCGACATAGTTCCTAGTCCCATTAGCGCTCCAAGCAATGTTGTCCGTGGAATTAATATTAAAATAGAAGCAATTAATTCGACCACTCCAGATCCAATTCGTCCAAAAGGTTCTGCGCCAAGTGTTGAAAAAATATAGACACTTTCTTCTGCTCCGGTAAATTTAAAATAGAGTGTTTGTACCAAAATGATTACTGCTGTGAGTTTGATGATCCAGGTAAATACGTTGTTTTTCATGATTTTTATTTAATTTGAAAATTTGTTGATTTGAAAATGTGGAGGAAATTAATTTCACACAAAACTGAGAACTGTCAACAAATTACTAATTTATGAACTTCTTCCAATTCGCATCCGCTTTTTTCTTCAAGTTGACTTCGTCTTTGTTCCAACTTTTTAGCGTGTTATTGAAGTAAGCGTTGTAAAATAAATTGAGTTTTCCATCAACAATTTTAAAAGTTTCTGGATCAACTTCGACTTTTTCGCCATTGGCGCCCATCGCATACGAGCACCATCCGCCGTATTGTGGTTCGTAATTCGCTGGACTTTTTGCAAAAGTATCTTTGTTCACTTGAGACGAAAAATAGTAGATGACGCCTTCGTAGGAACTAGCGATTGTCGACTTGCCTTTTACTGCTTTCTTCTGGGTGAAATACGCTACAGGATCATATCCTTGAATGGCTACTTTCTTTTCTAGGTTGAACTCTGCCGTTCTTTTTGCTGCGCTTTGTGCAAAGGTTGTTGCTGAAACTAGGGCAACAAATAAGATCATTGATAATTTTTTCATTTTACTAAATTTTTAATTGTTTTACATTTATAGTACAAAGATAAACTGGCCTTAAAAAGCACTTTGTCTGCTACTTTACTTTTGAAAACAATTTGTTGGAATTATTTTTCTTTTTTGATTTTTTCCCAGGTTTTAGCCGCTTTCGCTATCCTGTTTTCTTGGTTTTTCAACCACATTTCTTTAACTTCCAAATTATAATTTAAATACAACTTATTGTCCACAATAGTAAATGCTTTTGGCTGAATTGGTGCTTTGTATCCTTCGGACATTCCGTAGGCACAATAACCTCCGAATTGTGGTAAATACTGTTCTGGATTTTTTAAAAATACTGCTTTGCTATCTTCAGACGAAAAGTAATAGAGCCCGCCATTATATTCCGAAGAAATTTCACTTTTACCTTCAATAGCTTTATTACTTTCAAAATAAGCAACAGGATCATAACCTTGAATTGCTATTTTGTTTTTTAGATTGGTTTGCGCAAAAATGGTATTTGCTGTTAATGCAACTAGCAAACAGATTATTTTATTCATAGTGAGTAAATTTATTAGTGTTATTAAAATGAGTATTGGTATTGCAATCCAAGTACAAGACTTCGTGTCAGGCCATCAGGTCTAACCTCTCGCACTACAAAAGGCGATGCAATAGACAACTCCAATTGATTTTGTTGATTGATGCGATAAGTACTCAGTAAATTTCCATTGACCGTCAGTCCGTCAGATCCTTTTATTTTTTCTCTTTGACCAAAAATATTCTCATACGAATCTTCTCCAAGATGATAAATAAATAAGACATTTGGTTTGAACGAAAACTTAGACTTTGGAACATTTACCGAATAAGTAGCGCGAAGCAACGCATCGGGTTGACGTTCAAAAAAATTGGTTGATGGAAAATCAGTGGTACCCGAATACTCTGCGAAATAAGAGTTTTTATTCAAATTGACAACTGGAACTTGAAGAGCTCCATTAAAATCCCATTGTTTGTAATGTAAATTAGTTCCGACAAACACATCAACCGTTCCCAAACTCGACTGATAATCGAGCGGCAAGGAATAACCATTTATTTTTAAATTGGAGGCGGTAAAAGGGAATTTCGCGCCAAGAAGTGCGCTCCACTGTTTTGACTTTTTTTCCTTAAAAGTATAGTTCCCAATGAGGAAAGCATCGCCGAATTGGGTTCGCGTTCCAAAACTTCCATCGGCAGTAGATAAGGTCACTTTACTGGTAAAAGCAAATCGCTCGTTGAATCGTTTGATATAGGAAAGGTAGTGTGACAAATACTGCACATCTTCTTCACCTAAACTGTAGATGGATGCATATTCCAGCCTGTTTTTGAATTGTTCTTTTTCGTCCGTAAATCCTTTGTTGATGGAACAGATCCCCGCATCACTACAGCCTTGAGACCAAGCTAAAGTTGAAAATAATAAACCAAATAAATAGAAAATTGGATTTTTCATAGTGTT
Organism: Flavobacterium sp.; assembly: GCA_031373195.1. GTDB lineage: Bacteria > Bacteroidota > Bacteroidia > Flavobacteriales > Flavobacteriaceae > Flavobacterium. The sequence goes on along the minus strand of JANMML010000001.1, from coordinate 33,471 downwards.
TAATTTGAAGTTAAAGATGCAATAGCAAACAAATGATTGTATTGCTGACAATGAATTAACACGTGCGAGTAGTCAGAAACATTCACCGTACTTGGAATTGGATACACCGTTTGAGAGGTTAAGTTCCCCAAGTTTACAAATTCGCTGGGCGTTGCTGCTTTAGACAAGTAGACTTTTAGATCGGGACCGTTGGAGACACTAAAGTTTTCTAGATTGACTTTATATTGTCCGTTTTCTAAATAAATTTTAGCTTCTCCGCTGACTGTAATGCCAGAGGTAGGCACGAAAACTCCAGAATACTTTAGTTCTGCAATAGGATTGAGAATCACTTTTTCCTGATCTCTTGTAAGTGGCCCTTCTTCTTGGCACGAAACCAAGCTAAGTAAGACAGGTACTAAATAAAGAATCTTTTTCATAGTATTTGTATTTTTATGATACAAACGTACTATGAATGAGATTGTTGTTTTGTCGGGTAGTTTACATTACACAGTTAATAAATAAAAAAGTGCCTGAATTAGGCACTTTCAAAAATTAGATTTGTTCAGCTATTGGCCAATCAATTTCGATATTAGTCAAATTGTGGATATAGTTACTGATTGTTTTGTCACCTATTACAATGACCACATCAATTAAATTCGCTTCCGTATACCCCGCATTGAAAAATGTTTCTTTTGCTTCAGCAGTTGCTCTACCTCTGTTTTCAACAACTGAAGTAGTAAAATGAACTAATGCATCCAGTTTGGCATCAAAAGAAGCGCTTCCTCTTCTGATTTCCAGAATTTGCTCTTCGCTAAGTCCGCTGAATTTTCCAAAAACGGAGTGCGCTGATTGACAATAGCGACAGTCATTAATTTGACTAGTTACCAAATTGACAACTTCTCTTTCTTTATTAGTGATGGTGCTTTTACGATTTTGAAAAGCTAGATAATCGGCCAAGGCGGTTTCGCTATGTGCATAATAGGCATACAAGTTCGGCACAAAACCAATCATTTTGTGAAGGTTATCAAAGATAGCTTGATTGTTTGAAGAAACTTCTTCACGAGTTGGAACGGTGAACGTTCTGTTTGCTGTTGTATTCATCTTTTTATTTTTTAAAATTATTTGTCGTTATTGACATTACAAAGATGCGACCGCAAGCAAGCGATTTCCAATCAACTAGATTAGGAAAGAATAGGAAACTGGATGAATAAATAAAGTGAAACTAGATTAACTTTATTTGTTAACCTCAGTATTTATTAGCTTTGAAATGGTGAGCGTTGTGATGCTAAGAAAAGAGGGAAGTATTTCTTGAGGAATACGATTGGTATATTTCTCCAAATTTTGAAAATAATTTTAATCGTTTAGCATTATAAAAAAACATTTAAATCTATGAAAATAAAAAAACCGCTTGTTATTTCAAACAAGCGGTTTTTTGAATTTATAAGAACTAAATAGATTTCTTATTTTGTGGAGTTTTATTCCATGACAAATAGCCACGGATGTTCATAAATAAAAAAACGAGATTCCCAACAGCAATTCCTAAGCTATCAATTAAAGTAAACCCAAGGATAGTCCATAATAAATTGGCTAAAATGAAACTTACAAACCCTAATTTGTTTTTGTTTCCGAGTAAATAAACGGCTAAAAGACTCAAACCCATTGCAAGCCAGTCTAAGGTGTAATATTTTAAAAATACTTCCATTTTCTTTGTATTAAAGTTGCATTCATTACTGTTAATGAACTGTACAAAGTTGTTATAAACCAGATTTTATAAAAACCACCTAGAGTAGGAAAGCACAGGAAACTAAATGAAAAAAAGTAGTGAAACTAGATTAACTTTATTTGTGAACTCTAGTGTTTCTAAGCTTTGACATGTATTGCGTAGTCATGCCAAGAAATGATGCCAACGCATATTGAGGAACGCGCTGGGCAATTTTAGGATAATTTTGTTCAAATTCAGTGAAGCGTTCTTCAGCAGTTTTGGTTAGATTACTGATTAATCTTCGTTGCATTCCCGCAAAGGAACGTTCTGCCATAATTCTGAAAAAAGTTTCGAATTTGTGATTGGAAGCCTTTAGTTTTTGCTCGCTTTCAAAATCAATTTGTAAGATGGTACTATCTTCAATAGCAATCACAAACATGGAAGCGGGTTGTTGGTAGATGTAACTATTGTAATCTGAAATCCACCAATCTTCAATAGCAAATTGAATGGTATGTTCTTCGCCTTCATCAGCAACAACATAAGCTCTAAAGGCACCTTCTAAAACATAGTTGCGGTATTTGGCAACAAAATCGGGTTGAATAATGAATTGCCTTTTCTTGACTTTAGTAATTCTAAAACAAGAAATAAACTCGTGAATTTCACTCTCCGAAAGAGAAACTCTCGAAAGTAAATGATCAATTAAAGGTTGCGTGTTATTCATTAAAACAATATTAAATCCATTAAAGTTACTGCTAAAATACTGTTTTTTTATAAATCAATTCATTCCGCTAGCAAAACCAACCGTATCGCGGTACATCTGTGGAGAAACATCCGCATTGTTTTTAAAGAAGCGACTGAAATAATGTTCATCGTCATAGCCCAATTCGTAGGCAATTTCTTTTACGGGTTTATTGGTGAGATACAATTCACGTTTGGCTTCAATAATAATGCGTTCGGCAATTAAGTTGGTTAGCGTTCTATTGAAATGACTTTTGGTAATTTTAGCCAAAGCTTTGGGCGTTATGTGAAGCAAGTCCGCATAATCACTGGCGGAATGTTTGGTTTTGAAATGCAGCTCAATGAAATTTTTTAGGTTTTGAAGAACAAAAGGTGCTGAGTTGTCATCTACTCGTGAAAGTGCTGCAGGTTGTTGTTCCTTTTTTAATCGACTGGCAGTAATAAGGAAAATTTTGAGGTAGGAAACTAACAATTCATATTGCGCCAAGGCTGGATTTTGCATTTCTACTTTCATTTGCTCGAGAACCATACTGAAAGTAGCTTTGGCCACTTCATCAATTTGAACGTAAGGCGGTTCATAAATATTATTGAATAAAACCCCATTGCAAGCTACTTCATCGTGATGTTTCATGATGCAGAAAAAGTCGGGATGGAAATGAATCACCACGCCTTCAATCGGCTCATTTGTTGACAACATAAAAGGTTGATATGGCGCAAAAGCCAACAATTGATTTTCGGTAAAATCATATTCCGAAAAATCAACTTTTACTTGACCTTTTCCTTTTTGAACCCAAATTATGGTGTAGTAGTTTAATCGTTGAATGTGGTCGAAACAAGCATTGCTATCAAAGGAAAAAAGCTTGAACGCAAGGTTTCCGTTTTGGGGATTGACTAAGGTGAAGGTGGATTGATTCATCATTTTTTGTCGTGTACTAGGTCACAAATTTAGTAAACCAGCTTGGTCTAGTTTTTCTTTTAGCTTTTTATTTTCTTCCTCCAACTTTTCGATTTTTGCTAGCTCTGGCTTTAGTGCACTTTGAATTTCATCCACCGTAAACCTCGGTACAATATGTTGCGGACAATTCCAATCGTAAGCTTCAATATGAAAAAGCATCATGCGTTCCGCACGGTATTTGTATTCGCCCAAATCCAATGAAGCCAAGAGTTCTGGATTTTCATTGAGTTCCACAATTTCCGCTTTTGCAAAAATTTTCAACCGAGCTCGAGCGGGATAATCCATCATAATAAGCGCAACATTGTTATTAGTTGCAAAATTCCCAACGGATATGTATTGTTTGTTTCCAGAAAAATCTAGAAAACCAATGGTATCTTTATCGATGACTTTTACGAAGCCTTTTGGTCCACCGCGATGTTGAATGTAGGGAAAGTCTTTTACGCCAATGGATGCTAAATAGAAGCTATCTCGATCTTCGATAAAGCCAACTTCATTTTCGGAAAGGCCGTCGACAATATTGAATTTCTCCATTCGTTCGTATCCTTTGCGGCTACCGTGTTGCTCTTGAAGTTCTTTGACGGCATCGGTAAACGCTATTTCTGCAAAGTTTTTAGCCATGAGAAATTATTTTAGTTTTCTGTCTTTCGCTTCAATCGGTAAATCATTGATACTAGCAAATCGTTTACGCATTAAACCATTTTCATCAAATTCCCAGTTTTCGTTGCCATAAGCTCGAAACCATTGTCCTTCAGCATTACGGTATTCGTATTCAAAACGAACCGCCATGCGATTTTCACGAAAACCCCATAATTCTTTTTTAAGTTTATAGTCGAATTCCTTTTCCCATTTTCCTTGTAGAAATTCTTTGACGGCTTCACGACCATTGATAAATTCAGTTCTATTGCGCCATTCAGTGTCTATGGTATAAGCTAACGCAATGCGCTCAGGATCTTTGCTATTCCAAGCATCTTCGGCTAATTGTACTTTTTGAAGTGCGGTTTCCATATTAAATGGAGGAAGCGGGAGTTTCTGTTCTTTTGTTTCCATTGAAAAAAGATTAAAAAGCAAACCAACTCCTAGTGAATTGGTTTGCTCATTGATAAAATTATAAAGCTGGCGCTAATGGGAAATCGACAGTTACTTTTGTCAAGTTGTGTAAGTAGTTCATTGCAGTTTTGTCACTAACTTGAAGAATTACATCTACTAAGTTTTCATTGGTATATCCTTGAGCGAAGAAAGCATCCACTATTTCTGCATCAGCATATCCTCTTGTTTTTGTGATTTCTGCAGCTAGTTGCACTAACGCATTCAATTTTGCATCTGAAACCTTTCCTTTTCTGATGTCTAGGACTTGCTCATCCGTAAATCCATTCATTTTTCCTATGACGGTGTGAGCACTTAAGCAGTATTCACAGTTGTTTACTTGGCTTACAATCAAGTTTACCGCTTCTTTTTCTTTGTTTGAAAGCGATGTTTTTGCATTCTGGAAGGCTAAGTATTTTTCTAATCCATTTTTGGAATGCGCTATTGTCGCATACAAGTTAGGTACAAAACCCAAAGCTTTTTGAAGGTTGTCAAAAATAGCTTGATTGTTTTCCGAAACTTGATCTCTTGTTGGAACTGAAAATGTTGTTGTAATCATTTTATTTTTACTTTAAATTGATTGTCGATATTGACAGTACAAAGATGCGACAGCGTTTAAAGTTATAAAATGGATAATATTCGCAAGGTGATGGACAATTTTTCTAGCGGGGACTAAAGCTTTGTAAAATCATCAATTAAAATTTCTTTTCGAGCGTAGAATATCAATTGCTTCTCCTCCATTTCGTTGAGCAATTGGGTTGCCGTTTGGCGCGATGTACCAATGATTTGAGCGATATCGACTTGGGTGAGGTAATTGTCTATGGCCACTTTATTCCCATTGAATTTACCTTCTTTCTCCGCCCACTCTTTGATAAAAGTGTGCAATCGGGTTTTGGCGTCTTTAGAAATCAGGTTGGAGTAGCTATTTTTGATGCGTTTCATCTTCAAACCTACAAACTTGGTGTAAGTCAATGCTAAGTTTGGGTTTTGCAACATCAGATTTTCAAAATCAGATAATAAGAAGCTACAAATAATCACTTCATCGGTCAATGCTTTGGCGTATTCGCTGGAGTTTCTGTCGCTTTCTAAAGTCAATTCGCCAAACAAATCGCCTTTTTGAATGATGTCCTTGATGGTTTCGTTGCCTTCTTCATCAATTTCGACGATTTTGATATTGCCTTTTTTTAGAAGAAATATTCTTGGAACCTCGCTAGAGGAAAAGTAAATAACATCTCCCTTTTTAGCTTTTTTAAATCCGGTAATGATACACAATTGCTTCACTTGCGACATACTCAAAGTCCAAAACAACTTGTGGTCGCGGAGATACCAATATTTTAATTCTTCTGACATACTAAAACATAATTAAGAGAAAGGTCGTCACGAATGTAAACAAAAAACCCTTTCAGATTTGAGTTCCGAAAGGGTTTTCTTTGCTATTTATTGCATTTAGGACACCAATCCTCGTGAAATAACGATCCGTTGAATTTCCGAAGTTCCTTCATAGATCTGTGTGATCTTAGAATCACGCATCATTCTTTCGACATGATATTCAGCGACATAACCGTTTCCTCCGTGAATTTGAACTGCTTCATTAGCTACTTCCAATGCAATTTCAGAAGCGTATAACTTTGCCATCGCACCCGAATGAGAAATGTCTTTGCCTTCGTCTTTTTCGCAAGCGGCTTTCATGATAAGCAATCGAGCGGCAGTGATTTTGACATACATATCTGCCAATTTAAATGCAATCACTTGATGATTGAAAATTTCTTTTCCAAAAGCTTTTCGCTCGTGAGAATATTTTAATGCTAATTCGTAGGCACCAGTTGCAATTCCTAAAGCTTGTGATGCAATTCCAATTCGACCGCCGTTTAATACATTCATCGCGAAATTAAATCCGAACCCATCAGCACCAATACGATTTTCTTTAGGAACCTTTACGTCGGTAAACATGAGTGAATGTGTATCAGAACCGCGAATTCCCATCTTCTTTTCTTTAAGTCCAATTTCAAAACCTGGCCATCCTTTTTCTACGATAAATGCGTTGATTCCTTTGTGTTTTTTTTCCACATCGGTTTGTGCGATTACTAAATAGGTCGAAGCTGTTGCGCCATTGGTTATCCAGTTTTTGGTTCCGTTTAATAAATAATGATCGCCTTTGTCAATCGCTGTCGTTTTCTGTGAAGTCGCATCCGATCCTGCTTCTGGTTCCGACAAACAAAAAGCACCGATTACTTCGCCTTTCGCCAATGGAACTAAATATTTCATTTTTTGCTCTTCACTACAGTATTTCTCAATTCCGGCACAAACCAGCGAGTTATTCACAGACATAATTACTGCAGCCGACGCATCTACCTTAGCAATTTCGGTCATTGCCAACACATACGATATGCTATCCAAACCTGAACCGCCGTATTTCGGGTCGACCATCATGCCCATAAAACCCAAATCAGCCATCATTTTGATTTGTTCTGTGGGGAATTTAGAATGTTCGTCTCTTTCTATTACTCCTGGCAGCAACTCGGCTTGAGCAAAATCTCGAGCGGCTTGTTGAATCATCAAATGTTCTTCGGTAAGATTAAAATCCATGTGTTTTATGCTAAAGTGGGACGTTTTTAATTTTGGTTTTCAAATGTATAATTTAAAAGTTAAAATTTCAAACGTTTTCGTATTTTTAACCCATGCAGAAAAATTCCTCTACTGTTATTGGCGTAATGTCGGGAACCTCGCTCGATGGTGTCGATTTGGCGCTGTTACATTTTCATTTTGATGGCGAAAAATGGACTTTTGAAATTGGTATAGCCGAAACCATATCCTATGATGAATACTGGCTCCACGAACTAAAAAACGCAGTCAACTATTCTGGTGAAAAACTCATCAAGCTCAATCAAGACTACACCCAATTATTAGGAAACATCATTCGAAGTTTTATTGAAAAACACCAACTCAAAAACATCGATGCGGTTTGTTCCCACGGGCATACGATTCTTCACCAGCCTCAGAATGGTTTCACACTTCAAATCGGAAATCTTCCGGAAATTGCCGCGATTTGCCAACAAAAAGTAGTTTGCGATTTTCGTGTGCAAGATGTTCAATTGCGCGGTCAAGGTGCGCCACTCGTACCAATTGGTGATCGTTTGTTGTTTTCTGAATTTGACTATTGTTTGAATTTGGGTGGTTTTTCTAATATCTCTTTTGAACAAGACGGAAAGCGAATCGCTTTTGATATTTCTCCAGTGAACACCGTTTTGAATTTTTACGCCAATCAATTGGGATTTGATTACGATGATCGCGGGAAAATCGCCCGTTGTGGAAATCTTGATTCCGCTTTATTACTAGCTTTGAATGATTTGGATTTTTACCAAAAAACATTTCCAAAATCATTAGGATTTGAATATGTGAAAGAAGTCGTCTTGCCTTTGATAGAATCATTTGCAATTACAACCGAAGACAAAATGCGCACCTTTGTCGAACACGTAGCAGTCCAAATCGCCAATGCATTGCCCATAAAAAAAGGCAAAATTTTGATTACAGGCGGCGGCGCTTACAATGATTTCTTACTGGAAAGAATGCTATTTTACTTGCCTGACGTAGCGCTTACAATTCCAGAAACTAAAATACTAGAATTTAAAGAAGCTTTGATTTTTGGCTTGTTGGGTGTTTTAAAATTGCGGAATGAAATTAATGTGTTAAGTAGCGTAACCGGAGCGAAACACGATCACTCTAGCGGAATGATTTACACACGCAACGATATTATTTCTTAATCACCCGAATGGTTTGTTGCTGATTTCCTTGCACAACCATGACATTATACAAACCTGCTTGATATGAAGTCCCTAATTCTTGTTTGGAAAGTTCAGAAGCAATTACTTGTTTTTCCTCGATTACTTTTCCTAACATATCGTAGACTTTAACAGTAACCGGATCCGCAGAATTCATATCAGATTTCAGCTTAAATCCTTCTCCAAATGGATTTGGAAATGCAATCATCGGACTGTTACCAACCATAGCAACATTGGAAAGCAATCTGAAATTGATCGTGGCGCCTTCTGTACCACTTGCGCCGCCGATATTTAGTATTAATTGGCCACTGATAAAAGTGAGAGCTGTACTTACAGTATTTTGATTACAATAAACAGGAAGAAAATTTAATTGAACGCCTCCTGTTTCATTGGTGCTAAAAGTCAAAGAGGCTACTGTATCTAAATCCCAAGGAATCGAACTTGTAAAACGAAAACGAGCAAACTTATAATTCACATTAAATGCGAGCAATGGAGCAGCAGTATTTGGAGTTATAGGTGGAACCATCGCGAAACGAAGTTGTCGAGTCACTGGATAATATTGAGCAAGAACAGCTGCACTAGCTATCCCAGGAAAATCTGTTGCCGAAGGTTGGTCAACTACTTCTAACGTACCCGTTGCACCTATAGGCAACATATTATCACTATGCAAAACACTCCCGCTGTAACTAGAAAAATACAGCGGAGTTATACCGGTGTTTTTAAGAAAAACATCATACTCTATAGTATTTTCGGTAGCAACAACATTGTTGAGCGTCCGCGTAATTTGATTTCCTACACAGGGTTGTGCATACCCATTACTTGTTGCTAATAAACCTAAAATTACCATAAGACAGGTGGTAAATTTTGTAAAAGCGTAGTTTTTTTTCATGGCAAAATGCTTAAGTTTTCGAAGCTTCTTTTGTAACGAATTCAAATGTAATAATTTATCATTCTAAATAAAAGAAGAAACCAATATATTTAGCTGAAAAACAATTTATAAATAAACTCATCCCCAAATCCATATATTTGCAGCACAAAAAGAAGAATTAAAACAAGCATGAAAGATTTACTCAAAAAGTTCGAAGATAAAACACCCGAAATCATATTCAATTGGAAAGATGCCGAAACCGAAGCAGAAGGTTGGACCGTCATCAATTCGCTACGCGGCGGTGCTGCTGGAGGAGGAACCAGAATGCGAAAAGGTTTAGACATGAATGAAGTACTTTCGTTGGCAAAAACGATGGAAGTGAAATTCTCAGTTTCGGGTCCAGCGATTGGTGGTGCCAAATCAGGAATCAACTTTGATCCGAATGATCCTCGAAAAAAAGGTGTTTTACAACGTTGGTATAAAGCGGTTTCGCCTTTATTGAAAAGTTATTACGGCACTGGCGGTGATTTAAATGTAGATGAAATTCATGAAGTGATTCCAATGACCGAAGAATGTGGCGTCTGGCATCCACAAGAAGGTGTTTTTAATGGGCATTTCAAACCAACAGAAGCAGATAAAATCAACCGTATTGGGCAATTGCGTCAAGGCGTGGTGAAAGTGATTGAAAATCCGAATTTTTCGCCAGACGTTTCCAGAAAATATACCGTAGCGGATATGATTACAGGTTATGGCGTTGCGGAAGCAGTTCGTCATTATTACGCTATTTATGGTGGTAATGTAAAAGGGAAAAAAGCCATTGTACAAGGTTTTGGGAATGTCGGTTCCGCTGCTGCTTTTTATTTGGCAGAAATGGGCGCTAAAGTCATCGGGATTATCGACCGAGACGGTGGAGTCATCAATGAAAACGGATTTACCTTTGAGCAAATACGAACATTATTTTTGAACAAAGACGGGAATAAATTGGTTGCTTTCAATATGATTCCGTTTGAAGAAATAAATTCGAAAATATGGTCTTTGGGTGCCGACATATTTACACCCTGCGCCGCTTCAAGGTTGGTGACTCAAAGTCAAATGGACAGCATGATTGCCTCAGGATTAGAAGTGATTTCATGCGGAGCCAATGTGCCGTTTGCAGACAAAGAAATATTCTTCGGTTCGATTATGGAGCATGTTGATCAGAAAATTAGTTTGATTCCAGATTTTATATCAAATTGTGGTATGGCGCGTGTCTTCGCCTACTTCATGGAGAAAAAAGTGCAGATGACTGATGAAGCTATTTTTGCAGACACATCGAATATTATCAAGAATGCTATTGAAAAAGCGCACGGCCTCAATCCATCTAAAACCAATATCAGCGCGACTGCTTTTGAAATTGCGTTGAAACAATTGGTTTAAATTTTAGCACCGATTTCAAAACAATTTTTAGTACATTTATTCGTTTAAAAAAAGAAACGTTGTTCAATAAATTCTTGATATTATGGACATTTCTCTAAATAAAGACCAACAAAAATCGGCACTACTAACCACTCTTGTCGTGGGATTGTTGCTACTGATACTTTTTTTCGTCAGATTTTGGCCACCTTCCAATCTTAAGGAATTAATGGGCGGCGGTGGCGGTGGCGGTATCGAAATGAATTTTGGCGATAGCGATTACGGCATGGGAGAAAATTTCAAAAGCGAAACTTTGAACGTGAAAGAAGAGCAAAGCAAGCAAGCACCTGCAACAGCGTCCCCTGAAGACAATGTGATTACAGAAGATGACGCAGCCGACGATATTGCCGCTTTGCCAAAAAACGAGAAGCCAAAAAAGACTACTCCGACGGTTGTAAAAACAGAAACAAAACCAGTGGTTGAAAAACCGAAAGTTTCCAAAAACACTAATGATGCGCTTTCGAACTTGTTGAACTCAAATAAAGGTGGTGACGGAAATGACAAAACAGGAGGCAATAAAGGAAGACCAGACGGTAAACTTTCTTCTAGTGGTTATAGCGGGAGCGGATCTGGAACAGGTTCAGGATCTGGCCCTGGTTCGGGTACAGGCAGTGGTAGTGGCTCAGGAAGTGGCAGCGGTTCAGGAAGTGGCGATGGTTCAGGAAAAGGAAGTGGTTCAAATTATATGTTAGGAAACAGAAAAGCCTTAAGCAAACCTGTACCCAATTATACTTGTAATGAGGAAGGAAAAGTAGCGGTTCAGATTTCAGTAGACCAATCTGGGAATGTTGTCGCAGCGAAACCTGGAGTAAGAGGCACAACCAATGCCGCAAAATGTCTTTTAGATGAAGCCAAAAATGCAGCAATGAGAACACGTTGGGAACCCGATAGTAACGCAGCAGAGACGCAAGTTGGATTGATTATTTATAATTTCAGTTTGAATTAAGGGAAGATATAAACTTAAAAACATTAGCCACGAATTCACAGATTAATTAGTGAATTCGTGGCTATTTTTTTTATATGTATTCTATTACTTGGGACTAGTAGCGATGACAAACTTCAGTTTATTCTTGACTCCTATTTGAAGTACATCAACCAAATCCTGCACTTGCATATTGAAAGGAATTCGAATCACAACTGTTTGATCTTTGGAGGCATCCATTTTTGAGAGTAAGGTTTCTTCCAGTTTTTCAAAAACTACTTCTTCCTTATCTACAAAAAAACGTTTTTCCTCTGTAACGGATAACGTGATTAATTGCTTATTGGTTTTCTCGTTGGTTTTAGACTTGGGCAAAGTCATCCGGATCACGTTTGGGTTGGCTAGTGTTGATATAATCAAGAAAAACAAAAGCAAGAAAAACATGATATCACTTAATGATGAAGTTGCTACTTCAGCATGAAATCTTTTATTTCGTTTTATCGCCATGATTCGGTCTTTGAATAATATTTACGAATTCTAATACTTGTTTTTGAATTGATAAGGAGAAACTATCAATTTTACCATTGAATAAGTGATAAGCACTATAAGCTAAAATCCCGACGATAAGTCCAGCTCCAGAGCTAATCATTTTCTCATACAAACCACCAGAAATATTTCCAATACTGATATCTTCGGTAACTGAAATACTATAAAATATTTTGATTACACCTGAAATCGTTCCGATAAACCCGAGGGTCGGGGCAATACCGGCAATTAGCCCGAGCTGTCCGAGCTTTTTCTCCATTTCACCAATTTCGATGTTTGCGGCGCGTTCCATATTCGATTCGATTTCAGTAATCGGTCGACCGATTGTCAAAATTCCTTCCTTTAATACATTTCCTTGCGCATTACCGCTTCTTTCTGCCGCTGTGCAAGCCATTTCAAGATTGCCCGCATTTAGATTAACACGAACATCCTTTATAAGATGGTTATCAATCTTAGATGCTTTGCTGATAAACAGATATCTTTCGAAAACTAAGTAAACGGTATAAATGAATAAAATTACAATAGGAATTAAGAAAAAACCTCCTTTGAAAATAAATTCCAAGACTGAAATCTCAGTATTTATAGGAAGGGCTTTAGCCAATTCAGCTGGATTCACTTGCGATAAGGTATCGGCTTGTACTTGTAAAAAAGTAGTAATCATATTTGTTGTTGTTTTTTAGACTTTTATGACAAAATAATTTCAAATTTGTATCGGCAATGACGACTACGCAATATTAAACTAAAAAAGAAAGAATTTATTTTACATTTTGAATTTTTTATTAAAAAGTAATGAACTATAACGAGACCGTCAATTGGATGTTCCAACAGTTGCCGATGTACCAAACTCAAGGCGCCACAGCTTATCGGAAAGACCTGACGAATACTATTTTACTCGCAAATCATTTGGGAAATCCAGAGAGAAATCTCAAGTGCATTCACGTAGCTGGAACAAACGGGAAAGGATCTACTTCACATATGCTAGCCTCTATTCTTCAAGAAGCTGGCTATCAAGTTGGGCTGTATACTTCCCCACATTTGAAAGATTTCAGAGAACGAATTAAGATTAATGGAAATGAAATTCCGGAAGATTTTGTTACGAGGTTTGTTCATCAACATCAGACATTTTTCGAAAATAACAACCTGAGTTTTTTTGAAATGAGTGTTGGTTTGGCGTTTGATTATTTTGAAAAGAACCATGTAGATCTTGCCATCATTGAAGTCGGAATGGGCGGAAGGTTAGACTCCACAAATATTATCAAACCCTTGGTATCAGTCATCACCAATATAGGATTAGATCATGTTCAGTTTCTAGGTAACACTTTAGAATTGATTGCAAAAGAGAAAGCCGGTATTATCAAATCCAGCGTTCCCGTAATTATTGGGGAATATACTCCTGAAACAAAAATTGTCTTTCAAGGTAAAGCAAAAGAAAACAACTCAAAAATATTCTTTGCTTCAGACGAAATTAAAGAAGATTATCCTTCCGCTTTAATAGGGAATTACCAAATTTTTAATAAGAAAACAGTTCTAAAAACCATTAAAGTTATCCAATCTATGGAGGAATTTAAGATTTCTGAAATACATATAAAAAATGGATTTTTAAATGTAGTTAAAAATACAGGTCTACAAGGCAGATGGCAACAATTACAACAATCACCAAAGGTAATTTGCGATACTGCGCATAATTCGGATGGATTAAAATTAGTATTAGAACAAGTTCTACAACAAGAATATAAACATCTGCATATTGTATTAGGAGTTGTGAATGATAAAGAATTGAATACTATTTTACCTTTATTTCCCACAAAAGCCACTTATTATTTTTGCAAACCCAACATTCCACGTGGACTAGAAGCTGCTATTTTGAAAGAAAAAGCACTTGAGCACAAATTGATTGGAGAAGTTTACAGCTCAGTTTCAGAAGCTTATAGGGTTGCCAAAAAAAATGCTGCTCAAGAGGATTTTATCTTTGTTGGAGGCAGTACATTTGTTGTTGCAGAAATTTTGTAATAAAATTGAATTTTGTTTGCAAATATCAAAAACTACCTTATATTTGCACACGCAACAAGGGCGATTAGCTCAGTTGGTTCAGAGCATCTGGTTTACACCCAGAGGGTCGGGGGTTCGAATCCCTCATCGCCCACAAAAAAATCCACTAGATAATAGTGGATTTTTTATTTTATATTAATTCTAATGTTCTTTCTAGTGCCATGCCGCGCGAACCTTTAATCAAAATCATGTGATCTTTAAATGCGACATTCTTCAGCGCATTTGCAAATGATTCGAAAGTGTCGTAAAAATTAAAATGCTTCTTATCGATACTGTTTTCAAAGAAATCTTTTCCAATAAAAAAACATTCTATTTTCTCCATTTTCACAAGCATATCCACAATTAATTTGTGCTCTCCCGTACTTTCCTGTCCAAGCTCAAACATATCGCCCAAGATAACGACCTTGTTTTCTCTCTCAAGCTGAACAAAATTCTCAATTGCCACTTTCATGCTACTTGGATTGGCATTGTATGCATCTAAAATAATTTCATTTGAATTTTTATGAACTAATTGCGATCGATTATTTTCTGGAATATAGCTTTCTATTGCTTGTTTAATATCCTCATTACTGACGTCAAAGTATCTACCAATGGCTATTGCCGCATTGATGTTGTTTGCGTTGTATAATCCTATTAAGTGTGATTGAATACTATTGTTAGAAAACTCAACACGTACGAATGGGTTTGCCATAACTTTATCGATACAGGTGGTAGCTTCTTTGTGATTTAACCCAAAAGTAACTCGCGATATGGCTCGTGTTTTTTCAATTTGAATGGGGTCATCAAGACTTACGAATACTTTCTTATTCCATTTTGCAAGGTAGGAATACATTTCGCTCTTCCCTTTAATTACCCCTTCAACGCCACCAAACCCTTCTAAATGGGCTTTGCCAAAATTCGTAACATAGCCAAAATCGGGTTGAGCGATTTCGCATAAGAATTCGATTTCTTTCTGGTGATTTGCGCCCATTTCAACTATCCCAATTTCGGTATTAGAATCAAAACTCAACAAGGTAAGAGGCACACCAATATGGTTATTTAAGTTCCCGATAGTAGCTTTAGTTCGATATTTCCTTGAAAGTACGATTTGGATTAACTCCTTTGTAGTTGTTTTTCCGTTACTGCCCGTTAGTGCAATAATTGGAATATTTAGATACTGCCGATGGAATCTAGCTAATTCCTGTAGTGTCTCCAAACTATTCTCTACTATAATTGTCCGATCATCTAGGTAATAGTCGGCATTGTCAATAATGACGTATGACGCTCCCTTTGAAAGCGCTTCAACTGCAAAGGTATTGGCGTCAAAACGGTCGCCTTTAATAGCAACAAATAAACATCCTTCTACAATTTTCCGTGTATCAATAGAAACCGAATGACATGTAAGAAATAGTTGGTGAATGCCTTTAATATCCATAATAAAAATTAAAAAATAAAAGCCCTAAAAAAGGGCTTTTATTGAAATATCAAATTAGAAATTAATTTCTAGGTCTTTTCTTTTTGTCAGCTTTTGGACCAACTCTTGACATGGCACATCTAAAACCGATGTAATCTGTCGCCATATCCTGCGGGAAATATCTTCTTTGAGCTGGATCCAACCAATATGCGCGATCTCTCCAAGATCCTCCTTTATATACTCGAACGTTGTCGTTAATCAAGGTCGTTCTTTTGCTTGATTTATCGAACTTTCGAAGCATATTTCCTAAACTATCCGTTGTCACATTGTGAACTGGCGAGTTGTACATTTTATTTTTCTCTTTTGTTTTCGAGTCTTCTTCTTCAGAAGAACCAAAATCGAAATAACGTGTAGACTGCTTATCTCCATCTCGGTAATTCTTTTCGTCGCTTTTGTCAAAGTTCTGTCTTAAGTACGTTTCTTTTTCATCTACCGGAACTTGCGCTAATTGACCTGGTAAATTTCGAGCCATTACACGACCGTTTGCTAAAGTATCAAAAACTTGAGTTTCTGGGGTTACTAATTCAGCTTTACCATCTTCACCAATTTTATTCTTAGTATAGACATTTCCTCTAAAGTAGTTAAAATCACTGGCTTCATCATCTACTATAGGACGATAAACATCTGCTACCCATTCAGCAACATTTCCTGCCATATCATATAATCCAAAATCATTCGGAGGATACGATTTTACAATATTTGTAATATCGGCACCGTCATCAGACCATCCTGCAATTCCACCGTAATCCCCTTTTCCTTGTTTAAAGTTAGCCAATTGATCACCTCTAACTTTTCTTTTTCCTGATCGTGTGTATGTTCCAGACCAAGGATACTTTTTCTGACCTTTGTATATATTATACTCTCTTTGGCCTACATCAGCTGCCGCTGCATATTCCCACTCTGCTTCTGTTGGAAGTCTGTATTCTGGCAAGATTAATCCAGAAGAACGTTGTGCATATACATTTTTTGCAGGAGATTCAGTAGCTGGCTGATCTTTTGTTCCTTTGGTTTTTACTGGTTTCCCTTTAGAGTTCTTTCTGCCTTTTAATACAATTTTTTCATCACCTCCAAAAGCCTTTGTCGGTTGATTTAAATATGTTTCCGTACTGAATGTGGCTTCTGCTTTCGTATCAATAACTTTCGCGTCTTTTTTCAAGAACCCTTCTTTTTCCAAGGTATTTTCGTTAACCCTGTCTGTACGCCATTTACTAAACTCAACCGCTTGAATCCAATTCACTCCAACCACAGGATAACTTGCGTATGCAGGATGTCTTAGGTAGTTGTTAGTCATTGTTTCATTGTAACCCAAACGATTTCTCCATACTAAAGTATCAGGAGAAGCTCCTTCGTAAATGTTTTTGTAGTTTTCTTGATCTGGCGGAAAAACTCTTTTCAACCAATCTAAGTACTCCATGTACATTAAATTTGTAACTTCGGTTTCGTCCATGTAAAAAGACTGAACGTGTTGTTGATTTGGAGTATTATTCCAATCATGCATCACGTCATCTTGAACTTTACCCATTGTAAATGTTCCACCTTCAACCATCACTAAACCAGGTCCAGTTGCTTGCTTTTTAAAATTAGAGGCGTATTGAAATCCTCCTTTTTTATCATTTATCTTCCAGCCAGTTGCTGTAGAGGAATTTTTCGCACTTGACTTTTTACTGCAACTTGCAGTTATTCCTAGTACTATCAATAAAGTTAGTAAGAGTTTGAATGTCATAATTTTGTTTACTTTCATACTTTTAGCAGGTAATAAATTCGTGGCGCAATATAATCATTAACCTTTATATAGCAACAAATTTTTATTAATTTTTTTTGAAATACTATTCGACTTCAACAAAACGCAAAATTATTCTAATTAGTATCAACAGAACTATTAAAAATTTTAATTTTACGGCTTAAGTAATAATTTGTGTCAAAACACGTTTCTATCAACAATGAAAAAAATTGCAACCTTTTTACTGTTTTTTATGTGCTCGTTTTCTATCGCTCAAATTAAGGGCGATATGATTATTAAATGGAGTGGCATTTCGTCTGCCAATATTGGTGACCAAAAAATAAAAATTCCTCAATTTAATCCGGACAATCTTCAATTTGACCCTGCTGCGAAAAGAGTTTACTTTGTATTTCAAATTCCAACTTCAGCAGAAGTCAACGAAAATTCTCTCCAAATCTCTAATCTTGTTTATGAAGATATAAATGAAAACGAATTGGGCGATTTAGCGGTTTCTGAAATTCCCACTTCCATAGGGGCAGCAGCAAAAAACTTAGAGTCAAGAAACGATTTGTTCGTTTCCATTATGCTGTCACCGATTGTAAAAATTGGGAATTCATTAAGGAAAATCAGCTCTTTTTCCTACAGTTTGACCAATAGTCTGTACCGGTTGAATGTTGCGAATACTGAATTCAGCACGCTTTCAAATTCGGTTTTATCTACAGGGAATTGGTACCGTTTTTATGTTACAAAGTCGGGAGTTTATAAAATTAACCGCAGTTTCTTAAGCAATCTTGGCATCAATATGACTGGAATAGACCCCAGAAAAATAAAGATTTATGGCAATGGTGGGCGAATGGTGCCTTTAAAAAATAGCGATTTCTATCCAGCGGATATAAAAGAAAATGCCATTCAAGTTCTTGGAGAAGAAGATGGTGTCTTCAACGATTCTGACTATGTGCTATTTTATGGCGAAGGTGTCGATCAATGGATTAAAGAAAGTCAAACAACCAATAATTTATACGACTCCAAGTCCTACTACTACATTAATGTTGAAGGGAATGACGGAAAAAGAATTCTTCCGATGCAGCAACCAAGCGCCGCGAGTGACGTCCTTTTAACAGTATATGACGACACACAATATTACGAAGTTGACAATGTTAACATTGTGAGATTGGGAAGACGTTGGTTCGGAGAAGAATTTGACTTTGTTGATCAGCAAAATTTTCAATTTAAAATCCCAAACATTCAAACTTCCACCCCAATTAGCCTTTATATTTATGCCGCAGCAGTTTCAATCGTTAACACTTCGATGGAAGTCAAATCAAACGATGTATTTGTTGCGAACATGCCTTTTACCCCAATAGGCTCTTCTTTAAAAGCTGATTCTTCCATATTAAACACGACAATTCCTGCGTCGGAAAACATCAAAATCTCATTAAAATACAACAATGGTGGAGTTCCCGATTCGAAAGGATATTTAGATTATATTTCACTAAAATCAAAACGAAATCTTGCAGGTTACGGAAAACAGTTCCCTTTTCGATACGATCTTTCCAGCACCAGCACACAAATTGGCGAATTTCAAATTAGCAATGCGAGTTCCGTCAAACAAATTTGGGATGTTTCGGACATCTATAATGTTACTCAAGTTACTAACGAAAATCAAAATGTTTTTTCATTCAAAACCAATTTTGGTGCGGATGAAAGATTTATTGCACTAGATCAAAACGATTATTATCAACCACTGTTGGATTCTAGATCGAAAGTTGCCAATCAAAATCTAAAAGGCACCATATTTTTAAATGCGCAAGGACAATTTCAAGACATAGATTATCTAATTATCACGCCTGCTTTTTTGGGTGCCCAAGCAGAGAAACTGGCAAATTTTCATAGATCTTATTCTCAACTGAATGTAAAAGTTGTTTCTCTGGAAACTATCTATCAAGAGTTTGCATCGGGGAAACAGGATATTGGAGCGATTCGTAACTTTATTAAGTACGTATACTACAACGCGTCTAGTGAGGAAACTAGAGTGAAATATGTTAATCTTTTTGGTGATGCCTCTTTTGATTTTAAAAATAGAATTTCAATTGCGGCAAATATTGTCCCTATTTATCATGCATTAAATAGCTTAACTGTCGATCCAAGTTCATTCGCATCGGATGACTATTTTGTTTTTATGAGTCCTAATGAAGGTGACTTAGATTCTAACTATCCGCAAAAAGCGGGACTTAGTGATATTGCGGTTGGAAGAATAATTGCCAGTACAACAACACAAGCAGATGAACTGGTAAACAAAATAATCGATTATCATGATATCAAATCCTACGGTAATTGGCGTAATAATATCGTGGTAGTTGCCGACGATACAGATAAAGAAAGTGATCGGACGCTGCAAACAAATATTAATACTTTGGCAGAAACAATTGTAGCTCAAAAACCATTTTTGAATTACGAAAAGATACTTTTGGACTCTTATGTCCAAGAAACAAGTGCCGGAGGAAGTCGTTATCCGAAAGCCCGAAAAGATCTTTTCGATTATTTTGAAAAAGGCGCGTTGGTACTTAATTATCTTGGTCACGGTGGCGAAGATGGTCTAGCCCAAGAGCGTATTTGGGAAAAAGCGGACGGGCAAAACTTACAAAACCAATATAAATATCCGCTCTTTATCACGATTACTTGTGAGTTTTCAAGATTTGACAATCCCTTTAGGCCAACGGCAGGAGAATATACGTACTGGAATCCGAAAGGAGGCGCAATTTCGATGATTACAACAGTAAGGGAAATTTATCAATCAACGGGAGAGAACTTTAATACCATACTAGCGAAATACTTGTTTTCTTACGGATCAAATAATTATGTCTCGATAGCGGAAGCCTTGCGACTTGCAAAGAATGAATTTACACCTAGAACCGATGTGGTATTTTATCTCGGAGACCCAGCCCTTAAACTTGCAATTGCAAAACCTCAAGTAAGCCTAACAAAAGTAAACGACATGCCTATAAGTGGTGCAATTGATGATTTTAAATCTTTATCCTACATAAAATTAACTGGCGAAGTAACCGATGAAAACAATAATCCGCTCCCTGCTTATGATGGTGAACTGTCAGTTCAAATTTTTGACAAGAAAATTGTACGAACAACCTTAAATAATGACAACAATAGTCCTCCTATTAATTTTGATGTTTTAGGGGAAACGATTTTTAGAGGAAATGCAACAGTTACTGACGGTAAGTTTGAATTTGGTTTTGTAGTTCCTCGTGATATTGCAATCCCAATTGGCAATGGTAGAATTAGTTTTTATGCCAAAAGAAATCAGGCACTTTTTGACAAATCTGGCGTCAATAATATTATCAAAATTGGAGGAATTAATGAAAATGCAGTCGCTGACAACCAGCCTCCAAAAGTCAAATTATATATGAACGATCAGAATTTTGTTTCTGGCGGAATTACTAATGAATCCCCTTTGTTTTTGGCGTATTTGGAAGATGAAAATGGTATTAATACTGCAAGTGGCATCGGCCACGATATTGTCGCAATTCTTGATGGAAATGAAAGTGCTCCATACAAATTGAATGATTACTACGAAACTGAATTGGATAATTATACGCAAGGGAAACTTAAATTTCCGTTTCGAAATTTATCTAAAGGATTACATACGATAACCTTTAAAGCGTGGGACGTATATAATAATCTTGTTACTGCAGAAATACAATTTTTAGTTGTAAGCGACGAATCAATTACGATTACAAACGTTCTTAATTATCCAAATCCCTTTGTCAATTACACGCAGTTCTGGTTTTCACATAATAGACCTTTTGAACCCCTAGAAGTGCAAGTACAAGTGATGACCATAACTGGAAAAATTGTATGGACAAAGAACCAAACCATAACAAATGCCGAAACGATTTGCAGAGAAGTAACATGGGACGGAAAGGACGACTTTGGAGACAAGATTGGTAAAGGTGTTTATGTTTATAAACTCACGGTGAAATCAATTTTGAGTAATTCAAAAACAGAAAAATACGAGAAACTTGTAATACTTTAATAAAATACTATATTTGTAAACTTTTTAAAAAACGAGGATGAAAAATAAATTTCTTTTAATTGCTTTCTTTACCACACTTTATTTTATCAATGCCCAAGAAAGAGTAATCACTACAGGAGTTCCTTTTCTTTTGGTTGCAGGCGACGCTCGTGCAGCGGGAATGGGCGACAATGGAGTGGCATCCTCTCCAGATGTATATGCGCAACAATGGAACCCTTCAAAATATGCATTTTCTAGTGATAAACAAGGTTTTTCAGTTGGATATACTCCCTATTTAGTAGAATTAGTAAATGATATTTCACTTTCGCAAATCACCTATTTCAATAAATTTAACGAACGTCAGGCATTTTCAGGAAGTATTAGATATTTCAGTTTAGGAGAAATTGAATTAAGAGAAAATATTGACGATCAAGCCGTCGTTGTTAAACCAGCAGAATATGCCCTTGACTTAGCATTCGCAATGAAGCTAAGTGATTACTTTTCGATGTCCGTTGGCGGTAGGTTTATCCGTTCTAATTTGAGAATTCCAACTGCCGGTGCCAGTTCAGCTGCGGCTAATTCCTTTGCTTTCGATGTATCAGGTTTCCACCAATCAGAAGAAATGGCATTCGATAGTTTTAATGGAAAATTGCGATGGGGTTTTAATTTTCAAAATTTAGGGCCAAAAATCAATTATGACAAATCAGTTGGAGAAGAAGGTGCTAACTTCTTGCCTGCCAACATGAAAATAGGAGCAGGTTTCGATTTCATTTTAGACGATTACAATAAAGTAACCTTAAATGCCGAAATTAGCAAATTACTAGTGCCAACGCCTATTGAGCCTAAACCTATTGACTTGAATGGCGATGGACTTTACGACCAAGAGGGAGAGACTGATGGTGTGCAAGAAGCCAATATTGCCTATGACAAAATTGGCTGGGTTTCAGGAATTTTCAAATCATTCAACGATGCTGAAGGTGGACTTAGCGAAGAAGTAAAGGAGTTAACCTACTCCGTAGGAACTGAGTATAACTATCAAGATTCCTTTGCATTTCGTTTAGGTTACTTTTATGAGCATCCTGATAAAGGAGGAAGAAGATTCTATTCGTTAGGCGCTGGCTTTAAGTACAATATTATTAAGGTTGATGTTTCTTATTTATTCTCAGCATCGAGAGTTAAGAATCCGCTTGAAAATACCTTACGATTCTCCTTAAGTTTTGCTTTCGGTGATAAATATGATGAATTTTAGAAATCAACAATTATAAATAAAAAATCCAAATTTCAACTTTAAGAAATTTGGATTTTTTTTCCCTTATAGCGTATGAAAAACATAACAGTGTCTACCCAATTTACTGTATTCGATAATCTTCTTGAACTGCCTGAATCCATAAGAGATTTGATGGAACAAGCCGTTTCAATTAGAAAAAAAGCATACGCTCCCTATTCGAAGTTCCGAGTTGGTGTCGCCATTCTTTTAGATAATGGAAAAGTAGTTTTGGGTTCCAATCAAGAAAACGCAGCCTATCCTTCTGGCTTATGTGCAGAGCGTGTGGCCATCTTTCAAGCTGGCGCCATATTTCCTGACAATAAGATTGTAAAAATGGCGATTACCGCCGCTTCAGACAATAATCAAACTTCAGCTCCTATTCCACCTTGTGGTGCCTGCAGACAATCTATTGCGGAATACGAATTTAAACAAGATGAGCCAATCGAAATCTATTTTATGGGCGAAATTGGAGCCATTTACAAATCAGATTCTCTAAAAAATTTATTGCCATTTAGCTTCGATAAAAACTTCTTGTAGATTCCTAAAAATTCCGCTTTTAAATTTTAGTTCTAACAAGGAATGTTTTACTTTTGCGTTTCGCAAATTTGTGTGAGGCTACTCTTTTGCGTTTTCAATACAAACAATTATACATCAACAATCAAGTTAGAAAACAGATGAAAGAAGTTACCAAAGAAGTTTATTTAAAGTGGTATGAAGACATGCTACTTTGGAGAAAATTTGAAGACAAACTAGCCGCTCTTTACATTCAACAAAAAGTAAGAGGATTTCTTCACTTATATAACGGACAGGAAGCTGTCCTAGCTGGTGCTTTGCACGCCATGGATTTATCGAAAGATAAAATGATTACCGCATACAGAAATCACGTTCAACCTATCGGGATGGGCGTTGATCCAAAAGCGGTCATGGCGGAACTCCTAGGAAAAGTAACCGGAACTTCCAAAGGTATGGGAGGTTCGATGCATATTTTCTCTAAAGAAAAAGGATTCTATGGAGGTCACGGTATTGTTGGTGCTCAAATTCCGGTTGGTGCTGGAATCGCATTTGCCGACAAATATTTCAATACTGGTGGAGTAACCTTAACCTATTTTGGTGATGGTGCTGCCCGCCAAGGATCTTTACACGAAGCTTTTAATATGGCGATGTTATGGAAACTTCCTGTCGTATTTATTGTAGAGAATAATGGATACGCGATGGGAACGTCTGTAGAGAGAACTGCCAATCATACCGACATTTGGAAATTAGGTTTAGGTTATGAAATGCCTTGCGGTCCAGTAGACGGAATGAATCCGGTTAAAGTTGCTGAAGCCATGCATGAAGCCATCAATAGAGCGAGACGTGGTGATGGACCAACTTTCTTGGAAATGAAAACGTATCGCTACAGAGGTCACTCGATGTCAGATGCACAATTGTATCGTTCTAAAGACGAAGTGTAAGAATACAAAAAAATCGACCCAATTACGCAAGTTTTAGACGTAATCAAAGATCAGAAATACGCCACCGACGCAGAAATTGAAGCCATCGACGAAAGAGTAAAAGCCTTGGTCGAAGAATGCGCTACTTTTGCAGAAGAATCACCATTCCCAGAAGTGCAACAACTCTATGATGTTGTTTACGAAGAAAAAAACTACCCATTTATTCCCCATAAACTATAATCGATATGGCAAAAATTATCACGATGCCACGCTTGAGTGATACTATGACCGAAGGTGTTGTAGCAAAATGGCTTAAGAAAGTGGGCGATAAAATTAGCGAAGGAGATATCTTAGCTGAAATTGAAACAGACAAAGCAACGATGGAATTTGAATCCTTCAATTCCGGAACACTTTTACATATTGGTATAAACGAAGGCGAAACTGCGCCAGTTGATGCGCTTTTAGCCATCATTGGTGCGGCAGGAGAAGACATTGCTCCTTTATTAAATGCCTCAAAACAAGCTGCAACAATTGTTACCTCAGAAACTGTCATCCCGAGCGTCGCACCTGTCGGCGGACAGGCAGTCGATGGAACCCAACCGACAACCGACAACCAACCACCGACAACCACTTTGCCAAAAGGAGTTATAGTGGTAACCATGCCTCGATTAAGCGACACCATGACAGATGGAACAGTGGCTTCTTGGTTGAAAAAAATTGGAGACACAATTTCAGAAGGTGATATCTTAGCTGAAATCGAAACGGATAAAGCCACAATGGAATTCGAATCGTTCAACGCTGGAACGCTATTGTTCATCGGTGTTAACGAAGGCGAAACTGCACCTGTCGATAGCGTACTTGCCATTATCGGACCTGCAGGAACAGACATTACAGGCATCGCCGAAAATTATAAAAAAGGCGGCGCTGTTGCCACTTCAATCAAAGAAGCAGCTATATCCGAAACTATTGCTGAAAAAACAGAAGAAGCCATTCAAGTGGTTTCTGATGGCAGAAGAATCTTTATATCGCCGTTAGCGAAGAAAATAGCCGAAGAAAAAGGAATCAATATCGCACAAGTGAACGGCTCAGGCGAAAACGGACGTATCGTAAAAAGCGATATTGACAACCATAAGTCATCGTCACAAGCTGTCACCCCGAGCGTCGCACCAGTTGGCGGACAGGCAGTCGAGGGGCAACCGGCATCCGACAACAGACAACCGACAACTGTACAACCTTTTGTTCCGGCAGGAGAAACTTTAACCGAGGAAATCAAAAATTCGCAAATGCGTAAAATCATTGCGAAACGTTTGTCTGAATCTATATTCACCGCACCACATTTTTATTTGACCATTGAAGTGGCGATGGATGAGGCGATGAAATCAAGAGCGACAATCAACACGATTCCAGATACTAAAGTTTCTTTCAACGATATGGTCATCAAAGCATGTGCGATGGCGTTGAAAAAACATCCAAAAGTAAACTCACAATGGAGAGACGACTCCATCCTCATCAACCACCATGTAAATGTTGGCGTTGCTGTTGCTGTTGAAGACGGCTTAGTAGTTCCTGTATTGCGATTCACAGACCAAATGAGTTTATCTCAAATTGGCAATAGCGTGAAAGATTTAGCTGGAAGAGCTAAATCGAAAAAATTACAACCTGCAGAAATGGAAGGTAGTACTTTTACGGTTTCTAATCTGGGTATGTTTGGTATTTCAGAATTCACTTCTATTATCAATCAACCCAACTCTGCGATTTTATCGGTTGGTGCTATAGAAGAAAAACCTGTCGTCAGAAATGGACAAATTGTTGTTGGAAACACCATGAAAGTTACTTTAGCCTGCGATCATCGCACGGTTGATGGCGCTACTGGAGCACAATTCCTTCAAACACTTAGACAGTTTTTGGAAAACCCTGTGACTATGTTGGCTTAATACATTAACCATAATATATAGCAAATCCCGTTTTGAGTATTCAGAACGGGATTTTTATTTTCACAACCTATTGTTATTTGAAACATAAAGAAAAAAAATTATAACAATAAGCTTTTAAGTAAAGCTACCTTTGCGCGCTTTAAAAAGCGTATCTTTAGATGAAAATAAAAGAAATAAAATCACCTTTTGCAAACGAATATTTCTAGAATAAAAAAATGAAAATACACATTAAATACATGGTGTCGTTACGCTGCAAATTGGCAGTCCAAGAGGAATTAGATAATCTAAAATTAAAACATGGCAACATCGATTTAGGCGAAGTATCTCTCCATAAAAACATTCACGCCGAAGATCGAGAAAAGCTGCGAAAAGCACTTCTGAAAAAAGGATTGGAATTGATGGACGACAAAAAATCGCAACTCATCGAAAAGACCAAAACAACCATTATTGAAATGATTCATTACGCTGAGAAATATCCCAAAACTAATTTCTCAGATTACCTAAGTGAAAAACTAGATTATAATTATACCCATTTAGCCAATCTTTTTTCTGATGTTACGGGAACGACCATCATAAACTATATTATTATCAATAAAATAGAACGAGTTAAAGAACTTCTTTTATATAATGAACTAACGCTTACAGAAATAAGTTTTCTAATGGAATATAGCAGTGTTGCCCATTTGTCAAGCCAATTCAAAAAAATTACTGGCCTAACTCCGACTTATTTTCGACAAATGAAACAATACAAAAAACGAATTCAATTGGAAGAATTATAGTGTCTAAGGTTTTCTAAAATGGCATAGTCTTTTTGCACTTCATCCAAATTTTGGTACTTCAAGTCGGAATTTTTTATTTAATTTACGTGATAAATTCAATTCCATGAAAAAGCTAATTACGCTTTGCTTCTTAGCAACCATTTTATCTTGCCAAAAGAAGGAAGTTGCTACTATTCATCAATTCGTCAAAGATGAACATTCTTTCTCCAAACCCAATGAGGCTGTCGCCAAGCATTTGGATTTGGATATCAAAGTTGATTTTGAATCACAATCCATTTCAGGTAAAGCAACGTGGACCATTGACAATAGCTCCAAAGGAAACGAAATTATCTTCGATGAAAACACGCTAAACATTACCAAAGTAACGCTGGGCGATGATGAAAAAGAAACGAAATTCAGTCTTGGAACTGAAGTAGAATTCCACGGAAAACCACTCCACATTCAAATAGAGCCGAATACCACAAAAGTCAATATCTATTTCAACACCACCAAAGATGCGGTGGCCTTGCAATGGCTTAAACCGGAACAAACCGCCGACAAAAAGAAACCTTTCTTATTTTCACAAGGCGAAAGCATCTGGTCTCGAACATGGATTCCGTGTCAAGATTCTCCCGGAATTCGCTTTACCTACAACGCAAAAGTTAGCGTTCCAAAAGATTTGATGGCTATAATGAGCGCCAGCAATGTGCAACAAAAAAACACTACTGGTATCTATACTTTCAAACAAGACAAAGCAATTCCATCTTACTTGATGGCGATTGCCGTAGGCGATTTACAATTCAAATCCATCGACAACAGAACAGGCGTATACGCAGAACCTTCACAAATCGACAAAGCCCAATGGGAATTTGCCGAATTGGGAAAAATGGTTCAAGTAGCCGAAAAACTCTACGGGCCTTATCGCTGGGGACGCTATGATGTTTTGGTATTGCCACCAAGTTTCCCTTATGGCGGAATGGAAAATCCTAACTTGACGTTCTTAACGCCAGGTTTATTGGCAGGCGATCGTTCCCTGACGAGTATACTGGCGCACGAATTGGGTCATAGCTGGAGTGGCAACTTAGTGACCAACGCAACATGGGACGATATTTGGCTCAACGAAGGATTTACCACATACGTAGAACATCGCATTGGTGAAGCCGTATTTGGTATCGATGAAGCCAAAATGCAAGACGTTTTCAGCAGAAAAGTATTGAGTCAAAATATCGAAGAATACGGAAAAACCAATCCAGACACCAGACTTAAAGTCAATACGACTGGCAGAAATCCAGATGATGGATTAAGTGACATTCCCTATGAAAAAGGCTATGCCTTTCTGCAAACTATCGAAGCTGCAATTGGTCGTGATAAAATGGATGCTTTTCTAAAAGAGTATTTCAACGCCCACGCTTTCCAATCGATTACTACGGAAGATTTTGTAAAGTATTTCAAAGAAAACCTATTGAAAAACGATACAACTTTAGCCAACAAAATCAAACTCGATGAATGGATTTACCAACCTGGAATTCCATCCAATATTATCGTTCCGATTTCCAAAGATTTCAACACCATCGATAGCATTCAAGCCAATTGGCGAAAAACAGGTATCAAAGGGTTGAGTAGTATCATCAAATCGACCAACGAAAAACAATATTTTATCGATCATCTTCCCAAAGACATCACCACCAAAGAAATGACCTATTTGGATGCCGAATTTCATTTTTCTGACCAAGGCAATTTCGTCATCAAGCGTCAGTGGTTTGTCATTGCCATCAAGCACCAATACCAACCCGCGTATCCCGCCATAGAAGCATTTATGATTGCCACAAGCAGAACCGGTTCGTTGCAAACGCTCTACAAAGAAATGGTCAAAACACCGCAAGGAAAAATATGGGCCAGACAAATTTTTGATAAGGCAAAATCAGACTATCATCTAACAACAGTGCAAAGTGTAAATGGCATTCTTCAGTAATCAAGCTTTATAGAAAAGCATTAGGATTACTTTATTTTGTACCTTGTGCTTAATAAAAGACTTTTTATGAGTGCAAATCCTTTTTCAAAGAAAATTTCTATTTTCACTTTCCTGATTTCGATAGCTTCCTATTCACAAAATAACATTGTGGCTTCTGGCGGTGATGCTGTTGGTTCTGCTGGCACTTCCAGTTATTCGGTTGGGCAGATTTCGTATTCCGAACAAACAGGGAACAATGGTTATTTGATCCAAGGCAACCAACAACCTTTTGAAGTGATTGCCTTATCCAACGATGAATTTAACGATATAACTGTAGCGATTAGCCTGTATCCAAATCCAACTCAGAATTCTATTCATTTGGTTTTTTCAGAAAAATACAACATTGCTGATACT
Organism: Flavobacterium sp.; assembly: GCA_031373195.1. GTDB lineage: Bacteria > Bacteroidota > Bacteroidia > Flavobacteriales > Flavobacteriaceae > Flavobacterium. The sequence goes on along the minus strand of JANMML010000001.1, from coordinate 4,444 downwards.
TGCTATGAATTATTTGATACCATGGGAAAGCGCATTTCCGACAAAATAAAAGTCAGCGATAAAGATCAAATTGTTCCGTTGGACAATTTGCCTTCGGGTTTCTATTTGCTCTATGTTTCTAAAAACAATAAAGTCGAGAAGAGTTTCAAAATTTTAAAAAACAATTAAAAATCTATTCTCATGAAACTTAAAATATTACTGCTGCTATCGTTGCTATCACTTTCGTTATATGCTCAGGCTCCCAAAAAAATGAGCTATCAAGCAGTCATCCGCAACACATCGGGTACTTTGGTGGCTAGCACTGCGGTCGGACTCAAAATCAGCATCTTAAAAGGGTCTGTTTCTGGCGCTGCGGTTTATGAGGAAATACACACTGCGAATACGAATGCAAACGGACTCGTCTCTATTGAGATTGGAACCGGCAACAATGTATCCGGAGATTTTGGACAAATCAACTGGGGCAATGATTCGTATTTTATAAAAACCGAAACCGATCCAACCGGTGATACTAATTATACGATTTTTGGGACAAGTCAATTGTTGAGTGTGCCTTATGCTTTGTATGCCGACAACACCAAAAACTTAGGAAAGTCTACGATATATTTGCGCGACAACATCACCGATGCCGAAGCCGCAGAAAAGTTATCTCGTTTCCTTGGCCCGAATACGGAAAATATTTATATTCAGAATACAACCGCACTAACCACCGTCGATTTGTCTGCCGCAACAAGTTTGTTGAAATTAAGAATCGAAAATAATGCAAATTTGACAACAGTGATTGCAGATTATATTACCGAAATCGATGATGAATTAATAGTTGGGACTAATCCAAATCTTACTACCGTTTCGTTAAGTGCATTATCGGTAGCCGAAGACATCCAGCTTTATATTAATGACCAACTTTCGAATCTGAATTTGGTGAATCTTACAAAAATTGGAAAAAATATAGGTATCTCAAATTCTTCTCTAACACAATTAAATTTGCCTGCGTTGGTTACCTGTGGAGGTACTATAAATATCGATGGCAATGCACTGACATCTGTAAATATTTCTTCGCTTACAACTGTTGATGTAATACGTTTTTCAGGTTGTCCAAGCCTTCCCTCACTTTCACTGGGCGCATTAACCACTATAGCCAATGACAACAATTATGGCGATTCTTTTAGCATATACCAAACGGGGATCAGTAGTTTAAATATACCAGCACTTACCTCCGCCCGTATGAGAATTGAGTTCAATCCGCAACTGACTTCATTGTCTTTTTCTTCGATGAATACCGGTAACATTATCGTCCATGACAGTCCCAATCTGAGCAGCACCAATTTTCCAGCGTTTACGAATGGTTATGTAGAAATTACCGATTCAAGCCTCCAGCAATTGAATTTCCCGAGTTTGACCAACGGCAGTTTTCTTGTGACTGGTAATCTCCAGCTCGCAAGCGTTTCTTTTCCTAATCTTAATACCACTGGGGACCTTTTTAGGTTCAATAACAACAGTCTTCCGAGCGCTCAGGTCAATGATATCCTTCATCAAATGCTTACGGTGGCGCCCCCAAATTATAAAACGATTTACTTGCAAAGCCAAAACCCGTCTGCGCCGCCAACTGGCCAGGGCATCACGGACAAAGCCACGCTAATCAGCAATGCAAATACTGTTTTGACCGACTAAAATAACCCTGATAAATTTGTCCATTTTACAGCGATATGAGACGATGCCCCTATATACCTTCAATAAGGCATCACTTAAAAACTAAAAAAAATGATTATGAAAATAAAAATATTACTCCTGCTCTTGGTTGTTTCTGCAACTTCTATTCTTGCGCAAGCTCCCAAAAAAATGAGTTATCAGGCCGTCATCCGAAATACTGCGGGAATTCTTGTTGTTAATAATGATGTTGGACTTAAAATCAGCATCTTAAAAGGATCGGTTTCCGGAACCGTTGTTTTTGAAGAAACACATGCTACATTCTCTAATGCAAACGGACTTGTATCGATTGAGATTGGAAGCGGCAATGTTATTTCAGGAGATTTCGGACAGATAAGTTGGGGCAATGATTCGTATTTTTTAAAAACCGAAACCGATCCGAACGGCGGAAGCAATTATACGATTTTGGGTACCAACCAATTACTAAGCGTACCTTATGCTTTATACGCGGAAAAAACAAAGAACCCAGGCAAGCCAACTATTTACATAGAAGGCGACATCACCAATGAGGAAGCCGCGGCAAAATTAGCGGAAGAATTAGGTCCCAACACCGAAAGTATTTATATTCAGAATACCACCGTATTAACTACTATAAATTTAGATGCTGCGACAAAATTGAATAATTTAAGCGTTGTTAATAATGAGGCTCTGGAATCTTTCAGTTGCAACGCGATTTCAGTTCATGATACTTTTCAAATTCAATCCAACTACAATTTAACAACTATTGAATTCACTGCGCTTACTAAAGTTGATTGCTATGCATGGATAGGCAACCCTGTTTTAAGTACTTTAAAAATGCCTCACTTGCGTTTGATCAACGAATTTATTAATATTAATTGCCCGCTATTAACAGAAATTGATTTATCTGGTTTGACAACTACAGTAATCTCGACAAGCAACGGGTACTTCCCTTTAGACATAATTAATAGTTCCTTAAGCGTAATAAATTTACCAAATCTGATAAAAGGCAACATTCGATTCAAAGACAATCTGTTGTTAAACACAGTTAATTGTCCTAGCATGACGGGTGGTTCGATATTCTTCCAAAGCAACAACACATTAACCAGCATCAATTTGCCTAATTATAATAATGGTTTTGTTGGTGTCTCATATGCGCCTCTACTTCAACAATTAAATCTTCCAAACTTTACCAATGGAAGTCTAGCCATCGGAAATAATGCTTCTTTGAATTCTTTATCATTTCCCAATTTAAACACGATTGGAAGTATTTTTGACCTGTCTTACAACAAATTTTCGAGTACGCAAATCAATACGATTCTTCACCAGTTTCTTAGCATTGCGCCTGCTAGTGGGAAATTCCTTAATTTAAAATACCAAACACCAGCAGCTCCGCCAACCGGACAAGGAATTTTAGATAAATCTACTTTGCTGAGTACAGGAAACAACGTAGTTACGGACTAAAATCAATTCGAAATTCATTTTCCTTTGGGCGTGCCGGCTCAAGAGCATTTTACTTATTAGTGAACATCTTGCAAGCCGTCGGGCTATACACTCCCAATCTTTGTCGCCGAAAACCGGCAACAAAGGATTTCCACTGCTATCCCTCACGCTCTAATCCTAATAAATTCAAAATTAATCCCTTAAACAGCGCACAGAGAAACCGCTTGTCTTATAGTAACTGGATGGAAAGGCATAACTATGGTCATAACTTAGGGCGCAATAACGAACGAAAGTTGCATTGAGTTCTGTCGTACTCCACCAATAACCAGCTATACCAATTTTGTTGAATGTGCCATACTCGATAAGCAATCCTCCCGGAAGACCTGTAAAACCACTACTGTTGTTAGCTCCTGCATTAGGGCTATTCCACAAAGTTGTAGTTTTCATTTTTCCTCCAGCAACTGGTTGGCCTCCTAAAAAGGTAATTAATGTATTCCACTCGGCATCAGAAGGAACATGATAACCAGTGGGAGCCAACTGTCTTGAATCGTTTACTGCATACCAATTATATAATTTGCCATAAATAGTTCCATTAGCTGTATTGTTTGCATAGTAACACCATGCTCCGGTAGAAAGGTTTCTCCATTGTATTGTATCAGTAACTTGTAGAATTATATCCCCATTTCTGTATCGGCTTACATTTAAGTTTTTAGTCATCCAAACTTGCGTGCCAATTTGTACTTCCCCATTTTGTATTGGTACCGTTGGTCGTGCAGCTATTTGGTAAGGTGTTTTGGGTTCTTCGTCGGAACACGAGGTTAAACCAAGAACTAAAACTAATAGTGAAATTATCGCGAAATAGTATTTTTTCATGACCATGTCTTTAAAGTTTTATAAAAGTAGTAAAAACATTTATGCCTTCTACTTACCTATTTTAATTCTTTCTGCACCTTGCGTTTTAACTTAGCGTTTCTTTGCGGTAAAAATAAAAACAAAAAACCCCGTTCGTTATAACAGGGTTTTTCTAAAAAAGGCGACGACTTGAGGGCTTTGCCCGACAGCGTCGCTCCGATAAAAACAAAAACCCCAGCTTTTTCAAGCTGGGGTTCTCTAAAAAAGGCGACGAACCGAGCCGTAAGGCGAACACGTCGCTCCGATAAAAAACAAGAAAGCCTGTTCGTTAGAACAGGCTTTCCAATAAAAAGGCGACGACATACTCTCCCACAAATTGCAGTACCATCTGCGCAGGCGGGCTTAACTTCTCTGTTCGGGATGGGAAGAGGTGAGCCCCGCCGCAATAACCACCTTAGGTTTTTAGCTAAGAGCTGACAGCTGTCAG
>JANMML010000025.1:0-33385 GCA_031373195.1 Flavobacterium sp. | reverse complement strand
AATCGGTTCACAATATCCTTCTGGAGTGTACAACATTATTGTAACTCAAGGAAGCAACGTGAAAACGGTAAGAGTTGTTAAAAGATAATTAGATTGTCTTCATAAAAGAGAAACCGCTTCGGAAACGAAGCGGTTTTTTTTATTGCCCTGTTGTTAAGTTGGGAGAGCGTCGGTCGACTTTGCACAGCGTTGTTTCGCTATCAAAAATTGTCTTTTCCTTTTATATAGAATTTGTACCTTTGGTTTCTTTCAAACCCATTATGGAGATTTCATTTTATAAATACGAAGGCACCGGAAATGATTTTGTCATGATTGATAATCGTGAATTAATTTTTCCAAAAGAAGATTATGCATTGGTGAAACACCTATGCGATCGCCGCTTAGGAATTGGTGGTGACGGCCTCATCTTATTAGAAAATGATGATGATACTAATTTCAAAATGGTTTACTATAACTCCGACGGTAATCAAAGTTCGATGTGTGGTAATGGTGGTAGGTGCATCGTAGCTTTTGCAAAACAACTTGGACTAATTACGGAGCACGCCGTATTTTCTGCCGTTGACGGATTGCATCATGCTTCTATAATTGACAAGCTTTTAGTTTCCTTACAAATGAGCGATGTGACTACAATTAATAGGCAACCTGATTACGTATTCCTTAATACGGGTTCTCCGCATCATGTTGCTATGGTCGATGATTTGCATGCTATCGATGTAAAAAGTCTGGGGAGTCAAATCAGATATGGTGCATTGTATGGGGATGTTGGAAGTAACGTCAATTTTGTAAAGCAAATAGATGACGCTTCTTTTGCAATAAGAACTTACGAACGCGGCGTTGAGGACGAAACACTATCGTGCGGAACTGGGGCGACTGCTGTTGCGATTGCGATGCATTCGCTGGGAAAAACTACTTCTAATAAGATTATTATTCATGTTGAAGGAGGAACATTAGAAGTTTCGTTCACCAAAGAGGAAGAAACGTATAAGGATGTTTGCTTGAAAGGTCCAGCTACTTATGTTTTTAAAGGATCTATTGTATGCTAACACTACAAGGAAAATCCATTTATTTGAGAGCACTCGAGCCCAGTGATTTGGAGTTCTTGTATGCGATGGAAAACAATGAATCTATTTGGGAAGTGAGTAATACGCAAACGCCTTACAGCCGATTTCTGATCCGCCAATATCTAAAAAACGCCCATCAAGATATTTATGAAGCGAAGCAATTGCGCTTGGCTATTTGTCGAAATCAAGATTTTCCAGCCGTTGGACTCATTGATTTGTTTGATTTTGATCCGAAGAATAGTAGGGCCGGCTTGGGAATCGTCATTCAAAAAGAAGAAGACCGAAATTCAGGGACGGGTGCCGAGGCATTAGACTTGGTCATCAATTATTCTTTCCGACAGTTAAATTTACATCAATTGTATGCGAATATAGGCGAAGATAATATCGCTAGTCTTGCACTTTTTATTAAATTTGGTTTTCAAAAAATCGGTGTCAAAAAACAATGGAATATGGTCGATGGTCATTACAAAGACGAAATTTTATTTCAGTTAATTAATCCTAAAACATAATATTTTGAAATTAAAGAAAATAGGTGCAATCCTTTCTGTCGTCGTAATTACCATTCTAATAGCTTATGGCTATATGATGTATCGGGACATTTTTTCTGATAACACTCGTTTTTCGGAAAATGAAGTGTACGTTTATATTCCGTCAGATGTTACCTATGAACAAGTGAAGGAAATAGTGCGTCCCTATATTAAGGATATGAATCGCTTTGATATCGTTGCGAATAAGAAGGCTTATCCGCAACGCGAAGATAAGTCCGGAAAATTTCTCTTAAAGAAAGGCATGAATAGCAATGATATTATTAATTCGTTGCGCCAGAATGTCCCGGTAAATTTGGCATTCAATAATCAGGAGCGATTGGAGAATTTTGCCGGACGGATTGGCTCTCAGATTGAAGCGGATAGTTTGAGTTTGATGAATGCTTTTACAGAAGATCAGTTTCTCGCTGAGAATGGGTTTACAAAGCAAAATATTTTGTCTTTGTTTGTTCCCAATTCCTACGAATTTTTCTGGAATACTTCCGCCAACAAGTTTAGAGATAAAATGGCGAAAGAGTATCGTAAATTTTGGAACACGGAACGTTTAGAAAAGGCGAAAAAACTGAATTTGACACCGATTGAAGTTGCTACATTAGCCTCGATAGTGCATAAAGAAACCGTAAAGAAAGATGAGCGCCCTATTGTTGCTGGGGTTTATCTAAATCGCCTGCAAAAAGGAATGAAGTTGGAAGCCGATCCAACGGTGATTTATGCAGTCAAATTGCAATCCAATGATTTTGATCAAGTGATTAAGCGCGTATTAAATAAGGATTTGGTTACCGATTCACCTTATAATACCTACAAATATGAAGGCTTACCTCCAGGTCCAATAGCCATGCCCGACATTACTGCCTTGGATGCGGTATTGAATCCGGCACAACACAACTACATTTACTTTTGTGCGAGTGTCACACGATTTGGCTATCATGAATTTGCCGTTACTCCAGCTCAACACGAAGCTAATCGACAAAAATACGTTTCCTGGATTTCTAAACAAGGTATTAAACGATAGGTATTGAAATCAATTTCATTTTTAAGCGCTCTACTGTTATTTGCTTTTTGCACAAATATTTTTGCACAAAATAAAGTAGATCATTTTCTGAAACCTTCGGATTCTTTACATGTTACTCGAAGAAATGCCGTTGTGATTGCCCAAGCGACCGTTGCCGCCGGTGTTTTGGTCGGTTTAAATGAATTATGGTACGCTGATTACCCTCGATCTAGTTTTCGTTATGTCAATGATAACGCAGAGTGGTTGCAAATGGATAAAGCGGGCCATGTTTTTTCTGCCTATCATCTCGGTAACTTCGGCAAAAGCACTTTGGCATGGAGTGGTGTGAGTAAGAAAAATCAACTGATTTATGGTGCCACTTTGGGATTTGCATTTCTTTCTGCAGTGGAAGTCATGGATGGTTATTCTTCGAATTGGGGGGCTTCTTTGGGGGATGTTGGCGCCAATGCCGCTGGAACTGCCTTGCTTGTTTCTCAAGAATTACTATGGAAAGAACAGCGAATTATACCGAAGTTTTCTTTTCATACGACGCCTTATGCCTCGGCTCGTCCGAATGTGCTAGGAAGTTCTTTTAGCGAACAAATCTTGAAGGATTATAATGGCCAAACGTATTGGTTGTCGGCGAATGTGCATTCCTTCTTTAAAGATTCAAAAATACCCACTTGGCTTAATATCGCCGTCGGTTATGGTGCTGAAGGTATGATTACTGGGAATGAAGAGTTGGTGAACACCGTTTTCCTTCCAGAATCGCAAAGATTTCGACAATTTTATTTCAGTTTTGATGCCGATTTGACAAAAATTAAGACGAAATCACCTCTTTTGAAGACTGTTTTTGAAATTTTTAATACGATCAAAATTCCAGCTCCAACGTTTGAAATCAGTAGCCGCGGAGATTTCACTTTTCACTATTTTTACTTTTAGAAAAACTTTAACTAATTGATATTCAGTTTTCTATTTTATGTCGTACATTTGCACCGCAGAAATTTCTCGGGGTGACAGGGTGAGAAGAAAAATAATGTATGATAAAGAAATGGATATTTTATAGTAGTTTGACATTGCTAATTGGGTATATGAGTTCTGGTTTTAAACCTTCCGAATTTAAAAACGACAATTGGTTTGAGTCTAATAACCAAAAAGAAATTTCTTATTTGTTTCCCTCCCAAAATCCAGATGATTATGCCAATAGGAATGTACCATTCACCGGTAGATTTTTTATTGGATTTAAAGAAGCACTTGCTTTTAAAGAATCACAAGGTAAATACCACAAAATTAATTCCCTTGGTTATATGGGGAAATACCAATTCGGTATAGAAACACTGCAAACTATCGGAATTACGGATACTATAGCTTTTATGAATAGCCCAAAATTGCAAGAAAAAGCATTCGTTGCTTTACTAGCAAAAAACAAATGGGAATTGAAAAACGAAATTGAAGTGTATTCAGGAAGGATAATATCTGGTGTTAAGATTACCGAATCGGGGATATTGGCGGCTGCACACTTGGGTGGCGCTGGTTCAGTAAAGCGATTTCTGAAAACAGATGGAAAGAGAAAATGCAAGGATGATTATGGTACCTCTGTAAAAAGTTATATGCGAGATTTTGGAGGTTATGAAACATCAGGAATTATCGCTGAGAACAACCCAAAGATAAAATAAATAGAAGACCTTTTTTAAAGGTCTTTTTTTATGAATGTTTGTGAATGAAGTCGTTTAAACTTTTTCGCTTCAATAAAAAAAGTCTAAACGACTGCAATGATAAAAATAGTAGGACGATTGTGCAAATCTACTTTCGTTTTCTTCCAATCTTGAACGCGCATTGTTCTTATGTATTCCGTTTCAAGTGTAATATCGGTCGCAATGCAAAGATGTGTATTTGGTTGTAATACTTGCAACATGTCTTCGAGCAGTTTGTTGTTTCGATAAGGTGTTTCGATAAAAATTTGGGTTTGGTTTTTATCGGCGGAAAGTTTCTCCAAGTTTTTCAAAGCGGCTTTCTTTTTGCTCTTTTCGATGGGGAGATAACCATTGAAGGCAAAACTTTGTCCGTTCATACCAGAAGCCATAAGCGCCAACAGGATAGATGATGGTCCGACCAAAGGAACCACTTGAATGCTCATTTGATGTGCTAATTTCACAATAACAGCACCTGGATCGGCAACCCCAGGACAGCCTGATTCACTCATGATGCCCGTATTTCTTCCTTCTAGGCATGCTTGTAGCATTTTCTTGTGTACTTCGACTTGAGTATGTTTATTTAAAGTGCTTAATCTCAGTGTCGCTTGCACTTTTTCGGGATAGATACTCTTAATAAATTTACGGGCGGTCTTTTCATTTTCGACAATGTAGTCGTCAATAGCAGCGACGGTTGTTTTTATGGTAATTGGCAGGACTTCTGTAGGGTCATTTTCACCCAGTGTAATGGGAATTAGGTATAGCTTTCCTAGCGGTGTTGTATTCATGAACTACGAGGTGTGTTTCGCAATTAAATTTTTCGCAATACTATCACAAGTTTCATCGAGCATTTTAAAAACGGTCTCAAATCCAAATTGTGAACCGTAATAAGGATCGGGAACATCTACGTTTTCACCAGGAAAAATTTCGTTGAGTATCAGTTGGACTTTTTCCTTTTGTTCTTGATTTTGAGCTAGTTTCACTACATCATCGTAATTGGACGAATCCATGACGTAGATATAATCATAGCCATCAAAATCTGCAGGAGTAAATTGTTTTCCACGTTGGTGAGAAATATCGATTCCGTTTTTCTTTGCAATAGCAATGGATCGTTCGTCGGGTTGTTTTCCTACGTGCCACTTTCCTGTTCCAGCTGATTCAACAACAAAAGATTTTCTGGGAAGTTTAGACGTTAATATTCCCTCTGCCAAAGGTGATCGGCAGATGTTGCCTAGGCAAACCATCAAAATCTTAACTGGCATTTTTACAAGGATAATTTTTTGTGAATGTCTTCCACAAACTTTTTGAATTGCTTATCAGTAGCCACTAAATTATCAACCGTTTTGCAAGCATGTAAAACTGTTGCATGGTCACGATCACCAATTTGGGAACCAATGTTTGCTAATGAAGCTTTGGTAAATTTCTTTGCAAAAAACATCGCAAGTTGACGTGCTTGTACAACATGTCTCTTTCTGGTTTTAGACTGTAAGATTTCTAAATCCAATTGGAAGTAGTCGGAAACTGTTTTTTGAATGTATTCGATAGAGATTTCTCTTTTTACATTCTTAACAAATTTCTCCACGACGTGTTTCGCCAATTCGAGCGTTACTTCTTTTTTGTTGAAAGAGGACTGTGCAATTAAAGAAATGATTGCACCTTCTAATTCTCTGACGTTTGACTTGATATTACGCGCCACATATTCGATGATTTCGTCTGGCATATCCACACCGTCGCGATATAGAATGTTTTTCAAGATTGATATTCTTGTTTCATAATCGGGCTGGTGCAATTCTGCGGACAATCCCCATTTGAAACGTGAAAGCAATCGTTGTTCAATATCTTGCATGTCAACAGGTGCTTTGTCAGAAGTCAAAATTACCTGTTTGCCATTTTGGTGTAAGTAGTTGAATATATGAAAGAATACGTCTTGCGTTCCTGATTTACCGGATAAAAACTGAACATCATCAATAATTAAGACATCAATTAATTGATAAAAATGGATGAAGTCATTTCTGTTATTTTTCTTTACTGAATCAATATATTGTTGTGTAAAGATTTCAGCAGAAATATATAGGACTGTTTTTTCTGGATATTTGTCTTTAATTTCTACACCAATAGCATGCGAAAGGTGAGTTTTCCCTAATCCAACGCCACCAAAAATAAGTAGTGGATTAAAAGAGGTCCCGCCAGGTTTGTTGGCTACCGCCATACCAGCAGAGCGTGCTAATCTATTGGAATCTCCTTCGAGAAAATTCTCAAAACTATAATTGGCATTTAACTGTGATTCAATCTTAAGATTTCGAATTCCTGGAATCACAAATGGGTTCTTGAGTTCTGGGCTTAAGTTCTTGAATGGAGCATCTACTTCTTGAGATTTTATAGAACTTCTATGGGCGCTAGGTAATTGCTCCGTAAATGGTTGCTTATTACCGTAGGTATTTTCCATTTTGATTTTGTAGAGCAATTTGGCATTCTTACCAAGTTCTTTTGTCAGGGCAACTTTAAGTAATTTTACGTAATGTTCTTCTAACCATTCGTAAAAAAATTTGCTCGGAACTTGAATGTATAAGGCATTATCAGTAAGCTCAACAGACTTAATCGGTTCGAACCAAGTTTTGTAGGCTTGGTCTTGGATATTGTCCTTAATAAAAAGCAGACAATTTTCCCATACTGATTGCGCAGTTTTGCTCATAATTAGTTGTAAATTTGTATTTTTATTAAAGGTTATCTTACAAAGAAAAACAGTGGTTTTCTTCCTTTATTTTGGGGTAACAAATATGTGAACAAAATTCGTTAAAAAAAAATAAAATTGAGGTTGATTTATAAAAAATATTGTTGTAAGACTACTTTTTATTCCTCTAAAACTTCTATAAATAATACAGAAAAACCTTATGGAACATGAAATTCAGGTGAGAGTTCGTTATTCAGAAACCGATCAAATGGGTGTTGTTTATCATGGAAGCTACATTCCTTTTTTTGAAATGGGTCGGGTGGAATGGCTCAGAAGCAAAGGTGTTTCTTACAAAAGCCTAGAGGAAAGTGGCATTGCTCTTCCCATTGTATCGATGACACTCAATTATAAAAAGCCCGCTCGATATGATGATCTTTTGACTGTAAAAACAAAATTCAAGAAATACAGTTCTGTCAAGATTGAATTTGATTGTGAAATTTGGGGTGAGCAAAACGACTTGTTAACAACTGCTCATTTTATTTTGGTTTTCGTTAATATGAAAACGGGCAGACCGATGGTTCCTCCGACGGAAATTTTGGAGATCATTCATTCGTAGTTTATTCAACTATTTTTACCTCCACGTCGAATAAATTTTGAAAGGATGCGAAAACCGTTTTTTCGTTACTTTTTCGAGTTGCAATTTCAATTTCGCAATGAGAATCCATTTTTTGACTAATAATGGTTAGATTTTTTTCTTTTATGACACGCATTACTTTATTGATGTTTTTATAATCGAAATGAATCTGGAAATGGATGTCAATTGTTTTTTCGATAATCTCCGCCAGTTCCAAAGCCATATGGGCAGCAGTTTTATAGGCTGAAATCAAGCCTCCGACACCTAATTTGGTGCCTCCAAAAAAACGAACAACAACTACTAAGACATTGGTCAAATCGTAGGATTGGATTTGTCCAAAAATAGGCATTCCCGCGCTATTACTAGGTTCACCATCATCATTGGCTCGATAAATTATTTTTGTCGTTCCCAATTGAAAAGCATAACAAAAATGCCCTGCATTGTGATGTTGTTTTTGTAAATTATGTATGATTGGTTTTACCTCTTCCTCTGAAGTGATGGGGTAGGCATAGCCGTAAAATTTGCTATTTTTTTCTTTGAAAAGGATTTCTTCGGACGCGGACAAAAGGGTTCGAAAGGTGTCAGTAGATTTCAATTAGAACTATAAAAGTTGTTTATCGAATAAATCCACAACATCTTCTTCTCCCACTTTTAGATTCCAAACTTGAATTCCTAATGCTGCTGCTGCATCGGTATTTTCTTTTTTATCGTCAATAAACAAAGTTCGTTTTGGAGACAAATCGTGTTTTTTAATAAGATGATTAAATATTTCAGCATCGGGTTTTCTCATTCCCATTTCGAAGGAATAGTATACTTTTTCAAAACATTGGTAGAAGTCGCTAAAAAAGGAAACGCCTGCCATATGTTCGAATCTACTAATATGAATCGCGTCGGTGTTTGTAAGTAGAAAAAGTCTGTATTTGGTGGAAAGCATTTGAAGGAACTCTAAACGGTATAAGGGAAACTCGCCAATAACAGCATTCCAAGCTTTTCGAATTTCGTGAACATCAGCGTTGGGAATAAACTTTTTAAAACCATCAATAAATTGTTGCTCACTAATTTTCCCTCTTTCGAACATATCATTCATAATCAACAACTCCTCATTGGGTCCGTTTAGTCCCAATTTTTTAAATTCTTCAATGGTTGTTTCTTTTTCTAAATTGACGAATATATCTCCAAAATCGAATATAATAGTGTTAATCATGGTTTGTAAATATTAATAGTTCATCATTAATTATAGCTTTAGTAGCCATTAACTTCGCTTTAATTTTGGGTGCTTTGATACCGTCATTTAAGACGCTTGATCCTCGAAAAACTCTAGCTTCATCCCATAGATTTTCATCAATAAAAGATTGTAAAGTCTGTCGACCTCCTTCAATTATCACTGATGCGATATTTTTTTCATAAATAATGCGAGCGATTTGGGTTGCCATTTTAATTGTGAAATCCAAATCTCCTGCCGAAAGAACGATGGTGTTTGATCGATTATCAAAGATATCATTTTCTTTTGGAATTCGATTATTTTGGTCTAAAACAATTTTAACAGGATTTTTGCCTTTCCAATCCCTCACGTCTAATTTTGGGTTGTCGTCGATTGCCGTTTTTGTTCCGATTAAGATTGCTTGTTCTTCGCTTCTCCATTTGTGGGTTATTTGTCGGGAATACTTATTTGAAATCCAGAATGGTTGTCGTTTTGACTGACTTTTTTGTAGTCGAACTTCGTTGGATGGCGCGATAAATCCGTCAAGACTTTCTGCCCATTTAAGAATTATATACGGTCTTTTTTTGGTATGAAAAGTAAAAAAGCGTCGGTTTGCTTCCTGGCATTCTTTTTCCAAAACCCCTAAAACAACTACTTTTCCTGCTTCTTTCAGTTTTTGAATACTTTTTCCTGCCACCAGCACATTGGGGTCTTGACAACCAATTATGATGTTCGGAATGTCATTTTTTAGAATTAAGTCGCAACAAGGAGGCGTTTTTCCGAAATGACTGCAAGGTTCTAGACTCACGTAAAGTGTCGCTTTTTTTAAAAGTGATTTGTCTTTGACCGCATTGATGGCATTGACTTCTGCATGTGGTCCTCCGTAGGCTGAGGTAAATCCTTCTCCAATAATTTTTTCTTGACACACAATCACAGCGCCAACCGACGGATTTGGCAAGGCAGCTGCGATACCATTTTTGGCGATTTGTAGGCAACGCTGCATGTATTTTTCGTGGATATTCATAGTACAAAAATAGGATTTTACTTTTAGAATGGGAACCATCTGGTTTTACTTATATTTGTTTTCTAGCCGGCACTATTGAATTTTTTGTTTTGATTATGAAACTAAAGGATTATCGATCGATTTTTATAGAAACTTTACTACCTGTTTACGATGCGGTTGAAGCGGAAAGTTTTTTTTATTTGATTTTGGAGCACAAATTAAAAATGAGAAGAATCGACTTGGCCTTGCAGCCAGATGCGGATTTAGCCGAAGAACAAATGGTTGAATGGAATACGATATTGAAAGAATTGCTTGATGAAGTTCCCATTCAGTATCTATTAGGAACCACTAGTTTCTATGGGTTGGATTTTGAAGTCAATGCGAATGTACTCATTCCGAGACCTGAAACTGAAGAACTCGTTGAATGGATCGTGTCAGATTGTAAAAAGGAACCATGGCAACATCGTAAGATACTCGATATCGGAACGGGTTCTGGATGTATTGCGATTGCTTTGGCTAAGAACATTTCACAAACAGAAATTGCTGCTATTGATGTTTCAGGAGAGGCGCTGGAACTCGCTCGGGTCAATGCAATATCTAACGGCGTCGATGTGACTTTTCTTTGTCAAAATATTTTGGAAAAGGAAGATTTGCAGGGGCAATTTGATGTTATTGTTTCCAATCCGCCGTATGTTAGAATCCTTGAAAAAGCCGAAATCAAAAAGAATGTTTTAGAGCACGAACCGCATTTGGCTTTGTTTGTTGAAGATCACGACGCGTTACTTTTCTATAGAAAAATTGCAGCATTGGCTCAAAAAAACCTTAAAGAAAATGGGAAATTGTATTTTGAAATCAATCAATATTTGGGATTGGAGATGATCGATTTACTAACTTCTATGGGTTTTATTGATGTTGAACTGCGGAAAGATATTTATGGGAATGACCGGATGATTTGTGCGACGAAATGAAATGATGAATCTAACAACTTAGCATCGGAAACATTCAATTAATTTTTTTATGCTTCCTGTTATTTTGGACCATATAAGGCATTTAACGTCATATAAAACTTCTAAGTTGTTCGAGGTTGGCAGTAAAAACTATTCATATCGCAGGGCTTCAATGGGGTCTAGTTTGGAAGCTTTCAGCGCTGGGTACGATCCTGACACCACTGCTACGACAAAAGTGGTTACAAAAGCAGAGAAGATTGCTGCCCAGGGTGTAACGAAATCAAATTCTAATAATGATGCAATTCCATATCCCGCCGAAATACCGAGAATTATTCCGAAAAGTCCACCCATTTGACCAATGACTAAGGTCTCGATAAAAAACTGCATCGCAATGGTACTTCGTTTAGCGCCCAATGCTTTTCGGACACCGATTTCCCGGGTTCTTTCCGTTACTGAAACCAGCATGATATTCATCAACGCAATAGAGGAACCAAAGATTGTAATAATACCAATTACCCAAGCCGAGATTCCCAAATATTGTGTAATGCTAAGAATCTTGTTGATCAAATCATCCGAGCGGGAGATACCAAAATTGGATTCTTTTACCGGGCTCAATTTTCGAATTCTCCTCATGGTTCCCGTTGCATTATCAATGGCTTGTTCGAGGACTTCTTTTTTGTCTACCATCACACTGATACTATAATCAATGTTGGGTTGATTGAAAAGCGATCTGGCAATTTGAATTGGAACGAGAACCCGTAAATCCTGACTGTTCCCAAAAGTCGAACCTTTCTCTTTTAGGACTCCGATAACTTTAAATTTGGCGCCGCGTATCGAAATTACTTTATCGATTGGATTGGTGTCCTTGAATAAATCTTTTTCAAAATCGGATCCTAGAATGCAGGAATAACTATTATTGGAAATATCAAATCCGGTGAAATTTCTACCTTTTGTAGTTTCTAAGCCAGAATTGACAACATAATGTTCATCAATTCCTACAACGGTTATTTGTGGATCTGTTTTTTTGTTTTCAAATTTTACTTCAGCGTTGGAAACCGCCGTAAATGATAGTGAGGTTTGCGTAAAAGGGAAATGGTATTTTTCTTTGAAGGCAGTAGCTTCTGGATAGGATATAATTGGATTGATCACTTCTCTTTCGCCTCCACGTCGTCGTATGCTACTGAAAGCATATTGATTGATGTTGAACGTATTTGAACCCATCGACGCAAAGTCGGTAGACAAGGTGTTTTCTAATGCTGCTACCACAGTTAAAATGCACACGAGTGCTGTAATTCCAATCGCAATAATTAACACTGTCAAAATGGTTCGAAGGAGCTGTGTTCTTATCGAACTTAGCGCAATTCTAACATTTTCTTTAAAGAGTTTTAGCATGATGGGTGTTTGTCACGAATTTACAATTTTTGTTACAAGTTTACTTTGAAGCGGATTTTTTATTTTAAAAATAAGATATTTGCAGAGAAATGGTTTTTGGTTGCCGGTTTTCGGTTGCCAGTCCAAAAATACAACAATATAAGAAATGGCTCAAAAACCAAGTATACCAAAAGGGACCAGAGATTTTTCACCTGCTGAGGTGTCTAAGCGAAACTATATTTTTTCAATTATAAAGAACAATTTTGAGAAGTACGGATTTCAACCGATTGAAACACCTTCGTTTGAAAATTCAGAAACTTTGATGGGAAAATACGGTGAAGAAGGCGATCGACTGATTTTTAAGATTTTGAATTCAGGGGATTATTTGAGTAAAGCCGATGAAAGTGCTTTAACCAATAAGGAAAGTAACAAGTTGACTTCGAGTATCTCTGAAAAAGCGTTGCGTTATGACTTAACGGTTCCTTTTGCCCGTTACGTAGTGCAGCACCAAAATGAAATAGAATTTCCTTTTAAGCGCTACCAAATACAACCTGTTTGGA
This sequence comes from Flavobacterium sp., assembly GCA_031373195.1. GTDB lineage: Bacteria > Bacteroidota > Bacteroidia > Flavobacteriales > Flavobacteriaceae > Flavobacterium. Next base: position 20,710 of record JANMML010000025.1, on the reverse strand, counting down.
GAGCCGATCGCCCGCAGAAAGGACGATTTAGAGAGTTTTTTCAATGCGATGCCGATGTAGTGGGATCCAATTCATTATGGCAAGAAGTTGAATTGGTGCAATTGTATGATGCCGTTTTTTCTGATTTGGGTTTGGACGGTGTTACCATTAAAATTAGTAATCGAAAAGTCTTGTCGGGTATTGCTGAGGTTATTGGTGCACAAGATAAATTGATTGATTTTACTGTTGCCTTAGACAAATTGGACAAAATAGGAGCAGATGGCGTTAAGAAAGAAATGTTGGAAAAAGGAATTTCGGAAGCGGCGATTTCAAAAGTGCAGCCTTTGTTTCAATTTTCGGGAAGCATCGAAGAGAAAATACAGCAATTATCCGTTTTACTGGCGTCTTCAGAAGAGGGGATGCGCGGTATTGAAGAATTACAATTTATTTGCAGTCAAGTTTTAGCCTTAGGATTGCAATGTTCGACATTAGATTTGGATGTGACTTTAGCACGAGGTTTAAACTATTACACCGGGGCTATTTTTGAAGTGGCTCCACCAAAATCAGTAGCTATGGGTTCGATTGGCGGTGGCGGAAGGTATGATGATCTGACGGGTATTTTTGGATTGAAAGATATTAGTGGTGTCGGCATTTCGTTTGGTTTGGATCGCATTTATTTGGTTATCGAGGAACTTCAGTTATTTCCAGAAACAGTAATTACATCAACCAAAGCCCTATTTATCAATTATGGTGAAAAGGAAGCTTTTTATGCTTTGCAAGCCATTCAAAAACTCAGACAAGATTCCATAAAAGTAGAATTGTATCCCGATGCTATTAAAGTAGGTAAGCAATTGATGTATGCTGATAAGCGGCAAATACCTTTCGTTGTAATTGTTGGTGAAACTGAAATGGAGCAGGGGAGATTTGGATTAAAAGATCTCAGGACTGGCGAGCAAAAGATGCTTTCGTATGAGGATTTGAAAGTGCAGTTGTCTTAAATTTTAAAAGTTTGCCAAGACAAATATTTACCGCAGATGCGCAGATTTTTACTTCCTTTTAAATCTGTGAATCTGCGGTTTTTTTAGTTTTTGTTAATGCTACAAGCAAAAAAGGAGCTTCTCATTACAAGAAGCTCCTTTACCTTATTTGGGGAAAAAAGGGGGGGATTATTCGATGATTATTTTACTACTTAAATCACCTTTTGTTGTATGTACTTTTACAATATAAGTTCCTGTGCTTACATTTGTTACTGGTATTTGAATTTTCTTTTGGTCTGCGTTTTTCACTTCCCAAGTTCGAATTGATTGTCCAAGCATATTGTAAAGATCTACCGTTTGAACCGACGCATCTAATGTGCCATTGTTGATGGTAATCATGTCATTACTGTTGGTAAATTTTACAAGCACTTCTTGACTTAGATCGAAATCATTTGTATCCAATGACGTACTGCTAAATCTCAACGAGAATCTGGTATCAAATGTTCCTATTGGTAAATTGATTTCAAAGTTTCCGTTTCTTATGTCATGGTATTGGTCCGTTACATTGTCATGGATGTAGATATTTTGATTTTCATCAAAGTTTTCAGTGGCATCTAAGACGAATTCTACGTTTCCTTCTAAACCATTTTTTACAGACAATGGTAGGATTTTGCTAGAGTCGAATGCATCTACACCTTGGATTACCAGGTTAAATCCAGAATTCAAAAAGTAAAGATCATTCGGTTGACTGTCGAGTTGCGTCGCATCATAACCAGGGTCAAATCCTTCTGTTGCCAAGTTATCCATAAATCCGAGTAGAATTTGACGGTGGTATCCGTTTACCGAATTGAAGCCCAATCGAATTTTCGAGAAATTGTTGTTGTCCACAATTTCATCTTCGCTGTTGTCAAAGTTTCTATCTACTACTGAAACCGCCTGATTATTGTGTCTAAACATTACGTTAGAACTAGCGTTGGTTTCTTTAATAAAGCTACGTTGGTTATTATTAAAGGTAATGTTTCCGCCAGTTGCTCCTGCATAGACCAAGAATCCTTGTCCCACAGGTATGAATCTACTTGGAATTCTAGAACTTGATCCCAATCCACTAATCCCAGTTGGTGCTACTGGAGGTGTTCCTCCGACCAAGTTTCTCGCAGCATAACCACCTTGATAGTCGAGGAGATTATGTGAATTGTTGGTGCTAAAATGTTCCCAGAAATACACCGCTCCCGTCATTACACTGCTGTTTGCCATGATAAAGGCATCAGCATCTAGTGCAGATGGATATGGATTTCCACATAGGTTTAAGTTCCCTCCTGCAATTGCAGTTGTAATTGTACCGTTGTTCGGTTTACCTACAAATGTATAGTTCTGTGTTGGTGTTGCTGCGCTTGTTCCTTTCATTGTATAACCTTGAGCGGCTTGCAATGTTCCGCTTTGCCCTACTGCAGCCCAGTTTGCGTACTCAGGCGATAAGTTTTGGAATTTGAAAATCCAGTAGCTACTCAAAGTAATCGGGGAAGTTGCAGCTCCATTGTACCCTGTAGTCCACGTAATCGGTTGAATACTATTTGGATTCGTACCATCTCTCATTACACCACTAACCGTATAAGCCGTATTATTAGCTGTTGTACTTATCGCACCTACCGGAGAACACCAGTAGTTATAATTAAACATATTAGATTGTCCTTGTTGATCTCTTTCGATTGATCCAGCACTAGTCACATCTAATTCGCTATTAGCTGATTGAACCAATTGTGATTTTCCTTGCAAGTCGATTTTACCATCTAACTTTAGATACCAATCATTTTGGATTTTGGTATCGTTGTTCATTGTAATTGTCACACCAGAGTTTACAAACATCGCTAAGTCAGTTGAATTGGATGTTTCGGTTATATTGTGTTGTACTTGAATGATTGAATAATCGAAGTCAGTTACATCCATTCCACGGATATCTTTTGTAGCATCATTAACTGCTGTTGCAAAAGTTCCGGTTGTTCTTGTTACGAAAGGCATTGGCGCTTCTTGTACTTTGATTATTTTATGGTTATAAATTTCCATACCTGTTCCTGTATCTATAGATGCGGTGGTCATGTTATCAACGATATCATCTTTATAGGCATCCATTCTGTAGTTTCTTAACATATTGGCGTATGGAAGTGTTTCGATATCTTTCGGTACAATGGCACCACGAACTTGCGAAGCGGTATTTTGTACTTCTTGATACACCATTCTTTGCAATTGCAAGTCAGTTAAAGCCACATTGAATACACGTACTTCATCGATTTTTCCTTTGAAATAGTTTGATGCAGCACTTGGGTTTTTACCAAGAGTCAATACAGCGGAAGCAATACTTCCCGCAGCGGCACCACTGGCAACCATTACACCATTAAGGAATAATTTTACTGTTGAACCGTTATACACTGCGCCAACATGATACCATTGTGAGGTGCTCAATGCAGCGCTAGAATATGGTGCGACAGGAGTTGAGTAGGTTATAGTCGAACCATTTACGATTGCTTCTAGATTTCTACTGCTGTTTACTCTCAATTGGAATCCTGGTTGTCCAGCTACTACTCCTGTGGCGGAGAAAGTACTATTCAAATCGATCCAAGCCATTATGGTTTCATTTGCTAATACTCCAAGCGCTGTTGCGTCTTGACCATAATCATTACGACCATCGAAATCTAAGTATAATTTTCGGTTGAGGTCTCTAGGAGAACCTTTTACAATATCATCGGTATCAAAGTTGTTTAAGATACCGTCACCATCGGTGTCACCAGTACCATCAATTCTACCGTCACCATTAATGTCAAAACTACCATAGAGTCCGGTTTGAATATCATTGATACCATCATCGTTTGAATCTAATTGCAAGAAATCTGCAATACCATTCAAGTCACTATCTTGCGCATAAGCTCTTGTTGTTGATCCAAACAAAGCGGAATTGTCATATAAGTTAAGTAAACCATCCCCTTCAGCATCAGCTCCATCTCCTTTACCATCACCAGTGATATCTCCATCACCATTCAAAGTATTGGCTTCATCAACATCAAATAGGGTGTCATTATCACTATCTAGATCTAAGTAATTTCGCACACCGTCACCATCTGCGTCTGGTATTGCGTAGGTACCACCAGCGATCATCGTATCAATAAAGTCATTAATACCATTTGCGTTAGCATCTACCCATGTAGCCACGTTTGTTTTATCCATAGTTGCCGTACCATTGCTATAGGCCTTAAATCCAGCTTCTTCGATACTCGGAATTCCGTCATTATCATCATCTACATCAATAATATCAGCGATGGTATCCGCATCAGAATCAATACAATTCTGGTTGATGATGATCTGCACATCGTCTATAAAGTTACCATAAGATAAACCTCCTGTTGATGAAATTGCAGTAAAGGCTAATACAATTGAAGTTTGACCTACTGGAATTGCGTACGTACCTGAATACGATCCCCAAGAAGTATTTCCGTCAGTCATGGTAGCAACAGTAGCGATAGTTGCTAAAGTAGCTCCAAATCTAACTGCGGCCACATCAGTACCCGATCTTCCTCTGTGTTTAATAGACCAGTTGATGGTACCACCCGCACCGTTCAAACAAAATGTTTGATAAAGATTTCCAGCAACATTTGCATTTAATTCTGCAAATTGATTGCCCGCTGCAGCCGGTACTCCGTTAAATCCAGTACTCCATATTTCGATAAAGGCTTCGGCACTATTTGTCCATCCATTAACTAAAGACGAATCTAAAATTCTGTATGATGTAGCTGGAATTACAGGATTTTCAAAGCTTCCGTTTACGAAAGGGTCACTGATACAAGTTCCACATTCGATGCTATCTACAACACCATCGTTATCATCATCTAAGTCTGCATTGTTGGGAATTCCATCACTGTCATTATCTAGTAAACCAGCGCCTTGAATCGCAAAAGTATAAGGGTTTTCATCGGTATCGTCGCTTACGATATTGATGGTTGCAACTCTGGTAAAAACAGCACTTGGATTAAAAGTTACAGAGAATGTTGTACTTGAACCTGCGCCTATGACTAGTGTTCCTGGATTTGCAGAGATGCTAAATTCTGAGGCATTAAGACCTGTGATTGTTGGGTTCGAAATAGTTAATGAAAGTGAACCAGAATTCCTGATTGTAAATGTTTTGGTTATGGTAGCTAAATTGATATCTGCAGGTCCGAAATCTGTGTCATCAGAAACCGAAGTCACTAGATCTCCGTTAGGTATTGATAATCCAAGTCCTTGTACGTCTATTTCTCTTGGAACTCCTGTTCCTTGAATATTAAAGTTATATGGGTTTTCCGTACTGTCATTATTGCTAAAAGTTATTGTTGCAGTTCGTAAACCAAGCGCAGACGGCGAAAACAGAACTACAAAAGTAGTAGTGCTAAATGCTGCAACCGTTGTGCTAGGTGTCGTGATAACTGAAAAATCTGCAGCATTTGCGCCACTGATGACAATAGGCCCAACGTTTAGTGTGATATTTCCATTATTGAAAATTGTAAATGTTCTTGTACTAGCAGTTGAACTGAAATCTGTCCAATCTGTTGTAGAAGGAGTGATGTCATTGTCTACAATTGAAATTGAGTTTCCTTGTACATCAATTTCTGGAACAATACCAAATCCTTGAATGTTAAAAATATAAGGGTTTTCATCCGTATCATCATTTACGATATTGATCGTTGCACTTCTTGTATTGATTGCAGTTGGTGCAAAAGTTACTGTAAAAGTGGTCGACCCATAAGCTGCAACAGTTGCTGCAGGAGGTGTGCTCACCGTAAAGTCTGAAGCATCTACTCCTGTAATTGTAATTGCACCAATATTCATTACCAAGCTACCATTGTTGCGTATCGTATATGTTCTTGTTCCCACCACTGAACTAAAATCTGTCCAGTCAGCTGTCGTTGGTGTTATGTCGCCATTTGCAATAGAAACTGCATTTCCTTGAACATCGATTTCTTGTGCGATACTTGTTCCTTGAATATCAAAAGTATATGGACTTTCGTCTAAGTCATTGTTAATGATTGCAATGTTCGCGGATCTAACCCCAACTGCCGTAGGAGCAAATGTGATGGTAAACGTTGTACTTCCTCCAATTGGAATTGATGGACTTGGCGCTGTTGTAACTGTAAATTCGCTAGCGTTTACTCCGGAAATTGTAATCGTACCAATCGTTAATAGCGACACTCCAACATTCTGAATGGTGTAGGTTCTTGTAGGATTAGAAGAACCAAAATCTGTCCAGTCTGCGATTGATGGTGTGATATCACCACTTACAATTGAAGTTGCATTTCCTTGAAGATCTATTTCGTTATAATTTACGGTTGCAATAACAGCTGTTCTTGGACTAGAGAAACAAGTTCCATTTGCTGCTTCAACGTAGAAAGTTGTTGTCACTGCAATACTTGGTGTAGAAAAGCCTGTACCTGAACCTAAGATCGCACCACCTGTTGCGTTAGCGTACCAGTTTAGTGTTCCCACCGATGTAGTAGCAGCTAAAAATACAGATCCTGCACCAGTTCTAGATCCAGGCGTAGTTCCTGTAACTGTTGGCGCAACGAAAAAGGTTAAAGTTTTTGTAGCTGTTGCATTTGCGCAAGGTGCATTTCCAGTAGCTGTTAAGGTAAAAGTTCTACTTCCAGCAGCAATATCGGCAGCGCTTGGTGTATAAGTGCAAAGCGTCAATGAATTGGCGTTGGTAAAAGTACCTGTTCCGTTAGAGGTCCAAGTCACGCTTGCAAAATTTGATGCACTTGATCCAGTAGTGATGTTTACAGCTCCTGAAGTATAGCAAAATGTGTCGTTAGATCCAGCAATGGCTGTAGCAGCTCCTCTTATTGTTAGTATTTTGTTTGATGTCACATTAGGACAACCTGCATTTGTAGCGGTTAATGTTATTGTAACACTTCCTGCTGTGATATCAGCAGCGCTAGGCGTGTAGGTACAAGTTGTTAAGTTATTTGGATTAGCAAAGATACCTGTTCCACTTGATGTCCAAGTTACTGTTGTATGATTTGTAGCCGATGAACCTGTGGTAATATTGATAGCACCTACAGATGAACAGGCTGTAATTGCTGTTCCAGCTGCCGCAGTCATAGCTCTACTGATGGTCATTATTTTTGTAGCTGTCGCATTAGCGCATGGTGCATTTCCAACTGCCGTTAATGTAAAAGTAACTGTACCTGCAGTGATATCGGCAGCACTAGGATTGTAAGTACATAAGGTTAGTGAATTGGCATTCATAAAAGTACCAGATCCAGTAGAGGTCCAAGTTACACTAGTTTGATTAGTTGCACTCGATCCAGTAGTAATATTGATAGCTCCTGAAGTTGAACAAGTAGCAAAAGCAGCTCCAGCAATTGCAGTTGGTTGCGCACGAATTGTCATGACTTTAGAAGAAGTAACATTTGCACAACCTGTATTTGATGCTGTCAATGTTAGTGTTACACTACCGGCTAAGATGTCAGCAGCACTTGGTGCGTAAGTGCAAGTAGTTAAAGAGTTTGGATTCGCAAATGATCCAGACCCACTTGAAGTCCAAGTAACAGTCGTTTGATTTGTAGCACTTGAACCTGCAGTAATATTAACAGCTGAGCCTGACGAACAAACGGTAATTGCTGTTCCTGCAACTGCGGTCATTGGTCTGTTGATGGTAAGTGTTTTAGTTGAAACAATCGGATTACACGGTGGATTTCCGTAGGCAGTCAAAGTAAGCGTTACACTTCCAGCGGTAATATCGGATGCACTAGGATTGTAAGTGCAAAGCGTCAATGAAGTTGGGTTGGTAAACGTTCCAGAACCGCTTGATGTCCATGCAATACTTGAATGTCCAATTGAACTCGATCCGGAAGTAATATTGATTGCGCCTGATGTATTACAAGTAAATAAAGTTGGTCCTGCTACTGGTGTTGGAGATGAAAATATCGTCAATACTTTAGTTGCAGTTACAGAGCCACAATATAAACTGTTAACCGTTAATGTTAAGGTCAGAGGTCCTCCTGCAATATCGGCTGCGCTTGGATCATAAGTGCATGTTGATAATGAATTTGGATTTGTGAATGTACCGGTTCCGCTTGATGTCCATGTAACGCCTGATGAATTAGAAGCGCTCGAACCAAAAGTGATATTTACCGGACCATTTCCTGAACAAGTGACTACATTCGAGCCAGCCACTGCTGTCGGATTTTCATATACGGTTAAGAATTTTGATGAAGTTTCGATACCACAAGGTGAATTTCCTGTAGCTGTGAGCGTTATTGTTACTGTTCCACCTGCAATATCAGAAGCGCTTGGTGTATAAGTACATAATGTCAATGAGTTTGAATTTGTAAAAGTTCCAGTACCACTAGATGTCCATAAAACAGAAGTATAATTTGTTGCGCTAGCACCCGCTGTTACATTAAACGTTGGCGTAGTTGAACAACCTGCGACGTTTGTTCCAGCTACTGATGTAGCCGCAGCAGTGACGCTAACTGTTGTAGTATTAAAAGAACTGATTATAGTATCACAACCAGATCCTGAAGAGAGGTTTGTAATAGTAACGGTTGTTGTTCCAATATTTAAGGATGGAGTTGAAAAAGTTCCAGTTCCGGGGCTACCTGCCGCAAAGGTCATGGTCGCTGTATTTCCTGTTGCAGTTGTTGCGCCAGTTAGATTGTATGTTACATTGTATGTACCTGAAGGTAATGAAGATGATCTTAGTGTAATTGTAGATGCAGAAGCATTACAAAACGGACCGTTATTTGAAGCCGCTGCTGTTAAGGTATAAGTTGGACAAACCCAAGTAATGATTACTTGTCCATTTGCTCCATCTCCTCCGATTGTGTTCGGAGAGCCTCCACTATTTTTATCACCAGCACCTCCACCACCTCCACCCGGAGTAGCAGTATTTGAAAATCCATTGTTCGTTGCAGAACCACCGGCGGCACCTGCACCTGCACCTGTTGGTACGGGAGTTGGCGCATTTGTGGTAAGCCAAACAGCAGCTCCCGAAAGACCGATTCCCGCTGTTCCTGCTGAAGTAGCCCCTGGACCACCGTGTCCGGTATTGGCATCTCTACCTGTTCCTCCATTACCACCAGCGTATTTTGTAGTACCGACCACAATTGGAGTGGCAGCACCGCCGGCACCACCAATTCCACCTAGACCGCTAACGGGAGGATTTCCACCAGCACCACCTTTGGCGAGTACTGTGGAACTATTCATGAACCAAGAATCTGTCCCTGCATTTCCTGCAGCTCCGGCATTGGCAGTACCACCGACACCAACGGTCACGGTATGTGTGCCCGCTAGTACCGCTAGAGTTGGTGCGATACTGTAGGCACCGCCACCACCGCCACCTGCACCATCGCTAGTCGTAGCGTTTCCTCCACCAGCTCCACCAGCACCCCATGCTTGCACAGAGACTGTGTTCACACCGGCAGGTACCGTAAAGGTACCATCTGAGTTGTAGGTTTGCGTTGTTTGCGAATAGCCAATTCCACTTAAAAGTAGTAGGCTAAATAATAATAAGTTTTTCTTTTTTAAGAATAATGTTTTTTTCATAACTTCCTTTCCCCCGAAAAGTGTGTTTGGTTAATTGTAATCATTTAACGAGTCAAAAGTAGGAGGGTGATTTTAATCTACAAAATTTTTTGTCGATAAAAAGCATAAAAAATCGATGAAATGCACTTTTTGTGATATTTTGAAGTTTATTTCTTACAATATAAAATAAAAAATAAAGCTTCTTGCATGAAGAAGCTTTATTCGTAATCGTCTATTTGATAGGTTTTTACTGGATCATGACTTTTTTAGTCACGTAACCAGTGCTAGTCTTTACTTTTAGGATGTAAGTTCCTTGACTGATGTCATTTACAGGAATCTGAACAAATTGGGTTTCGTTGCTGTCATCTAGCTTCCACTCTGCAATAAATTGCCCTAGTATATTATATAACGTAGCCGATTGAATTGTCATTTTGACTTCATTTTTAGATATAATGATACTTTTGTCACTATTAATTAGAGACACGTCTACTGAAGAACTATTCTCTATTTTGTTGTTTGTATATGCATTTCGCTTGAAGCACAATGAAAATCGATTGTCCATATTTCCACTTTGCAAATTGACTGTGAAAGGGTCATTCTTTATATTGTAGTATTCGTTTGCGACGGCGTCATAAATATAAATTTTTTGATTGTCTTCTAAGTTTTCCACTCCATCGAGCGTAAACTTTACTAAGCCATCGCTATCTATTTTGACTGAAAGTGGGAAAACCCTAAATCGATTAAAATAGCCATCTCCCTGAATGCTTAGTTTCACGTTATTGTTAATAAAGCAAATATCATTTGTTAAGTTCTCTAACTGTGGGGCGTCGTAGCCTTTATCTATTCCGGCGGAGGCTAATTCATTCATAAAGCCAAGTAGAATTTGTTTGTGATACCCATTTGGGCTAGTAAAACCTAATCGAATTTTTGCGGAAGAGCGGCGTCTTCGGTCATGTATTTCTTTTTGAGTATTATTAGCAATCGTATCCGTATTTTGGCGAAAGAGAATATTAGAATTGACCTCTGTTTCTTTCTCGAAATTTCGGTGGCTATTATTGAATATAATATCGCCACCCGTGTTACTTCCATACATCAAGAACCCTTGACCGACTGGAACGTATCTACCAGGAATTCTGGTGCTCGAACCCAATCCGCTTATACCTGCTGGAGATACCGGTGGAATTCCTCCAATGAGATTTCGAACCGCGTATCCTCCTTGATATTCCAACAATATGTGGGATGGATTCGTGTTATAATGCTCCCAGAAATAGAGCGCACCAGTCGTTGAGGTCAAATTGTCAAAGATGAAGTCATCTGCATCCAGCGCGGAAGCATAAGGATTTCCACATAAATTTAAATTATTTGGGGCTATCGGAATCGAAATGGTTCCGTTGTTAGGTTTACCAATGAATGTATAGTTTTGGCTTTCTTGTCCATTATCGATACCTTTCATCGTAAATCCTTGGCCCGCAAGCAGCGTTCCGTTCTGCCCAACAGCTTCCCAATTGGCATATACTGGGGATAAATTTTGAAATTTAAATAGCCAGTAGCTGCTCAACGTAATTGGAGTAGTGGGAGCACTGTCATAACCAGGTGTCCATGTGATGTTACGAATGTCGTTTGGATCTGTTCCATCTCGTAATACCTGATCGACTGTATACGGAGTATTATTGCTACTACTATTGATGGCGCTCACTGGTGATGACCAATAGTTATAATTGAATTTATTTGCTTGTCCTTGTTGATCTCGTTCCATCCATCCCGAGCTACTCACTTCCAAATCGCTATTAGTGGTCTGAACCAATTGAGATTTTCCTTGCAGGTCAATTTTACCATCCAATTGTAAGTACCAATCGTTTTGAATTTTCGTATCGTTATTCATCGTAACGATAGTTAAAGGATCGACAATCATTCCTAAATCCGTATTATCAGTGGTTTCTGAGATGCTGTGTTTTACATGTACAATAGACCAATCTTGATCAATGATGTCCATGCCTCTGATTTCATTTGTTGGACTATTGACCGCGATTGCGAAATCTCCGGCTCGTTCTGTCACAAATGGCATTGGCGCTTGTTGCACATTTATTGTTTTGTTATTGTAGATTTTCATTCCAGTTCCAGTATCGATACTAGGTGTAGATAGATCGTCGATGATGTCATTTTTATAAACATCCATTCGATAATAGCGAAGTAGATTTGCAAATGGAAGTGCGCCAATATCTTTTGGGATAACTGCTCCTCTAACTTGAGAGGCTGTATTTTGTATTTCTTGATACACCATTCTTTGAAACTGTTCGTCTGTCAATGCGACATTAAAGACGCGCAATTCGTCTATTTTTCCTTTAAAGTACTTTGTTGAAGTACTTGGATCTTTCCCAATCGTTAGCGCCGTTGCATCTGCAGCAATCGATCCGGAAGTTGCTGTGCTAGCAACCATTTGTCCATTTAAAAATAATTTCAGTGCCCCGCCGCCGTACACCGCACCTATATGGTACCATTGCGCTGTATTTAGAATATTGGTGGCACATGTCAATGTCGTTCCATTGACCACAGCTTCTAACTTTCGTGAACTACTAATGCGGATATTGAACCTATTTTGACCCATGATTATTCCGTCAGAAGAAAAAGCATTATTCAAATTAATCCAGCCCATGAGACTTGCATTAGATAATCCGCCTAGAATCGAAGAACCTTGACCGTAATCATTCCGTCCATCAAAATCTAAATAGAGTTTTCGGTTGAGATCTCTCGGAGAACCAAAAAAATTGGTATCAGTATCGAAAGCGTCTTGGATTCCATCTCGATCAACATCTAAAGTGCCGTCTATGATGCCATCATTATTCGAATCAAGAGACCCAAATAAGGTTGTACTGATATCGTAAACGCCTGGGTTGGATTGCACATTTAGAAAATCGGGAATGCCTGAAGAAGCGGTATCCAATGGCAAGGCTTTGCCGAGATTTCCGAAACCAGAGTAGGTATCAAACATCGAGAGAATTCCATCTTGATCGCCATCGGTACCTTCGCCTTCTCCGTCGCAATTGATATCGCCATCGCCATAGTAAATTCCCGCTTCATCTACATCAAATAGTGCGTCATTATCGGCGTCTAAATCGAGATAATTAGGCACGCTGTCACCATCAAAATCGGCGGATGTATTTACCGCATACCAAGCTTCAGCAGTATCGTGCCAGCCATTTACATTTGCATCCAGCCAAATTGAAGATGTAAGGTCCATTCGGTCATACCCAAAACTTAATGCATTCCAGCGGTCTTCGATAATGTCACCAATGCCATCATTATCAGAATCTAAATCATATGCATCAGCAACATTATCTTGGTCACTATCTACTAATGATTGTGTAATCGTGATATCATCCAAAGCCAAGTCGTTTCCGGTACCACCTACTTGATTGTTTTTGAATATGATCGACACGCTGCTAGTGGTTGGGATGAATGTTGCCGAAAATTGATACCAATCGCCGCTTAGATTTCCTGCCGTAGTTGGTGCAATATTTCCTGTTGTAATGGTATTCAATAGATTATTACTGAGATCCCGGAACTCAACAGTAAGATTTGGTCGGTAGCGACTTCCAATAGCAGGAGCATCGGATCGGTCTAAATTGAGTACCCAAAAGCTATAAGTTAGCGGTGCATTGGCAATGACCCCTTGAACAATCGTTCTGTAAAATTCATCTGTAATTACGGGAGTTGCATTAAAAAGGGCCATTTTCCCATTAGTATCTGCTGTCGTGTGATCTACGCCTTGATACCAGTAACTTGGAGCCCAAGATGCAACGGCAGTAGTTCCTGCTTTATCATTAATTGTGTATTGACCATCGTTTAAGTCTTTATTGGTATCACATTCGTCTGCGGCTTGAGCAGTAGTGCCATCTTCATAACAATAAGTAGTGCTAGCTGTTGGGACATTGTCATAAATTCGTCCTCTTGTGGTGCCAACACCAAAAGTCTCATTTAATAAAGTAACGGCAACTTGACCGCTCAACACAGAACTTGAAGCGTTGCTTTGTTCAATATCATCGGGAATGCCATCGTTGTCATCATCAACGTCGATATAATTGAAGATTCCGTCTCCATCGCTATCGTGGAATGCAGGACTTGCTGCTGCTGTTAGTTTAGCATAAGACGGAAGATTCGTTTGTGCAGTATGTTGTTTCGAAAAACTTCCCACTGGATTTTCAAAAGTTGTCTCATGAAAAAAATCTTTGACTTTTTGAGACTGGGAGAAAAGTAATAGGGTTATTAGAGATAAGCCTATTGACCCGATTGCATTTTTTCGGTTTTGGGTAATTGAATTCATACGCATTTTATTAGTAGGTTAATAGAATGTTGAGTTGAATTCGAGATGTTTTGTTTGGAGAATGTAAATTTCAAAGATTTTTGGAATTACATCGACAATAAACTAATTTACTCGATAAAATACATTAAAATTTAATTTATATAAGTAAAAGATTACATTTAAATTTTTGATTGATGTATTGCTGAGATGAAGGAAGTTCTAAGTTAAAGGAACGAACACTCACCATTCCATAACTATTATCAGCTTTATCGTGGGTAAACGAAATCTTAACACTACTATTCTTAATTTGTGCCACAACAACAGAGACGATTGTCAATGAAATCGATTAGCTTGAACTTATCTATCTTACGATGAAGAAATTATAAAAAAAAATCCCCAAACATTGCTGTTTAGAGATTCTGGTTTTCTGTAGCGAGGACGGGAGTTGAACCCGTGACCTCAGGGTTATGAATTTCATTTTTTATTGAAATTAAGCCCTTTATTGAATTGATTTTTGTAAAATCGTGTACTGTTTTGTGTACTCAAATTGAATCGCAATATAATCATATTTTAGTTTTTGTAATTATTTAGTATTAAATAAATCAAAAAAATTAAAGACTATTGAATACCATTGCAATTGTTTTTAGGCAATAGTTCATTTAACAATATTTACTACTATTTGTGTAAATACTATTGTTTTTGAACCTTGTTATTATTCCACTAGTAATTTATTATTAAAACAATAAAAATTATTTTTTTCTTACAGATATTTAGCTATTTTAGTAGTCAGTAAGACTAAATACCACTTCATAGTCTTTTTGTTTTTTGTGAGCTTTGACTATTTGGATTGTTTAACCCAAAACAATTTAATTTAGTTGATGACGATGTAAATCGTCAATAAGAAGTGCACTGATTGAGCTGGAAATCAAAAGAATGTTTTTCAATGCTTTTGAATAATTTTAATGACAAATAAATTTAGTTAGATGGTAGAAAAAAATATAAAGTTCATGAGCTATGATGGCTATGAATTAGACGGGACACTATTGAAAGCCGACAATGAAAAAGGGGCTTTACTTTTTGTACATGGCATTACTTCGTCACGAGATGAACTTGGTTTTCATTCGGATTACGCAAAATTTTTAAGTAAAAATGGAATATCATCTTTGCGTTTTGATTACCGTTTTCATGGTGGTGATAATGATGGAAGTACTAAACTTAACAACCTTTCATTGTGTGGTATTGTTAATGATATAGATGCTGGATTTTCTGCTTTGCAAAACAATACAAGTTCAAACACTAAATCTTTTTATATTGTAGGGACAAGTTTTGGTGGTGGACTCTCTGCATATTGGGCTGATGTTAATAATAAGGAGGAAATAAAAAAAATTATTTTAAATGCACCTGTAATAAACTATGAAAATGATGTTTTAGAAAGAAATAATCTCTTGAAGAATGAGCATCTTTCGGAAAAAGCAATAAACCAACTAAGTAAAAAAGAATATGTAAACTCTTCAGATATTCATTTTGGAAGGGCTTTAATCAATGAATTAAGATATGTCAATGGTATTAAAGCACTTCAAAATTTAGGAGACAAAGTTGTTATTTTTCATGGAGATGACGATGAAGATGTACCACTTACATCTTCAAAAAAGTACAAATCAGATTCAACTAACCTTGAAATTATTAAAGGCGTTGGACATGGTTTTGGAGTTGAGGATGATGAAGATTTGGATTTTCCCGAAACAAAAAAAATCCATAAGGACATTTATGCCAAAGCTTTGAATATTATTGAGCAAACTTTATGAAACCTTATATAGAAATTGGAACTGGAATTTATGTTCATGAAAACGTAAAAATTGGAAAGAATGTAACTATTGGACATGGTTCTTGTATTGGTTTTGGTGACCCAGAAGATGGCAAAATAATTATTGGAGACAATGTTACAATAGGAGCTTTTTGCGTAATACATTTTGGAGCGGTCATAAAAAATTCTGTTACTATTGACCACAATTGTATTATTGGAATTGAAGCTGAAATTGGTAAAAATGCTAAAATTTTATCAGGAAAAGAAATTGCCTATAAATCTCAAATAGGAGAAGACTGTGTAATAGGGGGCAATGTAGCCGACAGAACTATTATTGAAGACAAAGTGACATTTATGGGCGAAATTGTTCATAGTCATCGAAACGCAAGTTTGGATTGGGAAACAACAGAAGAGAAGTCACCAATAATTAAAAAAGGTAGTGTGATTGGTGTAAATGCTTTATTAATAGGTGGTATAGAAATAGGACCTTGTGCTTATGTGGGTGCAGGAGAAATAGTGAGAACGAATGTTGGAAAAGATATGGCGTTTATGAAAGCTCAATCGAAACCACTAACTGAATACCGTGATATGTTTAAAACAAGATGCAATGAATAATTATCGATCAATAAATATTTTTGTGTCACATCCATTTGTTCCCAAGAACAAAACTTACGACATTGAAAAATTCAGAGAGCAGATCACATTATTGATATCAAAGGCAGAAGAAATAGTAAAAGAAGAATATAAAGATTTTGACATTTCGACTACTTTTATTTTCAACGATTTCATTCAAAGTTTACCTTATCAAATTGAAACTAAAATTAGAACTAGTCACTTAGGCATTGTCGATATTACCGAAAATAAGGCTAATATTTTTTATGAATATGGATTATTATATGGTCTTAATATACCAGTACTAGTAATTAAAGCTCAGTCTTCTTTGCAAGATTTTCCAATACCATCAGATATTAAAAATAGGCTTATACAAGTTTATGATGATTTTGATAATTTGATTGACTCATGTGTTTCTGAATTAGCAAACTATTTTAAAAAACTAATAAATGATGAATCTTTGTCAAGTATTTATTTGTCCAAAATATGGTTTCTCAATGATGTAGGAACAATTCATGTTATAGCACCACCTGAACCCGAAAAAATTGAATCTGCCTCAACTGAATCAAGTAACTACATTTTTTTAAATAATATTGGTGATGTAGATTCTGTTTTGGAAATCACAAATTTTTTGAATCGGAATTTTCGAAATACTAATATTTGCGTTTATGCTGCTGACGAATTTACTAAACAACTTGACAGTAATTTAGTAGTTATTGGCGGTCCGGGAGAAGACGACGACGATGGAAATGCAATTTGTTCTATGGTAACAAATTTAATGGATACTAAAATTTCATATTGCTTCGACGATGATGACGAGAAAATGGATTTTAATGGTTATTCATATGTTGCAGAATATAAAGGAAAAAAAGTGATAAAGGATTATGGCTATTTTGCAAGGTTTCCGAATCCATTGAACCCAAAATCATCTGTTATTCTAATTCACGGTATCCATACATTTGGGGTTCTAGGTGCTGCTAAAGCGTTTTCTGACCACCCTTCTGCTCAAGGAAACATCAGAGCCGCTATGAAAAAATTACAATTGGATGATATAAGGCAAGCTTCCTTCGAATGCTTTTTTCCTGTAACAGTTTTACAACAAACAGTTGTTTGTCCTGATATTAATGAAGATTGGATTTTTCCATTAGAAAAGAAAAAGTAATGAAAGACTTAATCGACTTAATAAAGTATAATTCGCAAAATTACCCTGATAGGATTGCAGTGATTGATGGAGATAGAAAAATTAGTTATTCTGAGTTTTTTAATCTTGTCAAAGTGATATCGAATAGTTTGCTTTTAAAAACCCAAACTCCAAAAATTGTTTTCGATTTAGAACAGGGGATTGAAGCCTATGCTTTAATTGTTGCAACACTTAATGTTGGGGGAACATATTGCCCGTTAAATCCAGATGCCCCAATCAACAGAAAGTATCAAATTATTAGTGAGTTCCAACCTGATTTTATTATAGTCAAAGAGATAATTTCAGAAACGCTACACCAAGATGAAATTGTTTTCGATAACTTATATGTAGAAAATAATACCCAAGAAATAGAAATAAGTTATAAGGGGGAGGACATTATATATGTGATATACACTTCAGGAACGACAGGAATGCCAAAAGGTGTAAAAATTTGTCGAAAGGCATTAAATAAATTCTTAGAATGGTCAATTCCAACATACAATGCTGGTGATGGGGATATTTGGGGACAATTCTCTTTTTTGAGTTTTGATTTGAGCATCGTAGATATTTTTACTTGCCTATGTTCAGGTGCTACACTTTTAGCTATGAGTGATACTAATGCCAGAAAATATAGACCTTCAAGCGTAATAGAAAATCAGAGAATTACTATTTGGCATTCAATTCCAAGTGCTGTAGATTTTATGATTGTAAACGAAAAAGCCAAAGTATTTGATTTTTCTTCTTTACGACTTTTGAGTTTTTGCGCTGAACCTTTGAAAAAGCATCAAGTTGAGTTTTTATTTGGCAAGAATAAAGATTTAATTGTTTTTAATACCTATGGTCCAACAGAGGGTACACTATTCTGTACTTGGCAAGAATTGAAATCAAATAATTACTTGAATTTCTTTGATTTTACCATGTCTATTGGAAAAGCAATTCCTGGATGGAATATCAAATTGAATTCAGTTGAGGATTTTACGGAAAAAGAAATAATTATATATGGTGACTTTATTGGAAAGGGATATTTAGGAGAAGTGGTGGATACAAAATTCAAAGAAATTGTAATAGATGGACAAATTATTCAAGCATTTGAAACAGGAGATTTGGTGAATGAGAAAAACGGAAATCTTTATTTTTCATGCCGCAAAGACAGACAGGTAAAAATTAAAGGTTTTAGAGTTGAATTGGATGAAATTGATTTAAAAATAAATCAGTTCTTAAAAAAAAACAGCGTAACTATTCAGAAAAAAGATTCATTATATTCTTTTATTGAAAGTGATGAAAAAATAAAAGATGAAGAGTTACGAGAACACTTGAAAAAAGAACTTGAACCATATAAAATTCCAAATAATTTTTATTCTATCAACGAATTTCCTAGAAGTCAAAATCAAAAAATAGACAACAACTCATTATTAAAATTGATACCATGAGGAGAAAAATATTAGCATCACCATTTGACATTGTTGCTAAAGCACTTGAAATAAGTGTGAATGAAATAGATGAAAATTCAGCTATGGGGAAAACTCCGAATTGGGACAGTTTAAACCATGTTTCAGTAATTATTGAATTAGAAAATAGTTATGGGATTCAGATCCCTAATGAAGATATTGAAAAGTATATAACTATGAAATCAATAATTGAACTTTATGACGAAAAAAGTGGCAATGTTAGTTCATGGAAGAGATTTATACATTCTATTAAAATAACTCCTATTGGTAAAATATTTTTTAAATAATTCTGAATATGCTTCTGCTTTAAAACTTGTTGATTGTTGTTTTACGTATTCAATTATTTCTACGTATTCGTTTTTATTTTGTCCCTTTGCCTTTTTACACAACGAGTTTAGATATATTTTTCGTTCAGCTAACATTTTTCCCCAAAATAAGATGTCAGTCAATGTATCATATGAATCTTCTTTAAATAGTTTTAGAATTCCATCTAGGGCAATTTCTCCTTGTTCTTGAAAAATTATCTTTGATTGATAGTTTTCAAAAGGGTTACTTAATTCTTGAATAACATTACCTGTTTGAAGATATTTTTTCTCTTTTAGTTGAAGAAATAACCAAATCCAATCTTCATTATAATTGTTCATGAAATAATTATCAATATTTTTTGGACTAAAGACCATAAATCCCCCTGATAACATTCGTTCATTAAAAACGCCTAAATCAGTGGCGATGTGACCCAAAACAGAATCATCGACCAATCCTGAAATATTTGCTCCGACAAATTGAAATTTATCTATTGTCTCAAACAAAGTGTCAACTAAGTTAAGATTATGAACTATAATATCATCATCCATGAATAGAACTTTATCTGAAGAGATAGCTTTCGAGAAAAGTAAGCCAAAGTTTCTAACATAGCCTAAGTTCCAATCATAAGAACCGGGTTCTCGTAATAAGAAATTAAACTTGGGAAAATCAATTTTATAATTAGAAGTAAATTTATTGAATTCATCTTTGCCAAGATAATTGCAATTATTAAATCCAGATAGTTCAAAAACTTTTTTCTGATTATCCAAATTTATAGAATCGTCAATTATATATTTAGGGTAATTGATAGTTCCTATTGAGCTTAGAGTTTTATCCAATACAGCAGGTCTGTCCTTTGTGAAGATTATTATAATACGATGCTCTGTCATAAAAGTATACTATTGATTTAAATACTCTTACTGCTTTGTAATTGGTTGTAAGAATATGAAAATCTTTCTTTCGGGATCGAAGGTAACTACCAAATTGCCATGAACTTCCCAACCAGCGTTAATCTTGATATTTACTTCATTTTTTAAGCCTTCAATTGTATGATGTGTGATAACGTCGTATTGTTTCATTTTTTTAAGTGATAATAGAATACTAATGTAATAAAAATACTTTATATTTTTCTATTCCTTAACTATCATCATGATTTATGTCAACATACTTATCTAATCCCATTTCCTTTTTCATCAATTAGGTCAAAAGTTTCAATGAGTGAAATTATGAAAGGATTTATCTTTGATAGAATTTGGATTTTCTTTTCAGTTTCAGATAATACAATTTCAACTTTACTTTTACTTGTATTGTTTTTCATTGCAAAGTAAATATCCGCTAAATCTGTTCCAGTTTCAAATTCCGAGTTCTCAACTATTGAACTGCATTTGATTTTAAAACCTTGCTTTTGCAATTCGATTGCTTTTTTATTCCAGTCTTCAAATTCTCCTTTATCAGGATAAACAACAATATTCTCTTTTTTGATTGGTTCTAACAATTGCAATTTTAAGTTTTGTTTGCTTCCTGTTGCCATCCAAAAATATTCGGGAATAAATAGGCTCA
>JANMML010000019.1:0-24290 GCA_031373195.1 Flavobacterium sp. | reverse complement strand
AGTTTCCACACTGAATGGGTTATTTCCGGTTTTAGACACTTATATTCCGCCATTAAGCACAAGCCAATATCGCTATAATATGTTTGTCACCAAATTTGTCGAGCCAACAATGTCTGTTGCGGAAAATCAAAGTAGTTTTATGAAAATTTATCCCAATCCGGTTTTTGATAAATTAAATTTATCTTTTGAAAAAAATACCGACAACGAATTTCAAATCAACATTTTCAACACGATTGGTCAAGAAGTTTTGGCGAAAAAGTATAATGTAAAAAACACCGCCACTGGGCTAGAAATTGCGTGCGAGGAACTTTCTAAAGGTGTATATTTAATACAAGTGAGTTCACAGGCAAGAAAGTTCAATTATAAAATCGTGAAAGAATAGAAGACGAATTGCAAAGAATAGAATTAGAATAGTATATTTTTAAAAATGGAAAAACCTGTTTTGCGACAGGTTTTTTTATGCGCTTATTTTAAGTTTATTTAGATAATGTACTTTATTTTAAAATTTACCATTAAAATTCAAGATGTAAAATGTAAATTATGTAAAAATTTAAAACTAGTATCGTTTTGTTTCAGGGGTAATTTCTAAAATATTTATTTTTGCTTCGATTCCTAAATCTAGATTATGAGAAAAATTATTCTAAGCATCATTCTAATTTGTTTACTAGTTGTTACCTTTTTTTCAAATTTGATTTTCAACCAGAATCCAACCACAGCAACATCAACACATTTCGATACTGGCGACACCAGCTGGATGTTAGTAGCAACAGCACTTGTATTGCTGATGACTCCAGGACTCGGTTTTTTTTACGGCGGAATGGTCGGCAAAAAAAATGTGATTAGCACCATGTTGCAGAGTTTTATGGCGATGGTTATTGTCTCTCTTTTGTGGGTGGTTATAGGATTTGGGTTGTCGTTTGGACCAAGTATTGGCGGTGTCATTGGAAACCCAATTCCGTATTTGTTTTTTCAGAATGTTGGAGTGAATACATCCTGGAGTCTAGCGCCAACAATTCCCTTTCTTTTATTTGCCCTATTTCAAGCGAAGTTCGCCATTATCACACCAGCGTTAGTCACTGGAGCTTTTGCAGAACGCATTCGTTTTTGGGCTTATTTGTTATTTATGGTTTTGTTTATTTTAGTCGTGTATGCTCCTTTAGCACATTGCACTTGGCATCCAGATGGATTATTATTCAAATTGGGCGTACTTGATTTTGCGGGTGGCACCGTAGTGCATATGAGCGCGGGTTGGGCGGCATTGGCTGGAGCCATATTTTTAGGAAAGCGAAAAGTGCAAAAAGTAGCGCCAGCTCGAATTACCTACGTTTTGTTAGGAACAGGATTACTTTGGTTTGGTTGGTTCGGATTTAATGCGGGTTCTGCCATGGGCGCCAATGGTTTGGGCGTGCAAGCATTAGCTACAACCACAGTTGCGGCAGCGGCGGCTTCTATGGCGTGGGTGTTTTTGGATAAAATCATGGGGCACAAAATTTCGGCTATGGGCGCTTGTATTGGTGCTATCGTTGGCTTAGTAGCGATTACGCCAGCGGCAGGATATGTGAGTATTCCGCATAGTATTTTTATTGGAATTGTCAGTAGTATTGTCAGTAATTATGTCGTATTGAAATTCCCGAAAGGCAAGATTGACGATGCGCTAGACGTCTTCGGTTGTCACGGCGTTGGAGGGATGACAGGCATGCTACTTACA
The DNA here is from genome assembly GCA_031373195.1 of Flavobacterium sp. Taxonomy (GTDB): domain Bacteria; phylum Bacteroidota; class Bacteroidia; order Flavobacteriales; family Flavobacteriaceae; genus Flavobacterium. Next base: position 22,582 of record JANMML010000019.1, on the reverse strand, counting down.
GGAGTTTTTGCTTCTAAAGCAGTCAATCCGGCGGTGGTTGATCAAGGATTAATTTTTGGAGAAACGACTTTGTTTGTGCATCAATTTACGGCTTTGATTTGCGTTTCTATTTTTGCTTTTACGGCTTCGTATGCCTTGTTTTTTATCGTCAACAAAATTACGCCTTTGCGCGTGAGTGAGGAAAAAGAGGAGTTGGGATTAGACATCACGCAACATGGAGAGTTTTTGTAAAAGGGCCATCGCGTCTGCTCGTTCCTTCGCTACAAATGTTTACTAAACATTTTTTTTACGCTCGGCCGCGTGAGTGATGGTAGTGGCATCCTTTTTTGAGGAACGAAAAAAAGATAAAACGGACAGCACGACCCTTGTGGTCACGCCCAAAATTAATCCCGTAATTTTCAAGGTTACGTCAGATTATTAATTATTTTTGTTGCCTACCATTTACTTAATTTCTTGATGCAAGAATCGAAAAAAATTGCTGTTGTAGGTTCCGGTTTAGTAGGTTCGTTGTTGGCTATTTATCTCAAAAAGGCAGGTCACACGGTGCATGTTTTTGATCGGAGTCCAGACATCAGAAATATCGAATTTTCCGGGCGATCCATCAATTTAGTGATGTCAGATCGCGGATGGAAAACCCTTGAGGACATTGGCTTGGATGATGAAATTCGACAAATTGGAATTCCAGTCGATAAGCGTGCAATTCACTTAGTAGATAATTCCCTAAACTATCAATATTACGGCAAAGAATGCGAGGCGATTTTTTCGTTATCGCGTGGTATTTTGAATCGAAAAATGATTGATTTGGCGGAAGCAGCTGGAGTTGAATTTTTCTTTGAGCACAAGATTTGGGATGTCACCTTGAGCGATGCCACGTTGCATATTGGCGAGACCGAAAGAGGCGAGTGGGAGGAACTGCAATACGATTTGGTTTTCGGATCTGACGGCGCTTTTTCGAGAGTACGACACCGAATGCAACGCCAAAGCATGTTCAATTATTCGCAGGAGTTTTTGAAAATTGGCTACAAAGAATTGCATATTCCGGCGAATGAAGATGGCTCGCACAAACTAGATAAAAATTCACTTCACATTTGGCCCAGAGGCGATTATATGTTGATGGCTTTAGCCAACACCGATGGCAGTTTTACTTGCACGCTGTTTATGCCGCACGAGGGCGCCAATTCCTTTGAAAACCTTAAAGACAAAGATACATTAGAAGCGTATTTTGCAGAACATTTTCCCGATACGGCTGCAGTGATTCCGGATTTGGTGGAAGATTTTTTTAAAAATCCAACGAGTTATTTGGTGACGATGAAGTGTTTTCCGTGGACGTTTGAGGACAAAGTCGCTTTGATTGGCGATGCTTGTCATGCGATTGTACCGTTTTACGGACAAGGGATGAATGCCGGTTTTGAAGACATCACCGTGCTCAATGAAATGATGGAGAAATACGGAAATGATTGGAAAATAATTTTTACTGAGTATGAAAAGTCACGCAAACCCAACGCAGATGCGATTGCTGAATTATCGTACAGAAATTTTATGGAGATGAGCACCAAGACTGCGGATGCAAAATTCTTATTGCAAAAGAAGATCGAGAAGTGGTTTTCCGAAAAACACCCAGACAAATGGTTGCCTTTGTATAGCCGAGTGACGTTTAGTTTGCGCCCGTATTCTGAAGCGTTGGCACTAGGCAATCAGCAAAATGCCATTATGGATCAGGTGATGCAATTGCCGCACATTGAAAACATTTGGAATTCGGAAATCGTGGAAAACAAGATTCTGGAATTGCTGGGGTAGTTTTTAGAAGCTTGTTCCAGCTGTCATTCCAATCTTTTTTGTTTTATTGTCACCCCGAGCGCAGTCGAGGGGTTTTTCGTAAAAACAAAAAAGGATTTTCCCTTCCATCTGGGCTAGGGCAGTTTATTCTTCTCGATGCACTCTATTAAAATCAAAAGCGGGATTGCAAATGGCGATATATTCGCAAGGTTCTTCAAACGGATTGGAATATTGTACACGGGTATTTTTTTGGATGTGAATGGATTGTCCTTTTTCTAAAATCACCACCTCGTCTTCGATAATGAATTGCTTTTTACCAGAAATAATATAGGTATATTCATCAAATTCCGGCGTTTGAAAAGGTTCATTCCAATGTGGTGGCGCGATCATGTGCGCGATGGAAATATTCGGGTTGTTGGTCGTTGCCAATCCGTGATGCTCTTCGATAAGTTTGCCGTCGGTGGTGGGAACGATGAAAGGTGTTTTTTGGAGGGTGTATTTTTTCATTTTGTATTGCCGCAAAGCCACAAAGTCGCTAAGGTATCTTTATTATGTTCGAGCCTTAGCGTCTTTGTGGCGATTATTCTTTAATTAATTTTTCTACTCTAACGCCTTTCGCAGTATAAACTTTTACAAAGTAAACGCCACTACTTTTCTGACTCAAATCGAAATCAACAGCTTCGTCGTTTGTTGTCATGGTTTCTAAAATTCGTCCTTGCACATCAAACAATTGCACCGAAGTGATATTCCCTTTGGAAGTAATATGAACGATATTTTTTGTTGGATTTGGCGTCACATTCACGGAAGTGTTTTCAAAAGAATTCACTCCTAAAAGTGCGACAGTAGATGTTGCCGTATTGGTTTCAATTGGGAAATTATAATCAAAATAAATATCCGCTTTGTTTGAAACCGAATTGCCAATAACCAGATTATTTTTGGTTTTGATTTTAAAGGCAACATAACCATTACTTCCTGGCGCGTCATCTATTTCCGCTGGAAGATTAATATTTTCAAATTGAAATTCTACTTTATTGCCTGTGATTTTCGTCACTTGTGGATGTGAAGAACCCGTAAGTTGCAACGAAGCCATATCGAATTTGGTCGTGTCAATAATATCTTTGATCACTACATTTTGCGCAGCTGTAGTTCCTAAATTTTGAAAACGAATCAGATAATGCAAATAATCATCGACCATTTCTGGTGTAATGGTGTTTCCTTCGAGACAGGTTTTGTCGTTGGGGTCGAAAGAATTTACAACAGTTTCTGCATAAGCGATAGTATTATCATCGGGTGTTTCGTCGCCGGCTACAGGAGCAATGGTTGCGCTAAAATTTAGGATGTCACCATCGTTAACTGCAGGGATTTCCGTTGGGCTGTTGAGATTTAAAGTCAAATAAATATACTTGGTTTCAAAGGGCATTAAATTCGTATAATTCCATGTTAGTAAATTTGTCGCTTGGCTGTCAACGGTTGGTGACGCAGCAACATAATCCAGTACGGCATCGTCGTAATTCAAAGTAATATTCCCTGATTGAATTTGATTTCCCTTATTTCTATAGATTAGATCATAACTCGCGTCATAGCCTGGTCTTGTGTTCCCCCGTGAAATCAGTATAACTTCAACATCATTATGAATGCCAAGCGGCGTAACACAAAAATTTTGGATTTGTGTCGAACCATCCAAGCTCGGAAAATTTATGTTAGCAGAAACTGGAGTAGCCGTAAAATAAGCGTTTTCAAAAACAGGCGTTATGACAAAATTACCTGACAGTGTAAAGAAAGAAAAGTTTCCGGCAGTATTGGTAAAAGTGGCACCGTTTGTAACACCGTCATTAATAGCGATTTTCAACCAAGGAACGTAAGGGTCACTGCCGCTGCAACCATTATTATCGACATCATAGGTCTGCGTCCCTGCAATCGTATTGTAGACGCCACCAGGATTAAAGGTGCAATAAGAGCTTATCTGAACATTGCTCAGATCAGGATTAGAAGACAATTGGTATGTAATCTCGGACAAATCACCTTCATCGCCACAGACATGTGTTAAACTGGTACAGTATATAAAATCATAAAAGTTCCAAGCATCACTAACGCCGTTCTTTATATTGATGTAAGTAAGATTTTCTCCAGCGAAGTCGTAGGCACTGGTGATATGTGGATTAGCGCTAAGATCGAGCGTTGAAAATTGATTGTCTCCACACTTCAAAGTTTCTAAATTAGGACAGCCTGAAAAGTCGAAGGAGGTCATCGGATTGCCGCCAAAATCTAAAGTAGTGAGCTGCGGATTATTGGTCTGTGTAATCGTTAAAGATGTTAGTCCATTTTGAGCACAAGACAGTTGGTACAGATTGATCAGCGTAGAAACGTCCAAAGTGTTGATAGGATTTCTACTTACGATCAAAGAATTCAAATGCGCAAGGGTGCTGACATTCGCACTTGTGATCGCATTGTCTTCCATATTTAAATATTCAAGATTGTTGAGGTTTTCGATAGCCAGTTGGCTGAGTTGATTGTGACTACAATCCAAATAAATTAGATTAGTTAAGTCAGTAACGGCTAATGTTTGTATGGTATTACCCCTACAAGATAAAAGGGTAAGTTGTAATAATGGGGCTACATCTAATACTGCAATATTGTTGGTGCTGCAGGATAATTTTTTCAGGTTGGTTAATGCGCTTACATTCAAAGTTTGAATCTGATTGCGATCGCAGCCCAATTCAACCAAATTCGTTAGTGCACTTACGTTTAGCGTGGCAATCTCATTTCCTGCACATTGCAATTCCACCAGACTGTTCAAATTGCCCACCTCTAAGGAAGTGAGATGATTCATATTGCAATTTAATTTTTCAAGTTGTGACAGACCTCCGGTATTTAAAGAATAGAGATTGTTTTCGGAAACATCAACGTTTCTAAGTTGTGTAAGGCCTGAGAGATTGATGCTTGTTATGGGTTCATAGGTGCACATTAAATTAACCAGATTGGGAGTTTGGGAAAAATTCAAACTGCTCACACCTGTTTGCAAACACTGCAAGGTTTGCAAACTACTCAAGCCAATCAAATTGCCGTCAAATGTCAAGTAATAATTGCTTTTGAAATCGAGAGAAGTTAAATTAGAACAACCCGAAAAATTAAAAGAACTAAGAACATTATTATGATCGCAGGTAATGGAAAGAAGGCTCGGCAAGTTGGATGCATTAACATTAGTTAACCCCAAATTAAAGTTTACATTTAAAGTCTGCAAATAAATCATAGCCGTCAAATCCAAATCGTGCGCTGAAAAATACATGACAGTCAACGAAGTTACATTGGTAAAAGCTTCAATTCCTGTCGCATCATTGGTAGGCGAGTTCCCGAAATTTCCTCCAAAATTTTGAATGTGTAGTTTGGTTACCGCTAAGGCTTCAGAAATTTGAACTTGGCCATCGTTGTTCGTATCTACATCGTTATCAGGGTCCCCGTTATTGTCAGTATCAACACAGTACTGATTGACTAATGCGTTCTTAAAATTCAGATCGGGAAAGTTTACGATTTGTGCTTGCGCAATAAAAATTGCAAAAAAGAATACGGTTGAGAGGTAGAATTTTTTCATATTGTCCGAATTTAGATCTTAAAGATACGTAAAAGGAACAAAAGCACTACTGGTTCAAATTAAATGTTTGTTATCAATTAGAATTCGATGGGTTTGAGTGAGAATTCGATTAGATGATTTTTTCCGCTACGCTCCAAACTGTTCGGCTGCGCCTTGAGTAATAATTGATCTTGAATTTAAACAACTTACAACAGACAACTACTTCTTAAACATCTTGCTCAAAATACTAAACGCCCCACGGATAAAGCTCGCACTTGTCACCACTTTCAAAACTGATTTTCCAACCACTGTTGCGGTGCTTGGTTCTTTGCTTTCGGTTTTTTCTTGAACCGTTTCTTCATTTGACTGAGCTTGTTCGTAGGCGGCTTCTATTTTTTTAGTCAGCATTTCATGAGCACTTTCGCGATCAATGGTTTCGTTGTATTTTCTCACCAATTTTGATTTGACATTGATTTCTGTAATTTCTGCATCGGTCAAAACGTCCATTCGGCTTTGAGGTGCGCGGAGCATCGTTGCTGCTAATGGTGTTGGAATTCCTTTTTCGTTTAATGCCGTAACTAGTGCTTCTCCGATTCCAAGAGAAGTGATTAATTCATCTGTTTGGTAAAACTCAGAAGTTGGATAATTATCTGCCGTCATTTTGATTGACTTCCGATCATTGGCTGTAAAAGCGCGCAAGGCATGTTGAATTTTCAGTCCCAATTGCGCCAAAACACCACTAGGAACATCCATTGGATTTTGAGTAATGAAGAACACGCCAATTCCTTTGGAACGAATGAGTTTGACCATCGTTTCAATTTGATCTAAAAGCGTTTTGCTGGCTTCGTTAAAAATCAGATGTGCTTCGTCTATAAATAACACCAATTCAGGTTGATCGGCATCGCCTTTTTCCGGCATTTGCTGGTAAATTTCCGCCAGTAAGCTCAACATAAATGTCGAGAACAATTTTGGTTTGTCTTGAATGTCGGTCAATCGAATGATATTGATATAGCCTTTTCCGTTTTCATCAAAACGCATCAAATCATTAATGTCGAATGACGTTTCTCCGAAAAACAAATCAGCGCCTTGTTGTTCGAGTTCTATTATTTTCCGCAGAATCGTTCCGGTGGTTGATGTAGAAATCTTTCCGTAATTTGTTTCGATTTCTTCTTTGCCTTCTTCGGTAATATAGTTGATTACTTTTTTGATGTCTTTCAAATCAAGCAACGGCATTTTGTTGTCATCACAGTATTTGAAAATGACCGATACCACACCTGATTGCGTGTCGTTAAGGTCTAATATTCTGGAAAACAAAACAGGTCCGAATTCCGAAACAGTAGCACGAAGTCGAACGCCGTTTTGTTGGGAAAGTGTTAGTAGTTCAACAGGAAAACTAGCGGTTTGATAGGGAATGTTTATTTTCGAATGTCGTTCGGTGATAAAGGGTTTTTCTTCTCCTTCTTTGGCGATACCACTAAAATCACCTTTGATGTCCATCATGAGTACAGGAATCCCGAAAGATGACAATTGTTCGGACAGCACTTGAATGGTTTTTGTTTTTCCTGTTCCAGTAGCTCCAGCGATAAGTCCGTGGCGATTTAAAGTTTTGAGTGGAATTTTGACTTGTGCTTCGGTGACAACTTCGCCATCTAGAATTGCGGTTCCTAAAAGTATACTATCGCCTTTGGTGTAATAACCATTTGTAATTGCGGTAATAAATGCAGTATTTTTCGACATCACTTTTTTTATTTTGAATGTGCAAGATAATTTTTTTGCAAATAGTATTTTGAGATTCGGTAAAAAGTTCTGTTGAAATTTGAAGGCGGTAAAATTTTAAGTTGTTTTGCTCTTTCTGAATACTAGATGAACTGATGTTACGTTATGTACTCAATTGCTGCTTTAGACAAAGCTAAAATCTCTTAATAAGCTTATCGATAAGAATATAAATTGTGCAACAAAATCAACATTTTCGCACCCTCATCAATTAAAGTAAAAAAAGTTTTTTTATTTCAACTAAAAAATTAAATTTGCTCCTATTCAAGTTTAAATATAATTAAAACTAATAAATCATTAAAACTATTAAAAATTAAGAAAATGGCAAACGTTAAAAAAGAAAGTGGTTCAAAAGGAGGAGATATGTTCTCAGGAATTGTAATCGTCGCATGTATTTTTGTGGGATGGATTATTTGGAATTTCATTATGGGTAGTGGTTCTAACTTTGAAGGCGGAGTAAACACCGGGCATCCACTTCCAGGGAATTATTTGGCGATGGTATATAAGGGAGGGCCAATCGTACCAGTTTTGATGGGCTTATTGTTAATGGTAATCGTATTTTCTTTTGAGCGTTATATGGTAATCACTAAAGCTGCTGGAAAAGGGAACTTAGATCAGTACATGAAAAACATCACTGCTAGCATTACTAAAGGTGATATTGATGGTGCTTTAGCGGCATGTGACAAACAACAAGGATCAGTAGCTAACGCAATCAGATCTGCACTAGTGAAGTATCAAGAAGTTAAGAAAGAAGGTGTAGATAGCGAAGCAGCAGCTGAAACGATTCACAAAGAAATTGAAGAGGCTACTTCATTAGAAATGCCAATGTTAGAAAAACATATGACCATTCTTTCAACTTTAGTTTCATTAGGGACTTTAGCAGGATTATTAGGTACGGTAACAGGGATGATTAAAGCGTTTGGAGCTTTGGCTTCTGCAGGAACTCCTGACCAGGCGTTGTTAGCAAATGGTATTTCTGAAGCGTTAATTAATACGGCTACTGGTATTTCTACTTCTGCATTGTCAATTATAGCGTACAACTTTTTTACTTCTAAAATTGATACATTAACGTATTCAATTGATGAAGCGGGATCAACGATAGTGAATACTTACAGACACTTCAGAGGTTCAAAAAACTAAGAGACAACCATATTTTAGAGAATGACTTTGTGTTTTTTCTCAGTAAATAGTAAATAAATTATAAATATGGCTAATGTAAAAATGTCCAAAAAAGCAGCGTCAATCGACATGACAGCGATGTGCGATGTGGCTTTCTTGTTGCTTACGTTTTTTATTTTAACAGCAACAGCAAAGCAACCTGAGCCCATGTCAGTAGACACACCAGCTTCAACAGTACAGACAAAATTGCCTGAGACCGATTTGGCAACTCTGACTGTTGGTAGAGGAAAGGTGTTTTTTGACTTAAAAGGGAGAGAAATTCGTAAAAGAACACTCGAATTGATGGCTCAAAAATACGACGTAACTTTTTCAGATCAAGAAGCGGAAAAGTTTGCTATTATGGAAGGTTTTGGAGTTCCAATTCAAAATTTGAAAGCGATTATCGCAATGAAAAGTGCTGACCGAAATAAAACTGATTTGCAACCTGGCGTTCCAAAGGATTCTTTGGATAACCAATTAGCAGATTGGATTCAGAATGCACGGATTGCCAATATCGAAGTAAACGACAAAGAATTGCAAATCGCTATTAAAGGAGATGCAAAGGAAGAATATCCAGCGATTAGAAAAATCATGGATATTTTGCAAGACCAGAAAATCAATAGTTTTAATTTGGTTACTGGTTTACGAGGAAAAGATTTTTAATATATAAAAAATAAAAAATGGCTGAATTAAATACGGGCGATAGTGGCGGTAAGAAAGGCAGTAAGAAAGTAAGAAGTAAGAAACAAAACTCCAAAGTAGATTTGACTGCGATGGTTGATTTGGCCTTCTTGTTAATTACATTCTTTATGTTGACAACCTCGCTATCTAAACCACAGTCTATGGATTTAGGATTGCCTGATAAGGAAGACGATCCAAATAAAGACAAGCCAGTAAAAGTGGACGAGAATCGAACTATGACCATTTTATTGGGAGATAACAACCAGATGAAGTTTTATATGGGTTTATTGGCAACGCCAAAAATTGCTCCTAAGGAAATTGCTTACGGTAAAGAAGGAATTCGTAAAGTTTTATTGAAGGAGAAAGACGAGGTGATCAAATATACAGGTAATAAAAACAAAGGTTTGATTGTTATTATCAAACCAAGTAGTAAATCCAATTACCGTAATTTGGTTGACATACTTGATGAGATGGCTATTGTAGATGTGCCTACCTATGCTATTGTTAACGATTATAGCCCAGAAGAGAAAAAATTAATAGGTGTTGGCGCTGATGCAGCGCCGGCTGCGGCAGAAACAGCTGCTCCTTAAGTATTTAATCTAATTAAAAAGTAAATAAAAATGAAATTAGATTTATTAAATAGTCAATGGCTTGAAATCGTATTTGAAGGAAGAAACAAAAAATACGGTGCGTATGAATTGAGAAAGTCAAATTCAAAAACTTCGACCAAAGCTTTTATCATTGGTGCGATTGTATTTGCATTCTTGGTGAGTTTACCTATGTTGGCAAAGTTGATTCCTGACACTTCGGATGATGATGCAAGTTTGGATAAAAAAATTGTAACGGTTAAATTACCACCAAAAGAGAAACCAAAAGAAAATTTACCACCGCCACCGCCACCGCCACCAAAGGTTGATCAGGTAAAATTTGTGAAACCAGTTGTTGCGAAAGCTGAAGAAGTAGTAGAAGAGCCACCTAAAATTAAAGAGATCGTTGATAAGAAATTAGGTGCGGAAACTATAAAAGGAGATCCAGATGCGGAATTAACCGTAGAGCCTGTCGGCAATGGTCCAAAAGATGTAGTGGAGGAAGATAACAATATCTATAATACTGCTGGTATTGAATTGAAACCCGATTTTCCGGGTGGAATGGAAAAATTCTACAAGTATGTAGGTAAGAACTATCAAGTGCCGGAAGAAGAAGGACTAAAAGGGAAAGTTTTCGTTTCTTTTGTCGTTGAGAAAGATGGTTCATTAACAGACATAAAAGTAATTCGTGATATTGGATATGGTACAGGTAAAGAAGCAATTCGAGTGCTTAAATCTTGTCCAAAATGGAATCCAGGGGAACAAAATGGTAAAAAAGTACGCGTTCTCTACTCGTTACCAATTAGCATTCAATCAGCAGAATAATGCTCAAAGAAATCGTTGTTAATTTCAAGAAGAAATCGCTTAAAGAGCGGTTTCTTCTCGTTATAGGAATGTTGTTTTTCCTTCTTTATTTGGTCTTGGGATTGATCCTCGTTTTTTGGAAAACGATGCCAATCAATATGGAGCCAAATTATAGGATAGCCTTTGGTGTACTCTTAATCGTGTATGCTTATATTCGATTCACAAGATTTTTTGCTAATCAGACAGATGAATTATGAGACGCTATTTTTCCATCATTTTTTTTATTTTCATGGTTTTTGTCCTCATTAAATGTAAACAAGGTAATGCGGATTCGAAAAAAGAAACTATTATCCAGGGAGAAACTACTGTTTTAGTCGACGAATCTTTAACACCTATCGTTGAAGATTTAGCGCAGATTTTCGAAAGTAAATACAATGCAAAAATTAATATTGTATCAAAGTCTGAAGCCGAAGTAATTCAAGCTTTAGCGAGGGATACGTCACGGATTGCAATTTTGTCACGAAAATTAAATAAGGAAGAAATCACCTTCTATAATTCCAAGAAAATTTATCCAAAAACAACACCATTTGCAAAAGACGCAATTGCTTTTATTGTGAATAAGAATACTAAAGACACCTTAATTACGTTGAGAGAAGTCACGGATTTTATGAAAGGCAATAGGTCAACAAAAATTAAGGGGCTAGTGTTTGATAATCTCAATTCAAGTACGGTAAGGTACGTAAGTGAATTGGCAGGGATAAAAAATATACCGACAGACAATGTCTTTTCATTCAAGACAAATAATGAAGTCATAAATTATGTGGCAGAAAATAACGGAATAATTGGAGTTGTTGGAATAAATTATATCTTTGAGCCCTCCGAAAAAATAAAGAACAGTATTCCGAAAATTAATGTGCTTAACGTTTTAAATACGACTGATAATCAATACTATAGTCCAACACAAAATAACTTGGGCGCAGGTACTTATCCTTTGGCACGCGAATTGTTTGTCGTCAACGCACAAGGATACGACGGATTAGGAATGGGGTTTTCTTCCTTTATTGCCGGAGAAATAGGTCAAAGAATTATTCTGAAATCGGGCTTGTTACCATATAAAGTTCCATCTAGAAAAATTAGAATACGAAATACAATCAATAATGATAAAAAGTAAAATTAAATTGGAAATCATGAAAAGCAATACCGTTTTTAGTATTCTATTTCTACTTACAGCGACGCTAACAAATGCGCAAGACATAGAACTAGCTAAAAAAGCCATTGATGCCGAGCAATACGAGAAAGCAAAAGCAATTTTAAAAACGATCTTGCAATCCAAACCAGGAAATGGCAAAGCCACTTTTTTTCTAGGCAATGTGTATCTTAAACAAAACATCGAAGATTCTGCTAAGATTTACTTTCAAAAAGGGTTAACGGCAAGTGAAAACGCAAAATGGAATTACATAGGTTTGGGTCAAATGGACTTAAACAGCAACAATCCAACTGCCGCGCAAGCCAATTTTGATTTGGTTACCAAAGATTTGAAGAAGAAAGATATCGAAGAATATATTTATATAGCGAAAGCATATATGAATGCTGAAAAGCCAGATTATAAGACAGCCCTAACTTTATTAAACAAAGCAAAAGCAATTAATCCAACTGATGCCAATATTCAATTAGGATTGGGAGATGCTTTTTACGGGGATAAAAATCAAAACGAATCTTACGCCTCGTACCGAAATGCTTTCCAAACTGACGCGTCTTTAATTCGTGCCAAAATGCAATTAGGTGTTTTACTTAAGGGTGCGAAATCTTATACAGAAGCAGTAAAAGCTTATGATAATGTTATTGCAATAGATGCTAATTACGGCCCAGTGTACAGAGAATTGGCAGAAACCTATTACTATTGGGGCAATAATGAACCTAAGAAATACAACGAATACATACAAAAAGCATTGAGCTACTATGAAAAATATATGAGTTTGACGGATTACTCTCTAACATCGCGAATGCGTCACGCCGACTTTTTGATCTTAGCCAAAGATTACAAAGCGCTTGAAGTAGAAGCCAATAAGATGAAAGAATTAGATAAAGTAAATCCAAGAATTTTACGTTATTTGGGTTATTCAGCGTATGAAAACGGGAATACAGATGTTGCAATTAAATCATTAGAAGATTTTATTGGAAATACAAATAATAAAATCATTGCACGTGACTTCTTGTACTTAGGACTTGCAAAGCTCAAAAAATCGAATAATGTAGAAACCAAAACGGTAGATCAAATACTATTTGACGCTGGGGTTGCTGATATCAAAAAATCAGTAGAAATGGAAATTACAATGACCAACGACCTAAGCGAAGTTGGTAAAAAATTCTACGAACAAAAATTGTTTAAACAAGCGTCAGCCATCTATGAAATTGCGACTTCAAATGCGACTTCTAAGAATTATTTGCTTGATAATTTTTATCTCGGAAACTCTTTGTATTACAACAATACACGAAAAGATGTCGTAAAACCGGATCCAATAGAATTGCAAAAAGCCGATGCTGCTTTTGGAAAAGTAATCGAAGCTTCTCCGACGACGCAAGATGCTTATATCTTCAGAGCAAGAACAAACAGACTTCTTGAAAACGAGGAAATGATTATCAAATACTACGAAGAATATCTAAAAGTGGTTACTGAAAAAGGCGAGGAAGAAATTACCAAAAACAAGGCGAAATTCATCGAAAGCTATAACAATATTGCGGCAAGTTATGCTAATTCAGACGTAACGAAAGCACAAGAATATTTCAACAAAACCTTGGCCTTAGATTCGACAAATGCTTACGCTACAGAGTCTTTAAAATCCCTTAAGAAAAAATAGACATGCTCTATTTCAATAGCAAAACCGATAGTTCCACAAGAATTATCGGTTTTTTTTATGAGAAGCGAATCCCGCTATCATTCCAATCTTTTGCTTTCTAAAGAAAAAAGCAAAAGGATTTTCCCTTCTATCGGGGCTAGACCACCCCGCCCTTCGGGCACCCCTCCAGAGGAGGGGAAACCCAAATCTCAAATCTTAAATCCCAAATCCTAAATCCCAATTTCCTATCTTTGCCCTTTAAATCAAAAAATGCTTACAAAAGAAATACAATCAGCCGTCGAAAAAGGAACCATGCTTCCGCTCATGGAAGAATTCTACACAATTCAAGGCGAAGGATTTCATACCGGAACTGCCGCTTATTTTATCCGAATTGGTGGTTGCGACGTGGGTTGCCATTGGTGCGATGTTAAGGAAAGTTGGAATGCCGAATTGCATCCACCAACCGCTATCGAAAAAATAGTAGAGAATGCAAAAAAATATGCCGACACGGTTGTAGTTACCGGTGGAGAACCACTCATGTGGGATATGACGCCGCTGACACACAGCCTTAGAACGCGTTCAATCAAAGTGCATATCGAAACCTCTGGCGCTTATCAACTTTCCGGTCATTGGGATTGGATCTGCCTCTCACCAAAGAAAAACAAATTGCCTACCGAAACAGTTTACCAAAAAGCAAATGAATTAAAAGTCATCATCTACAACAAACACGATTTCATATTTGCTGAGGAGCAAGCCGCCCTTGTAAATGATGATGCGATCTTATTTCTACAACCGGAATGGAGCAAAAGAGACGAAATGACACCGCTAATTGTTGATTATGTGATGCAAAACCCGAAGTGGCGCATTTCTTTGCAGACACATAAATATTTGAATATACCTTAAGACCTAACTGCATGAAACAACTATCTATATTGCTGCTGCTATTTTTTCCTCTGATTGCATCTTCGCAAATCGGCGGTGAAGCGGAAGTGTACTTAACCGGCGACAGAATAGAAGCACAATTCAACGGCGGTGGAATTGAGAAGTTCAGCGAATTTGTCAAAGGTCAGTTCAATTATTCAAAAGTGAAAAAGGCAGGAAGAATGATTGCCTCATTTACGGTGGATGTCGACGGAAGTCTAAAAAACATCAAACTCGTTCAAATGATTGATGTGGATTCAGGCGTAGAATTCATACGCGTCCTAAACAAATGTCCAAAGTGGACGCCAGCAAAACGAGGCGGAAAACCCATTAGTATTGAAGTCAATTACCCAATGGTGTTTAATGCAGGATTACGAGAAAATCAAGTAAAAGACAACAAAGATATCGGTGTTACTTCCAAAGAAGAAAATCAAAAAGAAACTTCCTCAAGCACAAATAGTAATGATGTTCCGACAGTGGACAAGGTTGAGGCTGCACCAAGATATGCGGGTGGATTGACGTCATTTTATAAATATTTTTCTACTAATTTTAGAGTGCCAGAAGTAGAAGGGTTTAAAGGAAAAATAACGGTGTCTTTTATTGTTGAAACCGATGGAAGTTTATCCGATATTAAAGTTCTCAAAGATCTCGGTTATGGAACAACGGATGAAGCAATCCGCGTTTTGAAAGCTTCTCCGAAGTGGATTCCAGGGAAGCAAAACGGTAAACCAGTTCGGGTGGCCTACAGTTTACCAATAAATATCCGTTCCTAGAATGTAAAAAGTTTTAATCATTTCGCTATGAAAGTAGTATTGACTTTTCTTGTTTTTTTTCTTTCAGTCCAGGTTCTTCAAGCACAAGACCAACAAATAACTGATGAGCCAATCATCGAAATGAAAGATGCAGATGCTCAGCCCATGTATTATGCAGGTCCAGATGCACTCTACGAATTCATCGAACAAAATTTCAAAAAACCAGAAGTTCCTGAATTAATCGGAAAAGTATTCGTCTCTTTTATAGTCGAAAAGGACGGTACGTTAACCAACATTGCCACAACAAGAGATATCGGTTTCGGAACTGGCGCAGAAGCCGAACGCGTCATGCAACTTTCTCGCAATTGGATTCCAGGAAGAAAAGACGGCAATGTCGTTCGAGTAAAATATTACCTACCCATTCCAATTCATACCAATTAAACTTTTATGATATCACAGTTTCTATTAAATCCTGAAATTACTTTTCTCAATCACGGATCTTTTGGAGCATGTCCGAAACCAATTCTAGAAAATTATCAGTATTGGCAAAACCAATTAGAACGTGAGCCGGTTCAATTCATACAGAAAAAAGCCCCCATTTATTTGCAAACTGCTAAAGAAGCTGTAGCGCAATTTGTGGGTTGTAATGCCGATGATTTTTTCTTTACGGCAAATCCGACAATCGCTATTAATACCATTATGCGCAGCATGATATTGAATCCCGGCGATGAAATTCTCACCACCAACCACGAATACGGTGCCATGGATAGAACATGGAATTTCTATTGCGAGAAATCTGGTGCCAAGTACATTCGTCAAAACATTTCTTTACCTATTCAATCGAAAGAAAGAGTACTAGAAGAATTTTGGAAAGGCTATACAACCAAAACAAAAATTATTTTCCTCAATCAAATTTCGAGTGCTACGGCTTTAATATTTCCCGTAAAAGAAATTATTCAAAAAGCAAAAACACTTGGCTTGATTACTATTATCGACGGTGCTCATGTACCTGGTCATATCGATTTAGATTTAACCGAATTAGATCCAGATTTCTATACAGGAACGCTGCACAAATGGATGTTGGCACCAAAAGGCTGTTCATTTTTATACGTCAAAAGAGAGCGTCAAAATGAAATAGATCCGCTCATTGTAGGCTGGGGTTATCAAAGTGAAAACCCTTCGAATAGCCAATTTCTAGATTACCATCAACATCAAGGTACAAGAGACATTTCGGCTTTTCTGACAGCGCCAGCGGCAATTCAGTTTTTGAACGACCACAAGTGGATAGAAAAATCGGGGATCGCCAAACAGTTGATTTTAGACAATTACCATAGATTTTGTACGCTGCTAGGAACGCAGCCAATTTGTCCAATTTCTTCAGTATTCCTCGGGCAAATGTGCAGCATTCCGATCAACACTAGTAATCCCGTTGCACTCAAAGAAATGTTATATGACGACTATAAAATTGAAATTCCTATCATGAAAATTGATCATGGGACTTTTATTAGAATTTCATTAAATGCGTACAACAATTCAAAAGACTTAGAAACTTTGTATGACGCGTTGTCATCAATAAAGAAGCATACAGATTTATTGAAATAGGAGTGCAAATAGTTTACATTCAACAGGTTAAAATTAAGATGCTTTTAAATTAATTTTCAAAATATTGTTTGTATTATTGTAACCTAATTATATGACCAATCATGAAAAAAAACCTTACCCTTTTAATTCTACTTTGTTCCGTTGCTGTTTTCTCACAAAGAACCTGTGATACAAACAGAAAATTGACAGAACTAAAAAATACTGTTCCTGGATTTGCTGAGCATCATCAAGATGTGATGGACTATATCCAAAATCCAAATAACGAACAAGCCAATTTTCTACGCGGAACGAATTCTCCTGCCGTGGTGGTGACTATTCCGGTTGTTTTTCACGTCTTATACAAAAATGCCACTCAAAATATTAGCGATGCGCAAATCAATTCTCAATTGACGGTTTTAAATAACGATTATCGAAAACTAAATGCTGATTTTAATACTGCAGTTCCTGCCGCTTTTAGACCTCTTGGAGCCGATATGGAAATTGTTTTTGCCAAAGCAACTCGAACCCCAACAGGGCAAACAACTACAGGAATTACTAGAAAATCTGTTGGAACTTCTTTCGTATTTGAAGACAGTTACTATTTGGCGGCTGGCGAGCTCGCTTGGGATCCGACTCAATATTTGAATATTTGGATTGGGCGATTTTCAGATAATACCTTGTTAGGTTTCGCGTATTTACCTTCTGCGGCAGGTCAGCCTTTTGATGGGTTGTGCATCGGGGATCAGTTTTTTGGAACAACAGGAACCGCTAGTGCGCCTTTCAATAAAGGAAGAACTGCTACGCACGAAATAGGTCATTATTTCGGACTAGAGCATCCATGGGGAGACGATGGAAGCAGCTGTGGGAGTTCAGCAAATAGCGATGGAGTAGCTGACACGCCTGCAACTGACAATCCTCATTATAACTGTCCTAGTTTTCCTAGCAATGCAAATACCTGCACGACGTCAGCAAATGGCGCTATGTTTATGAATTTTATGGATTATGTCGATGATGCGTGTATGGCTTTTTTTACTGCCGGTCAAAAAACAATTGTAAATAACACAGTAAATTCGCTAAGAGTTAGTTTGCTTTCTTCTAGTGGTTTAGCAGTGAATAATTTTGAATCATTTAATTCAATCAGTGTCTACCCAAATCCTGTATCTAAATATTTTATGATTACCTCTCCACAAGTAGAAATAGACGAAGTTGAAATATTTAACACCATGGGGCAATTGGTAAAAACACAAAAATTGACACTGGCTAACAATGTGATTAATATCGAAGAATTAGCTTCAGGAACGTATTACCTTAGAATTTACAATCAAGGACAATTCTTGAAATCAGATAAAGTGATTAAGAATTAATCGTTCTTACATCATCATAAAAAATCCCGAAAGTAAGCTACTATCGGGATTTTTTATTTCTATTTTTTTGAGAACTAGGAACAAAAGTGCATTTTCAAGCAAACGGCTTGAATGAAAGTATCGGGTCGCGTGAGGGATGGAAGCTAGGTGCCGTGCACCGCGTACAGCCCGACCCGCAGGGGCACGCCCCACTAAAGAAACAGCCGCGCCAAATAATCAAAGTGTTCTCCTTCTACAACCAATTCACATTGCAGTCCATTAGCAATAGCGGCATTTTGAAGCGTATTATAATCGACATACATCCAATCAAAAGGGATTTCTTTTTCTCCCTTATATTCGATATTGAAAACCAATTCGCCATAATACTCGTTATCAGAAGGAATCCACTTGCCGCCATCTTCATCGTCGTCAAACATATAAATGATGTCGGAACTATCCACTAATATTTGTCCGTTTTCATTCAATAAAGCGTGTAATTTTGAAAGAAATGCGCCCAGTTTATTTAATCGACCACACATGCCAGCGCCATTCATTAATAGCAAAATCGTATCGAATTTTTCGTTTTCTATGGTCATTACATCTTGCACACGAGCCTTTGTAATTCCACGTAGTCGACAGGCTTCAATGGCGTTTGGCGAAATATCAATCGCTGTAACATCTAGTTGTTTCTCATGCTGTAAATACAAACTGTGACTTCCTGCGCCACAACCCACATCAAGAACTTTTCCTTTGGCTAATTGCAAAGCGGTTTGCTCCATGGCAGGCATTTCTTCGAAGGAACGAAACAAATACGCCACGCTCATTTCATCCGCTTCTGAAATGGACGTTTCTGTAATCAAGTCTTCAGGCGCGTTGTTGGTTTGATAATCAAGGATGGCTTTTCCGAAAAGGTCTTTCATTTGGGTTGATTTGTTTAAGCGTTGAATCGTTTATGTGTTTAATCGTTTATCCGATTCCATAGTGCAATATGCAAATTTAAATTCTAAAGGAAACTTTTTAATTTTTGATTTGCTGATTCGTTTTTAAGTAATTTTGCGACTAATTATCAATTCACCGATTCACCGATTCACCGATTCAACGATTCACCGATTCAACGACACCTCATTTATGCTAAAACCGTCATTAAACGACATCGAAAAACTAGCCAAAGATACACATCTCGAAAGCAAAAAGTATTTTGACAAGTTAAAAAAGAAAACTCCAAAGAATATAGATTATGTCATGCAAGAGCTGCACGATGCGGAATTCAAAAAAACAGATTGTTTGACTTGTGCCAATTGCTGCAAAACAACCGGGCCGCTTTTTACGTCAGCAGATATCGAACGAATATCCAAACACTTACGCCAAAAACCACAACAATTTATCGAGCAGTATTTGCGTATCGATGAAGATCAAGATTACGTGTTGCAAAGTGTTCCGTGCACTTTTCTAGATGCCGAAAATTACTGTATGATTTATGAAGTTCGGCCTAAAGCTTGTCGAGAATTTCCGCACACCGACAGAAAAAAATTCCAGCAAATTACCGATTTGACTTTGAAGAATGTAGCGATTTGCCCGGCCGCTTTCAACATTGTAGAAGCAATGAAAAAGAGATTACCGTTGTAAATTAATTGGTTTCGTTGGCGAATAAAAAGCTATCAGGATAGATCAAGTACTTTCTTCTCATTTCCTTAAATTTTTCAATTCCTGTTTTCCACGTCGCGCGAATTTCCTCCTCCGATAAGCCGCCTTCAATTTGTTGCTGCAGTACTTTTGTTCCTGCTAATTTGGTGAAATAAGAATTAAAGAACTTAGGTTGCTCTTCGGTTTCTTGATAAGCTTTGATCAGCCATTTCAATTCAAGGTGATTCACTTTTGGCACCTGTGTCAAATCTTCACCGCAGCAAATGGCGCCATTCCAAGGAGGATCTTTAGCGCCTTCATTGGGAGCTGGCGTAAAACTGTAATGATTTGCGGTCAGATAAGGCGAACCATAAATTTGAAATTGTTTATTGGTGCCTCGTCCAATGCTCACATTCGTTCCTTCAAAAAAGCACAAGCTGGCATATAAATTAATCGCTTGGTCGTTGGGTAAGTTAGGTGAAGGCTTTACGGGCAAGCTATAGGACATTTCACGTCGATAATTTTCGCAAGGCACAATTTTTAATTTGCATTGAATGCTGTCTTTCAGCCATTTCTCGCCATTAATCATCAAGGCATATTCGCCAATCGTCATCCCGTGCATTACTGGAATCGAATGCATTCCAACAAAACTGCTGTATTCCTTTTCGAGAATTGGCCCGTCTACAATGTTGCCGTTGGGATTAGGTCGATCCAAAACAATGAGTTCAATATTATTTTCGGCACATGCTTCCATCACATAATGCAAGGAAGAAATGTAAGTATAAAAACGCGCGCCAACATCTTGAAGATCAAAAAGCAACACGTCAAGTCCTTGCAGTTGCTCTACGGATGGCTTTTTATGATTGCCATAGAGCGAAATTATCGGCAAGCCAGTCTTGGTGTCTTTTCCGTCGACAATCAATTCTCCAGCGTCGGCAGTTCCTCGAAAACCGTGCTCCGGTGCATAAATTTTTATCAAATCGATTTTAGTATTTTTAACAATAAAATCAACGATGTGCATCGACGCAGTTTTGATTCCGGTCTGTTGTGAATGTTTCACCGTGTCTGAAATCGAATAGCCGTAATCATACGAAACCAGTCCAGATTGGTTGGTCAAGATACCTACTTTCTTGTTTTTTAATAAAGAGAAATAACTCGACATATTTTCGGCGCCGGTCATAAATTTTGTCGATTTGACTTTGCTTTTCACCATCGTTGCTTGTGGAGCGGAATAATTGAACGGCTTCGCAGTTTTACACGAAACAAATACAATGGAAATAAGCAATAGCAAGCAGTATCTTTTTTTTGATGCTAGAACATTTGGGTTCAACCGATATCCGATATCATTAATCATAAATCCTAAATAAATTAATCCTAAAATCGTTCTAAAACTGTATTTTTGAAACCACGCACGAGCGTCAGCGAACGGACGAAGTTTAACGCAGTAAATCCACAGCAAAACCAAATTGAATCTAGAATATTTTATAGCCAAAAGACTCATTACGGCTAAAGGGCGTAAAAGTAGTATTTCTGCACCAATTATAAAAATTGCAATTGCGGCGATAGCGATTGGAATGATTATGATGATCGTTTCTGTTGCGACAGGAATTGGTTTACAAGAAAAAATTCGGGAAAAGGTTTCTGCTTTCAACGGACACATCATTATATCCAACTTCGATGATAACCAGTCGCAAGGAAGTGTCACGCCTATTTCTACGCATCAAGATTTTTATCCAAAATTTAAATCTGTAGATGGCATCAGCCACATTCAAGCCGTAGCAAGCAAAGCCGGAATTATCAGAACAGAGGATGCTTTTGAAGGCATCATTTTTAAAGGGGTCGGCAAAGATTACCAATGGAAGAACATTCGAGAGTACATTATTTCAGGTAGAATCCCCGATGGCAAGCACCAGTTAAACAATGAAATCTTAATTTCGCAATATTTAGCCAATCGACTCAATCTAAAATTAGGGACCACTTTCAACACCTTTTTTATGAAAGAAGGTAACAATCAATTGCCGAATTTGCGGGTTTTTAAGGTCGTTGGAATTTACAATTCTGGCATTCAAGAATTCGATGCTTCTTATATTATTGGTGATATTCGACATGTGCAGCGCATCAACAAATGGCAGCCCGATCAAGTCGGTGCTTTTGAAGTTTTTGTCGATGACTTCACCCAAATAAAGTCCAAAGGAGAAGAAGTCTACGAGCAAACCAACTCCACGCTCGACACCCAAACCATTGCCGAAAAGTATTATTATATTTTCGAGTGGTTGCAACTATTCGATTTCAATATTATCGTGATTCTGATTGTCATGATTGCCGTAGCCACCATCAATATGGTCGTCGCTTTACTGGTGCTCATCCTCGAAAGAACCCAAATGATCGGAATTCTCAAAGCATTGGGCGCCAACAATTGGACGATACGAAAAGTGTTTTTGTATAACGCCTTTTACTTGATGACACGCGGACTATTTTGGGGGAATGTCGTAGGGATTGGCTTGTTGCTTATTCAAAAATATTTCGGAATCATTCAGCTCAACCCCGAAAATTACTACGTCAACGAAGCGCCGGTCTACTTGAATTGGATGTATATTGTAGCGCTTAATATCGGCACAATTGCGATTTGTCTATTGGTTTTATTGATTCCGTCGTACATCATTACCAAAATTTCTCCCGTAAAAGCCATTCGTTTCGATTAATTGTCACACCGAGCACAGTCAAGGCGTTTGTTTTTCTCGGAGCTATTTCCCGCTATCCACTGCAATCTTTTGCTTTTTAAAGAAAAAAGCAAAAGGATTTCCGTTGCTATCGGGGCTATGGCATTTGTTTTCAATTGTCACCCCGAGCGCAGTCGAGGGATTTTTGTATTTTAGTAAGCGAGTCTTATTTAAAGCCTTTGCGACCTTAGCGTTAAACCTTCGCGTGCTTTGCGGTTAAATAAAGATTTATTTTATTCAACCTTCGCACCCCCAACAAGTTATAAACAAAGCAAAAAAAAGGTTAAGATATTTTTGGAAAAAGGTAAGATACTTGTTTATCTTTGCACCCCGCCAAAGAGGGATGTTCTTATAAAATACTGATAACGAGGATTTCGAAAATAAAATTAAAATTTATTTTACAAAAGGCTTGTATAGTAGAAAAGAATAATTACTTTTGCACCCGCTTTGAGAATGAA
>JANMML010000024.1:0-17166 GCA_031373195.1 Flavobacterium sp. | reverse complement strand
GGGTTCATTAGCTATGGTGCTTGTACAATTACCTGACCATGAAGTGCCATAAATAGATCCGTTAGAAGCAATCATCAACTCGTCATAAATAGCGTTTATAGGAATGATATTAGAAAAAGTTATAGTCTGCATTGCTACATCATACTTAAAAATACGATTTGCAGTTGCACCAATTAGTATTCCGGGTATAGGTTCTATTACTCCTATGATAGGATTGTAACCCTCACCAATAGTATCTAAATTAAAATAATACAAAACCGTGTACTTATTTAAAATTAAATCATACTCAAATAAAACCCCTGCATATACATTTTGAGCACTATTAAAGAAAAAATTTCCTCCGTGCACCGCAGTTCCATATAATTTTCCATTACTAGCTAAAAACAATCTGCCTTTTGGAATTGCACCGTGAATAAGATCGAACTCGTGCATTATTACTGGGTTTTCGCCATTAATGTCATATTTGGTAATGTTGCCATAATACGCTGCTGGATCATTTACAGTATATTCACTTCCTGAATTTACTCCCCAAAGTTCTTTTTGGGCGTATAAGTCCCCTAACCCCCAGAATAGAAATACCAATAGTAGTGTAATTATTTTTTTCATAATTGTTATACTTTAATTAATGATAAACAGCGATATAAAAATAAGGAAGTTTTGGAGCATAGCTCCAAAACTTCCTATTTAATTAAGACTAATTATTTAATAATAACTTGTCTTGCTTCTTGTTTTCCGTCAATTCGTAAAACAACAAAATAAGTCCCTTTTGTCAATCCTTCTTTTTCAATTTTATTATCTCCTTTGCGTAAGTTATACTTTTGGATTTCATTACCTGAAAAATCGGTTAATGTGGCACTAGCGCTTTCATTAAAATCGGTTACGTGAATGCTAAAAGTACCCGAGTTCGGATTTGGCGTGATTGTTACATTTTTATTTTCCCCTTTTGTGTCGGAATTAGATGCAGTACTTGACGGTCTTTGCGTATTAGTTGCTCCAGTCAAATTGGCACATACGGTTATTCCGCTGGCTAAATTAGCACATACTGCGGTTAACGCTAATCCTGTAGTACCTGAAACTTGCAGGTTGTTGTTATTAGTTCCCGTTATAGTAATGTTTCCAGTCGTAGCTGTATAAGTTGTTGAAACGATAAATGGAGTTACACCAGTACTTAGTGTCCAAGAGGTTACAGGCCCACAAGTGCCGCTTACGGCGTATTGATCATTAAAGACACCACCACTAAAATTTGTCGCTACGGTAATGTAGTTTATGACTTTGGTAGTTGTAGGACTATTACAGCCATTAACACCATTTGCAGTAACACTAAGAGTAACAGAATTTACACCTGTAGCACTATTAAATACAATGGTAGGATTTGCGGTAGTACCATTTGTTATTGTTATGCCAGGAGCACTTGCAGGAACTGTGGCCCAGGTGTAGCTTGTAGCACCAGCAACGGGCGTTACGGCTACCGTAGTGATTCCTGTAGTACTTCGTACCACACAGCTAGGCGTGCCTGTTGTAAATACTGGGGCAGCAGGTTGAATGTTGATAGTTGTGTTGATAGAAGTACTATTACAAGTGGCAGTACTAGATCGTACATTAAGCAAAAACGAACCTGCAGCAGCACCAGTAGTATTTAAGGTTACTGTTGCTGTGTTGGCATTAACAAGTGCCACTCCCGTAATGGTTATTGGTATTGTCGAACCGACGGCAGTCAAATACCATTCAACACCATTGGAGTTAGTAGGAGAAATGGTGAAGTTATTGTTAGACGATGTACTTGCAAAACAATTGGTAGTGCTACCTATAGTAGACACAATGGTTAAAGGTGTTGTAATGTTTCTGTTAATTTGGTAATTAAAAATAGCAGGATCACAGCCATTACCCGTTATGGTTAGCGTAAGTACACCAGGATTGTTATTACCTGCCGTATTAACCGTTAAAGTAGTGTTTCCAGTTGTAGTATTAACAACAGGAGTAAATGTTGTTGCTGACAATGTTCCGTTATCTATCCAACCTGTGTTGGTAGCCGTCCAGGTATAGGTTTGCCCACCCAGCACGTTTGGATAGACTACGCTAAATAGCGCAGGAGAAGCAACCGTTCCAGTGGCAACACAAGTTGGTGGAGCAGTCACATAACTAGGCGCTACTGGCGCTATCAAAAGAGCTTTAGAAACACAAGTGGTGTGAGTACCAGAAACAAGATTACTTAACGTAGATATTCCGCCATCAGCAGTATTGGGATTTACCCTGCCATAACAACACTGTAATGTAAATGTAGAAACGGTTGTACCAGTTGTAAAAGTAATGGAACTTTTATCAGCAGAAGTGTAAGTAGTGCTTGCACTAACTAAAGCGGCAGGTAAACCAGTCCAATAGTAGCTGTCAAAACCTATCGCATCATCAGCGTTATCACTAACTATTTGGTCTACCGAGTAGGTGTATTGCGTAAGTGGCTTCAAGCAATCTGGACCAACAATGATGGGCACGGCAGCCACTGGTGTAATAGGTGCCACAATTGTAGTAATAGTTTGACTAAAGTTTTTATACACATTAAAAGTGAGTGAGCCTCCGCAACTAGCATAGGTTATACGAACTTGCCCATTGCTTCGAGCCCAGTTTTGTTTTAATAGAGGAAGTCCAACCCCTTCAGAAGCTCTGAAACGTCTGTTATAACTTAATATTGTTGCGGATAAACCACTAGGCGGATTTGTTGCCCCATTAAAATTTCCTGTAACTCCGAAAGCAGTATTAGAAACTAGAGTATTAGATAAGTCTCCTAAAAGAGTCCAAGTCGCAGTAGTAATTGCTGGTACAACAACTGGCGGGATGAAAGTAAAACTTCCTCCTTGATTTGCTGTAAATGGGGATACTAATTGTATGTCAGGCATGGCAACCATACCACCTTGACCAACTTTTCCAGTTGGACCAAAACCTAATGTTCCACCAGTCCCAGCTACCACAACTCTGCAGTTAGAAGGCACTTGAACCACTTGCGCAACCGCAGTTGCGCCAAACAAAACAACTAGCAATACTAGTTGCGTGTTCAATAAATTAAATAATTTTTTCATAATGTAAATAATTGAAGTTATGAGATATTAATTGTAAAAAACATTACTCTTAGAGATTTCCGTGGATGAGGAGTAGCACAATACCACGGTTGACTTTTTTGAGATTCACGTTTTCGAGAATGACATCAATGTGAATTATTTCTCGCATTTTTTAACGTACTGAAGGGTTGATGACCTGGGAAGTAAAGAGCACTGTGGGAGCTTGGGTTGCTGTTTTCAGTGCAGGACCGCTTCCTTTTGGCGGAATAGTAGTTCCACCGATATCAGTAGATGCATTGAGATTGAAGAATAAAGAACTTACGAATAGCAATTGAGCAATTTTTGATTTCATGGTATTAATTTTTAAGAGGTTAGATGAATAATTTCAAATATTTCTATCAAATTTGACCTATATTTGAACATCAAACCATACCATAAAACAGGGATATTTTTTGCTTATGAACGTAAACTTATTGATTGCTTTTTTCGTTCTTTCGTCTTCAATGCTCTATGCTCAAAGCATGTCAAAGCAAATTGAAAGAGAAATTGATTTGTTTGCCTTGAATATAGATTCTAAGCCAGAAGTTGCATTTTACCATATTGATAAAGCCTATAAGCAAAGCGTTGCCTTACAACAAGATTCTTTAATTGCGCGGTCATTATATAATTTAGGATATTACTACTACCTTCAAAACAATAGATATTTATCTAAAGTAAATTGCAACCAAGCGATTGCTTATTCTCGTAAAATCAAATACTATAAAATTCTTGCCTCCAGCTACAATCAATTGGGTATGCTGGCTGCAGATATGGATAAGTTTGATCAATCTTTAAAATATTATTTGAGTTCTTTAGAGATTGTTGACGTAGGTAAATTACCAGAGCTTAAGTCTAAGGTATTGCTCAACTTGGGTAACTTGTATATGTTTCAAAAAGACACCTTGAAAGGGCTTGAGTACTACGAACAAAATATTATCAACGCAAAAAAAAATGGTTTATATAATGAGTTGGCAAAAGGATACATAACAGTCGCCATGATATATGCTACTTCAGATAAAGCTAAGACGTTGAATTTTTATCAGAATGCTTTGCGTATCGTGCAGAAAAATAGCGATTTTGCGACAGCGTTTATTATTCATACTAACATGAGTAATTTTTATTTAGATAGCCCACGTAAAGAGGATGTAAAAAAGGCGTACAAGCATATTCAGGAATCTGCTAAAATTCAAAGGATATTAAAAGATGATACCTTACTGTTTTTTGTATATTTTAATTTTGGAGGATATTATTTAACTAAAAAACAATTTGACCAAGCCTTAGTTTATTATCAGAAAGCATTATTTTTATCTTCAAAGAATATAACCTCAGATCAAAAACTAAATTTATACAAGTACATTTCTACTGTTTATACCTATAAAAATGATTATAAATCTGCCTATTCATTTCAAGAAAAATATAAGAATCTAAACGATAGCATATTTACTATCAACAAAAACATCGCATTTCACGAAATTCAAACTAAGTATGAAGTTGAAAAAAAGAACTTGAAAATCGATTTGTTGAATAAAGAAAAAATAATAGAGCGCTCAAAAAAGCAAACTGTTATTTTTATAAGTTTAGCAATTACGATAGGTTTACTGATTTTGACCTTTTTTTACAGGAATAAAAACAAATTGCAAAAGATCATCAATGAAAAAGAACAAGAGCTTTTTCTTCAGGAAAAAATAAAATTAGAAAATGAACACGAGATTGATCGCATTTTGGGAGTTTTGGAAGGTCAAGCTACGGAACGGGATAGAATTGCAAGCGAAATTCACGATGGTATTGGAGGCGAATTGGCAGGAATAAAATTATATTTATCCAGAATCAATGCATCTATCAATAATGAAAATATTTTGGTAGTAATTAATCGACTTACAGGGCTCTTCCAAGAGTTGCGCAATATTTCGCATAACCTAAGTAGTAATTTTTTAAAGGATAAAGACTTTAATATTGTGCTGTTAGATTTAAAAAAAGAGTATGAAAACAGAAACGAATTTGAAATGGATATTGTTATTTACCCTGAAGACACTTTTAAAGATCTAAAAGAAACGCTAAAACATCATCTTTACAGAATTATTCAAGAGTTATTAGCCAATATTTCAAAACATGCCAAAGCAAAAAAAGTAGCTATAACGATTACCCAACACGAAGATTTTATAAATATAATTGTTGAAGATGACGGTATTGGTTTTAAAACAACAAATACTTCGGGTATAGGTTTAAAAAATATTCAAGATCGATTAAAATCCTTTCACGGAACGCTAACTATTGAATCGTTGGTCAGTAAAGGGAGTTTTATAATAATAGACATACCCCTGCAGATAAAATGATAACAATTGGAATTGTTGATGACCACAAAATGTTTTTAGACGGATTGATTTCAGTACTATCTAACGAACCTAATTTTGAAATAGTTTTTGCCAAACATAGACCAAAAGACGCTCTTTTAAAAATCGAAAAAAGTGTTCCTGATATAATCATTACAGATATATCAATGCCTGAGATGAATGGTCTTGAATTTATAAAAATTCTTAGAAAAGATTTTCAAAATGTGAAAATCTTAGTCGTAAGTATGTTTGATAACATGCAATCGTTAAAGGATATTAATGGATTTTTACTAAAAGAAACTGACAAAGAAAAACTCATCAATGCAATTAATGGAATTGTATTAAGAAATGAAAAACACTTCAATGGAGTTTCGTCAAACGAAAGCCTTTTCGAATTCAATAAATCAATTCTAAGTAAAAGGGAAAAAGAAATTATTGAACTCATTGCAAAAGAACTTACAACGGATGAAATCGCTTTACAACTAAACATCAGCAAGAATACCATCGAAACCCATCGAAAAAATATTTTTTATAAACTGCAGGTCAAAAATATTGCTGGGCTAATTAAGAAGGCTATTTATCTTGGTGTTATCGACTAGATGGAATGCATTAAAATTAATAGGTTTTAATTTTTAATGATTTTAATCTTTTCAAAACGTGTGTCTTGGAAATTTTTCAAAATATAAATTCCTTTCGATAATTCATCTGGCAATTGATCGATTCCGTTTGATAAAGTTATGGTCTGCACTTGTTGACCAAGTAGATCAAAAATAGCAAAAGTGGTCGGAGAAGAAATTCCTTCAACATATATTTTACCCGAACGCGTTTGTATAATTTTCGGTGATTCAAAGTTAGATGATGCCACTGCTAGATTTTCATTTTGAAATAACCATTGATAGAGCGCTCCAAATTCACCTCGCCAATAACTTTCTGTGTGCGTTCCATAAGTATCAAACTTGGTCAATGAATTGGCTGTAGTTAGTCCTCTGGATAACAAATTACTTCTAACCGCATTGGTATTCGACACCATTGTAGAAGATTCATTCGTTCCAGCCACAAAATACATTCTGTGATTTTGCAAACCACTTACAGAAGTATTGATATATGTATTCAAATTGGACAGAGAAAACCAGTAGGCTGGACTCAAATTACCAACTTTGCGAAACGCATTCGGAAACTCACAAGCGCCATAAGTAGCAATAAGTGCGCCCATTGAACTTCCGATTAAAGCGTTCATCGCTGGTTCAGCACGTGTTCTGTAATTCGAATCAATGTAAGGCTTTAAAGTGTTTGCCATAAAATCCGCGTAATCATCTCCATCACCTCCACCGTATTGTGCATTCACCCATGGAGAATATTCATTGAGTCGCTCGCCTCCACCATTATCAATTCCGACAACAATTGCACCGAAATCGCCTTGATTGAACAACGTATTCAAGGTTTCATCTACTTGCCATTCTCCTGAAAAAGACGTCACGTTGTCAAATAAATTTTGCCCGTCTTGCATATACAGCACCGGATAATTCTTGGTAGAAGTATCATAATCAGGCGGCAAGTACAACCAAATTCTTCTCGTGGTACTCAACTGTGGAATACCGAAAGAATTACTTAAAATTTGAACATTGGAAGCTGCTGTACTCGTTGCGCCACTTCCCAGGTCTTCCCATGATTGAATCGTTAGATTAATTGATTGTGGTTGGTTTGAATGCGTAAAACTTCTGTTGGGCAAGAAACTTCCTGTTGCATTTCCTTCAACTGTTGGCCAACTTCCTCGCGTGAATTTATATTCGACAGTTCCTATACCTTGTGGAATCACAATTTGCCAATTTCCCAAGCCATCGGATTGCATGATATAATTTGGATCTACCGCATTCCAGCTATTGACTGAACCTGCTAAATATATAGTTGCATTTGCAGGAGTATTTGCTGGCAGCGAAGTTATTTTCAATGTTACTTGAGCAAAAAGTATCGAAGTAGTGAAAAGCAATATCGTTGTAACGTATTTCATAAAAATTATTTTTATAACAGAATCAGTACAAATTTAGTTGAACTGTAACTAAATCTAATCTTTTCTCAACAAAACTCTTCTGACAATTAATACATCATATGTCGATTGCCGCTTGAAGGCTTTTCTTTTCCAGCGAATTTTTCAATTTTATAAGTCAAAGAAAACATCACATAGCGTTGCAAAACAATGTTCTCCTCATCGCGAATCGTTGTTGGCGTAATGGTTCTTGAATTACTTTGATTTTGATCTAATAAATCATAGACTTTAACTTTCGCCGTAAATTTCTTATTGTAAAAGCTGTAAGCTAAACTGGTATTCCATAAATAGAAATCTTTTTTAAATCCGTCGGCGATATTAGAATTGTACGTATACCCAAAGTCATTCCCGAACACCCAATTCTTTGGCCAATACGTGGTCGTTTGCAAATTGAAACGATGCAATACATTTGAAGTAGCTTCTATGATATAGTTCGTGTATTTAGTGTTATTGAACGACACGCTGTAGGACGGATTAATGGTTAGCAACTCCCCATATTCGTAAGTAAAACCTAATCTCGGGGTAAATTGGAGTGCATCTGCTTCAAAAGACTTTCCGTTAGTAAATCCTTTCGATTTTGTATAGTTGTTTTGCACTCCAAAATTCACTTTAAACGTATGCGCTTCTTTTTTGTAGGTTTTATTCCAATGACCTCCAAACCAAGAATCTATAGTCCCTGCAACATTTTCATACGTGGTGGTTCGTTTACCATTATCATCAAAAGTTGTAGAAGAAACTACTTGACTATCATAATAATCACCTCCGCCATAAATGGTATATCCTGTTCTTGTGGCATAATCAAAATTATTGAAGTTAAAATAAATCGAGTGGTTTTTGATTAAGTCAATATTCGGATTTCCGACGAAAGTATTCAGCGGATTCGCAATATTTTCAACGGGAAGTATTTGATTGGCACCCGGCATAAATACTTGATAATCGTAACTCATCCAAATATGTTTTGATTTTGCTAACTCATAACTAAAATTAGCTTGTGCATATGGAAAAAAGTATTCTTTATTCAATTGAAAATCGGAGCCTAGGTAGTTTGAAAAGTTCTCAAATTGAACAATGTTGGTCCCACCAGTCATCGATAATGAATACTTCTTTTTCTGAATAGAAAATCCTGATTTTGGGCAAATCATTTTGATGGTTGACTTGGTAAAATTGGATAATGCTGAATTAAAACTAGAATAGGATTGGCTGGCTTCATCAAAATCAAATGACTGCCTTTCTTCGATACTCGTTTCTCGTTTGACATAAACACTAAGGTTTACTTGTAATGAATCGATAACCGGTTCCATAAATTGAATTTCACCATCATAGACATCTTTGATATTTCTATTGTTTATCTCTTGATTTCGAATATCTGATGGTGCTCCGCTTTGATAAAAAATAGTGGTGGATTGATTTAATGAATTGACTTTTTCATTAGAATTATCATTAGATAAAGAAATATTGATATTGCGTCCTTTTCTTTTGAAGCCTTTATTAAAATTGATGTTATTGCTAAAGTTGCTTCTGTCGTTTTCATCAAATGTTGCGGAGTTCGCTTCATTAAGCAAAACTTCATTTTCAGCCATCGATGTTTGCGAAGCATTTGATCCATATTTACTATTCGATTTTTGAAATTTGGTAGTCAATTCTAAAACACCGGTTGAGTCGATTTTGTGTTCAAAAATGGTGTTTAGATTATGCCCATAACGGTCTTCATTCGTTTTTGAAACTGAGGTTGTAGTAAAATTTCCCGTTGGTAATAAATTGATTTGACTAGTCGTATTTACGTTGTTTGTATTCGCATTTGTGAAGAAATAACTGGCATTTGAATCCAAATTTTTCACCCATTCATCTGCATAGTTCGCCCCGACCATATTCGATTGTGTAATTCCCTTGTTCCCGCCAAAACGCATATTCCCGATTCCGTAACTGCCGTCATTATTATAAAAATAGGCAACATTTCGACCGCCACCCATATTATCAAAAACTTCATCCATTGAAAATCCAGTAGAATTGATATTGTTGGAAGACGCCAATACACTGACCTTGCGTTTGTTTTTAAAATAGTTGATTAATGCACTACTTTCATAGCGCTTGTCCGAACCGTAGCCGCCCATAAACTTGCCAAATAAACCTTTGTTTTTATCTTCGTCGATGGTTAAATTAATGCTCGCATTATTAGAACTCGCGGCTTGTTTGGTGAGTTCTTCTTTTCTCGTTTTGGTGTCGCTGACTTGCACTTTATTGATAATATCTGAGGGTAAACTTTGCAGCGCTATCTTTCCATCTTTGTCAAAAAATGGTTTTCCATTGACTAATACTTGATTGACTTCTTTGCCATTGACCGTAATTTTTCCATCAGCATCTATTTCTACTCCGGGCAATTGTTTTAGCAAAGACTCCACATTCGAATCCGGGCGCACTTTAAACGAAGACGCATTAAACTCTAACGTATCTTTCTTGATCCGAATCGGCGGCGCCTCGCTTTTGACGATGACTTCATTCAAATTGTTGGCATTTTCCTCTAATCGAATAATTCCAAAATCTTTTGATTCTACAATAGATTCTTGTTCTTGTTGGAAGGACTGATAACCCATGTAGGAAACTTTCAAAAAAACAGGCTTGTTCATTTTCCTGGTTTCCATTTTAAATAATCCGTTTTTATCTGTAATGGTGTAATCGATAACGGTCGAATCCTTGACAGACGTCAGGTAAACGGTTGCAGACTCTCGGGGAACTTGTGTGTTTTTCTCTAGTATTTTTCCTTTTATAGAAATCGTATTTTGAGAAAACACAAACGTGCTAAAAAACAGGAGGAGAAAGTAGAATTTCGGCATAAAAAAATTTCGTTGTTACTTTTAAAGAACAACGAAATTCGTCAATTAGTATGAGAGAAAAAAATTCTCTCGAAATTTTATGTTTTGTTTATTTCTCTCGGATATAAATATCAATTGGAACGCCAGAGAAATCCCAATTTTCACGGATTTTGTTTTCTAAGAAACGCTTGTAGGCTTCTTTGACATATTGCGGCAAATTGGCAAAGAACACAAACTGAGGCGTTGGTGTTGGCAACTGCATGCAATATTTAATTTTTACATACTTCCCTTTCAATGCTGGCGGTGGATAGCCTTCAATTACCTTCAGCATATGGTCATTGAATTTTGACGTGGCGATATGTTGCTTTCTGCTTTCAAAAACCTGAACTGTTGTCTCTAGCGCTTTTAAAAGTCTTTGTTTAGTTAGCGCAGAAACAAACAGAATCGGCACATCCGTAAATGGCATCAATTCTTTGCGAATTTTCTCTTCGTAATCTCGTGTCGACATGGTGTCTTTTTCGACCAAATCCCACTTGTTGACCAAGATTACAACGCCTTTGCGGTTCTTCTCTGCCAACCAAAAAATACTTTGGTCTTGCCCTTCAAAGCCACGAGTTGCATCAATGATTAAGATACAAACGTCTGCGTATTCAATCGCTCGAACGGAACGCATCACTGAATAGAATTCTAAGTCTTCTTTAACTTTCGCTTTACGACGAATTCCCGCAGTGTCTACTAAGTTGAATTCAAATCCAAATCGATCAAATTTGGTGTCGATGGCGTCACGAGTTGTTCCGGCGATATCTGTTACCATGAAACGTTCTTTGCCAATCAAAGCGTTTATAAAGCTTGATTTTCCGGCGTTCGGTCGACCGACCACCGCAAAACGAGGCAATTCGATTTCTTCTTGTGTAGGTTCTGGTTTGATTGGAAATGCATCGATTAAGGCATCGAGTAAATCTCCTGTGCCGCTTCCTGATATGCTGGCAAACGTATAATAATCGCCCAATCCCAAATTATAGAATTCGATGGCGTCTTTTTCACGCATCGCGTTGTCCACTTTGTTGACTGCCAACAAAACAGGTTTCGTGACTTTTCGCAACAACTTTGCCACGGCTTCGTCCATGGGAGTGATGCCCTCTTCAACGTCGGTTACGAAAATAATAACGTCGGCTTCGTCGATGGCGAGTTCTACCTGCTTGCGGATCTCTGCTTCGAAAACATCGTCCGATCCGCGAATATAACCGCCAGTATCAATAACAGAAAACTCTTTTCCATTCCATTCGCTCTTTCCGTAATTACGATCGCGGGTCACGCCCGAAACCGAATCTACGATGGCTTCTCTTCTCTGAATCAACCGATTAAAAAGGGTTGATTTTCCTACGTTGGGTCTTCCGACTATGGCTACAATGTTATTCATAATGCTTTTTGAAATATGGTGCAAAGGTAGGTAAAAAAGGTACTCAGTTGCAAGTAACTGAGTCGCTGAGTTTTTGGTGGTTTTTTAGGAGCTAATCCGGCTGTACATTACATCTTTTGTTCTGAACCCCAGAACAAAAGTATACCATTCCCATCCGGGCTAGGGCATTGTTGTCTACGAGAAGCTGCGTGAGCGATGGCAGCAAGTACCGCGTACTGCGAACAGCGCGACGCAAGGAGGAACGACGCAGCGACACGCTCAAAACAAAAAAAGAGTCCCAATGGAGACTCTCTTTCTTAATTTACGCAAGCTGTTTAAAAGGCACTTCGTGAGTTTATTTATTCTTTTACAAATTTTGCCCAGTAGTTACCGACTTTTAAAAGATAGACACCAGCAGGTAAAGCCGCCACGCTAACTGAATTAGCACTTAACTTTTCATACTGTATTTGTCTGCCTTGCAAATCGTATATTGCTATATTGGTATTGTCTTTAATTCCAGTGACATCAAACTTAAGATGGTCTTTTACAGGATTCGGATAAATTGACAAGGAACTGTCACTTTCGGGCAAAAATTTTGAATTACCCAGCAAAGAAAATTGAAGCGTAGCACTTACTGGAATGTGGTTGGAAGTTGTATAATTAAAATTGGTGATATTTTGCGCCACGGCAAACTCTCTAAAAACACTGTTGGAAATGTAATTTCCGGACAACTCGTTTGAAAGGATGATATGCTCAATAATGGGCGCAGTTCCAGAGGTGTTGGTTAAATTTTGGGTGATGGTACTATAATTAGCTTGATCATCTACAAAATTTTTAAAAGGTGAATCTATACAAGCGCAAGCGGCGCTAGTTGTCCCGTTGAGATAATCGTTGAAATCACCAATAACGACAAGGTTTCTTGAATTAAATGTTGCTAAATCGAGTACTGTTTTGAGACCTTGCGAACCGCCCAATCTACGGGTATAACTCATCGCATTTCCGTCTTCCGATTTAGCGTGGATATTGACAAGTGATATGGGAATGATGGTGCTTCCGGCCAGCAGATTTACGTTATAGAGCGTAGGAAAGCGACCACTAGCCCAATTGTAGTAATAGGAATTCCCTTGCGCAGGAACGCCGTTACTTAATTCTTCTGAACTCACCAACTCTACTTTCGATTTCTTATAGATGATCCCTTGTCGTTGGGAGCAATCACCAGTATTGCTGGGAGCGATACTGCCTCCCCACTGATCACTTCCTAAAAATGAAACAAGGGTTTCGATAGACGGATTGGCAACAGTATTAGAGACCTCCTGAAGGCAATAAACATCTGAATTCATTTCCAACATAGCCGAGGCGACATTGCTAATTTGGAGCGATTCGTCGAAGGGACCGAATTGCGTGCAACCCAACCATTCCGTGTTCCAATTGGTGATTTTGAAAACACCTGGGTTAGGATCTACTCCTGGAGGTCCTCCAGTAACTTTTACATTCTTAATCTCCCAAGTGGCGCTTTGGCCAGCAGCGCAATAATATCGGAAAGCTATTCGTGTATTTTCTGTCTTAACCTCATCGGGTATCAATAGCTGCCCTGAAGCTATATATTGCCATGCGACTGGAATGTTTTGGTTGAATCCGGCTAATTCAACCCATTGTGTGGTTGTCGGATCACCGGTATAATCGGCTGTAGCGATTACCTTGTACCATCCTTCAGCTACACCCACATTTAATACAGATCCATTGCCTCGAGTATGTCGGAAAGTCAGATTAACATTTTCTATTTGAGTTAGGTTCATGGTTGGACTAATTAGCCAATCTTCGTTTTCATAACTTTGACCTGATACGTAACCACTGCAGACGGCGCCATAGGTGGAGCTATAATTCCATGTTTGTGCACCTGTAACGCTAAAAGTACTGAATGTATCGAAGCTTTGTTGG
Organism: Flavobacterium sp.; assembly: GCA_031373195.1. Taxonomy (GTDB): domain Bacteria; phylum Bacteroidota; class Bacteroidia; order Flavobacteriales; family Flavobacteriaceae; genus Flavobacterium. The sequence goes on along the minus strand of JANMML010000024.1, from coordinate 3,556 downwards.
GTAAGTAAGCTCTGGTCGAGAATTGTGGTTTGCGCAGTTAAGAGGTTGGTGCTGAAACCCAAAAGGATTACCAGTATCAGCATTCTGGTCAATTTTTGCATAGGAATTGGTTTTTCTATAGACATTTTGCTACAAATTTTGCTGCAGATTATCTACACTTCATGTTAATTTTCACAAACATACAAATAAAACCAATTGGCAGCTTTGACAAAACTTTGAGAACGGTTATTATTTTATTAGCCATGCTTTTTAAAAGTCGCTCTGTGATTATTATTGGTACATCTTGCTTGTAGAAAGCAGCATTTTTTTTAGTAAATTAGCTAAACCATATCAACTAACTGCTAAAAGAATCGTTATGGAAACAGCAAAAACCGTCCGACTCCGATTACGTTTTTATATAGACTTGGCCGAAGAAATTAATCTAGTGCGCAAAAAATTTGAGGATTATGCCGAAAAGGTGTCCCGTGATTTTAAGATTTCGGTCTGTGAAGATCATATTTGGTTGAATGTAATTGGCGAAAAAAGACAGTATTGGTCTCCTCATTTACACATTGAATTGGAATCAAGGGACAATCATACGCACATACGCGGACTATTTGGTCCTGCGCAAACACTTTGGACCTTCTTTATGTTCTTACATTTTTTGGTGGCGGGAGTCTTTATCATTTTTGGAATGATCTTGTATTCTAATATCACGCTGAACCAACCATTTGCTATGGATTTGTTGGTGATGGGTTTGATGGTGATTGTTTGGTTCTTGCTCTATTTTATCGCTCGTCAAATTCGTTCTAATGGCTATGGACAGATGGATGAATTGGAAGCCTTATTTCATAAAATTTTGAAATAGAACGACGGATGTTTGCATGAGGGATAGTAGTGGTTATCCTTTTGTGACGGCTTTTACTTCGTCCGTTCGCTCCGCTCGGGTGGCACAAAAGATAATAACGGATAGCCCGACCCTTGTGGTCACGCCCAAAAGCAAAAAATTACAAAAAAGAAATTCCAAATTCCAAAACCTAAGAACATGGAATTTGGAATTTGGAATTTGATTATTAGAATTTAATTATTGTATCCAAAACGTTTGAGTTGATTGACGTTGCTTCTCCAGTTCTTATTGACTTTCACATACATTTCGATGTGTATTTGCTTGCCGAAGAATTTCTCAAGATCTGCGCGAGCTTCGACACCCACTCTTTTGAGCGCTTCGCCTTTATGACCAATGATGATTCCCTTTTGCGTATCACGTTCCACCATAATCAAAGCACGGATTCGGATGATTTTTTCATCTTCAAAAAACTCTTCGGTTTCGATTTCGACGGCGTAGGGAATTTCTTTGTTGTAGTGTAGCAAGATTTTCTCGCGAATGGTTTCGTTGACGAAAAACCGTTCTGGCTTGTCAGTGAGTTGATCTTTAGGATAATAGGCTGGCGAAACTGGTAAGAGTGAAATAATTCTAGCAAACACTTCAGGAACATTGAAGTTTTTCAGCGCCGATATCGGGAAGATTTCTGCATTGGGCACTTTGGCCGTCCAAAAAGTCACTTGTTCTTCTAACTGTTCTTGATTTGAATTATCGATTTTGTTTAACAGTAGCAAAACCGGAATTTTTGCATGGATAATTTTATTGAAAAACGCTTCGTCTTTGAGGTCTTGTTCGCCAATCTCGACCATATAGATTAGAATGTCGGCATCTTCAAAGGCTGATTTGACAAAGTTCATCATCGACTCTTGCATTTCGTAGGCTGGCTTGATGATTCCAGGTGTGTCAGAAAGAATCAATTGAAAATCATCGCCGTTGACGATGCCCAAAATGCGATGGCGCGTGGTTTGCGCTTTCGAGGTAATGATGGATAATCGTTCTCCCACAAAAGCATTCATGAGTGTTGATTTACCTACGTTAGGATTGCCTATAATATTAACAAAACCTGCCTTATGTTCCATAACTATCTGTTTTTTGTTGTTGGCAAGCCCGAATGTTCACTGGACATTCTCCTCTTAATATCAAATCAATTATATTGACGAAGCCTGCTTTGTGTTCCATAAATTTGATCGCACTGTGATTATATAAAAAAAGCCACTCATTGCTGAATGGCTTACTTAGTAGCGGGAACAGGACTGCAAAACCCCTATTTTATCCCACTTTTCTAATTGAAACCCTCCATTTTTATTGACTTGCTTTTTATCCTTAACCTGTTATTTATTTGTTTTTTTGTATCAATTTTGGCACAGTACAATTGCATCTAACACCTCAATAGCGCAGCGGTTGCGACATTATCCGTACCTTAAAAAGACTTTTGTTTGAAGCGACCAGCTTCAAATGACAGGCGTTTTTAGGTACACCTATTTTATTTTTTTTGGCTCGGTTGTTTTTTACCCCTTACCCCAAGTTTATTTTTATCAAAAAAAACGGAAACTGTAGAAACTAGGGCGAAAAGTATTGATTTTGCTAGTGTTTTACTGTTTCCTTTTTGTTTCTTTTTTTTATTTAGTTTCCATTAAAAAGGAAACAAGAGAGAAAAAGAAGAAGAAAAAGGCGATTTTTATGGTTTATTGTATTTTGTGACTAATTCTGACATTGCTACTAATAAAGCAGTTGTCATGCTTTCATCGAGATCATTTACTTTATCATAAAATAGTGCTAATAATTTATTATTGTCAATTGGCAAACAATAAAAATAAGTTGTCCCCGAAACATTACTTTTTGCAATAATTGAAATTGCGGCCGGGTACTTAGCATCTCCTTTCAAAAAATGGTAAAAATCAAAATGATAATCCGCAACTTTTCTTTCGTTGAATTTTTCTAAGGAGTATCCGCTTTTTATATCCAATCCGTTTTCAATTGATACCTCAAGTCCTTTTGTTAAATAATTGTATTCATCAATTGTCGTTTGGCTTTTTGCATTGAATGAACCAATAATAAAAAACGAGGCAAATAATAATTTTTTCATTTCTATTAGTTTAAATTATAAATCAAGTTTATTATTTTCAGAAGGTTTTTTTTCTGCTTCATATATCGCTAATTTATCCTCAAGCAAATGGATGTTTTTCTCCAGCGAGGCAATATACTTTTCGTCTCTCGCTGCTGGAACCTCTTTTTTTTGATCTTCGGAGCGCAACATTTCGCCTTTTCCAGTTAAAAGCCAAAGCGGATTTATTTCTGGAAATTCATCAATTATTTTCGACAAAATATTACTTCCTAAATTAGAACCGTCTCTAATTGCTTTTTGAATAGTGCTTCTTTTACCGATTTTTTTTTCAAAAGCAAAAACGCTAATTCCTTTATAATCAATAAATTGTTGTAACCAATTCATAAAAAAAATATTATTTTAAAAAATATTGTCGAAAATATTTGTATTAATCGAAAATGTTTGTAATATTTGCATAATAAAAACATAGTAAAAGCATAAGCAAAACATAACGCAATATATATAAAAAAATATTGCAATTCTGTTGCAATTCTGCAAAATCAAACCGAGTGCCAATAATTTTAAAACCTGCATTATATGTATTCCACTTTTGAGCAATTTATTATTATAAAATCTTGTCATTCTGCAAC
>JANMML010000032.1:0-151061 GCA_031373195.1 Flavobacterium sp. | reverse complement strand
GGAGCCGGAGTCGAACCTTAAATGTCTGACTCCTACCAATATCTTTCTCATCAATAATTAAATAGAAAAAGCCCCTGATTTCTCAGAGGCTTTAAGTACCCGGAGCCGGAGTCGAACCGGCACGGTTTCCCACAGGTGTTTGAGACCAGCGCGTCTACCAATTCCGCCATCCGGGCTTGACAGACAGACCTGAAATTCAGATCCGGCGCAATAGAAAAGCAATGCCTTCCCTTTAACACGGTGCAAATGTAAAAAATATAATTACACTTTCTAAAAAAATACTCTAAATTTTCCTTTCCCACTTGGATTTAATTCCTAAATTTGCACCTCGTTAACGCGACACACAACTAACTAACTACATCCGAGGCATTTATATGCATCACGCTTAGACAACGACTTGGTCACAACAACGACCTGAATTGTCAGAGCAATTGCACAAAGCGCAGCGGAATAAAACAACAAAATACAATGTCACAACTAGAGCCAGAAGCGAAAATATTTGCTTGTTCTCAGAGTGTCTATTTAGCGGAAAAGATGGCCGAATTGTACGGCGTACCGCTAGGAAAAGTTACGTTCTCTAAATATAGTGATGGGGAGTTTCAGCCTTCTTACGAAGAATCGATTCGAGGATTGCGTGTATTCATCGTTTGCTCTACTTTTCCGAGTGCCGACAATTTAATGGAATTGTTACTGATGATTGATGCAGCAAAACGCGCTTCAGCCAGACACGTAACCGCAGTTATCCCTTATTTCGGATGGGCACGTCAAGACAGAAAAGACAAACCAAGAGTTCCGATTGGAGCGAAATTGGTAGCCAACCTTCTAGATGCCGCAGGAGCGACCCGAATTATGACCATGGATTTGCACGCAGATCAAATTCAAGGGTTCTTTGAAAAGCCTGTAGATCACCTTTTTGCGTCGACCATATTTTTGCCGTATGTAAAAAGTTTGAATCTAGAAAATCTAACAATCGCTTCTCCAGACATGGGAGGTTCCAAAAGAGCCTATGCGTATTCTAAATTCTTAGAATCGGATGTAGTAATTTGTTACAAACAACGAAGAGCCGCCAACGTAATTGACACCATGGAGCTCATTGGAGAAGTAAAAGGAAGAAACGTCGTTCTTGTTGACGACATGATTGATACCGGAGGAACATTAGCGAAAGCCGCCGATTTGATGATTGAAAAAGGCGCACTGAGTGTAAGAGCCATATGTACGCACGCTATTTTATCCGGCGATGCTTACAACAAAATAGAAAATTCTAAATTGTTAGAATTGATTGTGACCGATTCTATTCCGTTAAAGAAAGAATCCAAAAAAATAAGAGTGGTAAGTTGCGCCCCACTTTTTGCTGAAGTAATGAACATGGTGCAACACAACAATTCCATCAGCGGAAAGTTTTTAATGTAACTGATGGGCCGCGTTAGGGATAGAGGCAAGCACCGCGTGCAGCCGAAAGCCCGACCCGCTATTTTCAGCGGGGAACGCCCAAAAAGCTAAGAGCTAATAGCTGTGAGCTGAAAAAGAATTTTTTATTATTAACTTTATATTTTTACAATGAAATCGATTACGATTAAAGGATCAGAAAGAGAAAGCGTGGGCAAAGTTGCGACTAAAGCCTTACGTAATGCTGGATTGGTTCCTTGCGTTTTATACGGAGGAAAGCAAGCAGTACATTTCTCAGCAGAAGAAATTGCATTCAAAAACTTGGTTTACACTCCAAACGCACACACTGTTGCGATTGAATTGGGAAACAAAACTTACAATGCAATTCTACAAGACATTCAAGTGCACCCTGTTTCAGACAGAATTTTGCACATTGACTTCTTCGAATTATTTGACGATAAAGAAATCACTATGGAAGTTCCAGTAAAAGTGGTAGGCGTATCGCCAGGGGTTTTACTTGGAGGTGTTTTACGTTTGAACCAACGTAGATTGAAAGTGAAAGCTTTACCAAAAAACTTACCTGACTTTATTGATGCAGATATCTCTGCATTGGAAATGGGGAACAAGTTGTATGTAACGAAATTAATTTCGGATAACTACAAATTATTGCACCCGGAAAACACTGTGGTAGCTCAAGTGAGAATCTCACGTGCTGCAATGAAAGCCGCTCAAGAAGCAGCAAAAGCAGCAAAAGCACCTACAAAAAAGAAATAAGACTCGTTCTTTTTCATACCAAAGCATCAGTCGAAAGGCTGGTGCTTTTTTTATTCCCATCCTTTGGAGGGGTGCCCGCCGCGGCGGGTGGGGTGGCTCGTGGTTTTTACAACGTTTGCCATTGATAAGATAGTCGTTTTTAGGAGCCGGGAACCTGCTCTTCACTATATCTTTTGTGCCGAACACCGTCACAAAAGGATGCCGTTACGATCAGGGCTAGAACACCTATTTTCCAAGAACGAAACCTACAACTTACAACTCGCAACCGATAACAAATTTTCCTACATTTACGCCATGAAATGGTTTGCCAATTTATTTACCTCAAAAAAAACAATAGATAATACTGACGGCATGAAGAAATTTTTAATCGTTGGCCTCGGCAACATCGGCGCAGAATACGTCCATACACGCCACAATATTGGATTCAAAATTCTCGATTATCTAGCACAAAAAGAAGCTGTTCCTTTTGAAACTGTAAAATTGGGTTCACTGGCAGAATACAAATTCAAAGGCAGAACATTTCTGTTACTTAAACCCAACACCTATATGAACCTCAGCGGAAAAGCTGTCCAATATTGGATGGAAAAAGAAAAAATTCCGCTAGAAAATATTATGGTGATTACGGATGACTTAAATTTAGCCTTCGGTACCATTCGCATTCGATTAAAAGGAAGCGATGGCGGACATAACGGTTTGAAAAACATCAACATCATTCTAAACACTCAGAACTACACGCGTTTCCGTTTTGGTATTAGTGATGAGTTTAAAAAAGGGCAGCAAGTCAATTACGTATTAGGAGAATGGGGCGATGATGAAAAAGCCAAGCTCCCCGAGCGATTGGAACTGTCGGCAGAAATCATCAAATCATTTGGTACGGCTGGAATAGAAAATACCATGTCTAATTTTAATGGAAAATAATATGAAATCGAAGATTGACAACCCGAGCACTACCGAACTGGCGAAGCAATACCAAAAAAAATATGCTCGCATAAGTAAAAAAGCAGGCGTATTCATCATGCTTTTAATTTTAGCATCATGTAGCTCTAAGAAAAGCACTATGGTTTTGAGCGCCTCTCTCACTTCCGTATGCCCAAAAGACGGAGACTGCAAAGTCGAGGTTTTTGATAAGAAAAGTATGGTAGTTAAAACGACAGAAACAGGAGGCTTGCACTATGAATTAGTAGAAAGCACTTCTAACAAAGTTGTAAAATACACGTACAACAGAAAGGTAAAAGGAGATATTCAAGACGCTTCGTATCGTGAAGAAATTGTGTTTGAAATCAACTCCGATGTCAAAGAATCAGCCTTTGTTGATGAATCACTGCAAGATGTACAACTCTTATTTGGACGATTTTGTTATTGTAAAGGGCAGACTGGATATTATAAAATAAATAATGGTTCACTTCGTATTTCAAAAAATAAAGAATCGGAAACATCGCAAATAAATTTAAATTTTAAAACTACAAAAGTTCCGCAGGTTATTAACGCAATTTCAATTTCATTAAAATAAAAAGAGCCGCCAGTTTTACTGGCGGCTCTTTGCTTACATCAATATTGTAGTTACTGAACTACAATACGTTTAACCATTTTCTTATCGCCATCTGTAATGGTAACAAGATAAATTCCAGCTTGCGCATTTTCTAGTTTTATATTCTCATTGAAAAGTCCAGAATTAGTATAAGACTTATTTAATATCACTCTTCCACTAATATCATGAACAACGATTCCTATTTTACCACTTGAATTGGAACTAAATTGAATGGTAAAATTACTGTCATTTGGATTTGGATATATAGCAAAATCTTCAAATTCAAAACTATCATTTGCCAACACTAATGTCTGAGAACAAACTTCTAAAGCAATCGAATTAATAGTTCCTGTGTTTCCCGCAACAGCATCTCTAAATCCAAACTGCCAGTTCCCTTGTTGGTTAAAGCCATTAAATGAATCTAAATTTAATGGTGCTGGTTTGTAAGTACCAGTTGTTGGGCTAGCACAAGTTAGCACGCTTCCTTGAGAATCGAATGTTACATTCATATCAGCGTTACCTGTGCACTGTTGACTAAAATATGTTGAAATACTTCCGCCAGGTCTAATAACCGCCATGATCAAGTTTTGAAGATTTGGATGCGTCGCATTAATGGTAAAATTAACATCGCTAATCGTCCCAGCTGTTGGAACATTTATTTGTTTGACTGTGTAACCGCTTGCGCCATCAGGCAAACTAAATGGTGTTGAAAAGTTGTAAGTGTCACAGGTATTTACTATTTGATAACCGATATTAAACGTTTGAGAGTTTACCGCATAAAAAACGTTTCCAACTGCTTCAACAAGAATTCTACAATTTTGCGAATTGATAGCTGGAGCTATGATATTTTCACTTCCGTCATTAGCTGTGTTTTCGGCAAGTACATAAGGAAAAGTTACACCTCCATCGACAGACAATTTAATATTTACAAGCGATGTGTTTATATTATTTGCTGTAGTTCCAGCAACATCCCAAGTTACTGTTTGTGATGAATTTCGCAACCAAGCAGTTGGTGTGCTTTGGGACGTAACTTTGAATGGTCCAACATTAGCAAAGGTTAAGTTCATCGTATTACGACCTGTTTGTCCTCCCAACGGACTTCTATTATCTCGAACAGTTAGTGAAAAAATCATAGTTCTCGCCACATTCGGAACAACTTCCCAGGTCGGCGTCAAATTATTTGCCAATACACTTGAAAATGTTGGAAAAAATCTTTGAGGAACATTTGAAGGGTTTCGAGATCTAAAATTTGGACCATTAGAACTGGTTGGAACTGGTGGTTGTGCAGACAATTGATTATTGAATTGCTCCCAGCAATACGTTAATGCGTCGCTATCGACGTCAGATGCAATTCCAGTCAAAACAAAAGCAGTTCCAAAAGGAATTGTATAATCAAGACCAGCATCTGTAACTGGTGGAGTATTTCCATTGGCTACCGCTGCAGCGCAATTGGCTGATCCATTAATTAAAGTAAACATTTGAGTCATACTTCTTGTATGAAAATAAGCGTCAGAGTTATTTTGAACGTCGTCTGGTGAACACAAACCTGCATATGCCATTATCGTACTTCCGCTTCCAGGTTCGTAAGCAGAGCTAGAAGATTGATTTCCACTACATCCTCCTTGATCACTATTAAACGTGTGATTTGCTCCAAACTGGTGTCCCATCTCGTGCGCAACAAAGTCAATATCATACGGATCACCCACAGGAGCAAATGAACCAGTTACGCCTCGGGCTTTTGTACTATTGTTACATACACAACCTAAAGTTGCCACTCCACCACCGCCTGTGCTACAAACGTGCCCTATATCGTAGTTTGCCGTTCCAATAATGTTATCAACTTGTGTTTGGTTTTGATCTAATAAAATGAAACCTGGATTGCTATTATCATAACTATCCGTTGTGATATTTATTAAAAGATCATTATTTGGAATAATCTGCATTGTCAATGACATATCTTTTTCAAATACTCCATTAACTCTAGTCATGGTAACATTCATTGCGGCAAGAACTGCAGCTTTTTTCTGCGCTAATGTCCCGCTTCCAACTCCGGCTGCTGTAACATGAAATGCGGCATATTCTGTAGTACAAGCGAGCGCCAAACGATAGGTTTTAAATAAACTATTGTCTGCTCTAAATAAGGGTAAGTTTGAAGGTTCTTCCTCAGAAATATCAAGCGCTGCACCTGTTGTCCCGCATTCAAACTGTCTGTTTCTTGTTAAACTTGATTTACTGTAAACCATATAATTCTTTAAGTCCTGTGAAAATGGGTCAATATATGAAGTCCCATTTTTTCCTGAAAATGTCATAGTATGCAATCCAAAAATAGTGGTGCTAAATCTAATCATCGCCGTCTTATCCTCAATTCCTAATCCAATATAAGATTGTATTTCCGGATGTCTAGCTGCTAATTCTGGATGCATGATTGAGGCTTCGTAGATCTTAAAGTTCTGCATTTCTCCCTGTGAATTTGGAAATGGTAGTATAACACTAGATTCTTGACCAACAACATTTCTGGAAGGAGCGGCAGCTAGTTTTTCTCTTAAAACCTCCATGTTAAGAGTATACAACAAAAATTCGGAAGGATGTGATTCTCTTGCTAAGACCTGCGATGTCACTTCAACATTGGTAATTTTTTTCCATATCGAATTCTGAGAAAATGACATGCTACTGGTCAAAAGAACTACCAATAAAAGTAGAGTTTTTTTCATGGTTATTTTTAATAATTAAGTTAATAGTTATCAAATATAAGATTTTCCTAAAAAAAAACGCTCCAAGTTGGAGCGTTTTTTTATTTAGTTTACGTTAATTTTCCTAACCATTCTCTTACTTCCATCGGTTATTCTAACCAAATAAAGCCCTGATTGCACACCTCTCAATTCTATATTTTCACTAAAGACACCGCTGTTCTCGTATTCTTTGTCAAAAATCATTCTGCCTTCAATATCATAAACTTCTACCTTTACATTTGAGGAGGAATTTGAATTAAATTGAATTGCAAAAGTACCGTTGTTTGGATTTGGATATAATGCAATATCTTCAAATGAAAAAGTTTCATTTGCCAAAGGCACTAATGTTTGCGTGCATACTTCTAAATCTATTGAATTTATTGTACCTGAATTCCCGGCCACAACATCCTTAAAGCCAAACTGCCAGTTGCCTTGTTGGTTAAAGCCTGCAAATGTATCTAAGTTCAAACTTGCTGGCTTATACACCCCAGCAGTAGGGCTTGCGCATGTTAGGACACTTCCCTGTGCATCAAAGGTTACATTCATATCAGCATTTCCTGTGCACTGCTGATTAAAATAAGTGGACAAAGACCCTCCAGGTCTAATTACAGCCATTACTAAATTTTGAAGATTAGGATGCGTCGCATTAATTGTAAAATTAACATCGCTAATTGTCGCAGCATTTGGCACATTTATTTGCTTTACAGTATAACTATTCGATCCATCTGGTAAGCTAAATGGTGTTGAAAAGCTATATGTATTGCATGTATTAACTATTTGATAACCAATATAAAATGATTTTGAATTAATTGCAAAATAACGATTACCAGTAGGCTCAACCAACACTCTACAGGTTTGAGATGCGGGAGTACTTGGAACTGTAATAGTTTCATTACCGTCATTCGGCGTGTCGGTTGCCAAAGTATAAGGGAATGTTACTCCCCCATCTAAAGAGAGTTTAATATTTACGATTGTCGAGCCCGGCAAGCTGGTAGTATTATTTACGTCCCAAGATATGATTTGCGAGGAACCTGCCGCCCATGACACTCCAGTTGTACTCTGCGAAGTAACAACAAAAGGCCCTGCCCCAGTAGGAGCTGTCGAAGCATTATAAGGAACTTTTGAAGTAACGTTAACTTCGTCCGTTCTAGTTTGTGCACCAACAACATTGTTATCCCTAACTGTCACAGTAAATTTTAGCGTACGAGCTACTGTAGAAACAGATTCCCACATGGTACTCAATGTTCCTGCTAATATCTTCGACGAATCCGGCATACTTCTAACTCCAGTTGCTTTTGGAATGAAAGATCTGAAATTAGGACCGCTCGTTTTTGTCGGTGAAGCCACCGAATTTGCGCCAGTGGCACCAGAACCAGCACTATTATTTTGCTCCCAACAATACGTAAGTGTATCTCCTTCCGCATCAGACGCAATTGCAGTTAAGATATAGGGAGTTCCTGAAGGAACAACAAAATCTTCTCCAGCATTAACCGCGGGAGGCGTATTGATAATTGGTGTGCTCACTGGACAGGTTTTACTGCTTAAATTAGTTTGCACTTGCAAAATACTTCTGTAGGTAAAGTAAGCGTCCGAATTACTCTGAACATCATAACTCGTTATACCTGCATAACCCATGATTGTTGAGCCGCTTCCGGGTTCTACATTTGTTCCAGAACCCTCAGAATTATGTGAAAAAGTATGGGTCGCTCCTAGTTGATGCCCCATTTCATGAATTACATAATCAATGTCAAAAGTATCCCCTACCGGCATGTTATTAGAGGGCGCAGTGTAAGCGCTTCCTTTTCCCGTTCCACAAACACATCCTATACAACCGGCATTTCCGCCACCGCCTGTGGCACCAAACAAATGACCAATATCATAATTAGCCTCTCCAATAACACTGGTCAGCGTTGATTGCAATTGATCGTTCCAATTATTAATACCTGAAGCAGGTGAATATGGGTCTGTGCTCGCATTCGTATAAACTACCAAATCATTATTAGCGATAATATTCAAATGTAACGCCATGTCATTTTCAAAAACTCCATTTACTCGGGTCATTGTGGCATTCATTCCTGCTAATGCGCCAGCGACAGTTCCTCCGAAATAAGCGCCATATTCTCCTGTACAAGACAGAGCCAATCGCATCGTTTTATAGGTTTGATTGTCAGCCCGATTGGCAATCGCGCTCTCATTTAGCAAATCATTATTTAAACGCTGTTCTATAGTTCCGCAATTAAAAGGCAGCCTCGTTGAATTTCGTGTTCGAGAATCAAAAAATACATAAACAGCATGATCTTTCGTAAATGGTTCTATAAACTCGGTTCCACTATCAGCTCTAAAAACTACCGTTTGAACTCCATCTGGGGACAAACTAAAGTTGATCCTTGCCGTCTTGTCTTCAACACCAATTCCGATGTAGGCTCTAATTTCAGGAAATTGAACTTGTAATTCTGGTGCAAAATTTGAGTTTTCCCATACCAAGAATTTTTCCAATTCGCCTATTCTATTTGGAAATTCTATCGCAACACCAGGGTTTCCAGATAGTTTATCTGAAACATCTCTTAATGAATGTTTTAGCGACACAAGGTCAACGCTATATAACGCTTGATTATCTGAATAAGAAGTATTTCTTATTTTGTTCGTTTCTTCGATGTTATCTATGTTAGATTTCATCCAAATTTGCTTCTTTTGTCCGTACAATTGCACTGCTGAAAGCAGAACGACGAATACTAGTAGTGATTTTTTCATTTTATTGGTGTGTTAATAGCGCGCTAAAATACTACTTGTTTTTAACTTTATTGTATCAGTAATTGACATTTAACAATTTTGTCTGTCGTTTTTTCTAAACTCTTTAAACTTTTTCTAATTTAATTGCATTTTTGCGATAATTGTCAAACTCAAAATCATTTTATCAAATATCCATTCGAAAGTTTAAATTTGTCTCAACAAAAAATTATCCCCTTGAAGATTTTTAATGCTATCGATTCTTTTCACTCTGCCACAAAAACCGTTGTTACGATTGGGACCTTTGATGGAGTACATATTGGGCACCAAAAAATCGTCGAAAAACTAGTTGAAAATGCAAAAAACAGAAATGTGGAAAGCGCAATTCTTACCTTCTTTCCTCACCCAAGAATGGTTTTGCAAGATCAAAACGAAATTCGGTTGTTAAATACAATTGAAGAAAGAACTTCTTTACTCAATAAAACCGGTTTAGACAACCTTATTATTCACCCTTTTGACAAGGTTTTTTCGCGGTTAACTGCTGAGGAATTTGTAAAAAATATTTTGGTGGATAGACTTAATGTTAAAAAAATTATTATCGGCTACGATCATCGTTTTGGCAGAAACCGGACGGCCAACATTGACGATTTGATTGAATTTGGAGAAAAGTATGGTTTTGAAGTTGAGCAAATTTCGGTTCAAGAAATCCAAGAAGCATCGGTCAGCTCCACTAAGATTCGAACAGCATTAGCAGATGGAAATGTTGAACTTGCGAATCAATATTTGGGATACCGTTATTTTTTGACAGGAACGGTACAAGAAGGAAAGCAGTTGGGACGAACTATCGGATTTCCAACCGCCAATTTGAAAATTGAAGAAAGCTACAAACTGATTCCAAGGCAAGGAGTTTATATTGTTGAGAGTGACTTAAATGGGATCAAAGTTTATGGTATGATGAATATTGGAACAAATCCAACCTTTAATGAAAGTACGTTATCCGTAGAAATTCATTTTCTAGATTTCAATTCTAACCTATACAATCAAAAACTTCAAATTTCTATTCATAAATATCTACGAACTGAACAAAAATTTGACTCAGTCCACCAGTTAAAAGAACAACTAGAAAAGGATAGAAATGAAACTATGGCTTATTTTAAAACCATTTAAAAAATTTCGAACCAAATCTTACTATTTGAAGTTCCTTTTATTGTAAATTTACTAGACAATCTGTTTATTTTCAATTCAATAACTTTAAATACGAAGATTATGAAACTCTCTAAAGAACTAACAAACGGTATTGTCATTTTTATTGGCATTGGAATTTATTTTTTAGCGATGAATCTGCTAGGTTTGTCAAATGTGTTTTTGCTCAGGCTTTTTAATGTTGTTTTTATCTTTTATGGCGTGAGAAAAACCATTGTCTCAAATCTCATTGAAGGAAATAAGGACTTCCTATCTAATGCTATTTCAGCTTTTTTTACGGCTTTTATTGGCATCTTTTTAAGTGTTCTTGGTTTATTTGCGTATAGTTACCTCCACGGGGGAGCGGCTTTTATTCGAAACCTGTCGAAGTCATTTTTATTTGGTGGAGAACCTTCAATCAATTTATATTGTGCCAGCCTATTTATTGAAGGAATCGCATCTTCAGTTATCGTTAGTTTACTTTTAATGTTGTACTATAACAACAAATACGTTTCAGATTAATAAAAACGATTGCATTACAAGTACTTTTTAAAATAGTCAACCTTGTAAATTCAGAACAATTTCCCTACTTTTGAAGCTCATTTAAAATAGACATATGAGCATTATCAAGCACAATTGGACTAAAGAAGAAATCATCGCCATATATAATAAACCTTTGATGAATTTGCTTTACGAAGCGGCTACGATTCATCGAGAAAATCACGACCCGAACGTAGTTCAAGTTTCCACCTTGCTTTCTATTAAGACAGGCGGATGTCCAGAAGATTGTGGGTATTGCCCTCAAGCGGCTCGTTATCACACAGATATTGAAGGTAATGATTTGATGTCGGTTCAGCAAGTTAAAGCTCAGGCTTTGCGCGCTAAATCAAGTGGTTCGTCAAGAGTTTGTATGGGCGCTGCATGGCGCAATGTTAAAGATGGTCCGGAATTCGATCAAGTGCTTGAAATGGTTCGAACCATCAATAAATTAGATATGGAAGTGTGTTGCACTTTAGGTATGATTACCGAAAATCAAGCACAACGATTGGCGGAGGCTGGCCTTTACGCTTATAATCACAATTTAGATACCTCAGAAGAATACTATAAAGAAGTTATTTCTACTCGTGGCTTTGAAGACCGAATTCAAACCATCGAAAACGTACGAAAAACCAATGTAACAGTTTGCAGCGGCGGCATCATTGGAATGGGAGAGTCAATCGAGGATCGCGCTGGCATGTTGGTGGCATTATCTACTTTAAGTCCACAACCAGAATCAGTACCTATTAATGCACTTGTTGCAGTTGAAGGAACGCCACTCGAAGAAGAAAAGCCTGTTGAGATCTGGGAAATGATACGAATGGTTGCAACAACAAGAATCATTATGCCAGAGACGCAAGTACGCCTTTCTGCAGGAAGAATGAATATGAGCCGAGAAGGACAAGCGTTATGTTTCTTTGCAGGAGCGAACTCTATTTTTGCAGGAGATAAATTACTTACGACTCCAAATCCAGATGTAAACGAAGACATGAAAATGTTCGAGCTTTTAGGATTAGAACCTCAAAAACCATTTATTAAAATCATGCAGCCCACAACTGTAGAAGCAGAAGATTCTCAATTTACACCTTTGGGAGAAAAGCCAAAATGGTCCAGACCTGGGCATGTTATTGAAAGGAATTTGGAAGCTTCCACAAAAGGAAAATAATATACTTTTTACAAAATAAAAAAATCCCGTTTAGAATTTAAACGGGATTTTTTTTCTTGTAAAAACTTAATGTAGTACTTTGCTAGTTTCTGTTATTCCATTCGATAATACAACTTTCACGATTAGCGTTTGTTGCATTGCATTCAAATTTGAAATGGTATGGAAAGTAGCATTAATATCTTTAATCGCATATAATTCCCTTCCTAACAAATCGTAAATCAGTATAGCGTTAATATTTTCTGATGTAGCGTCAACTGAAATCTCATCGGTATTTGATGACACTGTTATTGAACTCATTGGTTCTTCTGAATCCCTTTGGCTAAGTGAGTTGTTTCTAAATCGTAAAACAAATCTATTGTCAAACCTACCAACTGAAGTTGAAAAAGTATATGGTTCTTGCTTTAAATTATGAATGATATGCAGTTCTTTATCCTCCAAATAAATAGCGCGATTGCTGTTTTGAAACAACCCATCAACAGATGCAATGGCAATTTTGTATGTATTTGCCACGGCCACTTTTAGTCCTAACGGAACTTTATCATTTCTGTCAAATGGAATTGGTCTTCCGTGGATATTCATTGGTTCCCCATCGATTAAAGAATAAAAATCTTGATTGCCTCCAAATTTTAGCGAAGCATCATATAATCGGTCTTTACTAATCGTTGCACCATCAACATAACCTACTAATGTACGAGACACCGTTTCGTTAGGCCCGACTAAATCTAACCAGATTCGACTTTTATCAGATGTACTATGGGCATGAGAATGACCATTCAGTCTAAAGAACTGACTATTGTCAAAAGTCTTGCTTCTCATGGCATTATTAAAATACACTTTCTGCGTAGCATCCGCTGGACCATCTAACATTGCCACAAAAAAACCTTGCCCTGATGGAACATAGCCGTTGTAACCGTTTTGAACACTCGGACCTGTTAAATTATAGAGAATAAAATCAGACCCAGTGTAATTGCAGGCAAAAGATCCATAAAAAGGATTAGTGATTGCGGCACTCGGCAAATTTCCATGGGTCCAAATTCTAATGACGCCTTCAATATTGGTGTTATAAGTCATAAAGGCTTTAGCATCAATTGCAGATGGATAAGGGTTCCCAACGAGGTTCCAATTGTCATCATACTTAGTAACCGGATCCGTAATTAACGGATTTGGATTTGGATAATCTGGACCGGTATAACCTCCTCTTTCAATATCAACAGCTACAACGCCATTGTTTGGGACGTTTCGATAAGGGACTGTATGATCTGCAGCGGTTGTATTGTTAAAGCCACTTGGACCTCTAACAATGTAACCTTTGCCAGTAATCATATTTTCGGTTGTATTTACCCAATTCCCAAAAAAGCCACCAATTGTGGGGATCCATTTCCATAAATGAGCCGTCGATGTGGTTGGAGAAACACTGGTGAGTGGAAAATTAAACACTGGCGACGCTAAATACACATAATCAAATTTCTTTACGGTATGAATACGATTTACGGATATTGAACCCGTATTGACTCCCGTGTCACTAACCTGAACTAAGCTTCCGTTGTCATCAACTATTAGATTTCCAGTGCCAACCATTGTGACATTGTTCTGAACATTAATGTAGGTATTCGCGGCAATCGTTGCTGTAAATCCATTGTTTACAATTAAACTACAACAATCAAAACTGCCATTTGTAAGTGTACTATAGGCACCATTTATTGTAGCTACTGTTGTAATAGAAGGCACACCTAAAACATTATTGGTATCTCTCCAAGCTGAACCATTCCAAATTAAAGTTCCGTTCGAAATTTCTACTGCGACCGTCGAGAAATAGCACGTAGACGTGTTCTCTCTAACTTGGCAATAATACTGGTAGCCATTCAAGCCTGCAATAGACGAAATGGTGAGAGTCGCACTAGTTGCTCCCGTATAAACACCCGCATTTGTTAGCGCCGTCCAAGTAGTAGTGTTTGGAGCAACGACATACCATTGATAAGCCAGAGAATTACTCCCTACAAATCCCTCTGCTGCGGTTACCGATAAAGAAGCATTGGTACTCGTACAACTCAGTGAAACTATTGGCTGAACTGAAATTGAAGGCGGAACCGGAGGTGTTGAATCAAAGATGCCAAGATTCGTACAATTTTCCGTGTCATTAGAATTCCAATCGGTATCCACAAAAGTTGCCGAAGGTCCTGTTGGCGAAACTCGAATCATTGAAAATCCAGTGTTATTTCTGGTTCTTATTTGATCAATTACGGTATTTGCAGCACTTTTTGTTAAATCAATTCGATCGTCTGCGTTAAAACCAGAGCCTAAAGTAGCATAAGGTGTGCCTACTTGTAACGCACATGTTACTGTTGCATCTGCTCTTATAAGAAGTATTTGACCTGAATTGATAATTCCGGTTAAGGCTACTTGTATCGATGACGTAACATCCGTAAAATTAGCGTATCTTCTTATTTTATATATCCCAGCACCCATATCAATTGGGCTCGCGGTACCATTATACAATTCAATCACACCTCCAGATCCGGCTTGTGCATCATAAATTTCAGATATTATCAAGTCGGTATAAACTCCTGAACTACCTTCACAGGAAGTCAAATCTTTATTAATAAAAGTAAATGCTGTCGTTACCGTACAAGGCTGCGCATCAGTAATTACGATCCCGCCCGAAGACGCTCCTGCAGGCACCACAATAACCAATTGCGTTGATGTGCTCGACAAGACCGTTGCAGTAACTCCACCAACTTTTGCAGTAGCGCCAGCTAGATTTCCTGAACTGGCTGTAATTGTGACAATAGTTCCTTCAGGACCTGATAATGGGTAAACTGTCGAAATTACAGCTGATGTACACGTTGTGCCTGTTCCTTGTATGCTAAAATTGTATGGATTTTCATCTGCATCATTATTAGCAATAGACAACGTAGCAGTTCTCAAACCTCCGGCGGATGGCGTAAATGTAATTTCAAAAGTAGTCAATCCTCCAGTTGCTGCCACTGGACTAACAGGCACAATAGACACTGAAAAATCAGCTGCATTAGCACCGGAAATTGTCACATATGGACTTGCACCTGTTAATATTAAGATTCCTGCACCTGAATTCTGAATTACAAAAGACTTAATTACGGAACTCCCAACCGAAACTAAATCAAAATCAGTGTTGTCAAGTGTTGAAGGAGTCAAATCTCCATCAACTATATTAGTTCCGTTTCCTTGGACATTTATTTCTGAATTTGTAAAACCTGTGGTTAAAACATCATCTATCACCACTGTTCCTGCGGTTCTTCTAAAACGAAATTGAATGTTGGAGTTAGGGTCGTTAACAGTAAGTGTATACAATACTGGAGAAGTCGTAAGACCTGTATAAGATGTGCCTGCATTAAATCCCCCTCCATTGATCTGCCAAGATACATTTACAGCTCCTCCCGCAGCTGTTGAACAAGCATAGAAACTAATTGTTCCCAAACCGCCTGTAGCAATTGTTGGTGAAATGGCAAATGTATTTACTACACTGCGCAACTGCAATGCTCTCGGAGTCGAATTTTGATTCCCAGCAAAGGTGTTTGCAATGGCATCATTTAATGTCCAAGTGCCACTATTCAATACATAACTTCCAACCGAGTAGTTAGCGGGCATTCCTGTTCCACCTGTAGTCGCGGCAGTCGTCGCTTGGTTAAATGTTTCGTTTATTATTTGCCCAAAAGAAAAAATTGGACATAGTAAAACAAGAACTAGTATCTTTAATCTCATTTTCAAATCATTTTAAGGTCGAAATAAGAAAACAGCAATTCTATTCCTACTTCAACTCACAAAATTAGAGTTAATTATCTTTAATTCAATAATTTTATGATATGATATTGTTAACATTGTATTGCTGAAAAACCCTAACTAATTGATGAAGGACACAGGTACTATTGCAGAAATAAAACTAAAATTAGAGCATTTTTGCGCCTATCAGGAACGTTGTCATCTTGAGGTAGTGCAGAAAATGCGTGGAATGGCAATTGATTCGCATACAATTGACGAAATCGTAGTCTATTTGATTCAAAATCAATTTCTTAACGAAGAACGTTTTGCCTGCAGTTTTGCACGTGGAAAACACCGAATTAAGCATTGGGGAAATGCAAGAATAATTAACGAATTAAAAGCACGAAATATCTCACAAACAATTATTAAGACAGCACTGAAGGAGATTTCAACTGAAGAGTATTTTACCACTTTTGAAAACCTATCTACTCGAATTTGGGAAAATAGCACTGAAAAAAATGAACTCAAAAAACGGAAAAGGTTCTGCGACTATTTGCTTCGCAAAGGTTTCGAAAGTCAATTGGTTTACGAAAAAGTAAAAGAATTGGAAAAAGCAACTGGTTAAACAGTCACCAAAATACTTACCGCATTACCGCCAAAACCAACCGCATTAACCAAAATTTTTCGAATTTTTCTTTTCTCACTTTGAACTTCCGCAAAAGGAACTGGAATAAACTGCTGATGCTGCAACATCAGTAACGCCATTTCGATGCCCAACAGTCCTGAAGCGCCGAGTGTATGTCCAATTTTCCACTTATTTGTAGTGAGTAATGGCAAGTTCTTTCCGAATACCTTTTGAATAGCATTGTATTCCGACAAATCTCCTTTGATGGTGCCCGGTGCATGCATGACAATCACATCAACATCAGTTGTAGCGACACTTTCCAATGCCATTTGCATTGATTTTTGAAAGCAGATCGCTTCAGCGGAAATCGAGGTGTTATGTTCTAATAGTTCGGTTGCGTAACCAATGCCTTCGATATAAGCCAACGCATTCTCTTTTTTGCCTAGTTCTAAACAACAAACCGATGCGCCTTCTCCTAAAATCATGGTGTTTAGCTTTTTCTCTAGGTCGAACGAACGACAAGGATATTGCTGGTTTTCTTTCGCATAGATTTTCATCGCTTGCATTTGTGCGATGGTGAATTCCGTTAATGGTGCTTCACTTCCACCAACTAAAAACTTGTCTGCCATGCCAGACCGAAGCCAAGCTACTCCATTAAGCAGCGCGTGTAGCGCTGTTGAACAAGTAATAGAATGTGAAATTTCAGGCCCATTCGATTGCAAATCATGCGCAACCCAAGATGAAATATTTCCTAGCGTTGTAGTTGGAGAAGCCAAAGTTGGCGCTTTTCCTGTTTTAAGAAACTCACTATGGTGTTTTTCGAATAAGGAAGTTGCCCCGCGAGAAGATCCAATATTGATTCCGAATTCATCGCCCTTTTTCCAACCAGCTTGTGCTGTCGCTAATCGCGAAGCAGCTATTGCCATGAGCACCGAATCGTCTAGAAATTTGTATTTATGGTCAGACTTTCTTAATGCTTCCAATATTATTTTCGAATCTGAATCTAACGGTGCTACCAATGCTGCTGAATTCCCAAAGTCTTGTTGAATAAAACAATGATTTGCATTGTTATAGTTTTCCCAAATAGACTTCGGATTGTTCCCCAGTGGAGACAATGATGCAATGGCTTTAATGGAAATGGGTTGCAACAAAATAGATCTATTTAAATTCAGTTTTGGTTTGAAATGCAAATGCCTAGCCCTGATAGTAGTGAAAATCCTTTTTTGCCTGAGAAAACCTCTCGACTGCACTTGGAATGACAAGCAAAAAAGATTGCAACGTATAGCAGGAAATAGCTCCCAAAATTACACTATTTCTAAAGCATTTTCGACGACTTGATAGACTTTTTCCAGTTGATTTTGCGAGATGATATAGGGCGGAAGAATGTATACGATATTGCCGACTGGGCGCAAAATAATTCCGTTTTCAATAAAGAAGTTATAGAGCTTATTTCGCAAACTTCCGTAATATTCGGCTGGACCATCAGTAATGATTTCTAATGCGAAGATGACACCAAGAACGCGAGTCGTTGTTACTTTAGGATGGGATTTTATTTTGGATTGAAAATCCAAATGGCTTTGGTGCACACGCTTCATATTAGCCTGTATGCTTTCTGACTGCAACAATTGTAAACTCGCTAAAGCCGCCGTGCAGCCTGTTGGATTGGCGGTAAATGTATGTCCATGGAACAAGGCTTTATTAGTGTCGTCATCATAAAACCCGTCGAAGATTTCCTTGGTGAATGTTGTAATTGCCATTGGAATCGTTCCTCCAGTCAGTGCTTTTGAAAGACACATCATGTCGGGTTGTTGTGTCAAATAATCGCAGGCAAATGTTTTTCCTGTTTTTCCAAAACCCGTCATCACTTCGTCGGCGATAGTAAATACGTGCTTCTCTTTACAAATTGCAATGAGTTCATCAAGGATTTCAGGCGCATACATCACCATTCCAGCAGCGCCTTGCACGAGTGGTTCAAAAATAAAGGCTGCACAAGAATTAGATTGAATGGCTTTTCGTAAGGCTTCTATACTTTTGGTTTCATTTCCTTCTGTTGGCACTGGAATCCGAACAACGTCGATTAGTGAACCTTGAAAAGCTTCTGTAAAAAAAGTAATCCCACTAGACGCCATGGCTCCGAAAGTGTCGCCATGAAAGGCGTCTTCAAACGCAATTACTGTAGTTCGTTTTTCGCCTTTATTGTAAAAGTATTGGAGTGCAGCTTTGAGCGCCACTTCAGCAGCGGTAGAACCATTGTCTGAAAAGAAAATCTTTTTTTGATTGGATGGCAAGATTTTCATCAACTGTTCCGAAAGCAGAACGGCTGGTTTGTTGGTAAATCCACCGAACAAGACATGTTCTAAAGTCGTGAGTTGCTCGTAAATCGCATCGGCAATAAATTTGTTGCTATGCCCATAGGGATTGACCCACCAAGAAGCAATGGCGTCGATATATTCTTTGCCGTTTTCATCCCAAAGTAAGGCACCGTCACCTCTGACAATTGCAGGAAGCAAGCCAGTTGTCTTGTGCTGAGTGTAGGGATGCCAGTGGTATAATTGGTCTTTTTCGGATAGGTTCATTATTACAATTTTTCGATTACCTCACGAAACGCGTCGGCATATTCTGCGATGACATTTTTGTCGAAATATGGTTCATTTCCGATACGTCCTAAATTCTTGATTCCTGTTTTGGAGAGAATAATCGACTCGGTCGCTGGATTCTCGTCGCCATTAAATAGGATTCCAGCGATGGCAATTTTTCTGCTATTGAGCGCTTCAATGGTCATCAATGTGTGGTTGATACTTCCCAAATAGTGACGAGAAACGACAATCACTTTATAGTCTGATTGGATTAAATCGGCGATGGTATCTTGATTATTTATTGGAACTAAGATTCCTCCGGCTCCCTCGATGACAAGGTGGTTTTGGGTTTTTGGCTCCTTTATTTTTTTAATATCGATGACAATATGATCCAAACTTGCAGCGTAATGTGGACTTGCCGGCGTATTCAACGCGTAACTGTTTGGATGAATAATGGACTTTGTATTTGAAATATAATTGGAGATTTTATGACTGTCTGACTGGTTTAAATCTCCCGCTTGGATGGGTTTCCAATAGTCGGCTTGGAGCGCTTCGGTGATGATGGCGGACGCGATAGTTTTACCTACATCAGTACCAATTCCTGTTATAAATAGTTTCATGGATTGTGTTTGGCTCAAAGGTAAAAAAACCCATCATAAAGATGGGCATATATTATTATTCTTCTTTGAGTTCGTCAATTACTTTTCTGATTTCTTTGGCGTATTTCCCATAAAAATGATGCACCCACCATTCTAATGCAAAGCCCATGTACAGAATTGAAAAAATAACAATTGAAAAAGTAGCAATCAAAAACCCGGTGCTGTTCAGTCCGTTGTTGAAAAACTCTGGAATTTCGAAATAGAGTACACCGAAAAGAAATAAGATTAAAAACGGGACCAAAGCAAAACCGAACGTTTTATAAAGCTCCATATTTAGGCGGATTTCGAAATAAGTTTCGTATAAACTGTCTTTGGTGTTTAAAGTAGTTTTACCCAATCTCAAATAAAAACGATATAGTTTGACCAAATAATAGCTGCAAACACCGACAAATAAAGAAAACATCAAATAGAAGATTGCCATTCCTTTAGAAGGAAAATTCATAAATAACGGAATAAATCCCAAAAAAACAATAGATAAGATTTGATAAACAAACTCATTTTTCAAATTCTTTTTGATTATTTCCAGCGGCATATTGGCTGAGTTTATTTTTTCTAAATGGTTAGGAAGTTGCACGTTTTCTGTGTTTTCGTTCTTCCAGGCTGATTGTAAATCGTTAAAATCCATATCCTTGTTTTTTTATTATTTCTTTTAATTTTTCTTTGGCTCTGTTGAGTTTTACCCTTGCATTCCCTTCTGATATTCCGAGGTTGCTCCCAATTTCTTTATGTGAATAACCTTCGAGTTGGTAAAAGATGATAGCTTTATCTATCTTATCCAATTGCTGCACGGCTTTGTAGAAATGTTGCAACTTGATTTCTTGCTGGTCGGCATCGCTTTCTTCTTCTTTAATATTATCAGATGCCAAGTCATATTTGTCAACTTTGCGTTTTTCTTTTTTCAAAAAAACAATCGAAGTATTAATCGCCACACGATACATCCAAGTCGAAAACTGACTTTCCCCTTTGAAGCTGTCATACGCTTTCCATAACTGTAGCACAATTTCCTGAAACAAATCTTGTTGATCATCAGGATTATCCATATACATTTTGGAAACCTTATAAAGGATTCCTTTATGGTTCTCGATGCGACTTAAAAACTCTTGTTCTTTAGTTTTCAAATTTCTAGTTCATTATCGGTTTTACTGAATATCCGGCTTGTCTTAGTAAATTAACAACCCCCTTTTCTCCTGGCAGATGAGCCGCTCCAAAGGCAAAGAAAGTACTTTCTTTTTGCATCATTTCGGGGATGGCTTTGACCCATTTCAAATTTCGATTGTCCAACAATATTTTCTGGGTGCTTGCAGACATCGATTTGTCCGCAATCATCATTTGATACAAACCATCAATATTTTGATTAGTGTATAGGTTTACCATCTCTGAACACATCTTGGCATCGATTTCTTGTAAATAGGCAATCAATTCATCGTCTGTAAAAGATTGATTTAAGAATTCAACTTGTTCATTCACTTTCTCCAAGCCTACAATGGGTTTATTGCTTTCCTTGGCTTTGGTAAGGAACTCCATTTCATAAAATTTTAGATCTAGGCAGCCAAACGATTTCATAAAAAGTAAACTCATGACCGTTTCAAGAGTATAGCTATCTAGTTGCGCTAACGTGCCGACTCCGTTTTTTTGCAAGATGGCTTCAAGATCTGCTTTTTGTTTTGCTGTTAATGTTTTACTCAACGGTTCTTTACCCATCGCTAATTGTTGCGCAGCAGCCATTTCACTAGCATCAGCCATATTGATTTCTAAAGCTAATTTTGATGTTTTTGCGAAAGCCTCATTTGCTTGTGGCCACATGACAAAATCTTTTCCGCAAATCATGTGAATGGTTCCAAAAAGATACGATGGCTTTTTTAATCCGTTGCCCGAAACTTCCCAAAGTACAGCATTTTTGTTGCTGGACGATTGCGCATTAGAAGAGAAACTGGATCCCAATGCGATTACTACTAAAATGGTTTTGAATAGATTTTTCATAATTCGTTTTTTGATTTTTTCCGCTGCGCTATTATTTTGATTCCGAATGTCTACTAGACATTCTCCTCTTAATATCAAATGCCTCGGGTGATGATTGATTTTTTAGATTACGGCTCGTAAGTAATCAAAGTTTTCAAACGTTACAAAAAACATTACACTTTTTTAAAGAAGCGACTGAAGACGAGCCATCAGCGAAGAAATTTCTTCAGAAGTATTGTAGCTGTGAATGCAAATCCGAAGTCGCTCTTGTCCTTCAGGAACGGTTGGAGATAAAATGGCTTTGACATCGAAACCATTTTGTTGGAGTTGGAAGGCAATGGCTTTAACCTTTTCGTTGCCAGGAATAATGGCGCTTTGAATCGCGGACTTACTTCTTACAAAGAGTGGTTTCAATCCGAGTATTTGTTTCTGTTGGTTAAAGAAATTGATGTTTTCTCGAACTGCCTGTTGTGCTGCTTTGTCCTTGCTCAATTCCTGATAAGCACAATAAATGGTAGCAATGGCGTGTGGTGACAATCCAGTGGTGTAAATAAAACTACGCGCAAAATTGACCAGATAATTCTTGAGTTCATTGCTGCCTAAAATCGCCGCGCCGTGGCAACCCAAACCTTTTCCGAAGGTCATGATTCTGGCAAATATTTTATTTTGAACTTGTAATTGTTGCAGTAATCCACATCCATTTTCTCCAAAGACACCGAGGGCATGTGCCTCGTCGACAACGATTAGTGCTTGGTGTTGTTCAGCGATTGCAATAATTGTTTCGAAGTCTGGGCAATCTCCATCCATAGAAAAAACAGATTCGGTGACGATGTAGATGGTTGTATGTTGTGAGTTGTGGGTTGTAGGTTGTAGGTTGTTAGTTGTTAGTTGGACTTTCGCAGTAAGTCGTTCTAAATCCTCGTAGTCGTTGTGCTGGTATTTGTACGCTTTGGCGTTTGATAATTGAATACCGTCACGGATCGAGGCATGACACAATTCGTCATAGAGAATAAAATCGTCTTTTTGCGGAACGCTGCTAAAAAAGCCGATGTTGGCGTCGTAACCGGAGTTGAACATCAGTGCCGAATCTGCTTGGTGAAATTGCGTGAGGTAATTTTCGGCAAGTTCGTAAAGCGGATGATTTCCGGATAATAATCGAGAGCCTGTTGCTCCGTTTTGACAATAATTATTGTCTATTAGGAACTGATGCGTTTGGTCGAAAATGGTTTTTGATTTGGCAAAACCAAGATAATCGTTAGAGGCAAAATCAATCGCGCTTGAAGTGGAAGGCAATTGACGCAACGCATTGTTTTGCTTTCGGGTTTCGAGTTTGGCGAAAAGATTTTTGGGAAACTTCATTGGGTAAAGTTATTGCTTTTTAAAAAAAAATGTCGATTTTGAATCTGGATTTTTAGCCCAGATGGCAGCGGTTATCCTTTTTTATTGCTTTAGTGAAAAGCCCTTCGACTGCGCTCAGGGTGACAAAGCAATAAAAAAGATAGTAGAGAACAGCTGGAATAGCTTCTGAAAATTTACTAAGTACTTTGAAAGTAGACTTAATTTTTTATGATTTAATTGTACTGCCACCCCGCCCTTTGGGCACCCCTCCGGAGGAGGGGAATAAAAAAAACGCCTAACAAAAGCTAGGCGTTTTTCTATATTTCTGAACGAATTAGTCGACTAATACGATGACTTTATTGTCTTTCATCTCGATGGTACCGGAAGCAATCTTTAAAGAATAAAGTTGCTCGTTTACTTTGGTAAATTTCTCTGCTACTTCTTTGTCGAATTTGAAAGAAGTTGCTCCGATTTTGATGACACCTTCTTTTAAAGTTGAAACGATTGGCGCGTGGTGATTCAACACTTGGAAACTACCGGCAACACCTGGAAGTGAAACCGAAGTCACTTCGCCTTGGAACAATTTAGATTCTGGTGATACTATTTCTAAAATCATAATGATGTTTTAAATACCAATTTTCAAAATTCCAAACTCCAAGATTGGGATTTGGAATTTCGTCTTTGGATTTTATTATGCTTCTGCTAACATTTTTTGACCTGCTTCAACCACATCTTCGATAGTTCCTTTCAAGTTGAAAGCCGCTTCCGGAAGGTGATCTAGTTCTCCGTCGATGATCATGTTAAATCCTTTGATGGTGTCTTTGATATCAACCAAAACTCCAGGAATACCTGTAAATTGCTCAGCAACGTGGAACGGTTGAGATAAGAAACGTTGAACACGACGTGCTCTTGATACAGCTAATTTGTCGTCTTCTGACAACTCTTCCATACCTAGAATCGCGATGATATCTTGCAATTGTTTGTATTTTTGAAGAATCTCTTTTACTCTTTGAGCGCAATCATAATGCTCATCACCTAAGATTTGTGGCGTTAAGATTCTAGAAGTAGAATCTAGTGGATCTACCGCTGGGTAAATTCCAAGCTCTGCAATTTTACGAGACAATACGGTTGTTGCATCTAAGTGAGCAAACGTTGTTGCTGGTGCTGGATCCGTTAAGTCATCCGCAGGAACGTAAACCGCTTGTACAGATGTAATAGAACCTTTATTTGTTGATGTGATACGTTCTTGCATCGCACCCATTTCTGTTGCTAATGTTGGTTGGTATCCTACCGCAGATGGCATACGACCTAAAAGTGCCGATACCTCAGAACCTGCTTGGGTAAAACGGAAGATGTTATCAACGAAGAACAATACGTCTTTTCCTTGGTCTGAACCTGCTCCGTCACGGAAATATTCTGCAATCGTTAATCCTGAAAGTGCCACACGAGCACGAGCTCCAGGTGGCTCATTCATTTGACCGAAAACGAAAGTCGCTTTTGACTCTCTCATTCCTGGCATATCTACTTTAGATAAATCCCATCCGCCTTCTTCCATAGAGTGCATGAACGCGTCTCCGTATTTTATAATTCCTGACTCTAACATCTCACGAAGTAAGTCATTTCCTTCACGTGTTCTTTCTCCTACTCCTGCGAATACTGAAAGTCCACCGTGACCTTTTGCGATATTGTTAATCAATTCCTGAATCAAAACTGTTTTACCAACTCCAGCTCCACCGAACAATCCAATTTTTCCTCCTTTTGCGTAAGGCTCAATAAGGTCGATTACTTTGATTCCAGTGAATAAAACTTCAGAAGAGGTAGAAAGATCTTCGAATTTTGGTGCTGGTCTGTGTATTGACAACCCGTTATCACCCGTTTTAGGCAATTCCCCTAAACCGTCGATAGCGTCACCGATTACGTTGAACAAACGTCCGTAAACATCTGCGCCGATTGGCATTTTGATTGGGTTTCCTGTACCTACTACTTCATAACCTCTGCTCAAACCGTCAGTAGAGTCCATCGAAATGGTACGGACGGTATTTTCACCGATGTGTGATTGTACTTCAAGTACTAATAAAGTACCGTCTTTTTTAGTGATTTCTAATGAATCATAAATTTTTGGAAGTTCAACATCTTTACCGTTGAAAACTACGTCCACTACTGGACCAATGATTTGTGCAACTTTTCCTATTACTTTTGACATTGCTTATGTATTTATTAAATAGCTATTTAGGTTAATGAAATAAGTGTGCAAAAACACCTCTTTTTTCCGAGTGCAAATATAATTTTTTAAAATATAAAATCAAGATTAATTTTATAAAAAAATATTGATTTTTTGAAGTATTCTCAGTTCTGAGGTTTAAATGAAAACGAGTCGCGTAATCCCAATAAAAAAACCATCAATTTAATTGATGGTTTTTAATATAATTCATTTGACGTTTACGGCAAAAAAGAAGGATAGCTCAAAGGGAAATCTTGCGGTTTGTACTTCTTAAATGACGAGCCATACGTTCTCTCAATTGCCTCTAAAAACTGATTAGCGATATAGGCATTTGCTCTAGCAGTAAGGTGAACTCCGTCTAAACCGAACGTTCCTCCTTGTACGAATTGATTGGTAAAATGATATGTCCCAAAAAGAATTCCTCCATTACTTACCTTATTTAAAACTGCATTGGCATCAACAAAAGCAAGACCTTTACTTTCAGCAATAGAACGAATGGAGCTGTTATAAGCATCCGTTGCCGTTTTAATTTCAGCAACTTCGGCAGCTGTAAGTACGCGATTATCTTGCATTGGATTTGAAATTCCTATTACATTAAACGGAGAAGGTGCATCCGCTTGGTTAGTTCCAATTATTGAACTTGAAGTTAATAATATGTAATCTCTGTCATTACTCGGCGCATTTCTAGCATGTCTTGCCTGACCATACAAATTCCCTAAAAAACCAGCGGTTGTTGCACCAAAGAGTGGTTCCAATACCGCGGCAATTTGAACTGATAAATTTGGTAATTCTTGGTCAACTATTAGTAATGGATTATTAGGTTCAACCGTCGCAATATTAGCATCATCAGACAATAAAGTCACGAAACGATTGGGTTGACCTAAAGCAGTTGTTATTTGGTTTATTGCACCAAATAGTTGGTTTAATTGCCCAGAACTTGATGCCGGTAAAGAAAGAGCGGTTATTGGGTTTGTTGGCACGGTAGTAAAAAACGGCACTGAATTGACATAAGGAAGATTGGCCACAACGCCTTTTGCTCCGCCCGCAGTCATAGCATCTACAATTCCCGAATAGGTATTTGCAAAAACTGTAGGGTCGGTAATATCGTTACCTCCATAAGTAGCTGGGTCGAAATTTCCTGTTTGGTTTGTGCCAATTCCTCCAGATGTAGCATAGCTCAATATATCATTATTTCCAATCCAAAGGGAAAAGAATGTAGGATTTTGAGCAACTGCATCGGCAACTATAGTCGTCCCTGTAGAAGATGCAAATCTAACAAAATATGGGTTTGACGCTCCGGTTGCAACGCCAGCAACATTGCCATAGCCTGGTGCTAATAAGTGAAAACTTTTGGCTCCAGGAACTCCCATATTATTGAACGGTCCTGTTAAGACAGTTAAAATATCTGTTGATGGAGATGCACCAGGCAAAGGTATTGGCGATGTGCCATTAAAAATTAATCTTACGCCTTGAATTGGAAAACCACCAAGTAACAAACCGCCAGCATTATCATTCATTAACGGTGTCGTAAAACTGCCACCACCAACTAATGCAAATTGGTCAGATAATAGTTTTGGATATGCATTCATTTGACCAGCTTTAAACAAAGCGCCATCGCTGTAACCCGCTGTTAGTGAGTTACCGAGCGCTACATATTTAGAAAAGTCTGCTGAACCAGCCGAAACCGCTACGTCTGGCTCAATTCCGGACGTGTCTTCTACTTCTTGTGAACAGGATACCATTCCCAAAGAAGCAATTAGTATCCATTTTATATTTTTTATCATGATTCTTAAATTTTAATTGAAATTAGGGATTTATTGTCCAAGAAACTAAATATTGTTGTCCGATTCTACCTGCTCCAATAACTTGCAAGTAATCGTCACCTCCGATATTAGACGCACTTAATTTTAGTACTGATTTCAGTACAGGAATACCGTAGGTAATTTGCGCGTCAAAAACAGTTACTTCGGGAATGGTTCCGTCAGCAAAAGAAGATTGCCATAAATATTCGCTACTCCATCTTGCATTAACATTAAATCCAAAATTTTTAAATAATTTTTCGTTTCCAAAAGATCCTTTTACTCGGTGTTTTGGCGTATTAAATCCAGCGATAAAAGATGGATCTCTTGCTTGATCGAATTCAAATTGTGCATGATTATAATTCACTCCTAATTCGAAATCTTTATACAATTTTTTAGACACTCCGGCGCCGAATCCTAGTGAAGTAATTTGTGTCGCTGAATTCGAATAAATTTGGAAAGTTCTAATATCTCTGTTTCGAATCGCTTGAATCGCAATATCAGTTAGTGGTAATCCTTCTTGAGCTACACCATAATATGGAATTACTAATCTACTCGTACTTAAAAAGTCATTGTAAATATTATAATATCCATTAATATCGAATGATATACCATTGTTTAATACCGTCTTGTAGCCCAATTCAAATGCTTTTACCTGTTCTGGCTTAACCAAATTAGGTATTGCGGCCAATTGTAAAACAGAAGTGTCTTGTGTAATATTAAATTGTTTTATAGAAGGATCTGTGAATGCAGGCATTGTATAAGCATCAACACCTGTAAAAGTAACCGTCGACGCTTGCCCTAATGCCACACCTGCCGCGCTTGTGTTGAGCGTTTCGGAGTAACGAATTAAATTGTCCTCTTGAGAACCAATTAAAGCAAATGGTCCTAAATCTAAACCAATAAATAAATCTTGAGTAGTTGGATTTCTAAAACCAGTTTGGAATGACGTTCTAAACACATGGTTCTTCTTTTCTCCTGCCGCATAAACTAATGAAATTCTTGGGGAAACGAATCCATTAAAAAATTCCGATTTATCATAACGAACAGAACCTGTTAATTTCAATCTGTCATTTAATACTTTTTTCTGGGCTTGAACGTAGGCTCCAAATTCTGTATAATTAAGTGGTCCATCATAATCTGTAAAAATTGATCCTTGAGAATCTAGCACATACTGTCTAAAAGAACCTCCAACTTGGAACTCAGCAACCTTAATTATATCCTTAAAGTTATAGTTGGCATCGGAATGATAAATTTTTGATTGATCTATAAATTTTGCTCCTTGAGTAAAATCAGGATTTTGAACTATTCTTGCTAGAGCATTATTGTATTCTGCCGTTCCCACTTGAAAACGAGGCAATCCGTTTGGCGTTAGATTTAGCGGATTCGACCCTAATTGCGGTAGTCCAGGAACTTGCGTTACATTATTGTCTGCATAATTTCTTGCAAAAGAAGATGCTTGATCGCCTGTTAATCCAAGTCCTATTTGAGATTGCAAATAAGCGGTTACATAATCTCTAAACCATCCTTGGTCAGATTTAGCTGCTCTATTGACGTTCCAGGCTGCGAAGCGCATATCGTAGGAGTCGCCAGCATCTTCGGAAGTTATATACCCTCTTACAAAGAAATTTTTTCCTTTAAACTCCAATTTGCTTTGTTGCATGATAAAGTTCTCTAAACGATATCTGTTCGCTCCTTGATAAACTGTATTTCCAATACCAACTTTATGTTGCATAATAATCTCAAAATCATTTTTCCATGGTTTAAAATGGAGGGAAAAATCAGCTTTAACGCTTTCAATCTTGTTATCGTTTAAGTCTTGCTCGCGATAACCTGTTCTGCTAACCAATCCTACATTTGGAATAAAATTAGTCACCTCATCTCCATACGAATTCAATCCGTCATAATTTGGATTATTTTCATGACCAATTGTACCTCCGGAAATACTTCGCTCATCGGCAGGAATCCATTCCGTAGCTTTCATCAATGTAATATTCGCTTTTCCAGCAATATACTCATTAAACTTATGAGCTGCCCTCATTCCAAAATCCCAGTAGTCGTTTGTGCCGGCTATATCTTGCGTGGTTTGTCCGTATTTGCCATATACACTGATGCCTTGAGAAGTGAATGGACTCTTGCTATTCATAAATAAAATTCCGTTGAAAGCATTCGCTCCATACAAAGCTGAAGAAGCGCCAGGAAGTAGTTCAACATTTGCCACGTCTAATTCAGAAAGTCCAATTAAATTACCTAACACAAAATTCAACGCTGGAGAAGAATTGTCCATACCGTCAACCAATTGCAAAAAGCGTGTATTTGCTACGGTCGCAAAACCTCTTGTGTTAATTGATTTAAAGTTAAGGCTGCTCGTGTTAAAATGTACTTCCTTTAAATTCTCTAAACCGTCATAATAACTAGGCGAAGTAGTGTTTTTAATATCCTTTAGCCCCATTCTTTCAATCGTTACCGGAGATTCTAAAAGGCGCTCAGGCGTTCTAGATGCTGAAACAACAATTTCATTCAATTTTGTTTCTTCATCGATAAGTACAATTAATACTTTTTGGCTAATTGAAGCGACAGAAACGATACTTTTTTCGTATCCTACACTAGTAGCCTCAATCTTAAAGGGCAGAGTAGCCGAGGAGCTCAATTTGAAATTACCCTCGCTATCAGTAGTTGTCCCAGAAGAATCTCCGATAACTTTAACATTAGCACCAGAAATGGGCTGCTTCTTACTGTCCATCACTGAACCTGTTACTATATTTTGCGCTTGAAGTATGCTGCAAAATAAAAGTGACATAATAAATAAATAAAATTTCATTGGGTTTATATTTTGTTGGTTTATGAAGCCAATGTACAAATATTTTGAATATTCCTAAAATTACGGAAATGAAAATTTCACTATTCTTAAAATATCTCAACCTTGCTAACAATTCTTAACAAACCTGCGTTTTAAGGTTTTCTTAACGTTTTGGTCAAAACCTAACAAAATATATTATGCGTGCCTATAAAATTGCGCTGGATTTAAATTAATCTCAATATTAATGAGCGCACAAATCAAAAAAAAAGCGAGATTAACTCTCGCTTTTTTTTTATTTGTTGATAACTTTTATTCTACTGTTACCGATTTTGCTAGATTTCTGGGCTGATCTACGTTACAACCTCGCATTACTGCAATATGATATGACAATAATTGCAATGGAATTGTAGTCAACAGTGGCGATAAGGCATCTGAAGTTTCCGGCACTTCAATTACATAATCGGCTAAATCACGTACTTGAATATCTCCCTTAGTTACTACAGCTATAATTTTACCACTTCTTGATTTAATTTCCTGAATATTACTAACTACTTTGTCGTAATGCCCTTGTTTTGGCGCAATTACAATTACTGGCATATGTTCATCAATTAATGCAATCGGTCCGTGCTTCATTTCTGCAGCAGGGTAACCCTCAGCATGAATATAAGAAATCTCTTTAAGCTTCAATGCTCCTTCTAAGGCAACGGGGAAATTATAACCTCTACCTAAGTACAAACAATTAGTTGCATCTTTAAACTTAGCCGCTATTTCTTTCGCTTTATCATTAGTTTCTAAAGCTTCTTTTACTTTTTCGGGAATTAATTCCAATTCTTGCAAATATCTATGGAAATCCGAATTTGACAATGTTCCCTTGGCTTTTGCAAGACGCAAAGCAATCATAGTCAACACTGTAATTTGAGTAGTAAAAGCCTTTGTAGAAGCCACGCCAATTTCTGGTCCAGCGTGCGTATAGGCGCCTGCGTGAGTTTCTCGAGAAATAGAGGACCCTACAACATTACATACACCAAACACGAATGCGCCTCTTTCTTTTGCAAGTTTTATAGCCGCTAAAGAATCAGCAGTTTCACCAGATTGTGAAATAGCGATTACCACGTCACCTTTATTAATAATCGGATTTCTATATCTAAACTCTGAAGCATATTCGACCTCAACAGGAATACGAGCAAACTCTTCGATAATATACTCTGCAACTAAACCAGCATGCCAAGAGGTTCCACATGCTATTATAAGTATACGTTGCGCATTAAGGAACTTCTCCAAATTATCTTCTACACCAGCCATTTGAATCATGCCTTGATTAGCGTGCAAACGCCCTCGGTAGGTATCTTTGAT
Organism: Flavobacterium sp.; assembly: GCA_031373195.1. Lineage (GTDB taxonomy): Bacteria > Bacteroidota > Bacteroidia > Flavobacteriales > Flavobacteriaceae > Flavobacterium. The sequence goes on along the minus strand of JANMML010000032.1, from coordinate 119,968 downwards.
TACGCTTGGCTGCTCGTAAATTTCTTTTAGCATAAAATGGTCGTACCCACCTTTTTCAATTTGTTCTAGATTCATTTGTAATTCCTGAACATACGGATCTACAATTGTATCATCTTTAATTTTCCTAATTTTTAATGGCTTATTCAATCGAACAATAGCCATTTCTTCATCCTCTAAATAAATTGCATTTGAAGTATATTCAATAAATGGTGAAGCATCAGAAGCAATAAAAAACTCATCATTCCCTACACCAATTGCTAAAGGACTACCTAGTCTGGCAACAATGATTTCGTCTGGATTCTTTTTGTCAAAAACGCAAATTGCATAAGCGCCCACAACTTGATTAAGCGCAACTTGAACTGCTTTACCAAGTTTTAAGTTTTCCTTCATTTGCACTTCTTCAATAAGATTTATCAGTACTTCTGTATCCGTATCGGACTTGAAAGTGTATCCCCTTTTGATCAACTCCTTTTTAAGGGGTTCATAGTTTTCTATGATACCATTATGAATGATAGCAAGGTCCCCAGAATTAGATAAATGTGGGTGAGAATTCACATCATTAGGAACTCCATGAGTAGCCCAACGAGTATGACCCATACCGATATTTCCTACCGTAACTCCATCTTTAACTGACTTTTCTTCCAAGTCAGAAACTTTGCCTTTTGTTTTTGAAATATTCAAACTAGCTCCGTCATAAAGCATAATCCCAGCGCTATCATAGCCTCTGTATTCCAATCTCTTTAATCCTTTAATAATAATAGGATAGGCTTCTCTAAATCCGATATAACCGACAATTCCACACATAAATTAGTTTTGTTTAGGTTTAGTAAAATAAATTTTTAGTCGTATTCTTTTATCTATAGGAACATTTTCGCCACTACCATATAAAATGGTCCCTAAAGGATTAACAACGGAAGCGGAAGGTATTTCATTGATACCATAGTTTGGTATGGCTACTTTTAATTTTTTATTAGAAAAATCACCGATATTTTCTGTAACAACTAATCCCAATTTCACGTTTGTAGAATCCACGTTTTGGATTAGTCCTCTAATGTGATTTGTAATATTCAATTTGTAATAATTCCCTCTTGAATCCGTCTTTTTAATAATACCGCCAAAAACAGACTTAGAAAATTTGGGTTTTGATGAAGGAGAGTTTTGATCTGAGTAATAATCTACTAAAGGTCTTTTGTTATTGATATCATACAAATATATTCTGTTAGGTTCATGAGCAACGTTCCCCATCGCTGCATTATCTATAAAAAACGTCAAACTTGCGTCATTGACTAGCCATTTATTAGCGCGCAATTCCTCCAGTTTATCCGCAATCCCATTGTTATCATTGTCAGGTCCAAAAAGATCAACTACTGCCATAGAGCCTTCTCCACCGCGCAGAACCAATCGGTCTGTATCAACTGGTGCAACAGCCTCGTTTTGAAAAAACCCAACTGACTTACCATTAAGATTTAAAACAAAGGTTTTAAATTCCTGCTCTGGATTAGGCACCTCATCTGTTGGGGCTGACTTAAATTGTTTGTATTTAATTGTAATTATCCCGCCTTTAATGTTTAGCATTGCCAAATTCCCGTCATTTGTTCCTGCACTTTCAACTTGAAAATAAAGGCCTCTGAAATATTCTTTAAAAACATTATTGTTTAGCAATTTCCCGGGCGGAGCATCAAAAATTTTTGATTGAAAAAAATCAACGTCTAAATCCAGTTTAATTCCAGGAACTGACCGAACATCTGCTGGCTTAGGAATTTCGTCTGTAGGTATTCCGTCCTCGACAATCTCAGCTGGACTAAACACAAACTCGTCATTTTGACTCACATCTTGAGCATTATTGAGTTGATCTCCCTTGACTACATCAAATGCATCATTTTCGTTGCTGTAATACCTCTGTATATCTTGCGTTGGACTTGTTGGATCGATATCTCTTATGTAATACTTAGACTCAAATACTTTGAGTTTAATCTTAGAATTTGCCTCTCCATAAATGGAATCTAACCTGTAAGTACTGACATTTTCTGAATTAGTAGACAATCTTGTATTAAAGTAAGGAACGTACAACACGACACTTTCAATTTCAGGCGCCAAATCCGGGTCGAAAACTGGGTTTAATGTACTTAACTGAAGTTGTATTGCAATGTTTGCTTTGGTGGTCCCGAAAACCGGATTCTTATAAATTCCGAGAGCATTAACATCGAGATCAAGAGTTTCCACTGGACCTGTAATTTGGCTAATCGCATTTACATCATAAAATTCCGGTGTTCCAGTTTCAAAATTATTGTTGCCAATAATATCCGCTCCAATCTCATTTGAATCATCATCGCAAGAGATAAAAAGAACTACTAAAAGGGAAAATAAAATTAATTTTATAGAAAACTTAGTTTGCATAATTTTTCGGTGGTTTTTATTATAGAACCGTGTTTTTATAAAAATTAGTATACGCTTCTCCAAATTGATCTTTCGGCATAAAAGGTAAAAAAGGTTTGCCTGAGGATTCAATAAACTTTGTTAAACTAATAGAAAGCGCCTCTGACGCAATAATAACTGCATCTGAATGAAGAATCGAAGTCATTAATATATTTTCATAATTGGGTGTTGCTAAACGTGCAATTGATTCTTCAGGAATTCCGTCAAATTTCACTTTATTAATCATTTCGATATCTAAAACACCTTCAAAAGATTGGCTATAAACTGACGTTACTATTTTGGTGTCTGCAAATAGTGCTTCATCTTTATAGTAATGCTTCATATATATTGGAAGCATTGAAGCCATCCATCCATGAACATGGATAATATCAGGAACCCAATTCAATTTTTTTACCGTTTCAACAACTCCTTTTGCGAAAAATATGGCGCGCTCATCATTATCAGGATACAGCGTTCCTTCTTCATCAGTAAAAGTAGCTTTTCTCTTAAAATACTCATCGTTATCAATAAAATAAACCTGTATTCTTTCTTTTGGAATTGAGGCTACTTTAATTATCAATGGCATATCCAAATCGTTGACAACCAAATTCATTCCAGATAAGCGAATTACTTCATGCAACTGATGTCTTCTCTCATTGATGTTACCATACCGCGGCATAAAAATTCGAATCTGTCCACCTTGATCATTTATCATTTTGGGAACATCGTAAGACATTAAAGAAACTTCATTCTCAGCCAAATAGGGCACCACTTCAGATGATACGTATAATATCCTCTTATCCTCCATATTGTATTTTACATTTAGTAATTGTCAACAAAAAACAGGCAAAATTACAAAATTTTACGCAGGTTTAAACTAAAATCTTAAGTTTGCATTCTATTTCAAGAATACTTTCATGAAAATTTTCGAGAAACAAGCCGAATTGAAGTCCTTTTTAAAGTCCATTTCTACCAAAAATTCCACGCTCGGCTTCGTTCCTACCATGGGCGCTTTGCATGAGGGACACTTGTCTTTACTTCGACAATCTATTGAAAATAATACGATTTCCGTTATTAGTATTTTCGTCAATCCAACACAATTTAATAATGTTGAGGATCTTGAAAAATATCCAAGAACTTTAGAGAACGACGTCACGAAAGTCAAAACGATTTCCGATTCAATCATCATTTATGCGCCATCCGTAGAAGATATCTATGAGGGCCAAACAATTTCAGAACATTTTGATTTTGATGGGTTAGAAAAACAAATGGAAGGTGAATTTCGGCCCGGACACTATGATGGCGTGGGAACTGTGGTCAAAAGACTTTTTGAAATAATTCAGCCCAATAACGCTTACTTTGGTGAAAAGGATTTCCAACAATTGCAAATAGTGAAAAAACTAGTAGAGAAGCTTAAGCTAAATGTAAACATCGTGGAATGCCCTATTTTTAGAGAGGAAAATGGACTTGCTATGAGTTCCAGAAACGAACGTTTGACTGAAAATGAAAAAAAGGAAGCGGCTTTGATTTACAAAATTTTAAAAGCTTCCCGCTCTAAATTCAAAAGCAATAGCGCAGCCGAAATATCTAATTGGGTCGAAAAGACTTTGCAAAAGCACAAACTCATTCAATTGGAGTATTTTCAAATTGCAGAAGAAAGTAGTCTACTGCCTTGTCTGAGAAAAAATAAGAACAGAAAATATCGCGCTTTCATAGCGGTATTCATCAATAATATTCGATTAATAGATACCATTTCATTATAATTATCCTATGCAGATAGAAGTTGTTAAGTCAAAAATACATCGCGTTACAGTAACAGGAGCAGATTTGAATTATATTGGGAGTATTACAATAGATGAAGTTCTATTGGAAGCATCCAACATTATTGAAGGGGAAAAAGTTTCTATTGTAAATATTAATAATGGCGAAAGATTCGACACTTATGCTATAAAAGGAAATCGAAACTCAGGCGACATCATTCTCAATGGACCTGCAGCAAGGAAAGTTCAAAAAGGAGACGTAATTATTATCATGTCCTACGGTTTGCTTGAATTGGAAGAAGCAAAAAAATTCAAGCCTTCTTTGGTTTTTCCAAACGAAAGTAACAACACGCTCACCTAGTCTTTTATGGCACTGAAAAAGAAATGGTTTAAGAAAAACACCGACTTTATTGACGATGAAGCATCTGATTCCGTTTCATTTTCTCAGTACATCAAAAGTCAAATCGCAAAGTGGCTGTCGATTGTACTGCCCATTGCATTGGGTTTCTTTCTGATTTTCTACACTTACAATAAATTTACTCCTGAACAAATTCTAGAAATTCAAGGCTATTTTAAAAATGCTGATTACGCTTATTTATTTATTGCCGCGGGAATAGCAGTTTTAGGAAATGCATCCCGTGCTTATCGTTGGAAGTTTTCGCTAGAACATATGGGATATCCATCTTCCTTTCGAAATAATTTTATGGCAATTAGTATCGGTTATGTTTTAAATTTAACTGTCCCAAAATCAGGAGAAGTTTCAAGGGCACTTATTGTGAAAAAGTATAATAATATTCCTTTCGATAAAGGATTTGGTAGTATTGTTGCAGAAAGAATTGTAGATCTTCTCGTCTTACTTTTATTTATGTTGATTGCTGTTTTCTTACAGTTCAATATCGTGAAGTCATTTATATTAGACAAAATTCCCTTAGATAAGTTACTGCTCTTTTCTGCGGCAAGTGCACTTCTTGTTGTCCTTTCAGTTCTGATTTATTGCTACTCGAAATCGAAGTTTATTCTCTCTATTAAGGAAAAAATATCTGGACTAAAAGAAGGGGTTTTTAGCATTTTTCACATGCAAAAAAAGGGGATGTATCTACTTCATACCGCATTTATTTGGCTATCATATCTGTTGATGTTCAGCGTCGTTTTTTTTGTGTTTCCGGAAACTAGATCGCTAAGCTTTAGCGCGATAATTACATCTTTCGTTGTTGGAAGTATCGCAGTAGCATTTACGAATAGTGGCTTTGGTGCTTATCCTTTTATGATTTCAAAAATACTATTGGTTTATTCCATATCAGAAACCACAGGAAATGCTTTTGGATGGATTGTTTGGACCTCACAAATGCTGGTTGTACTAGCATTAGGTTTATTTTCGTTTTTATATTTACCTGTTTTTAATAGAAAGAATTAAATTCTTATCTTGCTACAAGTTTTGTAGAAGCATAATTCTTACTCTAATGAAAAAAATAAGTTTCTTGCTATGCCTTTTTAGCACACTATTCATCTATTCACAAAAAATTACAGAAGAGGTTTTTTCTCCTAAATTAAATGAAAATAGAGAAATAACTATTGGACTACCTGCGTCCTATTTGTCAAATAAAGATAAGAAATATCCGCTTTTGATTGTCCTTGATGGTGACTATTTATTCGATCCGTTTCAAGGCGCTTTAAATTATGGTGCTTATTGGGACGATTTGCCAGAAGTAATCATTGTTGGAATAAGTCAAAATAAGAATAACGAACGAGAATCCGATTGCGCTGTAGACGCAACTACAGGATTGCCAGACGAAAAAGGAAATAAATTTTTTGAATTTATCGGAATGGAGCTCGTTGCATACATGGAAAAAAAATATCGAATTGCTCCCTTCAAGATTATTGCTGGACATGACTTTACTGCTGGATTTCTAAATTTCTTTTTATATAAAGAACGTCCGCTGTTCGATGCTTATATCTCAATGAGCCCTGAACTACCTATCGCAATGGAAAAGAACATTCCCGATCGTTTTGCAATTTTAGACCAAGCGCTATACTATTATCAGTCTACTGCAGACGGTGATGTCAAAAAAATGCAAACCAGAATCAAGGAATTGGATGCCGGATTAAAAACGGTGAACAAACCCACCTTTAACTACCGCTTCGACGAATTTAAGGGCGCCTCACATTACTCGCTGGTATTACACTCTATTCCAAATGCGTTGTATCAATTTTTTGCCGTTTATCAACCCATATCAACAGCCGAATTCCTTGAAAAAATTGTAGTCTTACCCTCGGGTTATGTGGATTATCTCATCAATAAATACGACGTTTTAGAAAAGTCGTTGAACATAAAAATGCCGATAAGAATCAATGATTTCAAAGCCATTGAAGCAGCAATACTAAAAAACAATGCATTTGACGAATTCGATAAATTGTCAGAAGTCTCCAAAAAACAATATCCAAAATCGATGCTAAGCGATTATCATAAAGCCATGTTTTATGAAAAAACAGGAGATCTTAAGAAAGCGGCAAAAGCGTATCAAAGCGCCTTTCAAAAAGAAGAAATTGGAGACTTAACTAAAGACATGATGCTAGATAAAGCTGATGAATTAAAGAATCAGTAATCGACATGGCTAAAGTGAAAACTTCTTTTTTTTGTCAAAATTGTGGCGCTCAATATTCCAAATGGCAAGGGCAATGCAACGCTTGTAAAGAATGGAATACCATCGCAGAAGAAATAATCCAAAAAGAAGAAAAACCTGATTGGAAATCGACCACTGCGGCTGTAAAAAAAGTTTCCAAACCACTCAAAATTAAAGAAATTGATTCCACTCAAGAAGTTCGCATGAACACCCTTGACGGCGAATTGAATCGCGTGCTAGGCGGCGGAATTGTGCCCGGTTCCTTAATCCTTCTTGGCGGTGAACCTGGCATTGGAAAAAGTACATTATTGCTCCAAATATCTCTAAAACTACCTTATAAAACTCTTTATGTTTCTGGAGAAGAAAGTCAAAAGCAAATAAAAATGCGAGCAGAACGGATTACGCCTAATGGTGATAATTGTTATATTCTTACCGAAACAAAAACACAAAATATCTTTCGTCAAATAGAGGAAATCGAACCCGAAATTGTCATCATCGATTCGATTCAAACTTTACATACCGAATATATTGAGGCGTCTCCAGGGAGTATTTCTCAAATCAGAGAAACCACTGCTGAACTAATCAAATTTGCCAAAGAAACCAATATTCCAGTAATCCTAATTGGGCACATCACCAAAGATGGCACCATTGCAGGACCAAAAATTCTGGAGCATATGGTCGATACAGTGCTACAATTTGAAGGTGATCGAAATCATGTGTACCGAATTCTTAGGGCGCTTAAAAATCGCTTTGGCTCCACTTCTGAACTTGGAATCTATGAAATGCTGGGAAGCGGTCTGCGTGAAGTATCCAATCCATCCGAAATATTAATCTCTCATAAAGACATCACACTTTCTGGAACAGCCATCGCAGCAACACTTGAAGGAATGCGTCCACTCATGATCGAAATACAAGCTTTAGTAAGCACGGCTGTGTATGGAACACCACAACGAAGTACAACTGGTTATAATGCCAAGAGACTCAATATGATTCTTGCTGTTTTAGAAAAACGAGCCGGCTTTCGTTTGGGAACCAAAGATGTCTTTTTGAACATTACTGGCGGAATTTCTATTGATGATCCAGCAATCGATTTGGCTGTGGTTGCTGCAATATTATCTTCAAACGAAGACATTCCAATTGGTGAAGGATATTGTTTCGCCGGAGAAGTGGGACTTTCTGGAGAAATTCGACCGGTTAACAGAGTTGACCAACGTATTCAAGAGGCAGAAAAATTAGGCTTCTCAACGATTTTTGTTTCAAAATATAATAAGATTTCAGTAAAAAACACGTTAATTCAGATACGACTAGTCTCAAAAATTGAAGATATCGCCAGCGAATTGTTTGGTTAAGAATACAATACACTCCATAAAATGAGAACGAAAAAACAAAAAATAGTATTGGGAGCGAAAATTCTGAGCGCTGTTTTTGTTATACTCATCATTCTAATGATTGTTTTTCGTGATGCCATACTCCACAAAGCGATTTTAGTTATTACCAATAAATTAGATCGAGAATACGATAGTTCTTTTTCTATTAAAAAAGCGGACTTTGAAGGATTAACAGGTGTCCAAATGGAAGACATTATTCTCGTTCCGCATCAAAAAGACACTTTATTTCGAATTGATAACATCAAAGCAAGCGTCAGTTTTTGGCATTTGCTTACGGGCACCATACAATTAGAAAATCTACAAATTGACAACGGTTTTCTGCAATTAGTAAAAGCCAAGAATGGTCGCAATTTTGATGCCTTTCTTCCCAAAAAAGATACGGTTGACACTGGCGAAAAACCAAACTACGCTAAATTGGTTTATCGAATCTTGAATCGTGGATTGAATCTCGTGCCAACCAATATGCATCTCCAAAACCTAACGCTTCGAATGAACGATATGGGTAAAAAAGCGACGATGCATTTGAACAAGTTGGTTTTAGAAGACAAACAAATGGAGTCTTCAATCGTTGTCCAAACAAATACTTTCACACAACGATGGAAAATAAAAGGTTTCGCCGATCCACGAAACAAGCGAACCGACCTTCGCTTCTTTAACATTGACACCGGCAAAATAAAAGTGCCCTATTTTGACGAACGTTATGGTATCAAATCGAGCTTCGACTCCATCCGTCTTAATGTTTCTAATATCGACATGGATGGCGACGAATTGCACATTGATGGATTTACTTCCATTTCAAATTTTACCATCAACCATCCGAAAATTGCAAGTAAAGATGTAATTATTAAGAAAGCGCGGTTTGATTACAACTTCCTTTTTGGAGAAAATTTTGTAGCGATAGATAGTAGTTCGACCGTTCAACTCAATCAAATTAAATGTCATCCTTATGTTTCTTACAATAACGAAACAGATAAGATTTACACGCTCAAGGTGGATATTCCAAAAATGAACGCACAGAATTATATTAACTCACTGCCAGCGGGCTTGTTCACACACTTTGTCGGAATGGAAGCAACGGGTAGTTTCGACTACCATCTGAATCTTATATTCAATAAAAACAAACCAAACTCCATCGTATTTGATAGCAACCTCAACAAAGAGAATCTTATAATTACTAAATATGGCGAGGCGAACCTCAGTAAGCTAAACGGCGAATTTACGTATCGCGCCATCATCAATAACACGCCTCAACGGGGAATTTTGGTGGGTACCAGCAATCCGAATTATACGCCATTAAATCAGATTTCGCCGTATCTGAGAAAATGTGTGTTAACTACTGAAGATCCTTCCTTCTTTTCCCACCGTGGATTTATTAAGGAAGCATTCAAACAATCGATTGTTAAAAATATTCGTACGCGAAAATTCTCGCGCGGTGGCAGTACCATTAGTATGCAACTTATCAAAAATGCATTTCTTACTCGTGAAAAGACTTTGTCAAGAAAACTAGAAGAAATACTGTTAGTTTATATTCTCGAGAACAATAGAATTGTGAGTAAAGAACGCATGCTTGAAGTCTACTTTAATATCATAGAATGGGGACCAAACGTATACGGAATTGGTGAAGCATCCGCCTTTTATTTTCAAAAAAGTCCGTCGGAATTAACTTTAAATGAATGTTTGTATCTCGCGAATATTATCCCGAGTCCAAAGAAATTTATGTATCAATTTAATACCGAAGGAAATTTAAAACCCTTCGCCAATTCCCGCGACAAGCAACTCAAAAACATCATGATACGCCGTGGTTTGATTACAACTGAAGACACCATCAATCAATTTCCAATTCATATTTCCGGAAATGCGCGGTCGTTCATCAAAATTGTTGAAGAAAACCCAACGACGCTAGACTCCACTAGCATTGAAGAGTTTGAATTCTAGTATACTAAATTCGAAAAAAATGAGTTCTTTTATTTGTTCCGCATGCGACAAAAATTGGTAATTATCATTACTATTTATTTAAGATTCAAAATCGATATTATGAAACATCTGATCCTAATTAGTTTTCTGTTTTTTACTTGTTTTTTGCTTGCACAAAAGCCAATCTTCACAACGGCAAAGGTCAAAGCTGCGACTGTCTATTTTAATTCTGTTGAATTGGCGCAAGCTACCACCGCAACTCTTCCGAAAGGCACAAGTGAAATCGTGGTAAAAAATGTCGCTGATTATTTGAACGAAAACACCTTGCAAATCGGAGCGCCGTCACATGTTACGGTTCTTTCTGTTCAGTTTACGAATAACTACATTTCTGAATATGAAATTGATGAGAAATCGCCCATCATAAAAACCGTTCGAGACAGTATTCGGTTGGTCGAAAAAGAAATTCAAAAGGTGAATAATGCCAAAGAAACCGAAGTAAAAACCATTGAATTGTTAGATAAGAATCAACAAGTCTCTGGTTTAAATTCAGGCTTGAACGTAGCAGAATTAATGAAAATGATGGCGTTTTATAAAGCCAAAAGAAGCGAAAGTCGCAATGCGATTGATGGTTTGGAAGATCACAGAATCAAATTGAATGAAGCGCTTTTACGACTGAAAAGCAAATTAGAAATCAATACCAAAAAAGAGGAAAAAACCTCACAAGGAAAATTGGTTATCCAAGTGATGAATGATGTGGCAGGCGCGGTAGATTTTGATATCAACTACATTAGCAACAATGCTTCTTGGTCGCCTTTTTACGATTTAAGAGCAGATAATATTGCCTCACCAATCAACATGATGTATAAAGCCCAAGTGGTTCAAAATACTGGAATCGATTGGAAGAAAGTAAAACTGGCTTTGTCTAGTGGCAACCCAAATCAAAACAATCAAGCGCCGATTTTGAATGCCTGGTGGTTGCAGTATGGGAATCAATATGCTTACCGTAAAGACACAAATCAAGCGATGCGAAACCAAATTCAAAGTGTTGCGCAAGGTGTCGCAGTAGAAGCGTCAAAAGAAATGGATGCAACTTCTATTTCAGATTTTACAACTGTGTCCGAAAACCAACTCAACATTTCTTTTGATATCGACATTCCTTATGATATTTTATCAAACGGAAAATCGCACAGCGTTGCTTTAAAAGAACTACAATTACCATCAACTTATAAATACTACGCGGCGCCTCGGTTAGAAAAAGAAGCTTTTTTGCTGGCTGAAATTAGCGACTATTCGAAGTACAACTTATTGCCTGGTGAAGCCAATATTATTTTTGAGGGATTGTATGTCGGAAAAACCTATATCAACGCCAATCAGACTTCAGATACCTTGAATTTAAGCATGGGAAGAGATAAAAAAATCTCCATAAAAAGAGAAAAAGTAGTCGATAAATCAGGAACAAAATTTTTGTCATCTAAGAAAGAACAAACATTTACCTATGATATTACAGTAAGAAATAACAAAAAAGAAGGCATACAGCTTTTGTTAAAAGACCAATATCCATTGAGCCCTGACAAAGAAATTGAAGTGACTTTAGCCGAAAGTGACAACGCAAAAGTCAATCTAGAAACTGGCATACTCACTTGGGATTTGAACTTGAAAGCCAATGAAACCAAAAAAATCCGATTGAGTTATAAAGTAAAATATCCTAAGGATAAAATCATTGGAAATTTATAGCCAAAAGAAAAGTTACATAATTACCTCTTTTTGCATCTAATTCAATGCTACTGTATTAAGTTCTCAAATCATTTATTTACCTTTACGGTCAAACCAAAAAAATAAATGCTATGAAACAAATTATTACTTTTTTAATTGTGCTTTTGAGTTCATTTTCGTTCGCTCAAAGTATCAATATTACCTCCTTTGCAAACGGATTTAGCAGTATAACAGCTATTGAACATCCTGCCAATGATGCTCGATTATTTATCTTGCAGCAAAGTGGCGCCATTCGAATTTTGAACCCAAATGGCACCATAAACGCCACTAACTTTCTTACCCTAACTTCCGCAACAATTACTTCGGGCGGAGAACGAGGATTGTTGGGTTTAGCATTTCATCCTAATTATGCAACGAACGGCTATTTCTACATCAATTACACCAACACAGCGGGAAATACTGTAATTGCTCGATATTCGGTTTCGGTAAATCCTGATGTAGCAGATGCTTCTAGCGCAACAATTTTATTAACGGTAACACAACCTTTTTCCAACCATAACGGCGGAAGTTTAAGATTTGGTCCAGACGGTTATCTTTACATCGGAATGGGTGATGGAGGAAGTGGCGGTGATCCAGGAAACAGAGCTCAGAACATCAATGAAAACTTAGGAAAAATGCTTCGTATAGATGTTGATTCTGCTTCGCCTTACGGAATTCCGGCGGACAATCCCTATGTAGGCGTACCAGGAAATGATGAAATTTGGGCGATTGGTTTGCGAAATCCATGGAAATTCAATTTCGACCGTTTGAATGGTGATTTATGGATTGCTGACGTGGGGCAAAATCAAGCGGAAGAAATCAATAGAACTGCTGCACCACTTCCGACTGGATTAAACTATGGTTGGAAATGTTATGAAGGAAATAACGTTTATTCTAGTTGTTCTGGTTCTTTGGTGTTTACTTTTCCAGTAGCTGCATACCCTCATGGCGCTTCAGACCCATGTAATTCGATTACAGGAGGCTATGTTTATCGAGGAACTCAATTTCCAAATTTGTATGGTAAATATGTATTTGCTGAATATTGCACAGATAAAATTGGTTATACTGATACGAGTGGAACGATTGTTTGGTCAAATGCCTTTTCAAATTTAGGCCCAACCACTTTTGGAGAGGATATTAATGGAGAGCTGTATGTAGCAGGAGGAAGTGCCGTTTATAAAATTGTAGACACTTCACTAGCGACCACCAGCTTTGACAAGGATACTTTCGAGTTGTATCCTAATCCGGCCCAAAATGAAGTTTCATTAAAAACAAAAGGATTACAATTTCCTGCAACTTTAACTGTAGTGGATATGACCGGAAAAACTGTAATGACGCAAGATGTAATCGCTGAAACCAACACGGTCTCGATTGCAAGTTTGCAATCCGGATTATATATTGTTTCGATTAAAGACCAAGCTGGATTGAGTATTAGTTCGAAGTTGACGGTGAAATAAGCGTCTAAATTCTCAAAATAAAAAAGCAGCGTCGCAAAGTGTTTATTTTCTTTGCGACGCTGCTTCTTTTATATGAAATTGTGAAATTACAACTGGTTCAACATTTTAGAAATCTCATCCAACTTTGGTGTTAGGATGATTTCGATTCTTCTGTTTTTTGCTTTGCCATCTGCTGAAGAATTACTAGCAACTGGAGCGTATTCACTTCTTCCTGCTGCAGTCAAATTCTGTTGATTGATGCCTTTGTTTTCTCCAAGAATATTTACAATTACCGTGGCTCTTTTGGTGGATAGATCCCAGTTATCTGCTATGGGTCCGGCACCATTAAATTCGTCATCGTCGGTGTGCCCTTCAATCAAAACTGCAATATCAGGATTGGCTGCCAAAACTTTTCCGACTTCTACTACTGCGCGTCTTCCTTCTGAGCCTACTGCCCAACTTCCGGAGCTAAACAATAGTTTGTTTTCCATAGAAACATAGACCTTTCCGTTCTTCTGTTGCACGGTCAGTCCTTTTCCTTCAAAGCTATTAAGCGCACTAGACAATGTTTCTTTCAGCTTTCTCATGTTCGCATCTTTGGCCGCCATTAAACTCTCTAACTCCGCCAATCTTTCTGAACTTGCTTGTAGATCGTTCTTCACTTTATTCAAACGATTTTGTTCCGCTGTGAGCGCTTTTTCTTTTGCGTCAAGCTGTTCCAAAAGCTCCCTATTTTTATTCATATTAGCTTGCAACGCGTCGTTACTATTTTTCTCTAAGGCAGCATAGGATGCTTGCATGGCTTTGTAATTATTGTTCGCGGCATTATAATCGGCAAGGTTTTTATCGCGCTCCAAACGAGTATCATTGAGCTCACTTTTGATGGCTTCGTACGCCATTTCCATATCTGCTTTAGATTTGATACAATCGTCCGTTTCGTCTTGAATGCGGCGGTTTTCTTTTTTGAGATCAGCGTATTTGTTTTCGAGATCTTGATAGACTTTCTTGGTGACACAAGAGGATGTTATTAGGAGCAAACTGAGTAAAAATGCTGTAGTATATTTCATATTTGTATTTATTTTATTATTTCTAATGTGACGAAAGCCCTAGCCCTGATGGTAGCGGCATCCTTTTGCTGCTTTCTTCAAGCAGGAAAAGATAAAGCGAACAGCAGGTTCCCGGCTCCTCTCAATTGATCTCAACCATCGTCGGGCAATGATCGGAATGCTTTGCATCTGGCAAAATTATGGCTCTTTTAATTCGGCTTTTCAAAGATTCGCTCACCAAACAATAATCAATGCGCCAGCCTTTGTTATTACCTCTCGCTCCCGCACGATAGCTCCACCATGTGTAATTATCTGGCTCTTTATTTAACATTCTAAAACTATCGATGAAGCCGCTTTTCATAAAGTTGTCGAGCCAAGCGCGTTCTTCGGGCAAAAATCCAGACACGGTTCTGTTTCGAATCGGGTCGTGAATGTCGATGGCTTCGTGACAAATATTGTAGTCGCCACAGATAATCAGATTGGGGATTTCCTCTTTAAGTTCGTTGATATAGTTTTGAAAATCATCCATATACATAAACTTATGGTCAAGGCGATCGATGTTGGTTCCTGAAGGCAAATACAAACTCATTACGGAAAAATCGTCAAAATCGACGCGGAGATTTCTACCTTCAAAATCCATGTGCGCTATGCCGGTTCCGAATTGAACATTATTAGGTTTTACTTTGGATAAAATAGCCACACCGCTGTATCCTTTTTTCTCGGCTGGAAACCAAAAATGATAGGGATAACCAGCTAGTTCAAAATCAAGTAATGGAATTTGTTCAGGCGTTGCTTTGATTTCTTGAAGGCAAATCACATCTGGATTGGCTTGTTGCAACCAAGTGAGGAAACCTTTTGAGATGGCTGCTCGAATTCCGTTGACGTTGTAAGAAATAATTTTCATTGTAGGCGTTTATTTTTAGTCTTTCAAATGTAATAAAAAAGGATAAAGTAAAATGGAGTTTTTTGCTATCTTTGTTTCTGTCTCGATAAACAAATACAAACATGGGTTTAGTTACCGCAAAGGAAGTTGCCAAAGCAATACACGCCGATAAATATGGGGTTTTAGGAACTTTTGCTGGTTGGTTATTGATGAAACTCCTGAAAATTTCTACCCTAAATAAGATTTACGACCGAAATAAGCACTTGCAAGATGTACCTTTCTTGAATGCTATTTTAGATGAATTTCAAATCAAATTTGAGATACCGGAGGAAGATTTCAAGCGTTTGCCAAAAGACGGCGCTTATATCACCATTTCAAATCATCCTCTTGGCGGCATCGACGGGATTTTACTTTTAAAATTGATGTTGGAGCGCGAGCCAAACTTTAAAATTATAGCCAATTTCCTGTTGCATCGTATCGATCCATTGAAGCCTTATATCATGCCGGTGAATCCGTTTGAGAACTTGAAAAACGCAAAATCAAGTGTGATTGGAATCAAAGAAACTTTGCGTCATTTGAGCGATGGAAAGCCATTGGGCATGTTTCCCGCTGGTGAAGTTTCAACGTATAAAGACGGGAAATTGATGGTTGACAAAGCTTGGGAAGAAGGCGCCATCAAAGTTATTCGTAAGGCACAAGTTCCTGTGGTTCCTATTTATTTTCACGCGAAAAATAGTCGATTGTTTTATTTGCTTTCTAGTTTGAATCCAACTTTACGGACGGCCAAACTTCCGTCGGAATTATTAACTCAAAAAGATCGTGTGATTAAAGTTCGTATCGGGAAACCCATTTCTGTTGCAGAACAAAATGAGCATAAATCCATCGAGGAATATTCGGAATTCTTGCGTAAGAAAACGTATATGCTGGCGAATTCTTTTGAAAAAGAGGTGCCGTTTTTGTCTGCACCGAATCTAAATAATTTAAAACTACCTAGAAGTCCGAAAGAAATTGCAACTCCTGCCAATCACGAAAAAATGGTGGCTGAGGTCGCTAGTTTGAGAAATTCAGATTCGAGGTTGACACATAGTAAAAACTATGAAGTGTTTTTTACGAAGGCGGATCAAATTCCAAATATACTCCATGAAATTGGGCGTTTGCGTGAAGTAACTTTCAGAGAAATTGGCGAAGGAACTAACAATTCTATCGATTTAGACAAGTATGATCAGTACTACCACCATTTGTTTTTGTGGGATGAGGAAGCGCAGCAAATTGCTGGTGCCTATCGTATGGGATTGGGCGCTGAGATCTTTCCAAAGTATGGCATAGACGGCTTTTATTTACAAGAATTGTTTCGATTTGAACCCGAATTGCACGACATGATGAGCAAGTCGATTGAAATGGGACGCGCATTTATTTCTAAAGAGTACCAATTAAAGCCAATGCCTTTGTTTTTATTGTGGAAAGGAATTGTGCACACTACGTTGCATTATCCGGAACATAAGTTCTTGATTGGTGGTGTGAGTATCAGTAATCAGTTTACGGATTTTTCCAAATCGTTGATGATTGAGTTTATGAAATCGCATTATTACGATCCGTACATCGCGCAATATATTACGCCAAAAAAAGAATTTCGCGTGAAGTTGAAAGATGCTGATAAGGACTTTATTTTTGATGAAGCGGAAGCCGACTTGGTTAAGTTTGATAAGATTATTGATGAAATAGAACCAGGAACTTTGCGACTTCCCGTACTGATTAAGAAATATATTAAGCAAAATGCGCGTGTTGTAGCGTTTAATGTTGACCCGTTATTCAATAATGCGATTGACGGCTTGATGTATATTCGAATTGCAGATTTACCAGAAAGCACTATGAAACCAGTGATGGAAGAATTTCAAGCGGAACTGGAGCGGAAGTTGGCGGAAAAAGGCGAAAAGATCTAAATCGATTCGCTTATTGAATTCTCCACGGCGGGTTTTTTCTATTTACACCTGCATAATACAATATCAACTGATTGTTGTCTAAATCTTTAATTCTGGCTTCGCGCCATAACCAAGGTTTGTCATTGGGCAGTTCTTCAAATTCAAAACCTAGATTAAGGAGCTCATTAACTTTTGCATCGAGATGATCGACTTCAAAATAAATCCAAGTATTGTTATTATTTTGCTGATCTGATTGATGCAATGAAAACGTTGACTCACCCATCGGGCATACGAATCGGGCGTAGGTTGGAAGTGATTTGACAATTAGTTGCAAGCCTAATTGCTCGTAAAATTCAATGGCTTTTTCTACATCACGAACCGAAATTGTAATTTGATTCAGGTTCATTAGAACCAGCCTTTCTTATTCTCCTGATAGATATGATAAAATTCCTCATCTGTTTTAGTCAGATAGATGATTCCTTCAATCAATCCAATAAAGCTACCAACGATACCACAGGTAATAACAGAAAGTAGAATTTGAATAATCCCTTCGGTGGTGTATCCTAGAATAAATTTGTGAATGCCTAATCCTCCGAACAGAATTCCTAAAATTCCAGCGACCACTTTTTTATTTTCAGGTTTAAATTGTGGCTCATGAGGTCTATTCCAATCTTCATTTTTAACTTCTTCCATACTATTTGTTTGTTAGGTTGACTCTATAAAAATATAAAAATTATTGAAACACGCTATCGATAGGTTCCCAAAGTTCTATTTTATTTCCTTCAGGATCGAGAATCCATCCGAATTTTCCGTAGTCGTACGTTTCCATTTCACCAACGATTGTTACGCCTTCTGCTACTAGATTTCGCAATAGTACTTCAAGATTCGCCACTCTAAAATTTTGCATGAACTGTTTTTCACTAGGTTGAAAATAAGTCGTGTCGTCTTTAAAAGGTGACCATTGGGTAGAACAATCGTTTCCGTTTTTGTCTTTCCACCAAAAAGTCGAGCCGTAATCATCGGTTTTGAGTCCAAGATGTTTCCCATACCAAGCTACTAATTCTTTCGGGTTTGCGGCTTTAAAAAACACGCCGCCAATTCCTGTTACACGAATTTCTTTGGCAATTGCCGTTTCGCTTCCTAGGTATTTTTCTTTTATTTTGTCGACGATTACTTGGGCTAAGCGTTGTTGACTTTCGACGGTCCAGCCCGCGATGTGTGGCGTCAACAAAACATTTTTGGATTGTAATAAATATTGATAAGCCTCTGGTAATGCAGCGGAATGGAGTGTTTCGAAAGATAAATTTTCATATTCAATGACATCCAATCCGGCGCCGAGAATCTTACCGGTTTTCAAAGCTTCTGCCAAGTCGGCTGTTACTACATTTTTCCCTCTTGAAGTGTTGAGTAGCCAAAACGGTTTTTGAAAAGCGTTGATAAAAGTCCGATTTACAAGGCCATTGGTTTCTGGTGTCCATGGGATATGTAAACTCAAAACATCTGCTTTTTCTTGAAGTTCCGCGAAAGAAACTTGTCTCGCATTGGCATCTCCAATACCGCTTTGAATATCATAAAACAACACTTCTACGTCAAAACCCCGCAATTTCTTCGCGAAAGATTTACCCATATTTCCGTAACCGATGATGCCGATAGTTTTTCCGTCGAGTTCGTGACCGCGATTGCTTTCTCGGTTTCGCTGTCCGCTTCGAACTTCGGCATCTGCCACAGTAAGATTGTTGAAAAGTGACAAAAGCATGGCCAACGAGTGTTCGCCTACAGCATTCCGATTTCCTTCTGGTGCAGCAATGAGTGTGATGTTTTTGGAAGTTGCATAGTCACAATCGATGCTTTCTAGACCGGCGCCAACACGAGCAATAAATTGTAAGTTGGTGGCTTTGTCGAGAAAAGATTGATCTATGCTGAATCGACTTCGAATGACAATTCCTTGATAGTCGTGAATTTTAGACTCGATAACATCTTTAGATGACGTAAAATCTTCGTCGTTGATAAATCCTAATGATTCTAATTGTTGTTTGAGAATCGGATGATTGCTGTCGATGTGGAGGATTTTGATTGCTGACATAGTGAATTGACCTTGAAAGTTGTTTCAAAAATACAATTTTGATTTGGATCAGGTGTGCATAAGGGATGGAAGCGGCATCCTTTTTTTGTACAAGAAAAGCCCCTCGACTGCGCTCGGGGTGACAAACAAAAAAAGATATAGCGGACAGCCTGACCCGCCTTTTCGGCGTGGGAATGCCCAAAAATTACTCTTTGATTTTTTGGAGCGAAGTCTTAATTCCTTTTATCAAGGACGAGCTAAAACCTTGGTGTTCCATTTCGTTGAGTCCCACGATGGTGCAACCTTGTGGTGTCGTTACGCGATCTATCAGTTGTTCAGGATGAATTTTTTCTTCCAACAACATTTTAGCGGCACCTTTGGCGGTTTGAGCCGCGATAGATAAAGCTGTTTGAGAGTCAAAGCCGATTTCGATTCCGGCTTGCATAGAAGCGCGAATGTATCGTAAAGCATAAGCGGTTCCGCACGCACCTAAAACAGTTGCGGCGTCCATCAATTTTTCTTCAATGACTGGTGCTGTTCCGAGTTTTTGGAACAAATCGATGACCGGTTGTGCTGCTTTTTTATCTTTTTCTGCAAATGAAATACAAGTCGCTGATTCACCAAACTGAATGGCAATATTGGGCATAATTCGAACAACGCTACAGCTGTCTTGCGTGATTTGTTGGATGGTTTCGATGGCATAACCGCTTACTGCTGAAGCGACTACTTTATGAGTAATAAAAGGTAATATTTCAACTAGAACACTTGTAATTTGATAGGGTTTTACGGTTAAAATAACCAAATCCGCTTTTTCAAGTTCTTGCGTATTTGAGGTAGTCACTTTGATTCCTTTCTGTTCCAAGAACTGAATACTTTGCGTATTTCTGCGGCTAATGCTTATTGAATTGTTGCTTGTATAACTTGTAATTCCAAGTGCGATGGCAACTCCTAAGTTTCCACCACCTATAATGTGTATGTTCATCCTTATTTTTTTTAAAATCCTAAAATCAATTTAGCGATCGAGAAGTAGATCAGAATTCCACAAATATCATTGCTGGTTGTGATAAAGGGTCCGGTTGCCAATGCGGGGTCGATGCCAAATTTATCTAACAAAAGCGGAATAAATGTCCCGATTAGCGATGCAATGATAATCACAGAAACGAGCGCAATAGTAACAATAATGCCAATTATAAATTCTACGTTTAGCAGAAAATGGCTCCCTAGAAAAAGAATGGACGCCAAAATAACACCATTGAGTAGACTTAAAGACACTTCCTTGATCAACCGATTGAACAAGGAGCCGCTCAAAGTGTCATTGGCCAAACCTTGCACAATGATCGCAGAAGATTGTACACCTACATTTCCTGCCATCGCGGCAATTAGTGGTGTGAAAAAGAACAAGTTGCCGTGCAGTGCCATTGCGCCTTCAAACAAACCTAAAACACGTACGGTAATAAATCCGCCTAAAAGTGCCAAGACTAGCCAAGGCAAGCGTGCTTTAGTAAGTTCTAAAATACTATCATCTGCTTCAACGTCTTGAGAGATACCCGCCGCCAATTGGTAATCCTTGTCGGCTTCATCCTTGATTACATCTACAATGTCATCAATAGTAATTCGCCCAACCAATCGTCCCAATTCATCAACAACAGGAATGGCTTCTAAGTCATACTTTTGCATGATCCGCGCCACTTCGACATCTTCGGTATCGACTTTTACGTAATTTAATTTACTAATATAAATATCGCGAATCGGCGTTTTTGTTGAAGTAGTAAGTAAATCTTTCAAAGACAAGCGCCCTTTCAATCGATCTTCATCATCCACAACATAAATAGAATGAACGCGAGAAATATTTTCTGCTTGAATTCGCATTTCTTTTACGCAAGTGAGCACGTTCCAATTCTCATTGACTTTTACCAACTCTTTGTGCATGATTCCACCCGCTGTGTCTTCATCAAAGCGCAGTAATTCAACAATGTCTTTAGCATGTTCTACGTCTTGAAGTTCAGAAATTACTTCCTCTTTTTTCTCCTGAGACAACTCTGCAATAATATCGGCAGCATCGTTGGTTTCTAGTTCATCTAGTTCCTCCGCGATTTCCTTTGGAGACAATCTACTAAGGATGTTTTCCCTTAAGTCATCTTCTAATTCGAGTAGAATTTCTGCCGTTTTTTCGCTGTCGAGGACTTTAAAAATATAAGTTGCCTCGTCAAAATCGAGCTCGTCGAGAATTTCAGCAATATCAGCATGGTGCAAGTCATTCAATAAGATTTCGAGTTGCTCGTCATTCCTACTTTGAATTAAATGCTCTAATTGATGAATTAGTTCTTTGCTGATTTTAAACTCCATCGGCTTCTATTTTTTGCGTTAGATCTATAAACTGTAAATAGGACAGTTGTTCAGGTCGGAGGTCAAAGATAGTATCTTCTCTTAAATTATCCGACAAATTTAGAGTTTTTAGGCTGTTTCGCAATGTTTTACGACGTTGTTGGAACGCTGTTTTCACTACGGTGAAGAATAGTTTTTCACTACAAGGCAAGGTGAAATTCTCTTTTCGACGTAAGCGCAAAACCCCTGATTTTACTTTCGGTGGTGGGTCAAATACATCCTCGCTAACAGTAAATAGATATTCTGCGTCGTAAAAGGCTTGCACTAAAACCGAGAGAATCCCGTAGGCTTTCGTCCCTTTCTTTTCACAAATACGTTGGGCCACTTCTTTTTGAAACATGCCAGAAAATTCTGGAATTTGATTCCGAAGTTCGAGCATTTTAAATACAATTTGAGTTGAGATATTGTATGGAAAATTGCCAATGATTGCAAAGGGTTTACCTTCAAAAACCTCATTGATGTTGTATTTTAGAAAGTCTTTCGAGATAATTTTACCGTGCAATCTAGGGTAATTGTTTTCTAAGTAGGTAACCGACTCGGCATCAATTTCAATGACGTAGGTTGTCACCGGTTTTTCCAATAGATATTTGGTCAGCACGCCCATGCCAGGTCCAATTTCGAGAATGTCATTGTAGCCGTCAAAATTCAATGTATCTGCAATCGCCTGCGCAATACTTTCGTCTTTTAGGAAATGTTGTCCGAGGTGTTTTTTGGGGGTTACTTTTTCCATGATTATTTTTTTTGCTCGCAAAGACGCTAAGGCGCAAAGATTTTTAGCTAATTTTTGAGGAAGATATCGAATCCTACAATCTTACAATCTTTATTCTAATTGTTGTTTGGCCAAAATTCAGAAATCACTTCCAATTCGGTACGAAATACCATCATTTTATCGGCAAAAAGACGTTGACCTTCTTCTCGTAATCGCGGGGCATCTTCTTGATAATACTTGTCGAGTGTAGCTTTGCTGTCCGTTGTATATTGTGTAGCGTAGGTGGTTCCTCCCATTTCTTCCTCAACAAGCACTTTGACCATTCGGGCTGCTGAAAATTTGCCTGTGGCTAGCACTTCGGGAATATGTTTCTCTTGCATCCAATTCAACCATTGGTCGTGAACCGTGTCGTCTATATTGATAGTGACGTTGTATAGAATCATAAATTTGGATTTTAAGATTATAAGATTTTAGGATTATAAGATGATGAGACCGTTTTTGTCTTACAGTCTTACAATCTTAATGTCTCTAATTATAATGTCGTATCACCTCGCAATTGCCTATATTTCTTCCTCGCATCAGTAAAATAAATACTGTCTTCATGGTGAAAAATGATTTGCTCGTAATACGATTTTGCTTTTTCGACGTCTTTCACTTGATTGCTGTAGATCTCTGCCGAAAAATAGTACGCTTCATCCACATAAATGCACTCTTTGTGTTGGTCTATAATGGTTTGATATTGAACTAAAGCAGCAGTAAAATCACCTAATTTTTCATGCATTTTTCCAAGACGATATAAGGTAACTGCTTCAATTTCTTGACCTTTGAAGGTCTTCAACATGGCTTGATATTTCGTCAAAGCTTCTTGATTCTTATTTTGATAGACCAAATAATCAGCTTGTGCAAGGACTTTCAAGGCTGTTAAGGTAGAATCTGCGGCAGTATTATCATTAATTAATAAAAAATACTCCAACGCGTCATTGGCAATCAGTTGTGTCGAAGCAGATTTAAGTTCTTTGAATTGTTTTTGCGCCCAAGTAAAATCGGCTTTGAAATAACTAGTTTTCGCCACCTTTAAACTGGCTTCATGCCCAACCACATCGTTTTTGAGATCTTCCTCTATTTGAGAATAATAAATCAGTGCTTGATTGAATTTTTCTTCAAACAGGAAAATATCTCCTAATTCCATTTTTACATCTGCTTTCTGATATTCGTTTAGTGGCAAATTCAAAGCGTTTTTCAAAACAATTTTCCCAAGTTCAGGGTTCTTCATATTGAAAGCGGTGAAATGGGCTTGCAATACTTGCAATGGCAAAGAGTATGGACTTATTCCAAATTCCTTCAGTAAATTGTTTATTTCTGTATCGATTGCTGGATAGTCTTTTTCTACTGAGGTGTCGATACGAATATGCATCAAATAAGTATGTGACTGGATCAGTAACTCGAGGTCTTTGGTATTGTCTAGAACGAAGGTGTAAATGGCAATCGCTGTTTCTTTGTCGCCGTCTTCTTTGGCTAATTGGGCCAAATTTAGGATATTGAAAAAAGTCTCTGGATTTCTTTTGTAAATCGCCTTTTGCTGAATAAATGCCTTCCCGAATTCCTTTTGCTGCACGTAAAACCAACTTAAATAGTCGTTCCAGAAAACATCTTGACTTTGTTGCGTTCGTAAAATCAGCGCTTTCTTTAGAGCATCGTTAAATTTTACATCTGCATCTTCTGTCATAAACCGTGTCAATTGATTTTGAATCACAACGTTGTTTTGCGGATTGGTGTATGCTTCCAAAAGATATTTTTCAATCATCAAATCTGTACGACCAATTTGTCCATACAACTGCGCCATTTGAAAATTAAAATTGAATTTAGGATCAAGAGTTAGCGCTAATTCGTAGGATTGAATCGCCATCTCTATTTGGGATTTCCTTTCGAAAGTGCTGGCCACATTATAGACTTCATTTGGATTTTTTTTGATCTTTTCCAATGCCTCATCGAAATATTTTTTGGCGTTCTTATCGTCTTTTTTTAAAAGGTAATTGCATCCTAACTCCACCAATAAATTCGATTGTTGGTACTGTTTGTAACGCTCTTGAATACTCTTTTCTACAACGTCAAGAAGTTGGAGTTGCTGGTTGCATTCGATAATTCGCTGGAAAAAATACCCGTTGTAAGGTTGGGCTTTTAGCAATTCTTCAAAACTAATCTTGGCTTTTTCGAAATCGCCTTTGTCAAAATAGTTTTGTGCCAATTGTTCATTTTGCGAAAAAATGAAACCAGAACAAAGAAGCAGGAAAAGGAAAACTATTTTCTTCATGAAGCCTGTTTAAAAAAACAATGTACTAAAGTAACACAATTGTGCTAAAATTAGTACATCGCTTGAGAAAGATTAACTTTTAATTGATGATATCAAATCCGGTATACTTGCGCAACACTTCCGGAACCACAATTCCTTCAGGTGTTTGGTAGTTTTCTAAAATTCCAGCTAAAACTCGAGGCAATGCCAATGAGCTTCCATTTAACGTATGTGCCAATTGATTCTTGCCGTTGGAATCTTTGTAACGCAATTTCAATCGGTTGGCTTGAAAAGTCTCGAAATTGGACACGGAACTGATTTCTAACCAACGATCTTGTGCTGTCGAAAACACTTCGAAATCATAGGTCAATGCTGATGTGAATCCCATATCACCGCCGCACAAACGAAGAATTCGATACGGTAATTTTAATTCCTGCAACAAGGTTTTCACATGCTCCACCATGCCGTCAAGTGCTTCGTAAGATTTGTCGGGATGTTCGATGCGTACAATTTCGACTTTATCAAATTGATGCAAACGATTCAGCCCACGAACATGTGCGCCGTAGGAACCAGCTTCTCGTCGGAAACATGGTGTATAACCTGTGCATAAAACTGGCAATTCATTTTCGTTAAGAATGACATCTCGGAACAAATTGGTAACCGGAACTTCAGCAGTTGGAATCAAATATAAATCATCAATACCAACATGATACATTTGTCCTTCTTTATCCGGCAATTGACCCGTTCCGTATCCCGACGCTTCATTAACTAGATGTGGTACTTGCACTTCGTTGTAACCCGCTGCAGTATTTTTATCTAGAAAATAATTGATTAAGGCACGTTGCAACTTGGCTCCTTTTCCTTTATAAACCGGAAACCCTGCCCCTGCAATCTTCACTCCCAGTTCAAAATCGATGATGTCGTATTTTTTTACCAATTCCCAGTGCGGTTGGGCGCTTTCGTGCAACACTGGAATAGCTCCTTCTTGAAAAACAATGACATTTTCTTCCGGAGTTTTTCCTTCAGGAACGATTTCCGCAGGAAGATTTGGCAGTGTATATAATTTATGAGTAAGTTCACTTGCAAGTAGCTCTGCTTTTTCAGAAAGTTCTTTGCTTTTTTCTTTCAAAAGAACTGTTTTCTCTTTAAGAATTGCTGCTTTAGATTTTTCGCCGCTTTTCATTAATTCGCCGATTGAAGCAGCTAATTTATTGGCTTCAGAAAGCACATTGTCAAGTTCAACTTGAGTGGCACGGCGCTTTTCATCCAATTGAACAACTTCTTCCACAACAGCTTTTACATCTAAATTTCTTTTAGCCAAAGCTTTGATCACTTTTTCCTGATTTTCTCTAATAAATCCTATCTGTAACATTTTGTACTTTTTATTGTTGGAAGTTGCATTTATATTAACGACGGCAAATTTAATCAAATGTTTTGGATATGAAGGAGCAATCAAAAAAACTTAAATGCATTGTGTTTGCTATACTTTTATATAAATAATAGCATTTGTAGTAAAATTAACATTCGTTTGTTGAAGAATTAACTAAATTCGCGGAAATATTTTAAACATAATGAAAAACCTATCACTACTATTATTGTTAATTTCTTGCAGTTCTTTATTTGGACAAACATTAGATCGTGAATTTGAAGATCTTATTCAAGGCGAAAGAAAAGGTGCGCAAAAAAGAATGGCATTTGTGACAAATCCTAACACCTATAACTACGATGTCACCTATCATAGATTGCGTTTGAATGTAGACCCAACCGTGCTTCTTGTTAGTGGAGAAGTAACGACAAAGTATATTGCAAAAGAAAATCTCAATTCGGTGACTTTTGATTTGTCAGATGCCTTGGATGTTAGCACAGTAAAACAAAGAGGAATTGATTTGACTTTTACTAGAAGTGGAAACAATGAGTTGATAGTCAATCTGCCTGTAACGCAAAACATCAACGTATTAGATTCCTTAAGCATCAATTATTCTGGCACACCGCCATCAAGTGGTTTTGGTTCGTTTTTAATCGATGACCACAACGGATCTCCAATTTTATGGACCTTGTCAGAGCCCTTCGGAGCCATGGAATGGTGGCCTTGTAAGCAAGATCTGGTAGATAAAGTAAATAACATCGATGTTTATATTACAGCTCCATCACAGTATATGTCGGTATCTAATGGACTTGAACAATCAAGAATTAACAATGGCAATGGGACAACTACTACACATTTTAAACACAATTATCCAATACCCGCTTACTTGATTGCAATTGCCGTATCAAACTACCAAGTCTATAATCAGCAAGGAGGTTTAGGCACTGCGGCAAGTCCTTTTTTTCCTATTGTAAATTATATGTATCCTGAAACTGCGACAGCTAATATTGCAAGTATTCAAGTAACTCCAGATATTATCAATTTCTATGAATCTGTTTTTGACCCTTATCCCTTTAGAAATGAAAAATATGGTCATTGCCAATTTGGTTGGGGTGGCGGAATGGAACACACTACAGTTTCTTTTATGACTGCAGGAACTTCGGGCGGATATACAAGAGGTTTAATTGCGCATGAAATGGGACACCAATGGTTTGGAGACAAAGTAACTTGCGGAAGTTGGAAAGACATATGGTTAAACGAAGGTTTTGCTACTTATTTGGCGTCAATGGTGATTCAAAATTTTGATGGAGAAGATGCTTTCATTAGTGATAAATCAGCCATGATTAGTGCGATTACTTCAAATCAAACGCTCAATAGTGCGTTGTATCTTACTGATGACGAAGCAACAGATGTGAATCGAATTTTCAATAGTAGACTCACTTACAAAAAAGGCGCCATGGTATTAAATATGCTGCGATTTAAACTAGGCGACACGAACTTTTTTCAAGGACTACGGAATTATCTAAATGATCCTGAATTAGCCTACGGTTATGCACTTACCCCTGACTTGCAAGGACACTTAGAAGCCACATCGGGGATAAATTTGACTGAATTCTTTACTGATTGGGTATACAACATAGGATATCCGGTTTACAACATAACTGCAAATAATCTTGGTGATGGACAAGCCAAAATAACAATCAATCAGTCGCAATCAAATGCATCGGTGACTTTCTATGAAATGCCCGTTCCTGTTCGCTTAACCGGCGCAGGTGGTCAGCAATTGGATTTGGTTTTAGACAATACGACCAACGGGCAACAATTCATAGTCAATGTTCCCTTTATAGTGACCGATATTGTTTTCGATCCTAAGAAAGATATTATTTCTAAAAACAATTCAGCGACCTTAGGTGCGACAACTTTTGAATTGGAAAGTAAAGTTGTCATCTATCCAAATCCTGCTACATCAATAGTTACGGTTGAACTGCCGCGTTCAATCTTTCTTGAAAAATGTACTGTTTTTAATGCTTTAGGACAAAAAGTGGAAGAATTTAAAACGAACATCCTATCAGTAAATCAACTAGCTGCAGGCATGTACACACTTGAAGTGATAACAAGTGAAGGTCGTATCCTTAAAAAATTCATAAAAAAATAAACCGCGCGAGATATATGCTATAAAGTAAGGTGAAAACCTTACTTTTGTGCGTTTAAAAAGAACTAAAATCGAACAATGGAAATAGTTATCAAGCTTTCTCAATTCTTATTGAGCTTATCTTTACTCATCATTCTGCATGAATTAGGGCATTTTATTCCCGCCAAATTATTTAAGACTAGAGTAGAAAAATTCTACTTGTTTTTTGACATCAAGTATTCTTTACTAAAGAAAAAAATTGGAGAAACCGAGTACGGAATTGGTTGGTTGCCCTTAGGTGGTTATGTAAAAATATCAGGAATGATTGATGAAAGCATGGACAAAGAGCAAATGGCTTTGCCTCCACAGCCATGGGAATTCCGTTCTAAACCAGCGTGGCAACGTTTAATTATTATGCTCGGAGGCGTTACAGTGAATTTCATTTTAGCATTTATCATCTATATTGGGATGGCTTTCTATTATGGTGATTTATATTTAAACAATAGCGAATTGAAGGATGGGATTGCCGTAACTTCAACTGTAGGAGAAGAAATGGGTTTTAAAACGGGCGATAAAATTCTTGAAATTGACGGGGAAAAAGTTGTCAAATTTAATGATGTTCAAAACAAAATTTTATTTGCGAAAACTGTGGTTATTGAACGCAACGGCGCAACTCAAAAAATTGACCTCCCAATTGATTTGATTGACAAAGTATTGAAGGGTGAAAAGCGACCTTTTATAGATTGGAGAGAGCCTTTCATGGTAGGAAAAGTAGGTGATTCTTCTGCTAATGTACTCTTAAAACCGAAAGATATTCTTAAATCACTAGATGGTGTTACAACAAAATATGCAGATCAAGTAATTGCGATTGCGAAAACAAAAAAGAATCAAACGCTGGATGGAATTGTTCTCAGAGATGAAAAAGAAATTCCAATCAAGATTCACATTAATGAGGATGGCAAACTTGGCGTTTTTGCAGCTTCTTTTGGGGTTTCCAGTTTAGAAAAATTGGGCTTATATAAATTTAGCAAGCAAGAATATGGTTTTTTTGAATCTTTTCCGGTGGGAATTGAAAAAGGCAAAAATCAATTGCTAGGATACGGAAAACAGTTGAAAGCTATTTTTACTCCAAGTACTGGCGCCTATAAAGGTTTGGGTGGATTCAAAGCGATTTTCGATATTTTTCCTAAAACATGGAGTTGGGAAATTTTCTGGAATATCACAGCGCTTTTGTCAATTATGTTAGGTGTGATGAATTTATTACCAATTCCTGCTCTTGATGGAGGTCATGTGATGTTTCTATTATATGAAATGATAACCAGAAGAAAGCCAAGCGATAAATTTATGGAAAACGCTCAAATGGTGGGGTTTGTATTATTAATTGCGCTCTTATTATTTGCAAACGGAAATGATATTTACAAAGCAATTTTTCATAAATAATATTTTTTGAAATTTTTGCTTGATTTTATTTGTGTAAAATAATTTTCGTACTATATTTGCACCGCTTTAAAAGTGAAATACACTTTCCTTCTTAGCTCAGTTGGTTAGAGCATCTGACTGTTAATCAGAGGGTCCTTGGTTCGAGCCCAAGAGAGGGAGCTCAAGCGTGACAAGTTCAATTTATTTGAATTTCGTCACGCTTTTTTTATCAATAAATGTTTGTTTTTCAAAAGGTTACGGAAAACAATTCTTCATAAAAAGCGGTTCGAGAATTTGATATTTTCGAACCGCTTTTTTTCATGACATATCGAACCGCAATTTAGGTTAGAATTGTTTGATTTACCCATAAATTTCCTTTACAAATCGTTTTTAGGCACTTTTAGTAATTAAAACAAAGACAATCAATACATTTGTATAAGTGTTTCGAGTTTAATTTGAGGCTCATAGTTAAATACATGAATGAAAAACTGATATATCTGGACAATAATTCAACTACCGCTGTTGATGATAGGGTAATTGAAGTAATGCTTCCTTTTTTTAAAAATTATTATGGAAATGCTTCCAGCACTCATCATTTTGGATTGGAGACAAAAAGGGCAGTAGAAAATTCACGAGAAATGATTTCGTCTTTACTTAATTGTGAAGCAAAGGAAATTGTTTTTACATCTGGAGCTACAGAAAGTATAAACATAGCCTTAAAAGGGCTAGCATTGAATCCTGGTAATACTAAAAAGCATATTATTACTCTTCAAACGGAACACAAAGCGGTTATTGATACCTGTAAGTATCTCGAGACAGTTGGTTTTGATGTAGAATACTTATCCGTTACAAAAGATGGTTTATTAGATTTAAACAATTTAGTAAACGCAATAAGAGAAGATACTTTTCTGGTTTGTATTATGTGGGTAAATAATGAAACCGGTGTTATACAGCCGATTAAAGAAATTAGCAATATAACTAGATCAAAGAAAGTTGTATTTATGACTGATGCTACTCAAGCTATTGGGAAGCTACCTATTGATTTAAAAAACTACAGCGGAATTGATTTATTATGTTTTTCTGCTCACAAATTTCATGGACCAAAAGGAATAGGAGCGTTATATATTAATAATGAAACTATTTCAAAAAAAAATCTTTCTCCTCTACAACATGGCGGCGGACATGAATCAAACTTAAGAAGCGGTACTTTAAATGTTCCTGCAATAATCGGATTCGCTAAAGCATGTCAAATTGCATCTTTTGAGATGGAAAGTAATTCAAATTATATAAAAGGCTTAAGAAATAAACTCGAAATCGAATTGTTGAACATTGAAGGAGCCTTTATTAATGGAAATAAAGAAAAACGATTATATAATACCGCCAATATTTGTTTTCCGAATTTTGATGCAAATATGTTCATCAACAAATACAAACAGATTGCTGTAAGTAATGGTTCAGCCTGTACTTCCGCTTTATTTGAACCATCACATGTTTTAATTGCTATGGGATTAAATGATGAAGATGCATTTTCAGCTATTAGATTTAGCATAAGTAAATTCAATGATGAGCAAGATATTTTGTTTGCTGTAAACGGCATAAAAGAAAGTTTAATCGAATTAGCAAAGTAGTTTATGGCAGAAATTAGCAACGAGAAATTGTTCCACGAATTATATCTGTGTCCAACTGAAGATAAAGTTGATGAGATAATACATAAATATCCTGAGAAATTTGCGGACAAAAATTGGGCTCCATTGGGAGGCAATGAAAATATGTTTGGAATTGTCAGAAATCAACAATCAAATCCTATTGCTGCACTCGTAGAAAAGGTAACCAATTCCATTGATGCTATTTTAACCAAAAAGTGTTTAGAAAAGGGCATTTCTCCAAGTTCA
This sequence comes from Flavobacterium sp., assembly GCA_031373195.1. Lineage (GTDB taxonomy): Bacteria > Bacteroidota > Bacteroidia > Flavobacteriales > Flavobacteriaceae > Flavobacterium. Next base: position 88,580 of record JANMML010000032.1, on the reverse strand, counting down.
AATCAAGCACCGCAATCAATGGATGAAGCTATCAAAATCTTTTATCCAGATTATAAAAATTGGGATTTAAAACAGAACAGACGAAAGCAATCTGAAGACATACAAATTATTGCTGATGGTCCGCCTAAAAATACTTCTGTAATTATCTATGATAATGGAGAAGGTCAACATCCCAATGACTTCGAAAACACTTTCCTTTCATTAGTACGTGGAAATAAAATCAACATTCAATTTGTGCAAGGCAAATATAATATGGGTGGAAGTGGCGCATTGGTTTTCTGTGGAAAAAGGAGATACCAACTCATAGCTTCAAAACGATTTGATAATTCGGGTAATTTTGGATTTACCTTAATTAGACAAAGAAGGATTAGTGAATCTGGAGAGAATAGACGCTCAAGTCATTTTGAGTTTTTTAAAATTGATGGTGAAATCCCTAACTTTCCAATTACCGAATTGGATTTAAAATTATCTGGGAGAAATTTTAAAACAGGCACAATAATTAAAATGTATTCCTATCAGTTCCCAACTGGATATTCAGGTTTTGCACAAGACTTAAACCAAAGTTTAAATGAATTTCTTTTTGAGCCGGTTTTGCCTCTTTTAACTGTTGATAATAAAGAACGTTATCCAAACAATAAAGTTTTAGAACTTGATTTATTTGGGTTAAAGAGAAGGTTGGAAGATTCTCAAAGTGAATATATCGATACTTATTTTTCAGAAGAGTATATAGATGAATTATTTGGCAAGGCGAAAGTCACTTGTTACGTTTTTAATCCGAAAACAGAAAAGCATGACTTAAAAAAGAGCAAAGAGATAATCCGAAGTAGATTTTTCAGAAACAATATGTCTGTTATGTTTTCAATAAACGGACAAGTTCATGGCAATTATACTGCGGAGTTCATAACCAGAACTCTTAAATTCAATCTGCTGAAAGATTATTTGTTAATCCATGTGGATTGCACTGATATGAACCCAGACTTTAGAGAAGAATTATTTATGGCTTCTCGGGATCGTTTAAAACATGGAGAAGAAGCAAATGCTTTACGTGATTATCTAGGGAAGAAACTTCGTAAAAGTGAATTAGACGAAATCAATAGAAGAAGAAAAGAAACGATAGGTTTAGAGAGTGAAGATACTTCTGAATTGATAAAATCGTTTGCTAAAAATTTACCAAAGGATAGTGAGCTATTTAAATTGCTCCAGAATACTTTAAAATTAGAAGAAAAGAAAGAAGATGTAAAAAAAGCTCCAAGTCCATCCAAACCAAAACAAGAACAAAAGCCATTTTTACCTCAACGTTTTCCAACTAAATTTGATTTATACAATAAAAAGGATGGGATTAATATAATTAGTCTGCCGAAGAATGGAGAGAGAATCATCAAATTTGATACAGATGTAGATAATGATTATTTTGATCGCATTGATGAACCAGGAGAATTACAATTGTCTGTCTTAAAAGTTAAACGAGACAAAGAAAATGGTGGAGACCAAGCGGGAAAGAACAATGAAGTTTCAGGTTTGCTCAACATCGCTAAAAGCAGCCCAAATAGAGGAACTATTCGAATAACGCTTGAACCAACTAATGACATTCAGGTTGGTGATGAAATTGAAATTAAAGCCTCTTTAACTTCTCCGGGCAAAGTTTTTGAAGAAATTATTTTAGTTAAAATTACGGATAAAGAGGCCGTCAAAGAGCCTATTCCTGCTGAAGAAGAAGATCTTGACCAAATCGGATTGCCGAAACTTCAAAAGGTATATGAGAAAGATTGGGAGACACTACAGGCAAGAGGCATATCTATGGATAGAAAAACCGTTATGTATCCTTCTTCGGAAGGAGATAAACTAGAAGAGATATTCATCAACTTAGATAGTCATGTTTTCTTAAGTCATCGTTCAAAATTGAAAAACGAGAACCAGATAGTCACAGCTCAAAGAAAATATATTTCTACTGTTTATTTTCACACACTATTTCTTTATATGATAACCAAAAGAAGAAACTATACCATATCAAGAGAGAAAAACGAAGTTTGTGAAGATATAACGATAGATGAATACATCATGGATGTATTTGATAGCTATTATAGTGATTTCCTACTGAATTTTGGAATGGAGCAATTAATGGGAGCTTTGGATGAATAGTTTCTGAACTATACTCAAAGATTAAATAATATATTGAGAATATCTTTTAGCAAATTCTGCTTCAATGTTTTCAATGGTTGGTCGATTTTTAGAATGGCTTAACATATTAAATATTATCTGATATATTTCGTCGTCCTCAATTTTAAAATCTGTTCTTTCTAACTGCCCATCCGGAATATTCCCTTGAAAAATAAACCAAAAAAGTTTACCTAACTGATAAATATCCGAAAACTCATCTAGGGTACAGTCGAGGTTGTATATGTTTGGACAACCATCACCTTCATTGTACATTTTATTAAAAGCTTCAGGAGACATCCAATTGGCAGGTCCAATCTTCATTCCAATTTCCTTTGTAATAAAATCATCCTCTCGATGACCAATAAGTCCTAAATCACTTATTTTCCATGTACCGCCAACAAAGAGAATGTTATCAGGTTTAATATCTCTATGGTAAATATTAGCAGAATGAAGTTCTTTAATGCCATTTAAAATTTCCGTACAAATTAAAAACCGCTGTTGTAATGCAAGTTCGTTTTCTTTTAAGTATTCTGTAAGATCGCTATCACCTTTCTCCATAACAAAGAAGCGATAGTTTTGCTTTCCAATATCATAATTGCCATCAAAAAGTATATTAATAACAAATTGAAAGCCATTCTTTTTAGCAATATTAAGAGCCTTAATTTCTCGATCAAATCTTTCAACCCTGTCTGAAAATCTCAGTACAAGATCCATATCATTTAAATTGTATTTGCTGAACTTAATAACCGATTCTGTTTCTTCTTGAGGATTAAAAAGGATAAAAACACTTGAATTACCTCCTTTACTTTTATCAAAATCATCGCTAAGGGGTTTCAATATGTAGTCCACGTTATCATAGCGAAAGATATTTAACTTTTCGTCTGTAGATAAAAAAATATTTCCCTTTGATACTCTCATACCAATTAAAGATTTGAAATATTTATTGTATAAAAATCACCTAATTGAATCAATGAACTGGAATTTTGCTCTTGTCCAAAATATTTTAATATTTCTTTTTGCGTTTTATTTGGAACTTCTTTTTTATTCAAAAAAATCTGATTCAATATTTTAAGACGTTCATCTCGAGCATTCTTCGAGTTTGATTGACTTATACAATGAAAGGAATAATTCTGAAAAGGCGGGCATTTCGTATTGGAGGGAACTATATCGTCGTTAAATCTCACAAGTAATTTATAGAACTGAACTAAAATTTTAATATCGCTAATTTTTGACTGATCAATAAATCCAAATAGTGTATAAAAATCATTCCTTTGTTTATATCGCGTCTTCTTGATAGGGTACGTTTCATTAAAAGTTAATACAACATTAAGTACACTATTAAATAGCTTTTCATAATCTTTACTTTGCGCCTCGGTTATATCCTCCTCAAACATTTTATCAACAGAATTCTTTTTGTCGGTATTCCCCATTATCAAAAGCGCGACTAATTCAGAAACAAAGTCAACATCAGTCATCCTTTTAGCAGTTGCATCTGTAAATAACTCTAAAAGATTAAATTTTTCAGACTCAGCCAATTTTGTAACAAGCTTTAAAAAATTTGTTTCGAAATATTCTGCTTTTTTAAGTTCTGGTCGGTTTAAGTGAACTCCCGATTTATTAACTAAAGCATAAAACTCTTCAATATTTTCACCGGCTTTGAGTTCTTCAATAATGATAATTGAAAGTTTATAATCCATTAAAAAACCAAACTCTTTCTTTGAATATAGTTTTTTATCGAAAGTTTTAAATTGTTCGTTTACAAATCCTAGTATGGTTCTGGAACGTTGCTGACCGTCAACCATCTCAAAACTGTCTTTCCCTTTTTCAAATAGAAAAAGGTTAGGAATTGCATATCCATTAATAATTGAATTAATTAATGTCTGCTGGTCTATTAAAGACCAAATAAACCGTCTTTGGTAACTTGGGTTAAGATCAAGTGATTTGTTATTATATTTATCTAATAAGCCCTGTAGAGTCCACGTTTCTATTCTGTATTTCATAAAATTATATAAAGCAAGAAGCACAACCTTCCCCTTCTGCATCATCTAATAAATCTAATAGATACGGGGATTTTTTATTTTGTGCGGTTCTTTGGGTTCTTTTTAAATGGTCTTCTTTAATTTGAGCGATACGCTCTGGCTTGGTAATCTCTTGTAAACTTTCATCCTGCATCCATGTGTAGCCGTCCTTTTCATATTCTACAGCTTTATCAAATAAATCCTTATGTTGCTCATACAACCAAACCCATTCTATTTTTTGTTGATAAAAACAGAAAAAGCATCCAGAGCGACTTCTAGCGTAAGATGATTTTTTACCATTTATTTCAAACTCTACTTCTTTATAATAGGCAGGCACACCAACTCCTGAATCTTCAAGTAACTTGAATATATCATCCCGAACCAAGACTTCTTCATTTTCTATCAATGGAAAAACTTCTTCTGTCGCTAACGGATAATCTGTTGTTTTTAAAAATTCAAAAACAATGGCATTAAACTCTTTTATGCCCAAATCCAATAATGAATTAAGCTTTTGACTTTGAGAATAACTAGTTGATATTTCAGTGTTAATGAGTTCTAAAATTCTTTCTGTTTTGTCATTTTTTGGCTGAGACAAAAGTATTTCAGTTATGAACTTTATATTCTTATTTGAAAGGACTTTTGAAATTACATCTTCACTCCAAATGTTTTTTCTAAATGGAAATATAGATTGGATATTATTCTTTTTTGAGATATAACCTTCCCTATCTTCATCTCCTCTTATCCCGACATAAGAAATAACAGGGTCATTACCTACGAATTTTTCAAAGGGGTCTAACTTTAATTTTTTGGTACACCATCGGGCGTTTGAAGATGGTAAGTATCCATTAAACAATTTTATAAAATGGTCAAATGAGTTGTCTTCAGAACTTTCATTAACTGCTTTTAAAACAGTTATTTTCTTGCCTAAAAAAGTTTCTAAATTTGATATTAAATCGTATGTTTCTTGTAATTCTTTACCTGTATCAGAAGTATAATAATCTATATCCAAATCTGGATAATTTTTTTTCATGTAGATGGCCAAGGCAGCACTGTCTTTCCCTCCCGATATCCCTAATACATGTCTTACTTTACTCATTTTTAAGCATTTCTTTTAAGAGATTAGTCAATGCTGCAATATTTAAAGAATTGTCTTTAGATAAAACATTTTCTAATTCTTTTTGAATCTTGGAAACCTCTTCCTTTTTGTCTTTTGGTAAACGCACCAATTTTTTACTAATTCCTTTGAAGAACGTATTAATTTGCAAATCATATACATCCTCCTTTTCCTCATTAAAATCAGATTTTGAAAGTGATGTTAAGCTGTCTAATTCCAAAATCATTGATTTAAATTTATCGTATATCAAGATTTCATCCTCGTCTGTTGAGTTGTCCAAAGTCTTGCCAATAAGTGCCTGAACTATAGAATTCAACCAAGCTTTTTTATCATCTATTTGAGAATCTAATCGTTGAATAAATATCTTTTGACTAGGTAACAACAAATGTCGTCTTAATTTTTTATACCTGTCCTGAAGATTTAATTTATATTCTTCAAAAGCTAAATCTTCGCCTACAATATCACTTTTAATAAAATCTTCAATTCTGTTAATCAACTCATCATAACAATTTCGTATTTCTCTTATTGAATCTTGCAACTTTGTAGAGAAAGATTGTAGGGTTTCGCTCGAGGATTGAATTTGTTGAATTTTAAAATTCAGAGCATTCGGAAATGCTTCAAAAAATGTATGCTCAGGGTCTTTTGCTAAAAATATAGCATTCCTAATCCCAAAGGCTTCTATAGATAATCGCTTTGTGTTTTTTGTATAATCGGGTAAGTCTCTATAAAAAGTCAAGAAAGGTTTTATGGTTTCGATAAAGCTACCATTTGATATTTTTTCCTTTGTTGTCTGGTCAAGAAATATCCTATATCTATTAAAGATATCTAATTTTACACCTTCAATTGCAAATGTTTTAACTTCAAAATGTTCTGGATTTTTTATTAGCAATTCTAGGACTTCATCATTTAAATTCGGGATATAACCATTAATGCCGAATAACGCAAAATCATCCCTTTTAATGAAAAGAAAAGTAGGTATCCATAAATCAATAAGACCTTGTTTAAGCTTAAACGGTCTTCTCTTTAAAACATCTGCAAACTCATTAATTTTTCTTCTTCCAACTTTAGCGCTTTCAAGAAAACTGATGGATTCATCCCATAAAAAATTAAATCTATTTCTATTATTAGGAGTTATAACATCTTGAATTATATTTGAATAAAGGTGGATGTCATTATTTTCCAATAGAGATAGATAGATGGTTTTTTCTGGAGGGTATTTATCTTCTAAAAAGCCTAAATGGGGTTTGTCCCAATTATTAACTAATGCTTTTAAATAATTTTTTTTAGCTAAATGTATAGATGTTGAAATTTTATGTTTGTTTACCAATTCATTTTTGAAAATTGGCGAATTCGAATAGACTGTACTTGATATTTCAGAAAGCTTACTGTTTAAATCTTTTTTGCTCTTTATTTCTAATTGTTCCCCATTGTAAAACCATACGGCTTCTGAACTAGTACCATAAAAATTATTTAATATTTTATGATTTAAAAGATTGATTTGGTGCTGAAGAATATTGTTTAATTCTCTAGTTGCTACTTTATCATTTTCATTTTCTGCAATAACTTTTTTAGTCTTCTCAATTTCGAATAATAGTTCTTTTATTAGTTTTGAATTTTTATAATAGCAATACAATATGGCTTCTTCATTATCAGCTGATTTTGTCCTTACTTCATTCAAAATGTTTTTATCATTAAAAACTAAATTTATGAAACCATCAATTTCATTTTCAGGGATATCATCAATAGGATAATGCGAAATTTTATACTCAAATAATCGAGGAGTACCAGTTTCGAACATTGCCTTTTTAGCCATTATTGGGGGCAATTGATAGTATTTATTAAGCAAGGTAACAATATCAGTTATATTATCTACTTTACCTTCTGCTTCTAGCAATGCCATTTCAATATCCAAATCAGTACCTTCAAAAAGAACAAATCTTTTAAGATAATTTCGATAGACAATGATATTTTTATCAATTAAACCATTAAGCAACTCTTCGGGGCTATCAATCGATAAAACTCTTTTTGAATATTCAGCCCAAAATGCTTTATCCAAAACCGCACCTGCACCTGCATTAATATTCAACAGTCCAATACTTTTGATAAGTAAAGAATAACCATTTAGGTTTGAATCAAAGGTAGTTTCCGCAACCTCAAGAGCATTTTTTATTGACTTCCAAGTATTGAAGTCTTGATTATATTTTGAATTTAGGAATGAATAAAAGTTAAATATTAAATAGTCGTAAATTTCCGGTAGAGAATAAAATCCCTTTTTTGACTGCTTGAACTGAAATAATCCTGCAAAATCAGTTGACTCTAAAAATGTAAATAAAGACCTTTCGTTTTGCCCGTATTTCTGCAAGGATTGGGTAATTACATAGGCAGATATAGCATCTAAAGGGTATAGCTTTTGTGAAATTTCGTTTATATAATCCTCATTAAAATTAAAAGATTTAGAATCATTCAATAACTTATTTGCCTCTTTTATTCTAGTCTGTGTGTTTGAATCATCTGAAGAGGGTAGTTTTGAAAGATGTTCTGATGCTAAAAACAATAACTGTTCAATAGGTTCATTAAAAGTAATTTCTTTAAAACGCCCTTTAACTTTTGTCCACTCTTGCTTTTGTGAATTATCCAATGAAAATGCATAAGCATCGAAATTCTGATGAACAGAGGTTATTAAAACAATATTGTGGGATGTATTATTTACAAACTCCGCTAACTGCTGTAAAAAAAACAGTTCTTTTTCAGGATTATTTTTTGAGGCATACTCTAAAAACTTTCCAAACTCATCAATAGTTATAATTAATAACGGGTTTTTCCCAAGCTTATAATACCTATTGAAAATCTCTGAAAATATTGTTTCAGCTGAAATGTTTTTAGACTGAATACCTAATAAGTCAACAAATACATCAATTAGAGATTTGTGTTCTCCGATGATGTTTATTTTTCCATAATCTTGCTTTGGCAAAAAAGCTACATTGAAATACTTTTTTCTATTTGATAAGCTTTCCTGAAATGCAAGCAGAAAGGAACTTTTTCCAGTTCCGTATGAACCAATTATATTAAAAGACCGAATACCCCTGTTGAAGTCACTTACGATCTGTGATGCCAAACGTATAGCATTGTGAGTAGGAATATAATTTATTTCCCTTTCCTCATCTCGTATAATATTTACAGATGTAGTAAATTTATTTAGCATAATATAGATTTAATACTTCGTATTTATTTGGTTTCTCTTTAATCTGCAATTCTTTAATTCCTGCATGGTCATTATAGGTAATGCCATATTTTTTCAAGCTTTTATTAGCAGCTATGCCCTCAATTTTATTTACAATACCAGACCTATTAATCGCATATATACTACCTATTTGGTTTTTTTCATGCTCTAATGAATATAAATTAATGGAATTTATAAAATCATCATTGTCAAGAATCGAAAATAGGATTATCTCATCAGGAATGTTATCCTTCTCATCATTTAAAATCGAAAAGCTTAATTTTTCTTTATCTAAAATATTGAGTTCGGTTAATAGTCCCGTTAAATTCTCCTCTCTGTCTTTAGCATTTTCAGAAATTGTATACATCTTTATAAAAACATCAAAATCTGTCGCTATTGTATTTTTGCTAATTTGATTTAAATTATACTCATCAATTTTTCTGGAAACAAAAATCACAAAATGCTCTCGTGTAAATTCTATTTTTTCTCGTCTAAAATCATTATAAATCAAATTATAAATCGAAGCAATATCATTCTTTACCAACATATAATGTAAGAGCCATAAAGTGCCCTCATCTTCTATATAGGGGTCTTTACCACTATTATCATCAAAAATATAATTAGCGAATTCAGTTAGATTTCCTTCATTGTTTAATAGTCCGAAAGCTTTCATCCAAAAGCCAATAGCTGACACCATGTTCTTTCCAACACCTAATTCTAGGACAGCATTTTCTTGAGAAAATTTATTCCTGTTTTTTATAAAATCATATCCTTTCTTTAACCATAGATGGCGACAATGAAACGTGTCGTGTCCTGAAAAAGTGAATTTTATAGCTTGTTTTTCAATAATCATAGTTACGATAATATGGTCTATTCTAATTGTGCAAATTAACAAAAAAAAGGGACATGTCTTTTAAAGGCAGAAAGATAGTTTTGCATAGAAGGACTTTAAATCGGAATCCTTTATTTCAAATGGGTTCTACATGAAGAACAGCACTTAATTTTAAGACAAAACAGTTTTATTTTTGAGAAGAGGATTGCTAAAAACGGCTTTTACCTTGAAAAAAACGATTTTTTCAATGCCATAAGATATTTACCTTGCAAATGGAGAATTAAATAGTATATATAATTATAGTCTCCTTTTTAGGCACTATAACATTATCATCAATAAGTTTTTTCTATAAGTTTTTGAGCTTTTGAATATTAATTGAAAAGCAGTTTTTTACTTTCCACAATGTAACTTGTGCAAAGTTGAAGGCTTTTCTGCATTAATTCTTGATATTACTGAAAAGGTACAATTGGTTTCACCGATCCTATAAACTGCGTATTATTGTTGATACTACCTACACGTTCAATATAATAATCTATCACTGGATGAGATGCATTATACTTCTCAATGCCTGAAAGCAAAGATTGGCTATAACCAAATAAAACAGCATAAGAATCTGCATATAATTCATTATTCAGGGCATTGGATTTCCTTACTTGCTGATAGGTATCTTTATTATATGGAAGCTCATTCTTTTGACAATACATCATGTCCGGCACGGCTAAAAAATCAGGACTGTTGAGTAAATGCCCTAATTCGTGCATGATGATAGCTTTAAATTCGTCGGGCTCTATGTTAGCACTCGTGCATTTTTCCCAATTAATTATAATAAAGCGATGGGGATTTCCCTGGTAATAGTGATTACTGATTCCGAAGCCAAAACTTACCTCAGCTGTACCTGCCCAAGTAGGCATCCTGACACGAGCTTCATCCCATGTTGTAATATGGATTGTGTTATTGTATTCAGTATATCTTTGACAATCCCCAATCAATTCATCATGAATTTCATCTACGATTTCAGATAAAAGTGGATAGTTGGCTTCTTGGAAGACCTTAATCATAATTTTGCTATTAGTTATTTTGTAAAGTTATAAATTTATTGACCAACCTTGTAGTAATTTACTGTTCCTTCAAACAAAAACCCTTTCCAAACTGTTGTTTGGAAAGGGTTTAATTCATATTCTTTTACTTCTCCTCCTATTTCTTTTTTTGAATACTTGGAGCCAACAATAAATATTCAGTCATATTTTTATTTTTTCTCCAACAAAGTGGCGTTTCGGAGAAGTCAATAAGTGAGTATGATGAATTAGAAGTTAAATCTTTTACTTCACATTTAACATTGAGGTTTGCGTTCTTCTCTTCAACCAAATATTTGACAACATCCACGTTCCCATAATTTACTGCTGTACACATTGCACACCAACTTGCCCCATTACTTGCAGAGACTTTTTGATTAACATCTACACCAGTATTCAATACTAATTCTATCAACTCTTTGTTACCTCTTTCAACAGCATAGATTAACGACCAGCCAGAACCTCTTACTCCTTGATTTATAATTTCTCTAATATAATTTAAGTCTTTATTTTGCTTAATTGCATTTTCTAAGTCACCCGTGTTATAAGTAATGGTAGCTCCTTTTTCTTTGAGTAAGGCTAGGATTTTTTCATTGTTCATAGCCTTCGCTTCATTAATCCCACTATTCCTATCAGCCCCATTATCTAGTAATAATTTGATTCCATCAAGATTAACAAGCCTAATGACTTCATTCAATGTGGTAGTTGGAACATCCCTCCATGCCTGCATATTATAATTTCCAATATAACTTTCATTAATGCTGTACTTGAAATTAACATCCGCACCTTTTTCGATGAGTAGTTTTGCAATATCTAGTTTATTAAGTTTTATGGCATAGACTAAAGGACTTATACCAGTATAGTTTCTATAATGCCCTTTAAAATCCCATGCTACGTTCAGATTGATTCCTGCGTCTAAATACATTTTAATTTTATTGGTATCGCCACTTTCGAGCGCTTCTTTAAAATATTTATGCATTACATTTTCTTTCTTGTAGAAAGAAACCCTTTGTGCAGATTGGCTAAATGTGAAGTTGCTTAACAGAACAAAAAGTAACAGGAGTACTTGTTTTTTAATAATGTGATTTGATTTCATGTCAGAATGTTTTGATTATTTAGGAGCAATTTTAAAACAAAAAACCGCTTATTTCTATAGCGGTTAAGGTTATTTACTCTACGGTATATATGAGTGAATGAACTCTATAAAGCGTGCCGTAAACAGGGAATTAATTACAGACTTTTTGAGGTCAGAAGGGTATGTTTTACCCTTTCAAGATACATATCTCCAATAGGAATTTCTACAATTGTATCTTTTATGGTAAATATTTCATCCAGCCTTATTTTGCTTTGCTCCGTGATTTCAAAAACACCTCTTTTCGCATGGAGCATAATGAATTTTAGAGTGGTGTTCATTTTCTCAATGTAATTGATATTGACTATGTACGATTTATGGCATCGTAAAAAAGTCTTTGGAAGTAGGTTTTCTAGTTCCTTCAACGGTTTGGTAACGGTAATCATTTTGTCGTTCAGCCTATGGATATTACAATACGAACCATCCGATTGGATATACAATATACTGTCGTGTTTGACAAGCCAATGGGCGGTCTTGTCCTTAATACTGATATGGTTTTTAAGTTCAGAGAAGTGTTTCTTGAATTTGTTTATTGCAATAGTAAGTTTTACCGAATTCACAGGTTTATCCAAGTAAAAAAGGACGCTATCATAATTAATTGCCTTTTTTGCAAACCTCTCGTCATCGGAAAGGATAATAACGAAAGGATGGTCGTTAAAAAATGAGTTGGTTTCCTTAAGGATTTCAAAACCATTCCCATCCTCCAATTCAACATCTAAAAATATAATGTTCGGCTTTTGGGTCAGAGTCTGTACAATCCCATCATTAACAGAAGAAGCCACACCCAAGCAAACGAATTCAGGATGATTTTTGAGTTCATCCTGTAATCGTTCTAGGCACTCCTTTTGGTCTTCTATAATGATGTAACTGTAGTTCATAACGATAGTCAGTTAAGGACAAACATCATTAAAAATTTTAACATTTAGAAGCGGAAAAGAGTAAAGACGGAGTTAATTTTGAATTACTTTCTGAACTAGTTAAATTTTGAGGCAAACCATAGAAAACAGCCTGTTTGGATAGAGGAAATGTAAAGAAAAATGGGTTCTAAATTGCTTTGTTAAATAATCTATATATTTGAAACTACAACATGCTTAAAAACTCCAAATTCAATGCGAACAAATAAACAATTATAGACCAATTATGGAAGAGTCACATATTATTAATCGTGAAGAAATACTAAATAATGCAATCACCGAATCGGAGTTGTCAGATTTAAAACAACATGCAGATAAGATGATTAGAGGTTTTGAAAATTTCAATAATTTTTCTTCAAACCGTGCCGTATGGGAACTCGTTCAAAATGCTTGTGATTTATCTAAAAATTGTGAAGTAATTATTGATTATAGTCAGGAAGGGTTTTCATTTACCCATAATGGCATGCCATTTACAACAAAGGCATTTATATCCTTAATTAAACAAGTAAGTGGAAAGTATGGCGAGGATTCAGATATTCCCGAAGTTGGTAAATATGGAACTGGCTTCTTAACAACTCATACGTTTGGCCGCAAATTTCTAATTAATTCTACTTTAGAAGCTAACAATACTTTTTTTGAAATAAAAAATTTTTTAATTGACCGAAGCCCAAAAGAGTGGAAAGAACTAAGCGGAAATATTAAAACCCAAAAAGAAAATGTTTATAAACTTATTAAAGAAGGTGCCATAATTTCTAATCCGGAAAATAAAACCACTTTTACATTCATACCTGAAAGTCCCCAGGAATTATTCTATATATCTGAATCCAGTAAGGATCTAGAAGATTACATTCCTATAGTGCTAACAATTAACGATAGATTAAAAAAAGTAAACATTATTAATAGTGCTCAAACATCTTTTGAAAGAATTCGCAAGGAAAAGGTGTCGAATACATTTGGAATAAATTTATTTAAGACTACGATTTCGAAAAATGAAAAGTTGAGAGCGTTGTATTCTATCATTGATGAAAATGACCAAATCGAAGTGATACTCCCTATAAATGAAGACCATGAACTATTTCTTTTTCCTGATAGAGTTGCTCGGTTGTTTTTATATTACCCTTTAATAGGTTCAGAAAATTTTGGTTTAAACTTCGTGATAAATTGTAACCAATTTTTACCTACCGAACCCAGAGATGGTGTTCACTTAAAAAGCAATAAGGATCAGGTCAAAGACCAAGAACAGGAAAACAGAAGAATAATTGAAAAAGCGACCACGTTAATTTTTGATTTCCTGCAAAATAACATCATTGATGTGCCTAATCCCCTTTTATATGCAAAAATTAATTTTAAAAGAAACTCTGAAAACACCCTGTTGAATGATTATTTTGAAGAGTTGCAAGACACATGGACTGAACAGTTTAAATTCTTACCCTTTGTAGAAACACCTTTAGGGTTTAAGGCTGTTAATGAGATCTGTTTCTTTGATGAAAGTCTATTGAATAGTACAGAAAGCTTTGACGAAATTTATGAACTGGCTTCTTTATTTTACGACAATATTCCAGTAAAGGCAAAAGTAATTCAATGGAGTCAATTTGTTTGCGAATGGACTAATGACAATCTTAATTTCATTGGTCACGATGACTTGGTATCAGTGATTTCAAAAGAGCATTTATCTAAATTCAGAAAAGATTGTTTGATAAAATATTATACAGGCTTGATTGCAGAAGAAAGGATAAACTTTTTTTCAGAATATACTTTGTTGCCAAACCTAGATGGAAAGTTCTGTTTTCTTTCATCCCTTCTTTCTCCAAAAGACTTAAATTCAACTCTGATTGATCTTGGCAGGACATTAATTCCTCATTCAATTGAAAGGTTAGTACACAAAGATTTTTGTTTTGAATTTCATTTTGAAAAATATAATAGAAAGGATTTCTCTAATAATGTTAAGACTACTTTGGATGAAATGCAAGCTTCAAATTGTATTTCTCTATCTGAATTTATAAATTCAGAAAATTACAACGAATCGATTTCTCGCCATACAATGGCTCTTGAATTCGACTTTTTCAATAGTTTGCTTTCTTATTGCAAACTGAATAAGAATGTCAATTCACAAAGTAAGCCATCCTCATTGGTAAAAATTATATGTAGGTATTATTCTTTAGATGATAACCTAATTCAAATACCTAATGTCGAGTTACAAGAAGAGAATCTGGATATTCGTTCTGCCACAAAAATACTTGCACAAATATTTTTCAACTTGCTACAATATCATAATGAGGAATGGGTAAAGAATAATATAGATTTACTATTGGAAATTGGAAATTGTAATGAAGATAGTCTAAAAGAGGCTTATGCTGTATCTAAAATATATCCTAATCAAATCAATGAATTAAAAAGCAATAATGAGCTAAAGCGGGATATCGAGATAATTTTTGATATCAAAGAACTTTATAATAAAGTTACAGGGGATGAAATAAGAAAAGATTTGATTTACCACCAGTTTAATGAGTTTGTTGCAGAAGACAGGTTTGTTACAAATAAGTATCTGACAAATCAGATTGAAGAGATTTTCTTCAATACTGATATAAAAAGTATAAATGAACATCCTTTTAAGGATGATATTCTGAATATTATTTCAAAACTTTCAGATCCGAAATATAAAGAATTATTTCAGATTTTAGATCGAGAGAAAGCTAAACTTATGTTAGACGTTGTGACAAATGAAAACACAAAAGACGATATATTTTCAATAGTAACTTTAAAAGAATCGCAATTAAAAAAACTCGGGAAATTAGTTCAGGAAGATAATTTCGAATCAATACTAAATGCCGCAGCATCTATAATTCAACAACAGACAGAAAATGATGCGGACTTTAGGCATAAACATGAAATAGGGACATATATTGAAAAGCTAATTAGGGAAAAACTTTCTATTGAATTGCAAGACCGAATCTCATTTGACAAAAGTAAATTGATAGAAGCTAATGATATTCAAGGAGGGCAAGATATAATAGTATTTTTGGATGGAAATCCGATTTATTATATTGAGGTTAAATCAAGATGGAATTCACAGAATTCCATTTCTATGAGTAAATTACAGCTTCAAAGAGCGGTTGAGCAAAACAATCGCTATACATTATGTGCTGTTGATATTACACGCTATTCAGGTGCAAATGACAGATATAAGCTTTCGGTTGACGAAATTTTACCACTTACAAAATTTGTAACAAATATTGGGATCAGCATTAAACCCTTGATTGAAGATAATCTAGTCGCTGAAAAAAAACAAAATGAATCAATTCATTTAATAGACTATAGAGGTATAATTCCTCAAGAAATTGTAAAAACAGGCGACGATTTTCAAAAGTTTATTGAATTACTTACAAATACAATTAATAAAAAGTGATTGTTTATGCGCTATTTAAACCATTAAAAAAACATTATGGATCTACTAACAATCGTAAACGCAGTATCGCCATCGTATGAATCTGTGCAAACCGAAATATCTGAATTGCGAAGAAGTTATCCTCGTAAATCGAATGAAGAGTTAGCAAACATCTTTGGGAATAGATTGCGAAGGAAATATACGTCCGTTGGTGTAGTATCAGCATTGCCAAGTGCAATTCCTGGGGTTGGAACTGCTGTACAAGTCGTGACAGAATTAACCACTATTTCAGGAGATTTAACCTTAATGTTGAGATGGATGGCTGCAAATTGTTATGGCATTGCATTGATTTATGACAAAGATATAAGTTCCGAATTCAACCAAGAATTTATTAGGGTATTGGGTTTGTGGTGCGGTGCAATTCAAGTTGCTAAAGTTGGTACAACAAAACTCGCAACAAAAATTGCAGTTGTGCAATTTAATCGAAATGTATCAGGGAAAGTTTTACAAAAAATCAATCAAAAGGTTGGCAGGACACTTTTGACAAAGTTTGGTTCAAAACGTGGCGGTATTGCACTTGGAAAATTAATTCCGGTTGGAATTGGAGTAATTATCGGAGGAGGCTTCAATTATTTTACAATGAACAGCTTTAAAAAGTCAGCTATTGCATATTTTAAAACAGATGAATCTGCGGAATTTATAATGCCCGAAGGATAATTGAGGCATCAGTAGTTAAAAAAAAGAATAATGAATAAAATTCAAAGAGTAGAAAGGTATATTTATGAGTTCTTCGTAAATCGTTTTGAGCATTATGATATATTTTACAGATCAACTCATCGTGATAGGACTTACGGCGTGTATAAGCTTAATGACGGTCCGAAAATAATGGATTTGATAATAAGCATTCATGGAAATATTGAAGACCAATTTTATTTTGAAAAGTTAATTCCACACAAATTTACTACTCCAGAAGCTTTGTTTTCATCACTCAATGCTTTCAAAGAATTTTTAATCGAGCATGAATATTTGCTCACTAAAAATTTGGACGGAGAAAACACATATTATGTTGTTAGTGAAGTATTAAAAATCAAAACTGAATTAATCGAGATGATTGATTATGCAAAACAATTATATGATTTTGAGGACACGGTCATCCCTTATCAAGACTTAAGGTATTATCTAATTACTAAAGACATACCTAATTTCATCAAAACCTTGAGCAGTATTTTGTCTTCTGTTTCATACGCTATAGCAAAAACAAAAGAGGGCTACCATCACTCAAATATCCATCTTATTTTGAAATTATTAGGATTTGAAATTATTTCTGAAGAGATCACAAACGTTGGGAGGATTGACGCGGTAATTAGATTTATTGACACGGTTTATATATTAGAATTTAAATTTGGCGGTACTGAAGATTTAAGTAAGGAAGCATTAACGCAAATTAAAGAGAAAGGCTATCCTGAAAAGTTCCATGTTGAGAAAAAAGAAATTTTTGCCATTGGTATTAGTTTTAGTGAAGATACCAGAAACATTAATGGTTTTGAAGTAGAAAAAGTAAACTAACCCATTATTACCATTCGTATTTGATGAAACTTGAAAAATCTTTATTAGCAACACTCTTACAAAAACAAAAATATGAGAAATCGTTTTCCGGAATGGTAAATAATTTTGAAGATAAACTTGCCAATTTTGACCCCGTAAACAATTGCATAGAAATTGAAAAGTATTTTAGTACCGGCAATGGGTTAGCATCCATTCGAAAGAAACTATTAACAGATAATGTCTTCAAATCCGAAGACATTTATACCTAGAAAACGAAAGGCGGGAAAAACAAAACTGATATTAAAGGACTGTATGTTTTCGTTCATGAAAGCGAACCAATATATGTCGGAATATCAAGAGGTCTTATACATCGAACATTACAGCATTTAAGAGGTAAAAGTCACAATACCTCAACTCTTGCCTACAATATTGGATTGATTAGACATGAAATTTTACAGGGCGAAAAATATATCGGAAGGCGTAAAGAGTTTGATTTTAATAATAATGTTACACCTGCAAAAGATTTTCTATTAAAACAAAAAATAGCTTTCCTGCCAATTGAAAATAATGAAGAGTTATATCTATTTGAGATATTTTGTGCTATGAAACTGAAATGTTGGTTAAACAAGTTTGAAACGCATTGACAGACAAAATTCGCCATAGTTATTTTAGCTTTTCAAAGTCCACAACTGCTCTCCTCTGCTTGAAATTAAAACTACCCGTAATAGGATTATCCACTTTTAAATATTTGAGTTTTTTATTCTTCAAGAGAATGTAACTAATAAACTCATCAATCTGTGGCGTCTGAAAATGGGTAGTTTGGAAAAGTAGTTTTTCAGGAAATAAAGAAGTCAATATTTTTTTTTTGATGGGTGCAGGAGCATTCGTGTATAATGTATCCACTTTTTGCAAAAAGGTGATTCCCTTTTTCAAGTGTTCTTCAAAATCTTTCTCTATGGCGCTGATAGTTTCAACTTCGCCTTTGAGATTCGCTACTTGTGTTTCTGTCTTGCGTTTCATCACATTATAAGTCTTGACATCGATCTGGTCATCAAAGAATTTCTCCTCGATGGAATCCAAACGCACTTGCAGTTTGTTGATTTCTCTTTTTAGCGATTTGAGTTCGGTCTCCCTATCGCCAGCTTCAGTCTTGAATGTTTTATCCAGAACTTTTTTATAGACTTCTTTGCAATCCTCGTTAATAACAAATTCCTTGAGCAAGGATTCCAAAATCTGATGTACATCCGAAAATTTATATCGTTCACGACAGGGTGGATTACAATGATAAAAGTAATACCTAGAGCCATTACGCCCTTTTGAACCACTACCTGTTAAGGTTCTTCCACATGCAGGGCAAAGTAAAAATCCCCTTAGGGGAAGTATCTCATTAATCTGCTTCGGTTCAAGGACTGCTGTTACCTGCTTTCCTAGAAAAATATGCTGTACTTTCTCAAAAGTCCTTTTATCCACAATAGCCTCGTGCAAACCTTCGACAACCATTTTATCTTCCTTTTTCCATTCGCCGATTACGACCTTACCACAGTAGACTGGATTTTTTAATACATGGAGAATTCCATTTTTGGAAACCTTTAATTTGGAATAATATTTTTTGCGAATCTCCTCTGCCGAATAAATCCCTGTCGCATATTCCTGATAGATCTTTTTAATAATAGGTGCAATTTCAGGATTCGGTTTCAGGGTTGATTTTCCTTCTTCGGTGCGGTGGTGGAGATAGCCCATCGGAGCTGTACCCGTATAACATCCTTCCTTCATCGCCCTGCGCATTCCCTCCTTAGTACGTATGGATATCTTATCGTTCTCCACTTCAGGGAGGATTAAATATATCCCTAACATAACCTTGCTGTCGGGCTGTGAAGTGTCCAATGGCTGCTCGATAGCATTTACTTCTATTCCCAAAGCCTTGAACTCTCTAATTACCCGATATGCTTCTTCAGTATTCCTTGAAAACCTGTCCCATCTTGTAAAGAGAAGCCCATCGATATTTTTCTTGTTGGCTTTGACGTAAAGCAATAATTTCTTCCACTCAGGCCTGTCAAAATTCTTTGCTGAATAATCCTCTTGGAAGTGCTTTAAAATAGTATGTCCTTTAAGGTTGCAGTGCAATTCTAAAACTGCTTTCTGATGCGAGAGGCTGAAGCCTTTGTCCGCTTGCTCGTCAGTGGAGACCCTCGTGTAAATGATTGCGTTTTGCATGATTCTGATATTTTATAGTATTCGTATTCAATCAGGGCAAATTCTTCAAGCTTTGAGATTATGCCATCCCATACTTTCTGGTCTGGACTTTTTGGCAGTCTGTCCAGGTATTTGCCTTCGTTATATGTAGGGGTTGATTTCAAAGCCAATATAATTCTTAAGTGTTCAACATCAAAGGGAATTCAAGGAAAACAGGCTGGTTTTAGCCTGTTTTTGGAGATTAAGGAATACTTTAAAGCGATTCCCAGATTATGGGCTTTATGTACCCAAAATAACGGAAGAACTCATCATAATAGAATGGAAGAACCTCATAGGTATCATTGGCTTGTGTAGGAACCAAAATCGAAATGGAAATCACTTTTTGGAGTGTGGACTCCGATAATGAAAACTCTTTTGCGATGGCTTTGGCATCCTCCCGGGCATCCTGCTCTGCCTTTTGTTTGGATTGCAAAGTTTGTGAATTGAAAGTCCTTTTATTACCGCTTTGGCACATATCAGAAATAAAGACTATTTGTACGGAATCGTATTTTTCTGTTTCCTTTTGCAGTAACGGCATCAGTTCTATAATTTCACTTTGGTCAGCACCTTTAATTTGAGATTGGATTTTGAGCTGCTCAAAAAATTGTTTTTGAATCTGTGCCTTCTGAATCAGGTTGTCATTCTCTTCGTTGGAGGCTTCCAAGATTTTATCGGTTTCGCTTTGGAACTCCTCCGTTTTCTTTTTTTCAGGGGATTTCCAATTGAACCATTTGATATTTAATGCCGAATTGCTCGTGCTGTTAATTGATAACAAAGCCACGTCACTTTGAGATTTGAAGTTGGAGTGGCAATATTTCTTTAACCAGACCTTTTCTTTCTCCAGATCGGAATCAGTAAGCTTTATACTTCCCGATACATCATTAATAATTACAAGTGCCGATTTTTGGATTTTGACAGATTTCTCCTGTGGGTTAAATAAATTACAGGAAGTTAAAATAATACACAGGCTTGCTATCATTACTTTTTTAATCATAGTGGTCGAAACATTTTTCATAAGATGGATTTATTAAATTGAACTTTATTATTTGGTTTTGGTATCGAGTGGCAAAGGAATGTCCTCTGTTTTTTCTTTTTCACGGAAATGGGAACTGATGGGAGAGCCTCCTGCTTTAAGGGAACGGATAAATAGTCGCTGCCCTATAAGTGATACGATATAGTAGCCTTTCTGACGCAGGGTTGCTATGAGGTCTACTCGATAATTAAAATTGTTTTCAAGTTTGTTTATAGAAATGGACAGCTTTCCAAGTTTGCGTTTGAGATTGTAACTTTTGAAGTACAACAGGCTTACATTTAGGAGCACCGCATTGGCTAGTATCAAGAGTCCTGAACTCAGAGAGATTAATAATCCTTTCAAAAAGGTAATGAATCCATTCTCCTCAAAAGCGTCTGTTTGTAACTTGGCCAGTTTGTTCTTGTTCTCATCCAATTTTTCCTTGTCGTTTTGTGAAACGGCTGTGGGATTTATTTCGAGTTCCGATTTCTGGTTCTGGACATCGCCTCGTAATTCAGAGTACTGCTGGATCTTACGCTTGTGTTCAATTTCAGAAAAATAGATGAAGCCAAGCGTGGTAGTATATACCAACAAGGCAATTATAAGGACATAGAAAAATCGTGAACTGCGGACCGTTTTCCAATTTAGCGTATTTGTTTTACTGATAAATGATTTTACAATTCTGTAGATTGAGAATCCTAAAGCTTTTGCTATAACCAATGGGATAAAGGAAATACATAGTGCTTTAAAACCTGTCAGATGAAATACGTTGCTTAAGATTGTTTGAAAGACAATCATTTCACTGAGCATTCCACCCAAAAATGAAAGGAAGTAAAACAGGCATTTCCAGAAACTTGCGCCTGACAATATATTTGTCTCGGTATTGGGCATGTGCAAATCCTTTTCAGAATAACTTCCCTTGCCAAATTTGATTTTTGCTTCGGGATACTCTTTCGGATAATGCGACTGCGCATACGAATCCCCATAAAGAGTCATTGAATCGGATAGGTGTTGTTCTCCTTTTAGATAGTCTGGGTAGTAGGTATCGTTGTGTTCAATAATTGCAGTATCTCTTATCACAATCGGATAAGGAGAAAACTGCTCTCTTGGCCCATCTACGACTTCTATATTTTTGACGGTTTTTACAAGAGGACTGTATTCCCTTTTTATATCGTGATTCGAGTCGGGCAACAGTACAGGATTGTATGAAACCGATCGCTGGGTAATTTTATCTGCCGGTATTGATTTTTGATTTTGGTACTGCTCCCATCCAATAACGCCATTTTCAAGTGATTTTCCTTTGATATCATTATTCCTTACTTCTTCCAATTCCGTCTCAAGGGACTCATTTCTCGCATGAATTACTTTCCCTTTGGAGTGGATGTGGTTCGCCTGTATTGCATGTAGACTCATTTCACTTTCAAGAATTGATCTGTGGGCATTGGTTCCTTCTGCAAAACCTTCTTGGTTTTCAACAAAAAAGGTATTGGAATGCAATTGCTCCTTGTACTGTTCCCTTTCCTTGAAGTGCTGTAAAGCTTTATCATCTTTAAGAGATATGAGCTCCAGATAATGATATCGAACATTTTTGTACTCCTCTATATTAGCATTGAATTTTGAACAGATTCTATGAAGTTCTTTGATAATACGATTTTTTACGCTTTGGTAGTAGTTTAAGAAACTGGATTCCTTCAGCGGGTTTTTAACTGAAAAAGAAAATTTCTTTCTTGAAGCAATCTTTTTAAAATCGTTCTGCTCTGCTGTCAGGGTTTGTGTTACATGCTTTTCAATGACCTCCAATTTCTTGTTGTCGAAATAAGGCAGTTCGGGAAGGTAGTTTTTAGTTTCCATGATGATTATTTTATATTAAGTGTTGTAAACTTTGACGCAGGTGGTTTATTTCTTTCAGTAATGTGTTGGCTCTTTCAAAGCGCTGTTCATCTGACAGAGTTGTTTTCTCCTCTTCAAGTGCGAAAGGATCATCCGAATTATTTTTTGGAGTTTCCTCTGTGCTAAATAGCGCACTGTACTGCATTTTTTTAGCCAAAATCAAATCCTCTATCCCTTTGCGCATATAGTCCTGCTTAAGCTCTATTTCATTATTCTCATTGCGATAGATAAGATAATTAACAAGTAGAGGCATCATACTGAAAACAAACGCGATGCCGCTACATAATAGTTTGTATTGTTTTAAAGCCCTTAGTTCATTGACATTTAAAGATTCGATTACTTGCAGCATCGCTCCGAAATCTGCAACTGCTGTATCCGAGGTTCTTGTCTTTAAGATTTCGGGTTGCAGGAAATAATAGGTCATCGGTTGGGGAATTATCCAAAAACTTAATGTTAGATAGATTATCGTAAATCCGATTCCAATAAAAACACTCACTTTTGAGTTTTTGGTATGAAATAAAAAGCTAAGGCGGTTTAGCATAAGCAAACAGGCAAAAACTAATACTGCGACTGTTATGCTTAAAACCAGAAAACTACTTTTGGATTCGACAATCCATCCAAAGGCTAGGGCATAAATTGTGGCTGACCCAACTGAGCAGACCGCAAGCATTACTACTGTTCGTTTTTCCCGTGTTGAAACCAGTTTGTTTTCCGCACCACTGAGATAGAAAAAAAGTCCTTGATTGATGTTTTGGTTCTGCATCGCAGAAGAATAGATAGGGTTATCCATAGTGTGTAGTGTTTAGTTGTTTTTTAGAAAAACGGCTTCTCCTTCTTGGAGGAAGAAGTAATTTCTGAGAAGCCGCTATAGCCAATTTTGCCTGTTAAGTAGTTGTGTTGGGAAATCAAGCAGATAAATAAATCGGCAGGTGAAGAATAGTTTGGTTTATTAAAACTACAAGTAAACTAGAGTTGTTACATTGTTAAAGGACAGCATTAGGCATTCTTGTTGGGTTAAAACCCCATAATCAAAAAACAAATTGAGTATTTGCTTTATTTTTTTGAATTCAAGACCCGAATCAAAACTATGAAATGTGAAGATTGAGATGTTTTCTGCTATAATAACACCATTGGAGTTTTTGTAAAAGCCATCTACTTTATGAATACTTAGACCACCAAAAAAATTAACGATTGAGTTTTTGATGTTATTAAAATGTATGTTCAACAATTCCGAATCTATTAAATTACTATTTGCATCTCTATTTGATAAATAGAAAGAGAAACTAAAAGACGAATATTGATGATTTTTAAATTCTGAAATTAGTTTAGAAGGAGAAACGTTTTTCAGTTCAGAATTTTTTGCTTGAAGTAAAGATTGAAAAAGAAATTTAGTAGAAGTTTTCATAAGTACAGTGAGTTAATGGTTATTAAATCACTGACAAAAAATAAAATAGACTTGATTTCATTATCGGAATATATACAATAAACCGACTGGGTATCTTTTGTCAGAGGAGGAATGCTCGGTTAAATGAAAAAATTATCTCACTAATTTTTTCAACTGGGCTGTTCGTTTTTACGGCAGTCCTTTTTAGAGCTTTAAATGGTATGGTTAAGAACTTTTACATGACAAATATATTAACAATATTTTTATTAGACAAATATTTTGATATAAAAAGTTTAAAATAATTATTCTTAATGAAATATTTTTGTTTAAATAATTTGTGTTAAACATAAGTTAACTAGTTTAAAAAAATTAACTACACTATTTTTTTTATATCTTTGTTATACTAAATCCTTTTAAGATGAGTAAAAAAAGCAAAAACCCTTTGAATGTTATTTTCGGAGTTTTCTTGCAAGAGGAAAGAAAAAATCTTTCTAATTTAAGCATAGAAGAAATATGTGCTACAGGAATGTTGGGCATATCCATCTCGTTATATAAAATGATGGAATCAGGATATGTGGCCTTGAATTCGAGTAGAATTCCGGATTTTATAAGAGTCTTTGAGCGATCCAATTTAATTTTTGATAGATTGGCAAAATACATCGCTGGACAAAGTTATATAGAGCATCTAATGATTACTCATGAAAATTCTCCAAAAGAGGCTTTCGCTGAATTGGCAGATGTTGATTATGAGTTCAAATACTTTTACGACAAATGTTTGCCATATTTTAGAAAAGATGATGGTGCTATTGAACAAAAGAGGTTTATTCAAAAAGAATTGGTAGGAGAATTGAAGCTATTTCTTCAGAACCCTAAGTATCCAATTGCAAGTGAAGAAATGTTTAAAGGAATTCTTGCCGATAAGATAAATACTGTTCCTAGCTTAAGTGTAGAGATATTATTAAATATTATCGATTCATTCGCTAAAATATTACCACAGCATTTTGGAAATATTGCCAAAGATTGGGAATCTGAAAACAGACAAATTTTCAAAAGCCTTGATGGATATTACTTTCACGAAAAATATATTGTTTCCAAAGATAATTTAGACATTTACAAATATCCTTTTCTTGAGTATGACAATTTTAAAGAGGTTCGGTTTATCTTCAATTCAAATGAAAAAAAAGAAAGCTTGAAATCAGAATTTATAAAGTTATTATCAGATAATAGGAGCCCGCTAACTGAAAATGTAATAGACAAAATAAAATTCGAGACCATAAAAAAACCACAGTCAAAATTTGAAAGATTGTTGATTGCTCCTAATGCTAAAGATTCAAATATTTATCTTCATGCATTTTGGGTTTTCACTACAGTTTCGGGCAATAAAATTGGATTTGTGGGAGTTAGCGGAAAAGATGTAAATACTGTTTATAATCTTACCTATAAGGAGACATTGGATAGAAGTGAAATATTCGAGGGTTTATGGAAAGGTTTATCTTTTGAGGAGTCAATATGAGTTATAAAATAAAAAAACTGAATCTTTATCCAAAATTGGATTACGATTGGAATCATCATGTATATCTCGGAATGAGTATGAATAATAAGGTATTTCAATCTCCAGACACTTTGGTTGAAATCATAAATTTACTAGCTCTAAAAAGCGAAGACTGTTTAATTCTTGTTGGGGACTACTTGCACAGATATAATGAGCAAATTTTCAATGGTTTATCAAAGGAAGAAGCAATTAAAAAATGCCAAAGGAAAGGATCTGAATTGAAATTCATATTCGATAAAACGACTAAAGAAAATACACCCAATTTCAAATATTGTTATAGAGATACAGAGGTTTTTTTATCACACCCGAATTTTGGACAAAAGATAGAGAAGTTTGAAAAGTTGTATCTGACCAATACTAAATTCAAGGAATTAATTGAATATACCGTTGATGTTTTTTTAAGAAGGCAATCAGAAATAAAAATCGATATTATTCAAGCCAGGAAATTATGCGTTAAGTATCTATTAGAAGAAATGGTAATATTTGAAATTTTAGCAGAAGAAAAATATACCATCAATGTTTATCCGGGAAATCAGTTGCCAATCATAAAGTCAATCTGTACGGGAGACTTAAAAGGAATCTCTGAAGAACTAGAAAAAATCCAAGCGGTTGAAATAAAGTTTCGCCCTAAATAACAATCTTAAATACTTTCAATATGAACACAATTGTTTTAATTGCCATAGTACTATCAGCCACATTCTATATTGGTTTAGGTTTTTATTATAGAAAAGGAGTGATTAATTTATCAGATATCATACCCGTAATAAGAGGGAGGAAAGCTAAAGTAAATGGAGAAAATGAATTTAGCTCTAGCACGGTTGCAACATCTATAAGTCTTGCGACAGTAATTATTGCATTCTTTGAATTAATTCCAATAAGCGGATTATGGCTTTTTTGGGCTGTAATGACGACTGCTTTGGGATTTTGGTTGTTTTCTGTTTTGTCAAGGAGAATTTGGACAAAGCTTTCTTTTTATGACCACCGCCCTTCAATACATGAATATATATCAACAGAGTTTAATTCTAAAACGGTCGGGGTAATTGCATCTATTTCAACTGCTATTGGGTACTTATGTATGTTTGCAGTTGAGTTAATCGTAAGCTCACAGTTTATTTCTAATTTTATACATATTCCCGTTTGGATTATAATTACAATAATTGCAATAATATCTTTTACCTATACAGGACTCGGTGGATTTAGGGTTGTCGTAGTAAGTGATAGGATTCAGATGTGGTCGATATGGCTGCTGTTAATTTCGCTTTTACTATTTTTCTCAATACATATTTATTTAAATGGAGGAATACCTTTTCTGTTGCAATCTGTTCCAGAAAATGTCCAAAGTTTAAAATGGTCAAGTAATTTGATCCCATTTGTACTAGGGTTATTAATAATGAATTTATTTACATACATTACCAATATGGCCCTTTGGCAGAGAGTCTCAGGGACTCAAGAAGAAAAAGTATTTACTAGAGGCATCCGAAAAAGCATCTTTCAATCTGCATTGAGTTGGGGCTTATTTGTTGTAATTGCAATACTTGCCTATACTGTTGCAAAACCTAGTTTGAATTCGAAATTTCTAGTTACAACTTTAGAAGCTGTATATCAATTTAGAGGTGGAGGTGTTGTTTTATTTTTTGTTTCATTAGGATTATTTGGGGCAATGCTTTCTACTGCATCAACACAGTTAATTGCTGTCTCCCATACCATTTATGAAGACATTATATCTAAGTATAGAAAGAAAGGGTTAATTGAAAGAATTGAATCATTCAAAGAATTGACATTATCAAGAGTAATATTGGTTGTTTCTGCTTTAGGAGCTATCGGAATCGTCCAGTTACTTAATCTAATTGGTTTTTCAGTAGCAGATTTAGCATTTTCAATTTATGGTGCTGCGTTAAGTTTGGCGCCACCAATTTTAATATCATTATTTGTAAACAAAAATATTTTGATACAATTAAAATACTGGATAACCTTATCTATTATTTTTGGTTTCCTTTCCGCTTGGTTTTCTGCTTTTTATGGAGTTTATATATTAAAAGAGCCATACGGTAATTTGGTTTTTCTATCTCCTGTATTTGGACTATCTGTTTCAGCTTTTTTTACATTAACGGGTTATTTTCTTAAAAAAAAATATAAAGCAAAATAAGGAAGTATAATTTTTATACAATGACAACATCTGAAATTCATACTTTTATTTATTCTTAATTGTATCAAGAATAAAAATTAATAGAAAACTCCTTTTGGAATCCAAAAGGAGTTTTGCTTTTTTGATTACTTATCAATTAAACAAAAAATACGGAGATACCTTTGTGCAGTTTCGGACGTAATTTGGTCAACAACATTGTAATTCTTAATCATTTAACATAAAGTAACAAAGAACCTTTTGCGATTAAAGAGTGTTTTGCCTTCCAATTTTTCCAATTCAAGAGCTATAGTTTCCAAATCAGATTCTTTCCAAAGTATAACTTTTTTCAGTTGGACTGTATTTAAATCCTCCTGCATCAAAAGATCTAAAAATACAGATTCGCTCTCTTTAGAAATGGACATAAGGGTAATACTCTCTTTAGAGGGGATTCCCATCATTAGATTTGCAGTAGCCTCTTTTTCACTTTGAGCCTCCATGACCCCATACTCGTACTTAACAAAATTAAATTTTTTATTCATGTTTTTATTTTTACAGATTATGATAAGCAGTATAGGAATGCTATAGAAAATAGCAACAATATTTTTTGTTTGTAATTTCCCCTTGCAATGCCCTTTTGTTTAATTATCCTAAATCATTATTTTATCTATTTTGATTAATCACATGAAAACCCACAACCTAAAATTATTCAATACGGGACAAGTTACACTTCCAAAAAGCCGAAGGCAGCAGCACGATACCAACTTGTTTTTAGCAGAAGAGACACAGGAAGGTTTACTTATAAAACCTATTATTAGCAATTCAGAAAATTCTAATCCCGAAACAATTGAAAATTTTATATCTTCCTTTAAAAAACAAGCCATAAAGCAAGGGTATAGCCAAAGTGCGATAGATAACTTTATCCGAAGCTCAAAAAAACAATAAATTTTGATTCTAAATTTTAGACGTATTGAACTAAAAATTCCATAGTTTCATTTTAAAAAAATGACAAATCCGAGTTCACATCTCGGTTTTTTAGTAACTAAAAAAAAGTCAAAAAATCTCTTGCATTTCACTATTTCCATCAATATAATGAATTTAGTTAATTTAATTAATCGTTGTTTTTATTTGCTAGCCTACAACCCATGACAACAAAAACTATTCTTAAAAAACTAACGCAAATTGCACAGAATCCCACTGATTCCATTCAAAAGGAAGTAGCCCTTGAAGCCTTAAAACAAGAAGACCCAATTACTTTTTTTTCTGATTTGGCTTCCTTTGGTTGTGTTTCTTGATGGGTGAATTCATTAATTTATTACAGCGATACACACAAATTTTATGACAAGTACTATGATGAAATAGAAGAGTTAAGAGAAGAATTTGAGCAAAACCTTGGAACTCCTCTACCGATTAAATGAGATTTAAAAAATTTCTTTGCTTGGTTTGCTTTTGAAGAAACGGCTTATCAATTGAGTTTTGAACTGGGATTACAGGAGTAATCCCCTTTTTTATTGCTTTGAGTGTGGATTTATTTACAATGAAAAAGTTGAAAAATCTATTGCATTCACTTGATTAATCAATATAACTAATTTAGTCAATTTGACTATATTTTATTTCTTGTCCCTTGCATCCCATGAAACTTCAAACCCTTATAAACAAACTCCAAAAAATTGCAAACCAAAAAAAAGACAGCATTAGAAAAGAAGTGGCTATTTCTGCTTTAAAAACTGACGGTTTTATAACGACTTTCTTTATGGGTTTACGCATAGATGGTAGCCAATCTGGCATGGTTGAAACATTAGGAGATCCTTCCCACACCCATCCTTTTTTTGATAAGTACCAAGAAGAAATTAACGAGCTAATCAAAGAACCAAAAGAAAAAATCAGTACACCTTTAATAATAACATGAGATATTAAAACATCGCTAGCTTGGTTCGCTTTTGATGAAATTGCACACAGATTATCTTTAGAATTGTGATTAGAGGTATAAGCCTCTTTTTTTTATGCTGATTTTCCAAACTCCTCTAGCAGTTTTCTATCAACGTACTCCTGTAAAAATTTATTGACCTTTCCTTGTTTTCGTGTATTTTCCATAATGGAGTACAAAAATTCGCCTTCATGCTCTGCAAGAACCGCCTCTATAAAGTCATTATTCAAATACTCCTCTCTTAACTTTTCAATTTTTTGATTTCTCTCTAAAGTCATTTTCTCTTTTTCTTGGGCTTGTATTTCTTGGCTCTCTATACGTTGCGTTTTTTTCTCCTTCTTTTTTGATTCCTTTTGAATTTCATCTTTAAAATACCCCTCTTGCAAGGCGCTCAGAAAAAAACCTCCTTTTTGCTTAACGGCGGTAACTTTAAAATAATTCTTGCAGTACTTCAAAGTTTGGATAATATAATCCTTTTCATAATGAGCCAAAACCTGAGATTCCATCGTGGCTTTTGATACTCAAAAGCCTCTGATTTCTTCTTCTCGTGTTTTACCTCACTTGATACTATTCTCATTCTGATTTTGGTTAGCCTCTACACTATCCGTGTCAGATGCTTGTTTGTTCTTGTGGATGGTAAAAGCGATACGTTCTACACGCCTTCAATAGTCGGACAATTCCTCGAAAGTAAAACGAATGTCGGTGTGTTTTTGAATGTCCTCTTGTGCTTTGAGTAAGATACGGCTTTTAAAATTAGCATATTTTGAATATTTCTCTTCCACTCAAAGAATCTGTTTTAACTCCTCTACTTCAAAAATTCTCTTTCAAATTCATTCATAGGATTTTAAAAGTTCATACATCCTTATGCTATTTCCGGAAGATATTTTTAAAATATTCTTTAAATCATAGAGTAGAAATTTTGATTTTAATTGAAGTAAGTAAGGCTTTAAAACTGGGTGAAAAGATGCTTCGAGTACTCCTCTGCCGTCAACAGAATATTTAAACGAGCTTACAAGCGCGGTTTTAAGTTCCTTGTCCTTATTGTCCTCCCTAATAGGAATGGTAATAATCTTTTTTAGCATCGAAGTAGTTAATTGGTTTACTTCATTGTAGATAGTTTTTGATTTTATATTAAAGGCTGTGATGATATTTTTAATGGGAATTTTATAGACTTGAAAATCCTCGTCCCTGTCATCAATAAGACTTACAATTAATGTAAACAAACGCATTTCCATAAGCGAAAACGAATATCTTGCCGTTACAAGCTCATGCGATTTTTTTACTTTTAGTAGTGTGGAATTCATTTTGCATTAAATCAAAATAAAAATAGAGCTACATATAAAAGCTACTGTATCCTTTGGATGTTATATTGCAAGAGTTTTTTTGTTTTTTGAAAACTCCCCCCGAATTTGTTATAATAAGCCATGACCCCAAATGTGAAGCCAAGATTTCCCATTTTTGAAATAGCTCGCTCCGAATTTGTAGCCATTGGGTTCTATTTTTGGTATGTCTTGCCCTGAATTTGTAGCCTTTAGTTCCGAATTTGATTCTAAATGCTCTCAAAAATGGCATTACAACTCCCCTATTTTGCTCTATAAACAATATAAACTTTCAATAATATAACATCTTAAACAAGTGATATAAAATAGGGTTGTTGTTTCTTTTTTAGGGTTCTTTTTAAATAAAATAGACTAGGCACTTGTGTTTTACAGTTTTTGAATCTCTGGGACGGCTACATTTTTGGGCAAGGTTACAACAAGGTTTGTTTTAGTTTTGTCAAACCTTAGCACTCCTCTGCTTTAAAATTGCAATTTTCAAAACACGACTAATCAAACAATCAAAAGCAGAATTACAAACAAGGCAATAGCACTAATTCCATAAGCAGTTGCTTTGTTGGTGGTTTTGATGATTTGCAAATACAAATTATTAACCTGTGCCTGCGCTTGTTGCTGCTGGGTTTGTAATTGTGTGTTATGGTCTTTATAGAGTGAAATAATCTCATTACTAGATTTAATGGCTTCTTCTTGTTCTTTAACCTTGAGTTGCAAGGTGAAATTTTCCTTTATGATTTCGTTATCCTTGGACTCCTCTGCTCCTCTGTTTTGAGATTCATTATGAGTTGGTTTACTTTGGTGCGCATCTAGATCATTTTGGGAATCTAGTTTTTTACCCATAGCATCCGCTAATTTTTGAAGGTCATTTTGGGAAATGTAACTACTCTTTCATTTTGAATCAACTTTTGTAATGAGTACGATGTCCAGTTTCTTGACATAACTATAAAAAGTAGTGGAACTCACACCAAGGCTTCTCTCAGCTTCAGATTTTGAAATTATCATAAGTATAGTAATAAAAAGTAAATGCTAGCTTTTAGTTATCAGTTTAAAATAAGTAATTATGGAAGCTGTTTTTAAACAAAGTTTGACAATGACTTGCATAGGATTTACAAACCGTTTGTAAAGGATTGTACAACCTTTGACTAGGTATAAAACAAGGATAAATCACTTCTAGTGAATTTATAGCTATATAAAACGATTTTTCAAGTGTAAATTGCAAACAAACCCTTGACATACCATAAACAAGGTTGTTTATAGCATTGATAAAGTTGTTGCAATCCTTGACAAAGGTTATTAGTACCTTGACAGGGGAGTTTGTATTAGTTAAACGAAGTACCACAAAAAACAAGTACAAAAGCCCTATTTGATTCGTCCAAGGATTGACAAAGGTTTTACAATCATTGTCAAATGTAGATTGAAATAAATAAAATTTAGCAGAAAGCATTTTTTGCAAAAGCTGGTTTTTTTAGCGGAGGAGTTTTGATTTTACATAGACGCTTGGAGGTCAGTTAATAATTTTCATCATTACTGTTTAATTGTTTTAAAATTTACAAACCAAATCGTTGCTTACTGATTTCAATGGCTATTCTTGCCGTCATAAGAGGAGGTACACTCATCCCGCAAACATAACGGACAGATGCTGTACAAAAGTCAAAATCCGCAGGAAAACTACTCATACGAATGTATTCGGTATCGTTTAGATTACGAACTTCGTCATAATAAATACAGGTTCCCCCAGAAGTAAGTGTTGGAGCAACAATATTGTTGTAGATAATATAAGTACTGAAAAATGCATTATAAGTTTTTAGGTTTCTGTATTTGGCATCTGCAAATTTTAAGCTTTGGTCTCCATAATTAACATAAGGCCGTCTGAGTTCTATGGACTTCCAGAGTGGCTTGTGTGAAGTATTATTTTTATAGACGATTTCTCCAAAATAGATGGGAGGTTCGTTAAAATCTAGCACTAGTTTAGGAAGATTAAGGTCTTTTCTCCTTGAGATGAAAAAGATGCGCTCACGAGCTTGGGGAACTCCCATCGTAGCCGCATTAAGTCTAAAAATCTGCACCTGGTAACCGATTTTGTTTAGTCTTTGGTAAACATCTATAGCATATTGTTTTGCTCATCAGGCCAGGAGTCCTGTAACATTTTCCATGATAGTAGTTTTAGGTTGTAACTTAGCAACGCTATCACAGTACTTGAATACCAATTCGTCTAATACTTGTTTTTTCTGTCATTCTTTAAATACTTTTTCCTTTCCCCAATCTGCTTCACGATTTCAAGACATGGAAAAGGTACTGCATGGAGGAGAACCGTCCAAAATATCTAGAGCATAAAGCTCATCTGGCAGATCGCTTCTATGGTTGAATTCTCTGATATCTTGATGATAAAAATACTTGGGTTGGTGATTTCTTATATAGAGATCTGCCATCTTTTTATCTATTTCTACTCATCATAAATGATTGAAACCTGCTAGTTTATAGCCCATGGTAGAACCTCCGCCTCAAACGAAAGTTCAGAACACTTTTAGTTGGTTAGATTTAGGATAGCCTTTTGCTAAAGTTCGGTGATAATTTAAATTTTTCATGATCTTTTTTTATTTTGTTAATGGATAATTCTTCATTCTTGAATGCTCTTTGCCTGATTCTTGGCTTTATCTTACGTGGAATTTTCTGTTTAATTTCTTGCAATAATTTAGTATTGCAGTCTTTTTTATTTTGCTTCATTTTCCATTTTTTGAACTAAAATAATACCTTAAAAATAGTTGCTATTGTCTTTTTCTTAAATTGGATAATTTGCCACAAGCAATTCTGTTTTTCTTTTGCCTCTTCAGGCAAGACTTCTGTTACCCGCTGACAATGGTTTGTCAATGACTTTGACATACCATTTATATTGTTTTATAAAATCAAGTAATATCGGTCATGGGTAATTACTTAAAAGAAATTTTCATTTTACGTTTGATAGTACATTCAAATCACGAATAAAATGTTCTTCACTATAACCACCGTAATGGCCTTGATTGGTGTTCACATAAGGAGGATCTGCATAAATGAAAGCATCCTGGGTGTCTCTGCTTAAAATTACCTTATGTGCTTCGTTCTGTTCAATTTGTGTAAAACGCAAACGCTCGCTCATTTCTTCTTTGAAATTCTCAATCTTATTCTGAAAGGTGAGTGTGGCTTTTTTTACTTTGTCATATCCTCGGCTTCAAATTTTACAAGCAAACCCTTGATTGGTAACAATATAAAATGCCCATGCTCTTATAAGTGGATTATCAGCAAATAATCGTGGGCTGTCATAAATCAGCATTGCCTTTTTATAGGTCTCTCTACTGTGCAATGTTTGTTCTATTTTTTGATGTAATGCTTCGTAATTATTTTTTAAAACTTCATAAAAAACAACTACGTTCATATTCACGTCATTAATAACTTCACAAGCTACTGGCTCTTTAGCCCAGTAAAGCGCACCTCCTCAAAAATAAGGTTCAATGTATATTTTATGCTCTGGAATAAGTGGTAATATATTCTTTAGCATACTTTGTTTTCCGCCATAATAGGAAATAGGTGTTTTAAGATTTGGCTTCATTTTTATTTTTGTTAGAGAATAAATTTAATTAACAAAATAGCTCGGAATACCCGAGCTATTAAAAATTGGTTAAACATTATTAATTCAAAAACTAGATGCTAGTCTTTTTTCTCTTCTGCCTTTTTAGAATCTTCCTTTTTTACAGTAGGGGAGTTTGCGCCTGTAGAAGCTGATGCAGCTGCTACCGATGCGGGAATAAATGAATGTGCAGGTTTTAATGGCAAAGAGGCAACCTCCTTGCTCCATAACTCGGTTACATAAGAGATAATATATAAATCATCTCCAATGATACTCAGAAGTCCTGCGTTTTCCATCTCCACAAGATTATGTTCCTGTGGCACATTACCATCAAATATTTTGGTAATGATTTCTACAAGTTCTTTCCTAGAAAAGAACTTGACCATTTCGGGGCTAATCTCTCTGAATTCAGGTTCTGACTTTGCCCTGTCTTTTAATACCAATGAAAACAGTTTCATTAGTGCCAATTTGTTTTCTTTCATTTTTTACTTTGTTTAAATGTTGATTAATTAGTTCACTTTTACTCTTGTTGTTTCCAAAGTTTTTTTACTTTGGAATTTTCCTTAGTTACAGTTTCTTCTTTTTCAATAAGTTCCTCACGGATTTTTTCGGCTTCTTCTTTTGTTTGATAATACGGTTTTGGAACTGTATAAATCCAATCAAAGTTGCCTTTCTTATCTGCCAAGAAGAGTACATAAACCGGTAGTAGTTCTTTTGCCATGTTTTCTTTCTATTGGATTAAATTATCCAAACCAATCCTTTTATAGATTTCCATATTGTGGTCAAAAGCACCTTTACAACGGTGGTTTGGCTTGCGGTTTTTGCCTTCTGTACCGTGACAAATCTGATGTGCTTTGAATAAGGTTCTTTTTATAACCTCATTAGCAAGATGCATATCCTGATAAAATCCTTGTTCATTAGGCTTAAACGGACATGTTTTGCAGCACGATTCCATTACAGGAAGTTTATCAGGTTCTATTTTCATATTGCTTTAATTATTTGAGCCAAATCTTCCTTGCCTTATCAAAACCAACCCAGAGATGATTCTGGTCATAACCTCTTATGGCAAGTTCATACCTGATTAGCTTTTCAAGAGGAATTTCATTAGCAAGAATAAAACGCAGGGTTTCTCCATGAGCCGTTGAAAACAATCCGACAATTTCTTCCCAATGACTCAGTGGATTTACAATAGTGCGTATAGCCTCAATCTGCTCATAGGTCATATCGGAATAATTAGCAGGCAGGGCAATAAGGCTTGATTTCCTTTTGCCTTTAGTTTCCACTATTTCATACCAATGGGCTTTCTTATCCTGAATGACCCCGAAATTTCTTTTATCCATACGGCACTTGAAGTTCATCCACATAGCAATATCGATCGCTCTTTGCAATGATGGATGTGATTTATTAAGTTCACTTTCCATAGGCTTTGAATTTTTAATTTGTAAAGGGTTAGTTTTTTGCTTACAGCATCATCACTTTGAGTTCACTTTCTTCGAATTGTCCTTTTTCGACCAGTTCCGAAAGAAACTGCAACGCCTCAGAATGGGACTGATAAAGATTGCCCGGCAGGGTAACAATATACTTGTCCTCTTCCTTCACATTAGCATCATACACACCATAGTGTGGAATTGGATTTCCTGCTTTTCTAGCGAGTGCTTGATAATTACTTAAATCGTACTCATCCCAATGCGCTTTGACTTTGGTCGCTAAATAATGGGTTTCCATTCCTAATTGCTCCAGTAATTCCCATACCTTTTGCGGTGTCGGATTCTCAAAGGCTTTTAGTTCTTCATCCATTGAATATAAAAGATAACCAAGCATGTGGTATTCATCTCCAATTGTTTCCAAGAGTTCTTCCTCGTCCATATTGTCCAAGTCCATCTCTTCAGGTACTTTTTGTATGAATAACCATTTGACAATTCCTTTCAGCTCCTCCTTGTTATAAATTTTAAGCCATACAGGATTTACAGTTTCTACTTTATCGGACTGCATTTTTTGTTGCAACATCCTTAGAAAATAGTGAATGATAATGCGTTTTTTAGATTTCATTTTTGTTTTCATTTTACTTTTTGTTTAGATAAATACAGCCTTTTCTTTTTTAGGAGGGCTTTTGTTTTTTCTTTGATGAGTTTTAATCCTCATCTTCTTCTAATTCACAGTGATTCATAATTGTGCTTAGCAGGTGGTCGTAATCTTTGCTTTGAGCCTCTTCTATAACTAGCTCAATTTCTGCTTCGCTCCACTTTTCTTTTCTTGCCTGTCTTGTAAATGTTGCCATTATTGCATAGGCATTTCCATCTACTCCAACTAGACTTAGGTTTACTGATTTGTTTACTACTTGTTTCATCTTTTCTCGGTTTTCAATTATTACTTTTTCTAATTTTCATTTCATTCTTACTTTTTTTGTTTCTTTTCGCTTTTTTCACTTACTTTGTGTTTTACTTTTAATTTACTGCTAGTTTTCTTTTCTCTTTTTTATTTCCTTTTTGATACATGTCGGTTTATTTTTATTAAAGGATAAATATTCTTTTCGACGATTTCTTAATACTTATATTTCCTTTCTAGTGCAAGTGCTTTTGCTTTTTTTGACTTGACGAAGTTTTTTTTAACTTACCCAAGCTCTCTATAAAAAAATACTATCCCAAAGGGATATACTGGCATGGGTTTTATCGCTTTAACCATTGTAAATAAACGAATGCTAACCTTTCTTTAGGGGTACTCAAAAAGGTAGTCTAAAAGGTATTTAAAAAGGTATTTGCCATACGCTTGACATTTTACTGCTCCTTATGGTCTTGACTTTAATCGACTTGATTTCGTAAGTCACAATCCTTAACTTTTTAGTGCTTTGAGCACTCTTCTTCTAAAAAACAACTGCGTAACTCGCACTAAACACTCCCGCTTATGAAAGCACACTTGCAACATTGGAATCAAAAGTCCCTTCTTTGGAAAATTACAGACCTCAACAACTTTTGGGCTGGGCAATATATCTTAGCCGATAACACAGAAGCACGTGAGCGTTATCTCAAAAACCACACACACCAAATCGACACTATCCTGAAAGGACACCCCAAAGGATCGAGTGTGTTTTTAAATTATTTGAAACAACGGTTTATAACCTTTGAGGAATACCTACTCCTTTTGGATAAGAGAACCTTCCCGAAATCAAATGAGAACTATTCGGAATTTGCTCCAATCTATTGGGGTCTTATAAACAAGCATCCTTACAAACTTTTACTTCCTACTTCAACCGAGCATGAGAAAAACTATTTGGCGCTTCTTAAAAAGTGGCTTTGCAAAACTTCTGCATTCTTTTTTAGTCCCGAGCCTGTTCCTGTTCCAATCCATGCCCTAAACAGACACCTACTTATCACAGGAAGAACAGGCTCAGGTAAGACGCTATTTTTACAAACTCTATTCTATCAATTGCAATTACATTCACACGATAAACAACAAGCGTCAATGGTGCTTCTCGATCCGCATGGGGATATCTCCGAGAAGCTGTTTTCACTTCGGCTGAATACTCAAAAACCATCTCGTCTTTGGTACATCGACCCACAATGGGATTCAGATAGAGTGCCTTGCCTGAATCCTTTTTGGACGAAAGTAAAAGACCCCATTTTAGTAGACCTTCTCTCCCAACAATGGGCAAAGGCATTTAGTGAACTCATCCCTGAAGCAGGAATGACCTTGCAGATGGAAGCCGTTTTAAAACCTTGCCTCGCGGTATTGTTTCAAAGCGGGGAGTGTGGCCTTTTAGAATTGCAAAGTTTTATGGATGATTCCAAAAATGAAAAATTAGTAGCTCTGGGAAGAGATTGCGCACATCCCGTGTTTCGCTCCTTTTTTGAATCTGCTTTTTTAAACAAAAAATATGCTCCTACCAAACTAGCTATTTATACTAGGTTGCAATTACTGCTCAACAACTATGCTTTTTATCAGATGATGAACGGCAAGAGTAGTATTGATTTGAAAAAAGGTATGGCACAGGGGAAAATAATATTGTTCAATTTATCAAAAGGAAAACTCGGAGAAGATACCTCAAGGGCACTAGGAAGATTTATATCGGCAACCCTTCTTAGTATCGCCTTACAAAGAGCCTTTGAGAGTGAAAGTAGTAGAAAATCATGCTATTTATTTGTAGATGAGTTTCACAACATGGCCTCGAGCAGTATGGAGACTGTTTTTTCTGAAGCAAGAAAATACCATTTGCATTTAATCGTGGGAACGCAGACCATTGGACAATTGCCTTTGTCTTTAAAAGATATGGTACTCAATAACACTGCTGTAAAACTCGTGGGACTCAACGGGCTTCCTGCTCTTAAATCTCAAGCAGCAGATATCGGAGTTTCTTTTGCTGATTTGCAATCCTTACCTCCATTTCATTTCTATTTGAAATATGACCATCATCCCGCCTTGAAAATCAAGAGTGCCGATTTTATGCTCAAGAATCCTAAAAGATATTTTGCTTCTGACAAAGAGGTTACTTTTTTAAAAGATTTCATACTTGAGAAAAGTGGACTCTACAGAGACAGTACTTTGGATTTCTCTACCCCTTCTAAAGAGTTTGTTTCAAAATCAAAAACTTCTGCCACCACTTCTTTTACCTCTGAAAATTATACCCCTGAATTTGGCTTGTAATTTTAATTTACTCTAACAAAAAATGAAAACAAAGACTTCCTTTGATCGCATATCACTCTGTCAAGAGAAAGTGCTCTCGGCACTGGCTACTTTTAAATTCCTGACTACAGAACAATTATTACACTTACAAATTATGTCTGACAGGGCTAATTTGAACAAGCAAATAGCGGAACTCAGAAACCGCTCCAAACCACTTATTGGTTCGATAACTTTTGGTGTACACCCAAAAATGGGCAAACTCGAAAGCGTACATTACTTAACCCCTCACGGGGTGTTTTTGTTACAGGATTATTTTGGGGAAGATTATTTTATAAGATTTCCAAAAGGAAATAATGGGCTGTTTCAACAGGATTATTTTCATAGGATAAATACCATTAATGTACACATTGCTTTTAAGGATTGGGCAATAGATAATGGAGCTGATTTATTATTCTTTCGTACCTACTTTGATAAACTTTCATCGGGTAAAGAAAAAGGATACAGAGCCGAGTCTGCTATCTTAATTCAGGGCACTGAGTATTTGATTGCCGATGCACTTTGTTTATTACAAACTCCCACAAGAGAGGAGTTGTACGCTATTGAAATGTATAATGGCGATGATACCCATCGTGTACATGGTTCACTCTTTGCTCATTTACAGGCACTCAAAAACGGACAGCCAAGTAAACAGTTTGGGCTAAATTATGGCTCGCGTGTGCTTTGTGTTTTTGAGAAGGAGAATTATAAAATCCAAGCAATGAAAAGAGTAATGGAAGACGAGCGTTTTGCTACGGCTAAATCACATTTTTTATTTAAATCATTGGAGGAGTTGAGTGCCGAATCGTTTTTTGATTGGTGGTTGTTTGATGGTACTAAAACAAGTTTATACTAAAGTTTACATTGAAGAAATTAGCTTTTAAACTGAGATTCGATAAACTCATTTTAAGGATAAAAAATCATGAATCAGAGCATAAGTAATGACTCCTATAAAATTTTTAGCCCCTATTTTTTCCATTAGGTTTCGTTTGTGTTTTTCAACGGTCTTGGGACTTATACATAATTTATTCGCTATTTGTATACCGCTGTATTCCTTCAGCGTCAAACGGACAATATCTAACTCCCTATCCGTAAAAATTAAAAGCTCTTTGGCTTTGGGTGTTTTAGGGGCATCATCTAAAATATTTTGAACTATTGCGGTAAGGCTTTTTTCAAAATAAAATCCTCCATCATTGATTTTCATTATCGCATTCTTTAATTCAGATGGGGCCGTATTTTTCGTAAAATAACCTTGTACACCCAACTGTATTAGTTTTTTAATGGTATCAACTTCATCCCGGAAGGTCAGAACCAGTATTTTTACATCCGGATATAATTCATTTATCTTTGATGATGTTTCAAAACCATCCATTTCCGGCATTTGTAAATCCAAGAGGAGAATATCTA
Source organism: Flavobacterium sp. (assembly GCA_031373195.1). Taxonomy (GTDB): domain Bacteria; phylum Bacteroidota; class Bacteroidia; order Flavobacteriales; family Flavobacteriaceae; genus Flavobacterium. Next base: position 48,076 of record JANMML010000032.1, on the reverse strand, counting down.
CCGTTTGAGTTTGAAGTTTTTCCAAAAGCTCAATTCCATTACCTGCTTCAATTACCACCTCTACATCTTCAAAACTTCCAACCAAAAGGATGAGGCTTTTTCTAATTAAGGTATGGTCGTCTGTAATTGCAATTCTTAACATCAGGCTTCTTTTAAGATAATTATTATTATATTCCCTTTATCTGCTGGTGTTTGAGTAAGCAAAGCTCCGACATGTTTGGTTCTGGATATAATATTCTTCAAACCCATTCCAGTGGTTTCTTTCAGGCTTTCGTAAAAATCAAACGGAATACCATCATCTGTTATTTTTATTTCGATTCGATTGTTGTTGTTTTCAATAGCAAAATCAACACTGTTGATTTTTCCATGTTTGATCATATTGGAAATCAACTCCTGAATGATTCGATACAACTCGTATCCATCCGAAGAACTTACAGGTACATCGTTCTGGTAATATTTAAATGTCACTCTTATAACGTTCCATTTTCTTACCCTTTCAAAATAGTCATTTAGTGTTGCAATAAGCCCTAAGGTATCCAACAAAGGTGGCATTAAATTATAACTAATATCCTGAACGTCTTTGACCATGATGCTTAAAGCTGTTTTAATTTCTTCCAATACAGGCTTATTGATAGGGTTAGTTTCGTTTTGATCTAAAAAGGTGATGTAATTACGGATGGCGTTTAAGTCTCCGGTGATACCATCATGGAAATCTGATGCGATTCGTTTGCGTTCCCTTTTTTCAGATTCGAGAGATGCGTTAAGCAGATTCTCTGACTCCGACTGTTTGATTTTATGCATTTTCTTCTGATACATAATAGTTACAAAAACTACCAGAAGAGTCATCACAACCATTATGGATGTACCAATCCAGAAAAAATATTTTAACCCTGTTTCATTTTCCATACCCCAAGACACAAAAGAATTCTTAACACCAATGTTGCAATAACATTAACCAGCCAAAAATCATAGAAATACAAATTACTGTTTAATATAAAGATACTCGATAAAAACAGGAAAAAAGTACTGGAATAATAAATTGTTAATCCAACAATAAAATACAGGGCATCTTTTTTCCACAGATTTGGAATATCCATTTTTTCAAACAGATTTCTAAACCAGAGCCAAGAAAAAACAAATACAAAAATTGTTATGGAGCTTCGGTTTATTGCCGAGGAGATGAATCTGTTATTTTGACTATAATAATAAAATGACAGCGCATAAACTAAAGCGAAAAGTAAAAGAAAAAATCTAGATAAAATTTTGAAATTTGGTTGTAGCAGTCGAACAAAAAAATAGTACAAAGCTAAAAAACTCAATAAAGGATAGAGTTGAAACCAATAAGAAGTATTTATTTTTAGTAGAACTGAACCAAAAAACTCATAAAAAGTTGCTACAGCCGTTAACCACAAAAAAGGCACAATGGGATGGCTCCTGTCAAAAGCTCTTTTTTTTAAAAATAAAAAGAGTAGTGGAAAGACTCCTATCAAAAGAGCTATATAGAAAACGGCTGTATACAAAATTAAAAACTCATCAATTCACTTGATTTTGGACATACATTCGGGCAGGGTGTCAATTCTTGTAAAATCACTCCTTTGGTCATGTCTTCTCCCATGCCATCTACTCCTACAAGTACAAGGTTTGCTCTTTTTTCCTGCTCATTAAAACCGTTATAAATCCTGATTCCAATGCATCCTTCCTGTTGCAAAATAAGGTTTAATTTGTCAGAACCTGCAAAAAAAGATTTAATTGTTCCTGAGTTTTTCTCCTGATAAGAATGTGTGTACTTTGTTGCCTGAGCAAGTGAAATTACATCCGAACTGTTTTTGTTTATTTCCATACGGCTTTTTATTTAGAAATTTGTTAGAGCCTCAAATTTCAGTTTATATTTCAAATATAGCAATACGGGAAAACCCGTATTTTATTTTTTACTTCTCTTAAGGGAACACCCAAATTTAAAGCAAAACCAAATATAGTGCTATTTGAAAATACATTTTTGAGATATTCTACGTTTTATTTTTGTTGCAAAAAGTATTCATTATAAAAAGTAGACTCTTAATTTTGAAAAAATACGGGTTTTCCCGTATTGACTGATTTACAGCAACCAACTACATTTATAGAAAATATTTAATCATAAAAATTGTATTTCTCATGAAAAAAATTGCCTATTTATTTTTAGCTTTAGTTGCTCTAAGTTTTTTCGCTTGTTCGTCAGACAGTTCTTCCAACGGCAACCAAACCGATACCCTATATCTAAAATTTACCTATAACGGTCAGCAATATGATTTTGAACCTGAAACCATTACTTCACTTCAAAAATTGATTGCAGGCGATCAGCAAGTAAGCTCCGTTTTTACGCGTCTTTCTTTATGGATTCCAGTTACTCCAACATTAGGTTCCCATACAATTACTGATGATACGCCAACGGATGCGAATATTGGTACATTACATAATGCTGAATTATGGGTTGGAGATACTACCTATACAGGAACCAGTGGTACTATCGTAATAACTGAATTGGATGCTGAGTATGTTAAAGGTACATTCACCTTTACTGGAACACTTGATACTGGGGCAACTGTTTCAATAATTAATGGAAGTTTTAGGGCTTTGAGATAGGGTGGATATGACCATAATTAAAAGGTTAGTCTAATTAATTTTAGGGAGCCTATTTATTCAAATCTATGTTAATATAAAAATCATGAATAATTTATTTCATTTTGCTGATTTTAGTCTTCCAACGCAAACTAATGCAGATATTTCTTTTGGTCCTAATCCAAATAATTTATCTAATAAGTTTAGAATAACTTCTACATTTACTATTACTAGTATTGTAAAAGCATTTTCGGTATTTGAAGGAACTGTTTTATTACAACAACAAACGGGTAATCCAGCTTTAGTTAATTTGATTCTGAAACCTACTGATTTAAAATTAATAAAATTACCGGTAAAATATGTAATTTATAGAGGATTAGATATTTTATCTTTTTTAACAGCAACAGATTTGACATTAGCAACTACAAAAGTTAAAACTTCTGGAACAGAATTGTTGGTAGCAATGCAATTAATTCAAGCTGACAGAAATGTTGGTATAATACCCGTTCCAGACATACCCATAAATGCTTTATTTGGACATAATTTAACTCCACCTAGTGCAGATTCAATTGACACTTTTTTTAATAAAAATGATTTATTGTCTACATCACAGTTATTTCCAGTTGCAGGAGGTGTTGAACTAGGAATGTTTGCAATTGGAGAAGTTGGGATTGAGATTGTATTAGAAAATACAGATTCAAAAATAACTTTTGATATTGCAAAGCGACCTTTATATGAAATTGACACTACATTAATAACTGGGCCAATTGAAATAAAAAAGGAAAGAGAGAAAGTTAGAAATTTTATAGATCCAGCAGCTTTTTATGGTTTGCATAGTGATATGCTTATAGAGTATAGAGATGCAAGTAATGCAAAAATAATTGCTGATAATCCTAGAAAAGTTTTTAATACAATAGTTAAAAAATATCTTACTAAAAACAAAGTTTATTTAGATATTAGAAGTGAATATGGATACTCGTATAATTATTACGGAAACTATATAGGAACAGGAGTAGATGCAGATAAAGAATTAATGATTGGGCAAACTGCTTCGACTTTGGTTTTAAAAAAATATTATAGTAGTGAGTGGCCTGTTCATATTGTAGATGGTATTGTTCCAAGTTCAAATGCTGTTAATTTATTTTTTATTGAGTTACGAGTTACTGATAATCAAAGACCTTTAATAGCGGGGTGGAATTCTATATTATCACCAAACACAATAGTAGATAAACCATTAGACAAAGAATCTGTTAATAGAATATATTATGTAGATGAAAAAATACTTTTACCAATACCAATACCCTCAATATTACCAGAGTTTACAAATGCAATAAGTATTAGTGTACCTAATACAAAAGATGATTCTTCGGGTTCTCCTGAAGACGCACAAATTGCTACTATTGTTAAATTGTCTTATATAAAACAATCAGTTCCAATATCTACCTCAAACATTTTTCCAAAATCTAGTTTAACAGATTATTTATTTGGACCATTAGATATTACAATTCCATGGGATTCTGAAAATAAAATAAAATGGTTTTCAATAAAAGATCCTATATATATTGATGCTTTGAGCCATGGTTATGTTGTGGGTCAATATAGAACATCAATATTAAGCATTGATGCAGTAAACAAAGAAATAGAAATATTTGATTTAGTCCCTATAGACATAACAAAACCAATAATTCTTGAAAACACTAGTAATACAAAGTTAGGAACTTTTGAGATTGAATCCGATGGAATAACATATGGAAGTGGTAAAACAAAAATAAAAGTAAAAACTACTTTGCCAGCTACTCTTGTCATTGGAGATAATGCAACAATAACAATTAAGGTTGATGGAGAGTTTGACTATTCTAAAAATGAATTTGTCGTTAAAGATAAGGATCATACAAATATTGAAGCATTATCAATAGGTTTTAAACTTGAGTTTTATTCTAAATATAATTTTATTAATTCTTATGTAATAAGCGGTACAACACTTATTGGAACTAATACTCATGTTGCATTTTCAGTTGCCAAACCAATAACTGGATTTGCTTGTTTTGCAGATACTGGAATTATCTCAGAAACTGATTTAACTATAGGAGGAAGTAGTGATAGCGATAGAATGACATTTTATGCATCTCCTTTTAATTATTTCATGGATAAAGGAATTACTAAAAGTCCAAGTTTTGGTTCTTCAGGTGGATTTTTTAATTATGAATCTACATTTAAAGCGCTAGAGGCATTAATGCCTACAGTAAAGATAGATCGTTTAAAATTATTAATTAGTGCTGGAAATCAAGTTAATACCTTTGCTTATAATTCAACCTCAAAAGTAATAGAACCTTTGTTTTTATTAGGACTCACGAAAACAGAATGGACAGATGCTAAGACTGCTGCTGTTGCTGTATTAGACGCAACTGTTCACAAAATGATGTTTAAAATGGCTAATAATGGTAGTAAAAAGAATGATACTAACAAAGTTGAATATTTTGAATATGATTTGCAAGTTGCGGGCTTAAATACTGCAGGAACATATCAAACCGTTACTACAGGTGTAAAAATTTATACTAGAGATCATTTAATATTTACTTCTAAAAATTATGGAGGGACATTTGATATAGATATTACAATCGCTGAGCAAGCTTTAATAGATTTTATTAATGATACTTTAGATGGAAATGGAAGTGAATTTTTAGAATTAACTCATTTTTCTAAAGAAGAAGAAAGCCAAATAAAAAAAGGACGCCTATGGACTGTTCCAAGCTCAAGTATTTTAAAAACAAATAAAGAGCTCTTTAATCTTGAGCCTGTTCCCTCGCCTGCAACCGATCCTTCTTTTAAAAATAGTATTCGGAATTTAAAAACGGCTTTAGATACTGTAACAGAAACAGAATTAGCAATTACAGATTTATTAAGATTAAAAGGAGCAGAATTAATCATTCATGGAAGAAAAAAAATCAGACAAACTGCACAACCTTTTGTGAATAAAGATGGGATGTTATATTTAGCTAGGCTCATAGCCCAAATAGTAATAAAAAATCACCCTAAATTGCTTTCAAAATTCCCTTCAAAAATAAAACAATTTTCTGATGTATATGAAAAAGCAAGTCGAGGACTTGACCCATTAGCAACATCGTATCCTGATTTTACAAAATATTATGATGCAAGTTTTAATTTAATTGCTGTGCCAGCCAATGCAAAAAAAATATTAATTTCAGGTTATGATCCATTTGGAGCTGGAGCTGATGGAGAAAATTATAACTCTAATCCGTCAGGTAATATAGCACTTTCATTAGATGGTACAGTAATAAAAGACCTATCTAATACTATTGTTGCAGTAATACGAAGTGTAACTTTTCCGGTTAGGTATCGAGAATTTAATGATGGTTGGGTTGAAGATTTCTTTAAAATCTTTATTAATAAAGATTTATCAAACTATATAAATGTAAATATGATTATTACATTTAGTTATGGTGGAGCTGAATATTTTAATTTAGATCGATTTGCTTCAAGATTAAGAAACCCTTCGCATAAAGATAATAATAAAGAATCAGCCCATACTGATTCCTATTTAACAAATTCAGAAAAAGATGATTTTGAGTTTATCGAATCATCTTTACCATATAATGATTTATATGTAGCAAATAAAGTGGTTCTTCACCAAAGAGCATATTTTGATTACTATCAAAATAGTTCTAAGGTTGGATCTACTAATAATACTAGCATTGACAACTTTAATATAAATGAATTATTGCCTTTTCCTTCATTTGTAAATTATCCTCCTAGCAGTGGAATAACTGCAAATAAAATTAAAGCACTATATGGTTCTGGAGGTGATTATTTATCAAATGAAATTTTTTATAGAGTATCGTTTTTAAGAAACATATACAATCCTATTCTTAAAACAGGCCATATTCACGTTGGATTTCTAAATACAGATCCATCTACGGATCGCCAACTTATGTTAGATACAATTAAAAGTTCATTACTACAAGCTATACCATCATTAACATCTCCTCTCGATGAGTTTTTGAATATTTTAAACCCAAATTATGATGGTTCAACTGATATTTTTACTGGAATTTCAACCCCAAATAAGGAAGAGAGAAATAATTTATCAGGTTCTCATTTTTGGATAGCTTATGGAACAGGATTGTCTAATCAAGATTTATTCTTTTTAGATCCTAGTATGGTACAAAAAATAAGTCAGTTTTTTAATGCATTATATCAAGTAACGGTAAATTTACCTGAAGTTAAAAAAGTCCTTACGAGCAAGGGAGAAGATTTATTAAGACATGCTAAAGCCCATATTAAAGGAAAAAACCCTAGTACAAATCAGTTAATTTCACCAATACCAGCTTTTATTAATAAAGATGGAATATTATATCTTACTCGTTTAATTATGCAGACTATTTTAAAGAACCATCCTAAAATAACTGCAAATTTTTCTTCAGATATAACAACATTATCTGATTTATTTGAAAAACATAGTAGAGGATTAGAAGGAACCGAAAAACCTAATTTTGCATCTTACCCTAATTTTAAAATACTTATTTCTGGATTCGATCCTTTTGGAAGTGCTTTTCCAAATAGTTATTATGATGAGCAAGGGCACCAATCTAATCCAAGTGGAAATTTAGCATTAGCTTTAGATGGAGTTGAGTTAACTTCAAGCAATGGTAAAAAAGCTATAATTAAATCTGTGATTTTACCAACTAGATTTAGAGAATTTGATCTTGATTGGATTGAAACTTTTTTCACACCATATGTTAATGATTTAGGGATAAAAATGATTATCACTTTTAGTTATGGTATTGATGGTGAGCAATATAGTTTTGAGATTGAAAAATATGCTGCTAGAAATAGAGGTTTAGGAGTAGATTCTCAAGATAATAATGAAGTTCCAGCACCTCCATCAGATTATTTAAATGATGCCAATAAAGACAACTATGAATTTATTATAAGTAAATTACCTTTTAATGATATGTTTATATTAAACAATGTTGGGCTAGATCAAAAAGCCATTATTGATTATTATAATAATGCAACTTTTGTTCAAACTTCATTTATAAACAATTATGATATTACAACAGCTACTATTAATAGGGTAGTAAATCCTTTTTCTCCATCAGCATTGCCTTATAATAATGATATAAAAGCAAGTTATTCTCCAAATGTTCCGTTCCCTGATATTACGAATTATCCGGGATCAGGAATAGGGATAACTGCAAATAAAATTAAATCGAATCAAGGTTCAGGTGGCGATTATCTATCAAATGAAGTTTTTTATAGAGTTTCATTTTTAAGAGAATTTAATTCTAATCCATTAATAAAAAACAAGTTTACAGGTCATATCCATCTAGGGTTTTTGCAAGGTGATCCAATACTAAGTAAAACAGAGATGTTAACAATAATTCAAGATTCAATTAAACAAGCATTGTCAAATTTTTAATATGTTAAAATTTATTATTTCTATATTACTACTAATTCCATTCAATTTAGCATTTTCTCAAGGAAATGCTTTGCCAAGTTTGCATATTAAAAGTGATGAGCAGAAAATTAATTTTGATAGTTTGATTAATGATTATCAATTCACTATTAAAAATATAAAAGGAAAAATAGAAAAAAAAAAGTTAATTGAAACCCCTGTTAATTTTAAAGACGACGAAGATCGTTATAATGGAATTAGTAACGAATTAAAGGATATATATTTAACATTAGTTGAAAAGGATTCTATTCATAATGCCAAAAGAAATGCAAGAACAACTTTTGGTTTTCCAAAAAAAGGTTATCTGATAGGGCTGTACATAAAAGAAGTAAAAACTAATGGTATCATGCGAATATACATTAGAATTTGTAATGATTTATGGTATAGACAAAAAATTTATATTAAAAATTTACAGTTCAATGAAGGAAATTATTTTTATGACATGTGTACTTCTATAAAACAGTATGAAATTAATTATAATTATTTGTGTCCTGATAAAATATTAAAAAAAAATTATGGAGTAGATCCCCATCTAGATTTAGAAAAATATACTTATCATAAAATATCAATAAAAAAATTAAATCGAATTATTAAAAAATATAAGTGTCCCTAAAATATGAAAAAACTAATTATTTTATTTTTTATTACAAGTTTTTGTTTTTCGCAAGAACCATCAGCACTTTTTAAAATGGATTTTAAAAATTTAACAAAATCTAAAGACAACTTACTAATTAAATATGAATTTGTTACTGCTAAATATGATACTATTATTGATAATTTGTTTCAAGAGACACCAAATTGGGTAAAAGAAGAATTAATATCAAAAATAGATAATACCCATTTATATATATACATTGAAAACAAGTTCATTTGTAATCCTAAAAAAGGAAGCGTTATTAGTTTGAAAGTGAAAGATAAATATACAAATAAAGTTATGAATATATTTATTAGAATATCTTTTGATCTCGATTACGGAGAGGAAATTGAATTAAAAAATCTAATTTTCTTACAAGGAAATTATTTTTTAGACATGTGTAAATCAATTAAAAAATATGAAATAACTCAAAATGATTTTAACACTAAAAGTTGTGATTTACAGAATATTAGCAGATACAAGATCGGATTCAAAAAGTTAAATGACTTGATTAAAAATCATAAGTATATTAATACAAAAACATAAAGAAAATGTCAACAACATCGTCATTTTACCCAAATTTAGGAACCATCATTACATTAAATAATTTTCCAGAGGAGTTACAATTTATAAAAGATGGATTGCAAAGTGCTTTAAATAAAATATATTTTAAGGATCTCCAATTTGTAAAAAGTAAAGATGGCTCACAAGGATTCTATTCTATTACTCTTGTTACTGGTGATAACCTTAAACTTGATATATTTGGAACTGGTTTTGCTCTTATTTTTAATCCAGATGTGGCTGGAGAATCTACAATTCCTCTAACATTAAATTATAATTGGCCAATTATTGGAATAATTAACAACTTTAATTTAGAAGATTTTTCTTTTCTTCCAGAAGATTTACAAAGTATCTTAAATAGCACCCAAACTTTAGGAGATAATGATTTATTACAGACAAGTATTCAATCATTTGAAGGAAGTACAACTTTTACTTCAGTTCAAAGTTTGGTCGACAAAATAAACACGTACTACAGTTTAACAGGAAGCAATATTATCCCATATCCATCAACTGCAGATATTTTATCTATGTCTGATGAAATTATTTCAAGTATTGAAAGTAATCTATTAATCAATGATTCACTCAATAATGTAGTTAATAATTTATATCTTAACAGTGGGTTATCTAATTTTTCGGATAATTTAAATAAATTTTCAAGTGCGATTAATCAAGAATCTATTGAAAGTTATGTAAAGAGAATAATAATACCAAAAATTGATGCATCACTAGAACTTGGTGTTGGTTTATCTTTTCCTAGAAATGTTTTACTTCCCCTTGATGCTCCTGGTGGTAATCCGTTACCCGATACTTTTAATTCTATTTTAATTTTTAATGCTGGAACTTTAAAATTTAGTACGCAAGGTGGAATTGGATTCGATGAGGAAATGGATATTCATCTTAATCATCCTTCTCAAATTGGGAAAACAGGTTTAGGAATAGTCTTAGAAAAAGCAAAAATAGATTTAAGCAGAACAAAGAATATTTCTGAAGCTGATTTAGATGGAAGACCATCAGATTTTATTGGAGTTTATATTAAAAAGTTAGCAATCATACTTCCTGCAAAATGGTTCAAAGAAGATACCGCAATGCCAACTACAGTTCAAATAGCTGGATACAATATGCTTATGGGCACAGGAGGTATTTCAGGAACAGTTGCATTAGAAGCCGTTGGAGGTGACAATATTCTTTGGAAAAAAATTGGATCTTCTGATGGTTTCAGTATAGGATTTGAATATTTTAACATTACCTTCAAGCAAAACAAAGTTACTTCTTCAAATATAAAAGCCAAATTAGAGATTAAAAAATTTGTTTATCCAGGAACAAATAGTCCTGTAAAAATCGACGTTATAGGTCATTTAAGTGACGATGGTGATTTCAATTTAACAGCATCGGCACAGCCACCTTATCCTATTACTTTTCCTGATGTGTTTACCTATAGCCTCAAAAGTGTTGAACTTGGTAAAGAAGAGGATGACTTTTATATTGGTACTTCGGGCACATTGCAGTTTGAAGGTTTTTTAAGAGAAACGCTAAAACTAGGCCCAATTGAAATTGAACGTTTAAGAATTTACAGCGACGGTTCGATAGAATTTCAGGGTGGTTCGGTTCAGCTAATTGAACCTATTGTTTTACCTCTTGGTCCTGTTGAGATTACCGTTTCCGCAATTCATTATGGTTCCCATCAAAAAGAAGTAGATGGGGTAACACGGAAGTTTAACTACTTTGGTTTTGACGGTGGAGTGAAGATTGACCCGCTCGGAATCGAGGTACGGGGTGATGGGGTTAAATACTATTACTGTGTAGATGACCATCCCGATCATCCAAAACCGAAACCGTACTTACACATACAAACTCTTTATTTAGACCTTACCATTCCGGCAGACTCCGGTTCCTTGGCAACCATCAACGGTTGGGTTACCATTCCAGAGCCGGGTATTTCTAAAGAGTATGCCGGTGGTGTTACTTTGCAAATACCTAAAGCCAATCTAGCAGGGAAAGCCGATATTAAGTTAATGCCAAAATATCCTGCATTTCTGATAGACTGTGAAATAGAACCAAGTGTTCCCATTCCATTAGGGTCGTTTGCAATATTCGGATTCAGAGGATTGCTAGGATACCGCTATGTAGCAGAGAAAGAAGCAGTACAAGGATTAACTGCCGATAACACTTGGTATGAATATTACAAGGCACCAAAATTAGGAATCAATGTCCATAAGTTTAACGGGCCAAACCAAAGTGTTAATTACGATACGTTGGTTTCATTAGGTGCTGGAGCTACTTTAGGAACTGCCGCCGATGATGGCTACACGTTCAGTATAAAAGCAATGGCACTGTTCTGTATTCCTTCATTGTTTATACTGGATGGTAGAGCTAACCTTTTGGCAAAACGACTGGGATTGGATGAGACAGTTGACCCACCTTTCTTTGCTTTTGTGGCCGTAGGAGACAATTCACTAGAGTTCGGATTCGGAGCGAATTATAAATTACCGGCAAGTGGTAACATCCTTACTGTTAATGGTGAAATTCAGGCAGGTTTCTTCTTTAAAAATCAAAAACCTTGGTACGTAAATGTCGGAACTAATATTAATCCTATTACCGCCAGAGTTCTTACTTTACTTACCATCAAGAGTTACGTCATGTTATCGGCCAGAGGTATCGAAGCCGGCGCGCGAGGGGAATTTAACTTCAATAGAAATTATGGCGTTATCAAAGTACAGGCGCATGCATTTATTGAAATTGGTGGAAGGGTAAGTTTTAAAAGACCGCAAATAGGAGCTTATTTAATGGCCGGTGTAACTGCCCGTATTAAGGTGCTTTTTGTCAATTTAACATTGGAGATTGGAATACTGTTTGGTGTTGAAGCGCCTAGGCCATTTAAAATATATGGTAAATTCTACTTTAAGATTAAAGTCGGAATCAAAATATTTGGAAAACGAATTACGCTATTCAAATTTAAAGGAAACCTTGAGGTGGTTTGGAATTTCAATAAAAATATTGATCTCTCTCCAATAAATCCAATGATAGGCCAATCATCAAGTACCAATGATAACTTTACAGAATTGGTTCAAGGAGTTAATATGCTTTCCAATGAAGTCTTTTTACTGGGGTATCTAAATTCAAAACCTACATTAGCACCTAATGATACAATCCTAAATCATGTAATTCCGTTAGACACATACATAGATATCAAAACTGAAAAAGGGTTACTGCCAGGAAATGCCCAAGAACCAAATAATTCTGTTCGAAGACTTATAGGAGGGATCAATAATGGCCCAAGCGATTACGAAGACCTTATCCCACCTGTAAGTTCAATAAGAGGTAAAGAAATTCGCCAAGTAAAACACCAATATACGATTGACCATCTAGAGATAAAATTCTGGAATACAACAAAAAATATTTGGGAAGATTATCATCCATACGAGGCATTGTATCCGAGTGACCCTAATATTAGTCAAAAGAAAATTGGACAATTTCAAAAAACTGATGGTAAATATAATGCTGTTCGAATACTTGCCACAACCCCATTTTCATATACTGAACAGGGACAACCGGGTTGGTATGTACCTGAACAGTATGGTATTGATGCGACAACGCTTTTTTGTGAAGCCGATGCAAGAGAACACAAATGCGCAAAGTTCCTATTAAAACCATTGAATGCAAAATACTATTGCGGTGACCCGAATGCTCTTGTGTATTCAAATAATGTTGCTTTTGAATTAATTACCCCGAATATTGAGGAGGATTATGCGTTTATCTCTGATGAGCCTAATTCTTATGATGTTCCAAAATCGTTGGCTTTCAATAACTGGAACAGTATGCAAATCCTGTTGCCTGAGCCTAGCAAAATGACCGAACTGAAATTGACCAATTATACTAATGGTGTTAAGGTGAGATTTTATGCTGTTATTCAAAACTCACTCACTAACCCATCGGATAGTGTAGAATATGGAAATCCTGACCCAAGCAGTCCAAATGTAAACGAGCCATACGAATTGGTGTTATTTGCGGATGCGTTACAAGAACCGATACAATATAATTTTACGATTAATCCTGATAATAGTGAATGGGAAGTCATTCATGCCGATTGGAATCCTGTAAGTAAGATTGTTATAGAACCTATTTTTGACAGCAGTATCAGTCAGCAGATTGCAATATTGAATGACCAGATTGCAACTATTGAAAACGACAATAACCTGATTTCATTAGGTTTAATCGAGGGCGAAATTTTATCTACCGCGAGCTTAGAAGATGATTTACATCAACTCATTTGCGGAGCCAATGCCACAAGCGGCGGAAGTCCTACCTCTTTTATCAATAGGTTTTTCAAAAAAAATAAGTTAAATTATTACTATTCTAAAGAGTTTACAGAAAGAGAGTCCCGTTTTGTGTATGCTTTAGGAACTTCCGAGAATGATGGGTTAATCAGTAAAATCAAAACTGATGGAAGCTTGGTTTGGGAAAGAAAATATGATTTACCAGAAGGGAAAGAAAAACTTGTTTTTAAGCGTATTATTCAATTAACAGATGACCTAGAGCAAGAAAATCGTTTTCAATATGTGGTATACGCCACTAATGGCAACCAAAATTATCTGATGAGTTTTAATCCTGAAGATGGAAAGGTTATCTGGACGAAACTCATTGACTGGAAAGATGAAGATAGTTTTGTTCATATCGCACCTTGTAAAAACGAATTCAATTTTTATCTGACCTTATCCGACAGAAATCAGATTGATACCTACAAAGAGCCCTTGGTAGCAGTTATAGATGCAGCAGGGGAGTTTGTTAGCGGAACACTTCTTGCCACAGAAAAAGAAGAATTTATAATCAATGCAGTGTGCGAAGACGATAATGGAATTGTCCTTGCTGGAAGATATATCGAAGGTAATTATGATGATTCTGTGGGAACAATCATAAGATTGGATCGTAACTTAAAAATTGTCCATTCTTTAAAAATTGACAATCAATATACAACCATTCATAGCATCAAGATTACGGATAATGGTAAATATTTAGTCAGTGGCTACGATAACAAAATCGATGGAATTTTTGCAATTCTGATTGATTCAGAAGGAGAGTTTATCCAACATCATTTCCCTGCCACTAAAAACCATAATTCCAGTATTCAACTTTGTGAAGGAGGTTTTTACCTGCTTCAAAATAATGATGATAATGGTAGGATATATCGTTTATCAATGGATTTTGATGTGTTATGGACTAAAGAGATTCATTTAAGCAGTGGCACAAATGGAATTAGAAATTTCACTTTTAACAGAGAAACTAAAAAATTAGCCTTCAACTGTTTCAATCAAAGTGAAGGTTCATTGGTAGTTTATACCGATGAAAACTTAAATAGCTGTCTTTCCAATACACTAGATAAACCTACACTTATCAGCGTAAGAGTAATGGTTAAAAAACTGGCGGTAAAAGAAGAGCGCTATGTCTTAAAGTTGTATCCTTTAGACTTGGAATCAAAAACCATTGATTCGGAAATAAAAAGATACTGTCAGGACACAGGATGTGGCGAAGAGGATGTAAAAGTTTGCGAACTCTATCAAGAGATTCTAAACATCTATGAAAATTGTCTTATAGTTCCGTCACTTATTTCGAATCAAAACTTTGATGCTGTTTCTTTATGCTATAGAGATATTCTAAATCTGATTAAGAATTTTGATGCAAACTACAATTTGTCTGAGCATTTAGCGGTTCAAATCCAATTTATAAATGACTTTTTAGGTAAAAAGGATATTCACAATTATACCATAGCTTGGGATGGCATACAATCCATACTTGACTATTTGAATGAAATAGGCAATTGCATATGCAACTGTACGTCGAATGAATTTACGCTGATTCATCAGGTTTGCTGGATGTCAGTTCAGGATTACGACTACAACATCAATATTCCTTCGCAAGATGCCGTTGAAGAAGACGCACTAGCAACCGTAGCTGGAATCACGCAGTATATTCAGCCGATATGGCGACCTGATACCTCTTACTACATTCATTTTGTCTTGAAAGATAGAGTAAGTATCGGTAATCAAGTAAATGTTACTCCTTTTGAATTTACCTATGGGTTTTCAACTGCCGGGCCTGTTGGGTTTTTCCATAACAATGAAAAATCAACATATGGTGACATCAAATTAAAATCTGGTGACCAATTATTAAAAGAGGACAACAGCTACTTTAGAGTAGAGGGTAATAACTTAATGGATCAAAACAATACTGTCTATGTAAGCAGCCCTGATGGTTTTGTGTTGGAAGATACAACGGGACTTTTGAGAGGTAATGAAGTAGGCAGTTATATCATAGAGCCAGGTAGTGATCCGCAAAGAAGGCTCAGAGTGGTTGCCCATCCTGATAAATATTCGTTAACCTCTTTAAAACCCTACATTGATTATAACCGTTCCTACCCGAACGCTGATGGGAATTTATTGAGCGCTAAACCGCTTTTCTATAACGACTACAACGAAGTAGATGGAGGAACGACCAAGATTAGTTTGTTTTTTAACAAGGCCTATGCAACGCATTTCTTTCACAAATGGGAATCTTATAAAATTGAACAAAACATTCCTGACCCTAATCCCACTCTCCCATCAGATAATGCAATTGATGGACGTCTTAAAATTGTAATCAAAGACCCTGTCGAGGATATAAGTATTGTCAACCCACCTTATTTGGATTATAATCCGACCGATAATGTATACACCCATATTCCTCAAACACAAGAAGTATGGAGTCCTGAAACAAACCCGCAGGTTCCTTTTGCAGTCAGTCAGTATCTGAATCTGTTTAATGCACCTAATTGTGTGGGTCAGGTTACCATTATAAAACCGGCTTCGGAATATGTTACCATATTCCCAAAACGCCTCAAACCAAACAAACTATACACGGCTATTGTAAATAATTTGTTTGATGTGAATCATAGCGGAGACTTTGAGAATAACGCAGGTGTAGAGGAAACAAAAGAAGTACATAAGTTTATCTTTAAAACTTCCAGATACAAAGATTTTGAAGCGCAAATAAAAAGTTATTTCTTAAAGCGGGAGTTTGAGGAAGGCTTAATTGAAAAGGAAGCGATATTCAGATTCGAAAAACAATTTTCGGATGATGAGGTAAATGCAAGTTTTGTGACTACTAAAAACTGGTCGCAACCCAATACCAGTCAATTACCAATTACTGGATTTGCTTCCGGGGTTATTGATACTTTAATGAACGACTATCAACATCCGTATGATAGAATCTTTGATGGCATTCTTGATTTAAAACCTTTAGATGAGGCAATATCTACAGAAGTTAACATTATTAAAAACAGTAGTTCAGGAAATATTATTGCATTAATTGTCCGAAACCCTGAGCCATTCAATAATCCTAAATTCAATAAAGAAGTAATGAAGGATACTATTGAGGTAATTACCAATGGAAACATTGACCTTTCGTATTTCGTGCTATTCTCTAAAGATAATTCACAGGCTATTATTATGAACTCGGAAAAGAATATTACACAAAACGTGACGCTTCGATTCAAATACAAGGTGTATCAAGATGCGCTTCCGGGAGATGATGTTGTTATCAATTATCCTGTGAAAAGTGTACAAGAATTGAATTTAGATTTATTAAATAATTAGAAAGTTATGGCATTTTTAAACAGATATAATAGTTCAGATTTACAGATAAAATCTGCTAAGGAATTTTCGGAGAATAATCAGCTTTTTAATTATGCTGTAGGGAAGTCATCACAATATCCTACTATTCTTAAATCTAAAACAGATGGAACAGTAGTTTGGAAAAAAGACTACAAGCACGAACAATGGGATACTAATATGGTATTTCACGAAATCGTTCCAACAATTAATAATGATCAGGTAATTGAGTATGTTGTTTACGCAAGTGACAATCAAAATCATTACATCCTAAAGATTAACGCAAATGGATCATTGTTATCTCTGAAAAGAATAAGGCTATTTGTGCCACTTGGCGTTTTTCTAGTTGAATCCAAAATAAATAATAACTTTTACTTGGTATTTACAGGACGGTACGAAGGAACGGAACCTACCTATGGGGGAAATTCGCTCTCGCAACTTATGGCTCTAGAGTTTGACAGCCAAATTAACATAGTAAACAAAAATTACTACAATACAACAAGTGCATCGGATATGATACTGAATTCCGTTAAATCCTACGAGGATGGAATTTTGGTATTGTTTGACCACAAAGCGGGTAAAAACCATCTTGTAGATTTAAACTACGATTTGTCAGTAAAAATCGCAAAAGAAATTCATATAGGTAATAATTCGTATTCTGATTTTTATAGTGATGATGCAGTTATTGTATCCTCCAATCTTTATGACAGTACTTTGAATCAATACATTGTTTCTGGTAAAAACGGTCAAGGTCAGGTAATACTTCTTAGTTTGGATATAAATAATCAAAATTACAATAATATTATTCCACAAAGTTCGGGGTGTGAATCCAATATGATAATAGTTAATAATGAATTATATCTCAACATCTATCAATCCCCAACGGACAAACAAGGTTCGGTAATCCATAAAATAAAGATTGATGATTTGTCAAATCTCAACATACTATGGTCGAAAACTTTCAAAATCGATAGGATATATCATGGAATAAAAAGACTTATAAAATCTACCGTCAATAATATTTTTATCTATCCAAGTGCCGATGAGTCTTTACTTTTCGATTCTGATTTGAACCTCTCCTCCTGTAAAACCATTCCACTAAATTACAGCTTATCAACTCCGACGGTATTTGAGTTAATCAATCGAACGCTGAGAACCAACTTAATTTCTTATGAAACTTATGCATTAGATAATTTCCATGTATTAGAAAGTACCACCGTTCCTATTGAAATATGTGATAATACGCTTGACCCGAACGGAGATACAGAAACTTGTATCAAGGATGAAAAAATATGCGCCGAATACACTAAACTACTTGAACTCTTTACAAAGTGTATTGAAGAGGTAAAAAGGAAAAATCCTGACTATATCCGAAATTTGGCTGTTTTTAAAGATTGTTTCAAAAAGTTCTTAGAATACTTTTTACAAATCGCAAAAAATTTACCGCATCTCAATCTTGAGCAAAGTTTACAGTTTCAGATTAATACCATAAAAGCGTATCTGAATTATAATGACACAAAAGAGTTAGAAAAATATTATAATGAAGCAACCAGTGCCGTTCAGTTCATTTTACAATACCTATCACAACTAGGGAATTGTAATTGTGAAAACAACTTGGATTTGACTGACAATTCCATGATTCAATCCGGACATCTGTATCTTCAGTCTGCGGGTTCCATTGGAGAGGATAGCACCAAAGGTATTCATCTGCGTTGGGCATTGAAAGATGCACTTTCAGAGCATATCCCAAAGGCAGATTATGCCATTGGCAATAATAATTTTAATAAGAGTGATGACCATGTTAGGATATACCGAGCCAAATATGAGCCTTACAAAGTTATATTAGACTTTGATACTTTGGCTCCGATACAAATTAATGACGGTGGTAGTTCAATCTATTGGATTTATGAGGTTGGAGGGAAAATATTCCATGTGCATTTTAGAAATAACATCAAATACAATCAAGTTCTAAACTCTGTTATACCGTCAGACAATCCTCTTCTTTTTATCAAGAATTATGGAGATGCCCTACTTGAGGTTGAAACAAAAACAGAATTAAGCTTTAAGATTTCTGCAAATTTTGCAATTTTAAATAATGGTAATTTTATTAAAACCGAATTACTTTCAGTTCCAGACAACAAGATTACAGCACCTAAAGGAGCTTCACTCCGAAAAACGTATACTGCGCAAGAACTCAATCAAAAACCTTTGGTATCTGAGAACATCCGAAGCATAAGATTTAGTAGCAGTGATGCGCATGTCCTATCATTGTCTTTTGAGTTTTATTCGGATTTTATCATCAATACCAAAAAAGAAAATAAATGGAAATTTCTTGATAAGTATGCCTTAACCAAACTGACAGATGTTGCTTTCAAGCGACTGGAACCACAAAATAATTGTCTGAGCAATTGGTTGCGATACAACGACCAAGCCTATGTCAATGTCGAGAATTACCAAACCAAATGGAATTCCAACAGCATCCCTGAATTAGAGCGAATATATACTTCGGTTGAAAAGTATATAACCCTTAGTAATGCTTTGGACAATCCAAAAGCTATTGAACTATATGCTTATCAGAATCAGGATGATGTGGAAGAATGTAATTTAACAGACCCAAATTATGACCCTAATGATCCAAATTCGCACCCTGAGTACGACCCTTACATCCCTGAAACACTTAATGCAACTAATGCCATAGAAATACCATACCTCGATGTATTGCTCTTGGGTTCATTAGATTATCACGTAGCAAGAATGTTAGGACTGGGAACATTAGACCTTGATCCTTTGGTATTTGATGGAGAGTATATGTATTTGTCGGAGTATGTTACTTTTGGTAATTTAATGGATGGTTTAGGCTCAAGAGAGGTACAACACTTGTATTTATCACTTCCTACTTCATTGTCGGATCAGCGTCTGCCTATACCTGTGGACTTAAAAGAACCTCAAGTGGGAGTGTTCTTTAATACTGGCTATGATGGCTCTGAGGTTGATGAGGAAGAGGAGACTGAAGTTCCTGAGCAGAATAATGTTGAAGGAGTGCAGCTAACCGCTGATGGCTACTCGCCGGACGGAAAGACAAAATATTATTCTCTTTTTGCAGAACCTTTTTTTGATGAGCTTTCCGATGCTCCTTTTTACTATGTTAATAATGAGTTTATTGCCTGTGAAACGACTGACCCTGTATATGCGGGTCTGGAATACCGTAAATTTAATGAGCCGCAATGGATAAAACCAGAGCCTTCCCACAGTACGGAGTTCTTTAATATCGATACCAGTGGCGTTCCACAGGAATTCAGTAATGAAACAGTCGAACTGGTTATTCCTGATGAGGGAAAAGCTTTGTATACAATTGCAATACGGGAGACCAGCCAATTAGAGTATTCTTCCTATGGCATCAATTGGTTTAGTCGGGCTACACTTAGCGAGGTTGTTAAACTTATCAATACCGTTATTAAGCCGACCAATGAACTATTACCTCCTACGAATGTTATGGCAACACTTATTCAAAAGGAGAGTCCATTAGTCTTATCAACTCCCGCAGAGCAATCGCTGTTTACTGCCAATGCTACTGCCAATGCTGATAAAACGTTGGTTCGCCTTACTTTTGATTATAACCATACGCAGGAATTAATTGATTATCATCATAAAATAAACGGAAATGTAATCCCTAATTATTCGGAGACACCTGACTTTAAAGAACCATTTGCGGACGAGATTCAGATTTTCTTTAGAAATCAGATTCCAAATAGTATTTCAGGTAAAATAAAACAAATTGTACAATCCAGTAACCCATTGTTAGCAGAAGTGCTTACCGAGCCATACGCGGTTCAAAGTTCAGGAATTGATGAAAGTGTTATTCCACAAACCAACCCGCCTACCTACAATGAAACGCTTGTCCCTTATATTAATCCGGGAACTGAAATGAATTACATCGGGAGCATACTTTTGGTTGATGGCAAAGAGTTCATAGTACAGGAAATCGACAATACAGGAATGTATCCAAAATTCATTGTTTTAAAAGCTGATGCCAGTGGGTCGCTTCTAAATTTAAATTCTTTATCAAATCCTGAGGTTGAAATTCTGGTTCCTGAAATTGGTTCTCTTTTTATGATTGTTGAGAACATGCAGAATCTTCCGCTATGGGGTATCCCAGACAATTCTGGTTTTAGTGTCAAAATAGCACATACTAACCTTCAAATAGAAGGAGAAATTGTTCCCGCAGAGGTTCATCGGGAAGAGGAGATTATCATTAAAAATATTGATTGTAGTAGAGAGACGCACGTACAAAAATTCAGGGGTATATACCAAAATGGTGTGATAGAAAAGCATTGGGAAAAAGTTGACTTAGACGGCGACGGTGCTTATGATCAATTGGACGGTGAATTTGTATATAAACATTTGGGGTTATATAAAATAACATTCCCCGGCTATCAACTACCACAGCATTTGCAATATAATCTAACAACTAATCCTTTTACTAATTCAGTTGAATGGTACAATGGAGTGGTACGTTTGCATTGTTTAAATGATGTGGGGAAGGAGTCGAGAAAGGATTTTAAGGTAATTAAAACTGAAAATATAGGAACATCGAATGATTTAGTAGTTTATATTGAAGACTTAAATTTTCCAAAAGACATTATTGACCCTCAATACGATAACATATTAGCTTCCTATGAAAGTAGGCTTATTCCTGATGGAGTTACTTCAACAGAACAAATGGTAAATTATTACCCTGGATATAAAGTGTATCTTTATAAAGATACTAATTTAAGTTTAGATGAAGATAATGTACTTCCGCAAGGAGATGATGAAGTCCGTTATACCGTTTTTGGATTAAGAAGTAAGGATAAAGCAAATGAATTTGAAAATGATAGTGCAGAAGATTTCTTTTCTAAAATGTCAGTACCTGCTCTTATTTTCGCTAATGCAATTATAGAAGCAATACAACCGCAAAAACCTTCAGGAGGATTTTATGCAACCCGACCTGACTATTTTGGTAAAGCATCCTACACATTCAATACAAAGTACGGAACACCTGAAGAAATCCATAAGCCTTACTCCGTTCAATTTAACAGAGCAAGTGATATTCAGTTTTTAACTGCCATTTATAATAATGAGGTGCAGCAATATGTTCCTAATCAAGAGCCTACTTTGAATACCCTGCAAGAGGTTATGCGTAATATCTTTATGAATGGTGAAGAAGATTTTTATGTGGACAGATGGAATGATTTGTTGAGCTTTAATTATCCTACGGGAAAATTTGGTATTTTTAATAATGTGAGCTTGCCTCTCCCTGATAATCCTAAATTTATTGAAAACATCAATTTGTTTGTTGATGCGCACAATGACTTTTATAATAATTCACCTGTTCAGATTGGACATATTTCTGTTCCTATAATAAATCTTAATGAAACAGTAATTCCAGAGGTTATTTTACCTGGAAATATTGTCAGAAATGGAGAATTAAAAATTAAAGATTTTTTAAAAGAAGTTTTACTGAATTGTTTTGTTCCATTAACAGAAGTTCCGATTATCTACAATTATGTCAAACCACATCCTTACAAACCTATACCGAAAAAACAAGTGGTTAGGGATAGGAATGGTTATTTATTAAAACCAACATTGGAAGCTGACTCCGATTTTGATATGGCTCCAATGATGAAAAGAATTGACCCATCAGGTAGCCAGTATGAATCTCAGTTCACCGATTTTGGACTCGATGGAGCATCTAATGCAAAGTACTTCTACGCTGTCAGGGAAATTAATAATCAACTCAATACAAGTGATTACAGTGAAATACTTGGGCCTATCAGCCTAGTAAATACAGCACCTCCAATCGCTCCAGAGATTATAAAAGTGATTCCTGTTTTGGAAAACAGAACTTTAGGCATTGTTCCATCGGTTCAATTACAGATTAACGCTTATCCAAAAGCTCAAAATATTGCAAAGATTTCAATTTACAGAGCGGACAACCCATCGGATTCATTATCTATCAGGACAATGAAACAGATAAAGGTGCTGGATTTGGAAGTTGAGAATTTAGTAGATGAAACTAAATGGATTTTTGAAGATGATTTTACAGATTTAGTGGAAGTTCCTTTTGGAGATGCGTTGTTTTACCGATTAACTGTTTCCAGAAGGATTCGCTATAATGACAAGGAGCTTTTAAATATAGTCGATTACACTCCTTCTGAGGCATCGAAACTGATTATAACTAATATCGTTGAGAATTACAGTCCGCAATCTCCCAAATTAAACTATTTTTCTGAACCTCTAAATTCAAATAATGAACTAACACATGTAATCCTACACTGGGAAAAAATGTGTTACAAGGCAAAGTATCATTTATATAAAATGAATTCTCAGGGGAATTGGGTAAAAATACATGAATTACAGACAATCGATCAGGACATTTACCTCCCATTAGAGTTCACTGATTTAGGATCAGGCACATTGTCTATAATGGATTCTCAGGGCAAAAAAATCTATCATCACTTTAAAGTAATCACAGAGAATACTGCGGGTATGATGAGCAGTCAGGAAAAAATTCTTACCCTTCACAACGAAGCTGACTGGCAGGATATTGGAGGAATTGGCGATATGATTATTGGTGGCACATTTTACGTAAGATAAATTAAAAACAAAAACAAAAAAGTTATGGCAACAAAGAATAGAACCGAGTTAAAAGTATATTTTCAGACTAACAAAAGACCTAATCAAACAGAGTTTGAAAACTTAATTGATAGTAATTTAAATTTACTAGAGGATAAAGCAAGTAATGCTGATGCACAAAATAATCAGGTTGATGATAAGTTTTTAACCCCTAAAACGGCAAAGCAATCTGTGATTGCTTTTGCCCCAGTTAAAAAAGTAAACAATATAACTCCAGATTCCAATGGGAATGTTGCTATTGTTAATGTAACAGGTACGGCAACTTCTATTACAGCATCGATAGGAAAAAATCAGGTTACTGGTTTACAAACTGAATTAGACTCAAAGCAAGCCGTTTTAGAAAGCGGTACGAATATTAAGACTATAAACGGGCAAACTCTTTTAGGGAATGGGGGTATAATAATCCCCGGAGCTCCAACTAAATTGATTGGAGTACTTTCATCTAATTTTGGCTTAGCTAATATAATTGCTTCTCAAAATGCTTTTCCTTCCGGTTGTGATGAATTTACCTTAAGTGCCAACAAGACTTATTTTTTTAAAGGGCTGTTTTTGATTGCCAATGGTGCTACAAGTCATACCACCGCAATTGGATGGCTTGCCTCCAATGGTCTTAGCATAACCTCGATGGAGTATGTGGCGAAGTTGTATTCAGCTCCAGCCAATGGAATTTCCACATCGGTTTCTTTTGTTCAGGTAAGCGGCAATGCTACTAAAGTACTAAATGCAGCAATCACCGCAGTTACAACAACGATTGAATTTGAAGGGGTACTGCGTTGTACTAATGGCGGTATTCTCTCGCCATTATTGACATTTTCAGCGGCTCCCGGAGGAACCAATCAGATGAAATCAGGAAGTTTTATAGAGTTTACGGAATTAGGCACAAACTTGATTCAGACTGTGGGTACAGTAAGCTAATATACTTGTAATTTAAGATTCTTTTGAGAAAAATAACTATCGAATTTATTTAACTTTGTCTGAAAATCAGACAATTATTTAAATATTACTATATTGAAATGAAAACAACAAAATTAGTTTTAGCTCTTTTTTTCCTTATCGCCACACCTTCTTTTAGCCAATGCTGGAAGTCTGTTTCTGTAGGATATGCAAATGTTTTGGCCATTGCCGAGAATGGAACACTTTGGGGATGGGGTAAAAACAGCAGCGGAGAGCTTGGCGATGGTACAATCCTGTTAAAAAACACACCTGTACAGATTGGAACTGCCAATAACTGGAAGGAAATTGCTACCAGTATTGACGGAATTTATTGTTTTACCCTTGGAATACGAACAGACGGTACCTTATGGGCTTGGGGCAGCAACAACAGAGGTCAGTTGGGTGACGGTACCCAAATCAGTAAAAATTATCCCATTCAAGTTGGTACCGATACCGACTGGAAAACCGTTGCCGCAGGACTTAGTCATTCTGTAGCTATTAAAGAAAATGGTACACTATGGGGTTGGGGTGCTTCCGATAGGTTTGCGTTAAGTGATCCAAGCGGGCTAGACGTTTTATCACCCCGTCAAATAGGAACCGATAGCAACTGGCGACAAGTGTCTGCTCATGACAGGGTAAATCTTGCTGTAAAAACAAACAACACGATTTGGGCTTGGGGATATAACCAAAACAATTTTATTGACGACGTTCCTGTAGCGGCTATTATTGGGAATGACATCCGATTTCCAACTCAACTAATAGGAGGTATAAATATTAGAAAAACAGCGGTAGGTGACCGTCGAGTTATGAAAATAGGCACTGATAACAACTTAGCTGTAACTGGCCCTCCTTATTATGTATTAGATGCTGATAATGGTTATCGAACTGGGGCGTCTATAAAGCTGTCTGACAGGACTTTATGGTATTCAGGACTTACACTTGGGGGCGGTAGTTCGGTTACAGTTGGAAATACCCAATTGGGAACAGCAACCAATTGGTCTTCGGTTAGTGTCGGAAGCCAATGTGCTGCGGTGATAAATGAAAATAAAGAATTATGGACTTGGGGATCTAATTTTCATGGCGGATTGGGCATTGGCACAAACGGCGTTGGGATGACTGCTTTTGTACCGGTACAAGTAGTGTGTCCAAGTGCTCTTTTAAGCATCCCTGAAAACGATTTAGAAATGGGGTTACAGCTTTATCCGAATCCTGCTCGGGATTTCGTAACTATCGAATCTGATTTTTCTATCGATTATTTGGTCATTACGGATTTACAGGGGAAGGAAATCAGTAAGAAATCCTATGACACTACGAGAATTATTTATGATGTAAGCTCACTCAGTAAAGGAATGTATTTTGTTAAAGCATATTCCGGAAACCGACAAAATCATATTAAGTTTATCAAAAATTAGAAGCCTCTACATATGTTAAAATACGGGTTTTCCCGTATTGACTGGTTTACTTTATAACTCTAATTTTAACAAATTATGGGATTTAAAGTAAATAAACTATGGAAACAAAATTCGGTTTTACAAAGATGACCATCACACAATTTGAAACTTGGATTTCAAATTTAAGGATCGGTCGCACTATTTTAACAATCCAACAACATCACACCTATATTCCCAGTTATGTTCATTTTAACGGGAACAATCATTTTGAAAGGCAGTTGGCTATGAAACAGCATCATGTCAATCAAAATGGTTGGCAGGATATTGGTCAACATCTCACGATTTTTCCAGACGGTACAATTCTAACGGGAAGAAGTCTCGAAAAATCTCCTGCCTGCATTACTAATCAAAATGCGAACGCTATTTGTATTGAAAATTTTGGCAATTTCGATATCAACTCAGACACTATGTCTGCTATCCAAAAAGATTCCATTATAGTCATTACAGCAGCATTATGTAAAAAGTTTAATCTCCCAGTTAACTCAAACTCGATTGTATACCATCACTGGTTTCGATTGGATAACGGTATACGAAATAATGGTACGGGCAATAATAAATCCTGTCCTGGCACCAACTTTTTTGGAGGTAATAAAGTAACTCATTTTGAAAACAATTTTGCTCCATTAGTGATTGCCGAGTTAAATGGTTATGCCATCAAAACAGAAAGTACTTCTATTCTGAAATATGTTTGCGTGATGGCTAATGTTTTGAATGTAAGAATTGAGCCAAGTGTAAATGCTGCGAAAGTTTCAGAACGAGAGCCACTAGTTTTAGGTGCTGTGCTAAGGGTTTACGAAGAAAAAGAAGGATGGTTAAAAATATCTGGTACACTCTCTCATTGGATTAGTAAAAAATATACCTCAGAAGTTAAAAGAGCCACGGTCAAAAGTGCTGTTTTGAACGTGAGAACTGGCCCGGGAACAAATTTCCCTAAAACAACCCCCGTTAAAAAAGATGATGTTCTTTTTGTTTTTGAAGAAAACAACGGCTGGTGTAAAATTGGCTTGGATGATAAATGGGTAAGCAAATCATTTTTAACATTCTAAAAATAAATTATGGGGAAAGTAGGAATATATATTTCAGGTTTAGGGCAATCCATTCATCTTGAGTCGGTCGAAAAATATGCGCTTCGGTTTAAAAACGAACTCAATTCCAGCAGCAATAACAATTACATTCTAAAAACCGAGAAGGTTTTTTATTCACAGGATCGAGAGAGTACGGTTGTAAGCATTTTAAAAACAAAAACAAAAAATGAAGAAAGCGATGGAGAGGTAATCTACAAGTTTTATGATTTTAAATACCATGAGATATTAACCGAGAAATTCAATCGAAATAATATCCTGATAAAAAACCTGACCTTGTTTTGGCTGGTTATCAAAAAAATACCCCAACTTTTCTTCCGTCTTTTTAAAAGAGGGAGTTTCAGCAGACCCTACCTCACTTTTTATGCCTATTTTATACTTTTCCTAATTTCATTGGCAATCATTTTCTTGATTCCTGCCAGTATTGATATCGTCAGTAAATTCAGCACAACCGATACATTCTCGAAGTTTTTGAAAAGCAGTAACTTCGATGCAGAAAGAATATTCAGATTTTTATCTCCGGTAAAGGCTATTTCAAAGTGGTTCGTACCGATTACCGCATTCATACTGCTGATTGTACCTGAGTCAAAATCTTTGTTGACCTCTCTTGCAACAGAGTTTGCCTGCGTTGATAAATATATCGAAAATGGGGAGCAAAGCCAGGTCATTTTGGGCAATCTTGATTTATTGATAGAATATATTTCAGAGAATGATCCTAATTCCAAAATACATTACCACAGTTACAGTTTCGGGACAATTGTAACCCTCGATTTGCTTTTCCCTATTGGGAATATTCCATCAACCAATACAAGAACCAAAAGTGAGCTTTTAATAACAATAGGCACGCCCTATGAATTTATAGATTCGTATTACACGAGATTTTACAACAACAGGGTAACCCTTATGCAGAATGCAATGCATTGGCTGAATGTGTATTCACTGGCAGATGCCCTTTCCACAAATTTCAGGAAAGACACCAAACGCGGGGATTCTGAATTTGGGGTTAAAAAATCCATACTGTTACCAAAAAACCTGAACTATGAAGTAGCACCTGATAAAAGGATGTCTCTGTTTAACTTCATCAGTATGGATGGCATTCGTATGCACAAATCGTATTGGGACAGCTCTCCAAGCGGTCAGAGTTGTGTCAGGCTAATTTTTGATAAAATGCTGGAACAAGGATTTATAGCACACTAGCATCAACCAATAATCCTGAAAACCACGAATGCCCGAGCTTTCAACAATACCATAACTAAAATCAAAAAAAACATGGGACAATTTAAAGACTTATCCATCAAAGACGTTATCGAAGAAATCAATCAAAGCTATTTTTTACCGGACATACAAAGGGAATATGTTTGGCTCAAAAAAGCGGAAGAGAAAAAAATCGAACAACTTTTTGACTCTGTTCTCAGGGGCTATCCCATCAGTTCATTCCTGTTTTGGAAATTGAAAAAATCAGACATAGAAACCAATAAAGAAAACCGCGAGATAACGGATAAGCTAAATTTTCAACTGTACAAATTTCTTGAAAAGTATGATGAGAGAGCTGTTCATAACGTGAAAATAAATATTGAGCAGGTAAACTCGAATGACCTTCATATCGTTCTAGACGGGCAACAACGCCTTACCTCTTTGTATGTCGGATTAAAAGGCAGCAGAACATTAAGACGTAAAAAAGGCTGGGTTGATAACCCAAACTCGTATGAGGAAAAAAAGTTGTTCCTAAACCTGAAACACAAACCTGAATTTGACAATCCCGAAGATAATTTTGACTTTCAATTTCTCAAATATGATGAAACGACCAACACCGAAGATAAATTTTGGTTTAAAGTTGGTGACATACTTGAAATGGTGAGTGTAATCTCTTATGTGAGGGAGAATAATTTAACAGAAATAGAAGCAGAAAATCTGGAAAAATTAAAAGAGGTTTTCTGTATTCAAAAACAGATTTCCTACTTTGAGGAAACTGAAAAGAGTCTGGATAAAGTCCTAAAAATTTTCATTCGAGTTAATAGCGGCGGAACCCAACTCTCCTATTCAGATTTATTGATGTCGATTTTGACCGCTAATTTCTCGTCTGATATCAGGGATTTAATGAACAAACTCGTTGACTCCCTATGCGAGCAGGGATTCGCAGGAATGGGAAGAGACCAAGTGCTGAAAACCTGCTTGATACTAACTGAATGCCAGCATATCTTTGCCCTGAAAAATTTCAGCAAAACCAACATCTATAAAATTGAGGATAACTGGGAGGAAATTACCAATCAAATATATGCGGCAGTCAATTTGCTTAAAGAATTTGGTTATCGTAACAGACTTACTTCTGCTTACATTATTTCAAGTATTGCGTTTTACCTTTTCAAAAACAAAAGTATTTCAAATGAAGATAAAAGCGAGATGCTCAAGTTTGTCAGATTGGCGCAAATTAAAAGCTATTTCACTACCTCGCTAGATAATAAACTCGAGATTGTGGCTAAAGCCATCAAGAACAATACTTCTTTCAAAGAGGTTAATTCGGAATTGGCGAATAACCAACTCCATCCTTTATCCCTTTCGGAGGATGATATCGAAAGAATGGTTGATTTGCAATACGGTTCGCCGGCAATTTTACCGATTCTGCAAATCCTGTATCCTTACCTTGACTACAAAAATTCAACATTCCATATTGACCATATTTTCCCAAGGTCAAAATTCAATGAAAAAAATGAGCAATTAGACCCTAGTTATTATTGGAATGCCAATTATCTTTTCAACCTGCAACTTCTACAGGGAGAAGAGAACATTAATAAAAGGGCTAAAGATCCTGAGTTATGGATGTCAGAAGAGTTAATAACAGCAGATAAGATTTCTGACTATAAACTCAAAAATTACATTAAACAGGACATAAGTTTAGAATGGGAAAATATCGCTGAATTTGATAAATACAGAGCTAAAGAAATGATAACTGAACTGAAAAGAATACTGCTAAATAAAGAGCCAAAACTTATGCAGGAAGTGGCTCATAATGAAAGTACTATGAATGAATTAAACTGAAAATAGGGATTTAATTACATAGCTTCAACTAAAATCTAACATCAAAAAACGAACAGACAATCAAATTTAGGAATGGCAAAAAATTATAGACAACTAATTGAAAGTATTAAGGGAAGAATCAATCCCGAAAACTTTGCGCTTAAAGCAACGTTCTCTTCTGAACTATCTACTATTTCATACAGCGAAGTGTTGACCTACATAAGAATGGCGATGAAAGGGGTTGAACCAGAATACACACAAAAAAGTAAGGACGCAGGTGAGAGGGTAAAAGAACACTTATCAAAAGGACTCAAAGATGTAAGCTTTAAATATCAGGGTTCAGTAATTACTGATACTCATATAAAAGGCTATAGTGATATTGATTTACTGACAATTAGCGAAAAGTTTTATCAGCCCGATAAATTTAATATTCAGAAGCTATTATCAAGCTCTGAACAACGAGTAAAATTTGCCGCGTCTTTGGCAAAACTTGAAAATGAAGTTATTGGAACGAGTTATAAGGGCGATGCATTAAAAGATTTATACAATTTGAGAATAGAGAGTGAAAATATCTTAAAGGGAGTATATAGTAACTGCAACACAACAAAGCCAAAGTCAATAAAGATTAAAAACTTAAGTTTAAATCGAGAGGTTGACGTAGTTATTGCCAATTGGTATGATGACATAACCTCAATAATTAATGATAAGGGTGATTATCGCGGAATACAGGTTTACGATTGCCATAGTAATTCAAGAGGTAGTGCCGACTATCCGTTTATCAGTATAAACAGAATCAATAATCGAAGCTCGCTTACTAACGGCAGGTTAAAAAAAATGATCCGTTTTTTAAAAAATACCAAAGCCAACTCAGATCAAGATATTGACTTAAGTAGCTTTGACATCAATGCCATTTGCTATGATATTAATGTTTCTGAATATCAAACCCTTTCGTTTTATGAATTAATGCCTGTCATTTACAATCAGTTGAAAAAAATCACCACAGATCAAAACCTAGCTGATAATTTGGTTTCTGTGGACGGAAGAGAATATATTTTTAGAGGGAATACTTCAAAAAAAGAAAATCTTAAAAGGCTGTTAGTTGAAGTGGAAAGCATATTTATTGATTTAAAGAGTATTTTAAGACTATGATAAAGAAGAAACTTTTTATCGGTTCCTCTTCAGAAGAGTTAAAGCTTGCCGAGCAAGTGAAAGATTTGTTGGAAGATGATTTTGAAGTTACGATCTGGAATGACAATGTCTGGGATACCGCTATTTTCAAAATCAATCAGAATTTCTTGGCCGATTTACTAAAAGCCTCACTACAGTTCGATTTTGGAATTTTATTGGGGACAAGTGATGACAAGGTTATCTTCAGGGGGAAGGAAATGCTACAACCAAGAGATAATGTCCTTTTTGAACTGGGCTTATTCACAGGTCGTCTGGGAACTTCTAAATGTGCTTTTTTAATCGATAAGGAAGTTAAACTCCCGTCCGATTTTAGTGGATTAACTCTAGCAAGATTTGACAAGGCTGACCCCGCGTCGCTAGTAAACTCTGTTAATCAGATTCGGGATTTGTTTAAAAACAGTTCGGACGAAGAAATCAATTTTTTCCCTTCCGCTACACTCGCCTCGGTGTATTATGAAAATTTGATTATACCCATCTGTCGCTATATTATCGATAATGAAGGGTTTTTAAAAGACGGGATTCACTATCAAAAATGCAAAATAAATATAATTGTCCCTGACAGGATAAATCAGGATGTAAACCTGCAGTTTGAAAAACTCAAAGCGGCTTTCAAGACTGAAAACGTATCATTCAAATACTCCGGCAGACCCAGACAAATAAGTATCGATACTCAAATTAAAAATGAAACGATAGAATTCATAGAGTTTCCAACAATCATAACAGGAATAAATCACGCGATATCCAATTTACTGCCTAATGACTTTAACAGGCAAAGTCCTGACTACAATACAATACTCGACAGGGAATTAAGACGATTTATAACCACACTTAAACTGCTTTTGATAAAGGGCGGATTTGATGAGATGGTTACCGTGAAAAGAGAAAACGAAATTTAATCCAAAAGGGTATTTTACTTAATTGGAAATTTACAGGTTCATAACTTAAATAACAATAAATGGATTATTTAAAGAACAGCGAAAACAGCAATCAGGAAATAAAGGGTTTAAAACTCAATATTGACCCGCAAATCCAACAGCTATGTGAAGTTTCAAATAATTCTTCAAGCAATACCCGTGGGATTGTTTATGTACTAGTTGTAATGAGTGTAGTGAGCTTAATCGGTATCCTAAACACATCAAGACCCACAAATTGGACCAATGACAGGATTGAAGACGCAAAGTTAAAGTATATAGCGACCCTTGAAAAAAAACAATTATGCACTAGCGACAGTATTGATTTACTAATAAAAAAAATCCATTTACAAAAAGAGGTAGAAAACAAATCTGATAAAATTGAATTTGTTCAATTACCGATATTTGGAAATATTTTCGATGTGAATAATCTGTCTTTAATTTCGGGCATCTCTTTTATCATCATCTTATACATAACCCGATATACTTCCCGACGCGAGAAAAAAAACTTGCGCATTGCACTACACGCAATCTCTCAACGATATCCCGAACCAGAGGAGTATCTAAACAATGATGCTAAATTTATTGACATAACACCTCAGGCCATTTTAAACAATGCTGATTTTAAGGATAAAGAATCCATTAATGATAATCAGGTTAGGATATACAATTACATCAGAAGGAAATACCACTATAATTTTCTTTCCATGAATGAAGTCTTTACAATCCCGAAAGATATTTTATCCGAAAAAGAACACGGAGAAGAGAAGAAAGAATCCTTATCAATTGAAAAATCAAAAGATGAAGGCATCATACTTTCATATTTTTTATACATACCCTTTCTTATTTACCTACTTATCTTTTTCAATGATTTATCAACCATTGACAAGGCTTGGGGCATAAATCCTTTCCATACTATCGTACAAACCAGCATCTCTTATTATTTGCTGGTAAGAATCAGTAATTTATCACGTCGATGCAATAATGAAAAGTTGATTACCCAATCCTATTTCGATCATGCCTATGCAAATCGGTTTAAGTTTGAAACCGCCAAAGTATCTTCAGATATTCATGAGCGAAACAAGTATAAATCCAAAACGAAACAATTCTTGTATAATTTCTTTTATCCCTTTGTAATGATTGCAGAGCTAATTAAAAACAGAAAAAAATGGAGCAGTAAAACCTAATGGGTCTATTTGCAGTTAGACCTATGAGCAGTCAATTTAAGAAATGAAATTAAAAATTCAACTTTACATATTATCGCTTTGGCTTTTATTTATTTTATTGTTTATCAATAAAGTAAAAGTACCATTGTGCCTTTCAGATTGTGAATTTATCGGTTGGAAAGAATTGTTTCTTGACAATATAATACCCACAATCTCCTTTGTGGTTGTCATCCTTGGGTTTGTGTTTTACTTCAGGTTTAAATATATCGTGAGTGGAAATAAATCCCTGCCTGAGAAGGTGACAGAGATTGAAAACATCAACTGGGAGCATCTTACCTTTTTGGTCACCTATGTGATTCCGCTTTTAAGTTTTGATTTGGATTTTAATTTGGACAAGGATAGAAATAGCCTGATGTTTTTTTTAGTATTAATCATCATAGGATTGATCTATGTTAAAACAAACATGTTTTACACCAATCCGACACTGGCAATTTTAGGATATCACATTTATAAAATATCCACAACCAATAGAAACAATGCGATTTTTATATCAAGAGACGTAATTCTCGAAAACGATTGGATCGAACATAAATTATTAAGCGATAATATTTATATAGCAAATAAATCAAAAACCAATGAATCTACAAGAACTTAGAGAAGCATTAAATATCATAAATGACGAAGTAAATCCGGTTGGAATAACAGTTCATTTAATCAAGAAAGACGAAGATGATACCGAAACAATCCTAAAAGCGGATATCTCAGTTGAACTGGCCAATGAGTTGAAAGAAATTTTCAGAGTTACAATCAACAATAAGTTCTTCAATAATGAAGAATTGGTATTAAGGAACATTTCAAGTTCTATCGAAACGGTTAATTCCATATTCTATTATGACTTGGCGGAGTTTCCACAAAAACTTTCTTCTGCCAATGACTTCGAACCATTCAATGAATACCCTGATTTTTCATTTAACAATGATGATATTGAGAGCATAAAAGCAATCTTGATTACTATAGGCAATGCCAATAATTATTTTTCGATTTACAAACATGTATACCCGGTAACCATTGTCAGACAGGATAGAATGCTTGGGTTTCTACCCATTGGCGATAGATTTGAAAAGTTGAGTTCAAACATATTGCAGATAAACAACTCCATTGATTTTCTATTTGCTCAAGATAATTTATTCATTAACAACATCAAAACCTTGGCATCAGCATACGGCTACAATGAAATAATAAAAAATCAAGCTAGGGATAACATCACATTGATTCAAGGGTTGGATTTGATAGACAACATTGCGGAATTAAGCAGCTTTGTCGATAACATCAAATATGCCAAAAGGGTCTTGAAAATTAATGCCAACTCACCTGTGCTGCAATTAGCAAAGCTGAGGATTATCGAATTTATCGCAAACCATCCTAAATTAAGGACTAAAATCAGGCTCAATCAAACAAATGACAGGATTCTGCTTGATACCGACATATCAAAGATAATAACCATAGGAATTTTAAATGACGATTATTTAAAATCCAACCTAACTGATTTGGATTACGAAAGTGAAAATAAATCGGAAATAGATGAAAATTAATCCCAATAAATCCAAAATAGTTTCAAACATGAACAACTAAAATCATAGAACATGGCAACAACATATTACGAAGCAGAGGATGTATTTGTGCTTAAATCAAAAAATAATTCGCTTGAATTAAATGTTAAAACAGGTGATGGTCAAGGAGGAGGATATCTGATATTTAAAGACACCGAACTCATTGGTTCAAACAAAAAAATAACGCTGAAAAACCTTGATGACCTTATTAATAAATGGCTGACGTTTGTGGTGGTTATCAAAGATAAAATGGAAGAAACCAACTGGACAAGTGTAACGGTTATCATACAGGAACAAGGGAGTGAATTGGCAATGTTTGGCCCATACAAAAGAGAAGTTCAAAACCATTTGGATACGGTTTGTTATTCCATTAAAATAAAAATTCAAGAAAAAAAGTGATGAAAAAGTTATTCTTATTATTTGCTTTAGTTAGCGTAGTTGTTGTTCATGCTCAAACATCTAATGTGCCGGGTAGCCCTGCCTTTAGTATATTGAAATTTGAACCCTCTGCTGTATTACGTCCTACATCATATAAGGAATTTTCAGCGGACATATTAAATTCATTTGACCAAGAAGGTAACTTGCTTATGAACCTTGGTTTGGAAGTTTCTCCCTATTGGTTACAATCCAATCCCGAACTGACCAGAGAGACTTATTTAAATCCGAATGTATGGCAATCGATAAAACAAACTTTCACAATCTCGGCTGCAACTGTAAAGGATACTATAAACAATTCTAATAACTTAGGTTTTGGTATAAGAACAAAAATCATTCAGGGGAAAGTGACAAATAAATACCAAGAAAAATATGCTGAACTTAACCAATATGAAACAATAATAGGCATAATCGAATCAGTCAGGATAGTAATACTACCCACGGGCACATTAAAAAGTCATGATGATATTTTGAAAACAGTTGTTAAAATGGCAAACGATGAAGGATTGCCATAAGCGATAATTAATTCATTTATAAAGAAAGGAGATGTTTTAAAATCTGAGAAAGGCGATTCGGAAAGTTTGAAAAAGTTCTGTACCGACTTAAGCAATAGCATTGATACTTCTATAAATGAGCTGACCAATGAAGTGATAGCTCTACAAAAGAAGAGAACTGGCTTTAGTTTGGAGGTTGCATCTGCTGCCAAGTTTATTTCGACTGCTGAATCAAAAAATTCTTTTAATAAAATTGGGTTTTGGGCTACGGCCAATAACTATATTTCAGATACAGATGCATTTACATTAACAGCCCGGATAATGAGTAATGTGAGAGACAGTTTAACGGTCAATACCGATATTGGATTGGGTTATATAAAGGAGGGCAAAAAATATAACTTCTCCCTTGAGGCTTTAATGCGATGGTATAGGGTAGAACTACCTGAATTCAATAATTTAAACGAACCAGTAACTATTGTTGAAAAAGAATTCACCTATCGAATAGCTACCCAATTAAGCTATAACATCAATGAGAATGTAAGCTTTAACCTCAGTTTAGGTAAAGACTTTAATGAGCCTAAAATTTCAGGAACATCATTTTTCTCAATATTCGGGCTTCAGTACAGCCTCTTTGATAAACTAAACAGCGTAGTTAAGTAATGACTGTTTACAGAACTTTTGGTTATATTTAATCTAAATAAAACTTGGATGATTACAAATGAAATTTTAAAACAAGCGAATAATCTTTTGAGTAATGGAAAAATTCATGACTGTATTTCTTTATTGGAATCAGAAGTCGATAATGGATTTAAAGCCAGAATATTGATTCTGAAAAATCTATTTGGGCAAAATAAGCGCGCAGAGACACTTGGGACGATCACACGTGAAGATTATCAAGTTAACATAAACAATATAATTTCTAAACTTACAGAATTACTGGATGAATTGAGTAGTGTCGCAAAAGTCAAAATCTATTTTATAGGACATAGTTCCTTAGCGATGACCCCTATAAGCTTTGAAAATGAATTCAATGCGATAAAAAATGTCGTAGAAAATAGTTCGGATTTAATTCTTTATGAAAAAGTAATCGGTTCTTTGGATGATTTGAATCTGCTTTTGGCTGAACAAGATGATGTAATCTTGCATTTTGCGTGCCACGGAAACATAAGCGGCCTCTTTCTTTCAGATGCAAATGGCATTGATAAATATGAAACTAATACCAGAATTCTTGAGTTTTTGAGACCATTTGGTTTGAGGATTAAAGGAATCATCTTGAATGCCTGCCTTTCAGAGAATCTGGGAAGAAATCTTGCCAATACCATTTGCAGCGTCATTTGTATGAATAAAGAAGTAAAAGACGAATCGTCCGTTAACTATGCAAAGTTCTTTTATAAATATCTAATCGGAAACTTTGATTTTGAGAAGGCTGATGGTTACGCCAAAAACGCTTTAAATTTAAAAGCTGATGATACAGTTTTTACGGTTGATTTGATAACAAAAACTAATATATAACGTCATGGAAGTAAATACATTTATTCAAAAAGCAGATAAAATAAGCGATAATCCCCTGGACAGATTGTCAGATAAAAATAAATTGATTTATCAGAACAAAAACTTTATTGTTGATGTCCATACCCATCTATTTGATGTGAAAACAGTTAATATAAGGTATTTCCTTAAACGTCTGATAAAGGATTTTATTGGGTTACGTTCTAATGAACCCATTATCAATTCCGATGATCCAAATATAAAATATTTAAAAGCCACTAAAGCTGATTTAGAATCTTCTGTATTATTTCATCATAAATATGACAAAAATGAACAATGGTCTGAACTAGAAAAAGAACTTGATTATGTGGAAAATCAAAATATTCCAATAAATCCTGATATTTTTATTTCAAACGAAGATAATGTTCGCGGGTTCAGGGATGTTTGGAAGGCGAAAAAAATATTAGGATTGGATAATATGCAAGAGGTATATGAATTTTATCTTGATAAGTTCTCCTTAAAAAAAACTTCGGGGTTGGGTCTAAACGGTAAAGACCTTTTTATCACGGCATTAATGATGGATTTAGAAACGGGATGGGGTGTAAAAACCAGAAAATCTTTTGAGAAACAAATTTCAGAATATATTGGTTTAGGGCAAAATTTTCCCATTCTTCCATTCTTTGCCTGTGATCCAAGAAGGGAAAACTTATATGATTTATTCTTGGAGGCTTTTCCAGAAAACGGGCCTTCTTTTTTTGGAGTTAAAATATATCCGGGATTAGGATATTCTCCTGCTGATTACAGACTTTGGCCTATCTACGAAATTTGCCAATCAAAAAAAATTCCTGTCCTTACTCATTGCGGAGGGGAGTCAGTTACCACCGATTCGAGAGATTTGTTAATTTACAGAGGAGAAAATGAAGTCATGTTAGAGGAAGAAAATAGACAGATGGTTGCCTCAATTCTTAATCATCCCAAAGAATGGGAAATTGTTCTCGAAAAATTTCCTGATTTAAAATTAAATTTAGGGCATTTTGGTGGAGATAATGCTTGGGATGAGAAAGACAGGACAGGTTACAGTGAAAAAGTAGATAAGGCAATAGAGATGATTACATCGTATGAAAACGTTTACGCTGATTTCTCTTATAATTTAATAGATTCCACAAAGGATATCATTTACTTTGATACCGTTTCCTCTAATGATGAATTAACTTCAAAGTTATTGTACGGGACTGATTTTTGGGTTGTTTTACCTGCCGGCGATTTAAATCAAAGACAGGAAAAATTCCTAAAAGAGGCCGCAAATAGAGCAATTTTTGTTAAGATATTAGAAGAGAATCCAACAAAATATTTGTTCGTATAAAAATGAAATAATACATATCATATGGTAACAGTAACGGAAATTCAGGCAATACAAAAGTGTTTATCCAATTCAAATTTCGAGACGCCGAACAATATTTATGATTGTCTTGAGATTCTGAAAAATAAAGGTGAAATTTCTCTTGCTATTTTTAACATTAAAAAAACGACATTGGATAGCTTGGTTACGGATAAAAAAAATGGTGTCATTTCTTCTAGTAATTATGAAGTCGGCATTAACAAAGTAATAGAGAATCTTTCTGATATTGTAAAAGATTTAAAAGTAAAAAAAGTTAAATTATTTATTTACCTTACAAACCAACAACACATTTTAAGTAAATTTGCAAATAACCATACAAGTTATTTATTATCGAGATATGGCATTAAAAAAGAACAGTGGAAACCCTATCACAACAAAGAAAATATAACTGATATTTACAATGATTTAAATCAGAACTATCCTCTCGAAATTGAATATTTTGATGAAGATAATTGTGATTTGAATTCGATAAGGGAAAATTTAACTGGATCTTTTCTGATTATAGATTTTTTATCCTTGGATGATACTAATTGTGGGAATGTTGAACTTTTTGATGATTTAAACAGTA
The DNA here is from genome assembly GCA_031373195.1 of Flavobacterium sp. Lineage (GTDB taxonomy): Bacteria > Bacteroidota > Bacteroidia > Flavobacteriales > Flavobacteriaceae > Flavobacterium. Next base: position 8,755 of record JANMML010000032.1, on the reverse strand, counting down.
ATGTCTTTATTCCTGTTTGTGAGCATTTAACTGAAGAAGATGTTTTTTCAAATCATTACAGAACTTCAAAAAAGAAAGTTTTTAGGAGGTTAAATAAATTAGCAGATACTATTGACAGTACGCCTAATTTTTTTTCATACTCAGAAGGGATTGGAGTTCTTAAAGCGCAAATAAGGAAAGTCTACTCGAATAAGTTTTCATTTGAAAAAAACATCATAGGTTATGATACTAGTTTAGATAGCTTAGATAATTTTTAAATCACAAAAAAATCACAATGATATTATCATTTTATTCATATAAAGGCGGTGTAGGGCGTTCTCAATTGTGTGCCAACATAGCAGCATATTTATGTCACAAAAAAGGCAGTAAAGTTCTATTATGGGATTGGGATTTTGAAGCCCCAGGGCTACATTATTATTTTGGAAAGACAAATTCTGAAATGAGTAAAAAAGGGACTTTGGATATGTTTGATGATTTTTGTTCTATGATGAGAACTAAAGAGGCTATATCAAAAGAGGATTTTAACTTTATCCCACCTGAATCGATATACAAACTAAGTGAAAACGAAAATGGAGGAAAAATAGATTTATTAGCCTGTACCAGTTATACCGAAGACTTTTCTTCTAAAGCAAATACATTCAATTGGTATGAGTTTTATACTTTGTTAAAAGGAAAATATTTTATTGAGGAATTGAAACATTGGATAAAAAACAATTTAGATTACGATTACATTATTATTGATAGTAGAACAGGAATAAGTGAATATTCAGGAATTTGTAATTTACATCTGCCAGATGCGAATGTTATAGTAATGGCTGCTAATGAACAGAATTTTGCAGGATGTAAAAAAATAACTGATAAAATACTAGGTGCTGAATATACAAAAGCTGGAAATAGAAAATCATTCATAATACCAATATTGTCCCGAATAAATGTATCATCGAGCCCATATTATAAAAAATGGATAGATAAATTTGTTTTTACCTTTCATGACTTGCTTCCTAATCTAGATAATGAAATAGATCAAAATTTCTCGAAAGAAGTTTTTGCAGATATTTTTCTGCCAAAAACATTATTGGCTGATGACCCAATATATTCTGCGGGTGAAAATGTTTTATTTGATTCAAAAGATCAGACTTTCCCAATAGGATCTTTAATATATAAATACGCATCAATTGGAGATTATATATACGGACTAAATCAGGGAGATAAAAAAAGTATTGGTATATTAAATGAAATAGACAAAAAAACATGGTTGATGTTTGCCGAAAATGCGAAGAATCAAAATGATAATTTAAAAGCATCAATCGCTTATGAAAGAGCAGGTAATTATGAAATGGCCATCTCACTTGGAGGCTCTTCGGATTCTTATCTGCAATTAGTGAATAAACTGATTATTGACGGAAAGTCTGATGAAGCACTTAGTAACATTGATAAAGCCATTCAGATTGACCCTATCAATGGTGCTTATTATTTTACAAAGGGTAATATTTTATTTGGAATGAACAGATTTGAAGATGCTTCACGTTGTTTTGAAAATAGTATAAATTTAATGTCTATGGAACCAAATCTTACAGAAGCAAAATTTAAACTGGCATCATGCTATCAGGAACTAAAAAAATATGAAGAGGCTATTCTAATTTTTAAACAGTTAATTGAGAATTCAGAAGGTTCAATAAAAGTAGCCTCTTACGGTAAAATCGGTATCTGTTATTATTTAATCAATGATTTTAATCAGTCATTGGAGTATTTATCTAAAAGTTATGAATTAAACAAAGAGGACTGTAAAGTTTTATCTAATATTGGAAATGTTTATTATAAGAAAAATGATTATGACAATTCCTTAATCTTCTATAAAAAAGCACTTGAAGTCGATAGTAAATTTATTGAAGGATACCATAATATCATTTACCTCTTGTACATATTAAAGCAATTTGAAGAAGGCTTTTCTTATGTAGAAAAAGCGCTCCAAATAGCACCAACTAATTTACAAATACTTAATTTGCAAGCGTTGTTACTATTGTGTAACAATAACGCTGATGAATCAATAGAGATTTGTAATTTAATGTTAAATCTTAATCCTGATGATAAACTTAAAGGAGAAATTTATAATAATATTGGACTTTGTAATCTTGTAAAATTAAACTTCGAGCAAAGCAAAGAATTTTTTAATATGGCTATAAGGCTAAATGAAAAGAAACATTCTTTGTTCAATTTAGGAAGTTTACACTGGATACAATCAAATAAAAAAGAGTCTATCGAATATTTTGCAGAATCTTACAGGAATTTTTCAGACTATGAATCCTTTAATAAAGTATTGAATGAAGTCTTTTCTTTACTTAGGCCGAATAGCTATAATGATGAAATTACTGAAATTAAGAATTTATTATTGGAGTATTTGCCTGATATTGCTAAGAAAAATCATAATTTTTTATAAACCTTTAAGTAGCTATAAAAATCTGTCAATTGATAGAAAAAATGTTGATAAGGACTCTTAATGTTATAATCCCAAAAAGTATTATTTGGAATTCGAAATTCAAGCACAATCAATTATCTAACTATTTCGAGACCAATAAGGGTAATGTTTTACTCATAACTGTTTAAAAAATAAACAGTTGCGGTTCGAGAATCAGTCAGTAGGGGGAGCAAAAGCAAAAAGGCTGTCAGAAATGGTGGCCTTTTTTTATTCTATTCATTATTCATTCTAAAACTTAAAAAAATGAGAACAATTAAATTATTTTCAAGTATTGCACTAATGGTGATTTTGTCCATAGCCTGCAGTAGTTCCAGCGATTCTTCTGACTCGGCTCCAAGTTGTGAAAGTTTATCCAACGCAACTGATGCGGCACAGGCAGCCTACGATAATGCTACAGCCGCTAATCTGGCAGAAAAATGCACCGCTTACAAAACGGCGTTACAAAATGAAATCAATAGCTGTGGTGACGGGTCCGGTACCTTGCAGAATATAATCGATGGCTTGGATTGTACTTCGCCAACAACAACCGGAACACTGTCTATGAGTTTGGGTTCGGCACCACTTGTATTTGACGAGATCACTGTTACTACTACAGGTACGACACGTCACGTTCACGGAGAAAAGAGCAATACAACATCCTACGAAATTGATTTTGACGTTGAAGTGGGCCAAACTGGCACTAACAAAATTAACAATTTCGAACTTCGCCTTTTCAGCCAGATCTATAGACCTTTGATTCCCGCCGTCTTCGGAAACGACTGGACTACAAACATAACGGTCAATTCTGGCACTTCAGTAGTTGGAACTTTTCGCGGGGAGTTGGCGAATGAAAGCGAGACAAGCGCACAAGATTTACTTAACGGTGTAGTTGATATCGATTTTTGATTATTTCCTTAAAAATAAAACGAATCCCGGTACACGCCGGGATTTTGTATTTATAAGTGAAAAGGATTAACTTATCGCCATTAAAGGCATATCTGCTTATGGTTCGAGTCCAAGAGTGGGAGCAAAAGAAGAAAGCCATTCTATCGAATGGCTTCTTTCTTTTCTGGTGGACATAAAATTAATTGAAAAAAATTCGTTTCCTCGTTTAATAAAAACAACCGATAATTTCTTGGTTACAAACACAAAGCACACAATTATAGAACTACCATTGAGAAAATAACTGGGCCTAATTTTACTCGTTAATAAATTGCATAAAATAATTGGCCTCGCGCTGGCCTAAAGTATCATAAGAACTTGTAGAATAATGAAGAGGGTCTAGCATCCCTAAATCTTCCGTAGGTTGAGAAATAGTTCCCAACACATTTGCTGTTCTTGCTGGGTTTTCAAGTAAAAAGTTATTGCCAATGGCCCTTTGAGCCAAAAGAATACTGCTATATGAATTTGAATCAAAAACTGCAGCTCCTGATCGCAACTCTGGAATATAAATTCGCATTTTATTTACCGGATATCCAATATCCCCTGTGATTTGATTTTTTATGCCACTAACTAAATAATCAATTGTACCATTTATAACTGCTGTAGCATTCTCCTTATATGTGCTGCCTGCAGAATACGAAAGTACTCCTGAAGTTGCCCCAGAATCAAGACCTTGGAAACTAAATCTATTGTTGTCTATTTGCGTTACATTATAAATTCCCTCAGGAAATGACGATAAATTACTGCTGCTGATTATTGGAACTTTAAACCCTGTTCGCAATCCGTGTGAGTTTTCAGTCACTGTTATTGTTGTGCCTATTCTAGTCCATGCTACATTTGAACCTCCAACTACCGCATCATTCGCGCCATGAGTCCAGATTAGACCTCTAAAAACAGGGGTTCTTCTGTAGATGTGAACAAGGTCATTTAAGGCTTGGGGTATAACTGAAGTCGTAAATTTCTTGAAGTATGAATTTGTACTAGCAGCATTCCAATCACCAAAAGCACTCTGGAACAATGGAATACTACCTATTCCATACTTAATTATATACGTGTCCGCTATTGTACCCATTGCTTTTCCGAATCTCATTTCTGCGCCATGTTGTGTGGATGGACTCTCAAAAGTGTTTGTCTGGTTAGTTCCTAAAAGTAATTTTCCAGGATAGCTAGTATAATCAATTGATGTGCTCAATAATGGTGTGTAAGTCCTCCCAATATTCCCCGTCAAATCTGATGCGATTGCTGAATTTAAGCCGCGACCGGCGCAGTTGGAATCTCCAGCCAATAAGTATACATTCATGGGAGCAGGGGTAATTGAAGCAAAAGTCCTTGAATTCATCGACAATGCTTCATTTGCAGTTAATGCTCTATTAAAAATCATAACGTCTTTGAGATAGACATTAGCCGATGCTGAGCTATTACTAACTAATGTCATCGGCGCAGCAGCATCAGCTGTTCCAGCTGGCAAAATAATTGTCTGCGAAGCTACTTGCACACCATTCACAAAAAGTTTTGCAGAATTACCCGACTTTGTGACTCTAATTTTATTTGTTGTATTGGGAATAAGTGAATTGAATCCTGAAAGGCTAATAAATGCATTTGTGCCATTCCCTGCTCTTACCTCTAAATTATTGTTTCCATTTACAGAGTTGATTCTTACTAAAATTCCCTTTGCCGTGTCCGAAATTCCGTTTGTGTTTATTAATGCTCGATAATAAGTTCCCGAAGTAGGCGGACATATAAAAACTGTGCACCAAATATCAAAATTACCTCCATTATGCAAAAAATTGTATGTCGAATTGGTTCCGGTAGTAAGTTTAGACCCTTGTTCAAAATACCATCCTTCTCCATTGTATATAGGCTTACTTCCAAGCGTGCCAACAGTAACCAAGGCTTGGCCAGTTCCTGCTATTGCACTGTCTATAATATTCCCTTTTCGACGTGTTCCGTTGTTGTCAATTGTTGATACATAGGCATCACGGTATGGATTAACCCAAAGAATAGGTGAAAGACTGGATGGATTAAAAGCTTCCCTCATTTGAAGCAATGTCGGCCAAATAGACTGTGCATCTGTTAGAAAAGTCACAAAAAATAGTACAATAACAATTCTAATTCTCATTTTTATTAATTTAGGTGTCAAGCAAGTTTGAACTTTTATTCAAACAACAAATGTACTTCAAATACTAATTTCTGCTTGTGAAATGTTGTATTACTTCTAATTGCGAACAATTCAGAACCACGGGATGATTTTGGCGTCAGAAATTAGCAGTGAAATTTACTACTTTAGCTAAAAAAAATATTGCCTAAAAATATAAAAATTCAAAGACGTTCAAGCAAGTTCTTATCTTATAATTTTCTAAAAACATAAAAATGCAGATTGTTAGCCTAACTAGCAAGATCTAATCATCAATATTGAACAAACTCAAGAAAATTTCATTGTCGTATTTCCAATCGTTTCTGTTGCCTTTTTTTCAATATCAAAAACATCATTTAATTCAAAAATTTGTACAATTTATCTAGAATAACTTTAATATAATTAAAATTTTAGTGCGAAATTCTGTGCTTTTTGATATTTTTTATCTACTTTCAGCACCCCCGTTTTCTACAATCTAAGCATTTCATTTTAATCCTAATTTTATTATTGTATCGACAATACGATTAGCTATGTTTCTGATTAAATTCTAATTGTGGTCACTAACAAAATTTTATGAGTTCATGATGTTAAGGAAACTATTCTCTCTTGTTTTATTATTTATTGCATTACATAGTGCTGTATCACAAACGCTATCTGAAAACATAGGTGTTCATGAATACAGGTTACTGTCAGAAAAAAGCAATGATTCTTTGGTCGTCGACTCAAAAACCAATATGCAAATTCAAAAAAAAGTTTATGATTCTAATCAAAAGGCTTCTCCAGAGGTTTTTTATATAGTCAATGATAAACCGGTTAGCAGAGAAGAATACCTTAGACATCACAAAAAAAAACCGTAAGATTTAGGAAATATGAAGTGCACTTTTCCTTTTTTGTATGCTGTTTTTATGTCTATTTTATTCATACAGCATAGTTATGCGCAGCCACCAAATGACACCTGTGCAACAGCACAAACATTGGTGGTTGGCGTGGGTAGTTGTACTTCGATTTTATATACCAATGTTGCCGCAACTACTATTGGTAATCCCGCAACTCCAGCTTGTTGGACACCCAATACGATGAGTAATACGGTTTGGTTTTCATTTGTTGCCACTACTGCCGATGTTGAAATATCGACCAATTTTGGCGGCACATTAGCAAACACGCAAATCGCTATATATAGTGGCACTTGTGGTACACTAACGCAAATAGGATGTCAGGAAGATGTAAATACAGTTGGCGGACTTCTACAGACCGATGTTATTTTGCACGGCCTAACCGCTGGAAATACCTATTTTATTGCTGTTGACGGGAATGGCAATGCTACTGGAACGTTTGGTGTTTGCGTTCAAGAGTCACTTCCCATTGGCCCCGCTCTGCCTACTCAAGACTGCGCTGGAGCTCAAACATTATGCAGTCCCAGCGCATTATCCGTACCCGATGGTGTTGGAGGAGTTGGTTCAACTCAAGAAGCCCCGACATGTTTTGGCGCTCCGGGAGAAAGATCTTCGAACTGGTATACATTTACCGCCGCAACTTCTGGGAATTTAGAATTTACAATTGTTCCCAATACTTCTATTGATTATGACTTTGCGATTTTTAATACAACTACCGCTTGTTTAGGTACTGAGATTTCGTGCAATTGGAGCGGGGTCTTAGGAGCAAACGGAACTACAGGTCTTGGTTGCGGTGGGGTGCAGTGCAATCCGGTTATTGCAGTAACAGCAGGACAAACCTATACCATATTAATTGATCGCTTTACCGCCGCCTCTAACTCTGGATTTACATTAGATTTTACGGGTACAACTGCAACATTTGCGAGTCCAAACCCAACTTTTACTGCAACAAACGCTTGTATTGGAAGTCCTACACAGTTTACCAATACCACTAATGGCAACTTTACATACAGTTGGAATTTTGGAGATGGATTTACTTCTAACCTAGAAAATCCATCGCACACCTATGCCACAGCTGGTCCACATTCTGTTACTTTATTGCTAACTGCCGTTCCTGGTGGTTGTCAAAATTCAATTACCCAAATTGTTACTGTAAATCCATTGCCAACTGTAAATGCAGGCGCAGGAGGTTCTGTTTGTCCTGGGGCATGCATCAATCTAAGTGGATCTACCAATGCCAGTGGTTCTGTCGGACAAATCCCTTTTACAAATGCAACGTCTTATGTTATCCCCGATAATCTGGCTAGTGGAGTGAATTCTCCTATTAATGTAACAGGAGTGAGTCCAGCAACGATAGCAGCAGGATCTATCGCTTCAGTATGCATCAATATTGCACATATCTGGGATGAAGATTTAGATATTTTTCTTCAATGTCCTAATGGAACCCAAATTGAACTATCAACAGATAACGGTACGCTTGACGATAATTATACAAACACCTGTTTTACACCAACAGCCATCAATGTGATTGGAACTGCGGGAAACAACACGGGACCTTTTGCGGGAACGTACGCCCCAGAGCAATCATTTAATCTATTAAATGGATGCGCTGCAAATGGTAACTGGCAACTTTTTGTTCGTGATGACGCCGCGATAATTGCCGGAACGATTACTAGTTGGACAATAACGTTCAATAACAATCTGCCCGCTTTTACATGGTCTCCCACTACAGCAATGTCGAATGCAACGACGCTAACTCCAACTGTGTGCCCTCTTGTTCCAACCACTTATACATTGACCGCAAACAACGGTATCGGATGTACTGCAACTAGTCAAGTTACTATTGGCACAACTGCTGGACCGACAGCAACAATAAGCTATCCCGCTGCCGCTGCCTGTACAACGACTGGTACCCAAGCCGTAACCTTAGCCGGCATAGGAGCATATACTGGAGGAGCATATAGTTCCACATTGGGTCTAACCATAAATTCAATCAGCGGTCTAATAACGCCAAGTTCAAGCACTCCTGGACCCTACACTATTACATACACAATTCCGGCTAGCGGTGGTTGTCCAGCCACAACTACTACTACAACGATAACGATTAATGCACAACCAAATGCAGGAATTGACGGAAGTTTGGCTGTATGTGATTCGTCTATCGCTTCTATTGATTTGTTTTCTTTAATTACTGGCGAGCAAGCTGGCGGTGTTTGGACTAGAACTTCTGGTGCGGGTGGAACTTTTAATAGTGCAGCAGGAACTTTCGTGCCGGCTGTAGGCGCTTCTTCTTCGACTTTTACTTATACACGCACTGGTGTAGCGCCTTGT
>JANMML010000022.1:0-33546 GCA_031373195.1 Flavobacterium sp. | reverse complement strand
ATTGTAGATATCTTCTCTTTGATCGATATCTTCTGTGGTTTCAGCTTCAGCCAATTTAGCTGCTATTTCGGCATCTTGTGTTGCACGGGATTGTTTGATTTGTTCTTTAAAAGCAATGGTTTTTGCCCGCAATTCATCATGTGAAAGAGAACTTAACGTAGGCTCAATAGCTTTTATTTTGGTAATATAATGTTGTGTAGCTTTAACATCTTTCTCTGATTTATCGCCAACAAAAACTTTTATAATGGAATTAATAAAACTCATAATGGTTTATAATTTTTAGGTTTGCAAATTTAAACAAAAAAAAAGCCCCAAAGGAGACTTTTTTCTTGTTGTGTTTTTATTTATTTTTTAATATTCATCCTCATTCCAAAGATAATCTTCGTCTGTTGGATAATCGGGCCAAATTTCTTCCATTGATTCGTATATTTCGCCTTCGTCTTCAATTGATTGAAGATTTTCCACTACCTCTAAAGGAGCTCCTGCTCTAATAGCGTAGTCAATAAGCTCATCTTTGGTCGCTGGCCATGGGGCATCACTTAAATACGATGCTAATTCTAATGTCCAATACATCTTCTTTCGATTTTATAGTTTGTGCAAAAATAATTTTTTTACTGAAAAAGTCAAGTAAAAATTGATTTATTTTAAATAAAGTTAAGAACGTAGTGTTTTAAATTCCAAAAGAGCAAATTTCAAATTTCAAAAAAATACAAATCCCAAATTCCAAAAACAGCTGATTCGCATGGTTTATAGTTCGCAATTCGATTTTGGAATTTTAAAAATTGGAATTTATTTTCTAGGGATCCATTTCACTTCATCTGCTTGCAAGTCGGAAGACAACTTCCGTGCCAGCACAAAAAGGTAGTCAGAAAGTCGGTTAAGATACTTAATGGCGATGGGAGCAATGGGCTCGATATGATCTAAATGTACCGCCAAACGCTCAGCCCGCCTGCATACGCAACGTGCAATATGACAATATGACACCGTTTGATGTCCACCGGGTAAAACGAAATGCGTCATCTGAGGCAAACTGTCTTCCATGGCATCGATTTCGTTTTCGAGTAATTCGATATCGGTTTCTACGATTCCCAAGTTTTTAAGACGAAGTTCCCCATTTTTCATGACTTCTTTTTCTGGAGGTGTTGCTAAAATCGCTCCAACAGTAAACAAACGGTCTTGTATTTCAATCAAGATGTCTTTGTAATGGGAATTCATTTCTTGGTCGCGAATCAGTCCAATGTGTGAATTCAATTCATCTACAGTTCCGTAACTTTCAATTCGAATATGGTCTTTTGGAACTCTTGTTCCTCCGAACAGTGCGGTGGTTCCGGTATCGCCGGTTTTAGTGTATACTTTCATGCAAAAAAGTTTCTAAGTTTCTGAGGTGCTAAGGTACTGAGGTTTTTGGTTCTTCAATTAATTTTAAAATGGAATTGACGAATTGTTGTACTGAACCTCCGCAATAATTGAAATACAAATCAGGTTCGATGCATTCGACTTCCATTAATTGGATCTTGTTGTTGATGATGATTCCGTCGACACGAGCGTATAAAAGTTGATTTGGGAATGTATTGACAATGTTTTGTGCTTGTTGTATGACCTCGGCACTTGGAGTGATTGAAGTATAAGCTCCTCCAAATTGCACTTGAATTCTGAAATCTCCGGCCTTCGGTTTTTTGTTGACGGCGTGGGAGAATTTTTTGTTGAAGAAGATCAATGAGGTTTCTCCTTCCGTTTCAATTTCAGGTTTGAATTCTTGTAATAGCAGTTCTTTTGTGCGTGCAATATTTTGATACTTAGCATTTATTTTGTCGATTTCGGCAATTTCAAAAACTTCGGTGAGATACGAACCAGCAGAGAAGGCGGGTTTGATGACTGCTTTTTTCCAATGTGATGGAATGATTTCGGCAAGATTGAGATGCTTCGTTTTTTCAATAAAAACAGTTGGAATAATGGTGGTATTTTGATTTTGCAACTCCCGTAAATAAAATTTGTGCTTGTTTTGCTCGACAATTTCTATTGAGTTTAACGTTTTGATTCCCAGTTTTTTAATTGTCGACAACCACAAATTAAATTGAGATTCTTTTTCATAATAATCCCAAGTGTTTCTAAAAATGAGGTAGTCGAAGTTGGTCCAATTGACGTTTGGATTGTCCCAAATCACGGCTTCCGCTTGAATGTTGTGGTTCGCCAATTCCGGAATCAATAATTGATCGGCCGTCGTTAAGTCGGGTAGGCGTTGGCAGGTGAGTAGGGCGATTTTCATTGTTATTATTTTTAATGGCTCGCATTGAAGCAGATGCGTAAAGTCAAAAGAGAATATTGTTGTTTGTTTCCCCTCCTTTGGAGGGGTGTCCGAAGGGCGGGGTGGCATAGCCCTGATGGCAGCGGCATCCTTTTTTGCTAAGAGAAAGCCCCTCGACTGCGCTCGGGGTGACAAGCAAAAAAGATATAGCGGACAGCAGGAAACAGCTCCTAAAAAAATTACTTCGTCGTATCGCTTTCTACCAATCCGTCTCGCAAACGAATGACGCGATGGGCATAGGCCGCAATTTCCTCTTCATGGGTCACTAGGATAACAGTGTTGCCATTTTTGTGAATATCGCCAAACAATTTCATAATTTCTTCGGAAGTTTTACTGTCTAAGTTTCCCGTAGGTTCATCTGCCAAAATAATCGAAGGCTTGTTGACCATCGCTCTTGCAATCGCAACCCGTTGGCGCTGCCCACCCGATAGTTGATTGGGTTGATGATCCATTCGGTCGGCAAGATTGACCTGAGCCAACACTTCAGTCGCGCGAATTTTTCGATCTGATTTTGAGTAACCTGCATAGACCATTGGAAGGGCGACATTATCTAAAGCGGATGTTCTTGGCAAGAGATTAAACGTTTGAAAAACGAAGCCAATTTCCTTATTTCGGATTTCAGCCAATTCGTCATCGTGCATTTTGCTAACGTCTTTCTCGTTGAGGATATAAGTGCCAGAAGTGGGCGTATCAAGACAACCCAGCAGGTTCATCAGCGTTGATTTTCCCGAGCCTGAAGGTCCCATTAGCGCGACATATTCTCCTTTATTGATTTCTAAATCGATGCCTTTAAGCACATATACCGTTTCGTTTCCGAGTTGGAAGTCACGTTTTATATTGGTGATTTTGATTAATGGATTGGACATAAAAAATTAAGAATTACGAATTAAGAATTGCGAATTTAAAAGTACGCAATTGGTTTTAAAATCAGTGATTAGTGACTCAGATATTGATTTTGTTACAGCAGGTTACGCGCGAATTACAAAATGTTCTTTCTCTTGTTCGCTGCGAAAGAAAACCAATCCCCATTGAAAGGTGTCGATGGTGACTGTTACTTTCGGATGTTTTTTGATGGTTTCCCAGGCTTCGGTCATGGCAGCGGACCAATGAATGTCATCGAAAATCCAAATAGTTTCGTTCGTGATGGTTGGTAATAGTAATTCGAAATAGTTTAGCGTGGCTTCTTTGGAGTGGTTGCCGTCGAAGTAGATCAGTTGTAGGTTGTAGGTTGTAGGTTGTAGGTTTTTGAGATAGGTTGAGAATTCTGTTATTTCTAGATGAATATTTTTTAGATTGAATTTTTGAAAATTTTCTTTTGCGATGCATGCGGTTTCTGGGCAACCTTCAAGTGTGGTTATTTTCGCTTTTGGATGCCCCAATGATAAAGCCGAGGTGGCTAAACCTAAGGATGTTCCGATTTCCATGATGGAATCGGGTTGGAAATAACGGGAAATTCGAAAAAGTAATTCCGCTCGTTTGGGAGAAATCCCAGCGGTTTGTGCAATTTTTGAAATCTTACGGCGATTTGTTTTGAATACTCTGGAACCTGCTCCGAAGTCGGTTACTTCAATGCTGCTTTTGTTTAACAATAATTCGTCGCGTAATTTTTTTAATGTTCCGTATTCTGACTTTGACGTTTTATCGTAAAAACATTTCGTCACCAAATCAAACACAAAAGGCGAATGTACTCCATGTTGATTTTTGGAGTTCCAAAGAAATTTTAGATATGATTGAACAGAGAAGAATAGTGTCATGATATTCAAAAACGGAAAGCAAATCTACACATTCTAACAGTGAAAATCTGACAATCAACTATAGAATCCATAAAAATAGTCTAATTTTGCACTCCTTAAAGAGAACAAAAAAGTCCATGAGAACCAAATCATTAAAGAAAAACAAAATCAATGTCATCACCCTTGGCTGTTCTAAGAATGTGTATGACAGTGAAGTATTGATGGGCCAATTGCGCGCGAACGGAAAAGACGTCGTGCATGAGCAAGAAGGCAATATTGTCGTAATCAATACCTGTGGATTTATTGACAATGCCAAAGCGGAATCTGTCAACATGATTTTGGAGTATGCCGATAAGAAAGAGCGCGGCATCGTAGATAAAGTTTTTGTGACGGGCTGTTTGTCGGAACGCTATCGTCCGGATTTGGAGAAAGAAATTCCAAACGTCGATCAGTATTTTGGAACGACCGAATTGCCTCAATTATTGAAAGCATTAGGTGCAGATTATAAGCATGAATTATTAGGAGAACGTTTGACGACCACTCCAAAAAACTACGCTTACCTGAAAATTGCAGAAGGTTGTGACAGACCGTGTAGCTTTTGTGCGATTCCGTTAATGCGTGGTAAACATGTTTCACAACCGATTGAAAAATTAGTCAAAGAAGCGGAAGGTTTGGCTCGTGATGGCGTGAAGGAATTGATTTTAATCGCACAAGATTTGACGTATTACGGTTTAGATATCTATAAAAAAAGAAACTTAGGCGAATTGCTCGAAGCTTTAGTCAAAGTGGAAGGCATCGAATGGATTCGCTTGCACTACGCATTTCCAACAGGATTCCCGATGGATGTGCTAGACATTATGAAACGGGAACCGAAGATTTGCAATTACATTGATATTCCACTGCAGCATATTTCCGATTCGATTCTAAAATCGATGCGACGTGGAACGACCAAAGAAAAAACGACAAAATTGCTACAAGATTTCCGTGCTGAGGTTCCTGGAATGGCAATCCGAACCACTCTGATTGTTGGTTATCCCGGAGAAACACAAGAAGATTTTGATACGTTGAAGGAATTTGTCCAAGAAATGAAATTCGACCGAATGGGTTGTTTTGCCTATTCACACGAAGAAAATACCCATGCTTATTTACTAGAAGATGATGTACCGGAAGAAGTTAAAAAAGCCCGTGCTGAAGAAATCATGGAACTGCAATCGCAAATTTCTTGGGATTTAAATCAAGAGAAAGTAGGACAAGTTTTCAAATGTATTATCGACAGAAAAGAAGGCGCTCACTTTGTGGGAAGAACCGAATTTGATAGTCCAGATGTTGATAATGAAGTTTTAATCGATGCTTCTAAACATTATATGAAAACGGGCGATTTTGCAATGATTAAAATAACAGAAGCAACGGAGTTTGATTTGTATGGAGAGCCGGTTTAGGGTTGTACGATATACGTTGTATGTTTTAAGTTAAAAATCAACCCAAAAACTACCAACTCCGAACTTACAACTTACAACCTACAACCTACAACAATCTACCCCTCAATCTTTGCCGAAAGTTCAAACCAACGTTCCTCTTTTTCTTCGATTTTTTTGATGATGACTTCGAGTTCTTTGGCTTTGCTGGCTATTGCATCATCCGCCACTTTTCCGTCTGAGAACAATTGCTCGATTTGCTTTTTCTCGTATTCCAAATCTTTGATTTCACGTTCAATTTTTTGAAACTCTTTTTGCTCGTTAAAGCTCAAGCCTGAGGTATTATTTTGTTGTTTCCAGTCTTTCTTTTCGGATTTGTTTTCTTCTTTTTGAGCCACATCAGCGCTGTCTTCATACGCTCTAAAATCGGAATAGTTGCCTGGAAAATCTTCAATCACACCATCGCCGCGAAACACAAACAAGTGATCGACAATCTTGTCCATAAGATAACGGTCGTGGGAAACTACCAACAAGCAACCTGGATAATCCAACAAGAAACTTTCTAAGACATTTAAAGTCACGATATCCAAATCATTCGTAGGTTCATCGAGTATCAAAAAGTTTGGATTCTGAATCAAAACCGTACACAAATACAACCGTTTCAATTCGCCACCACTCAATTTTTCGACGTAGTCATGTTGCTTCTTGCGGTCGAATAAAAAGCGCTCCAACAACTGTCCAGCGGAAATGATTTTCCCCTTGGCGAGTGGAATAAATTCACCGTATTCTTTAATGATATCAATGACTTTCTGCCCTTGTTTTGGATTGATCCCGCTTTGTGTGTAATAGCCGATTTTAATCGTGTCGCCTTTGATGACTTTGCCACTATCTAACGGAATCGTTCCGGTAATCAAATTCAAAAACGTCGACTTTCCCGTTCCGTTTTTTCCAATAATCCCAATACGTTCCGCGCGTTGAAAATCGAAATTAAATCCATCCAAAATCACACGGTCTTTGAATTTTTTCGACACTTTATGCATCTCAATAATCTTGCTGCCCATGCGCTCCATATTGATTTCGAGCTCGACGACATTTTCTTTCCGTCGACTTTCCGCTTTCTGCTTAATGACGTAAAAATCATCCTGACGCGATTTCGATTTGGTCGTACGCGCTTTCGGTTGCCGGCGCATCCATTCCAATTCTTTGACAAATAAGTTCTGCGCTTTATCAATACTCGAGTTTTCTGACGCAATGCGCTCTTCTTTCTTCGCTAAATAATACGAATAGTTGCCTTTATATTGGTAGAGTTTTCCGTTGTCGAGTTCGATAATTTCATTGCAAACGCGCTCCAAAAAGAAACGGTCGTGCGTGACCATAAACAAGGTAATATTTTCTTTGGCGAAGTAACTTTCCAACCATTCAATCATCTCTAAATCGAGGTGATTCGTGGGTTCATCAAGAATTAATAAGTCAGGACGATTGATTAAAATAATCGCCAAAGACAATCTTTTTTTCTGTCCACCAGACATATTTTTGACTTTCAATTTAAAGTCTTCCAACTTCAATTTGAACAAAATCTGTTTGAATTGCGTTTCAAAATCCCACGCATTGTGCTGATCCATCAGGTCAAAAGCCCGCTGATACGCTTCTTCCTCCTCCGGATGCTCCAATGCTTTTTCGTACTGCTCGATCACTTTTAGCACTTCATTATCCGAAGCGAAAATACTTTCCTCAATTGTCAATTCGTCTTGCAAATTCGGTGTTTGCGACAAAAACGCCATCTTGATGTCTTTCCGCAAAACCACTTTCCCCGTATCGGGCTCGTCCTCGCCCGTGATAATATTCATAATGCACGTTTTTCCAGAACCATTCTTGGCGATGAACGCAATTTTCTGGTCTTTATTGATGCCAAAAGATAGGTCTTCAAACAAAGTGCGTTCGCCAAACGATTTCGAAATATTTTCTACGGATAAGTAATTCACAAGTGTAATTTTTGCGCAAAAGTAAGGTATAGTTGTCGGTTGTCGGTTATCGATTGACGGTTTTTTGTTTAGGAGCTATTTCCCGCTTTACGCTATATCTTTTTTGCTTGTCACCCCGAGCGCAGTCGAGGGGCTTTTACTTTGCAAAAAAGGATGCCGCTGCAATCGGGGCTAAGTCAATGCGGTAAATTGCAAGACTGCAAGATTATAGGACGGTAAGATTATAAGACCGTAATACTATGCGGTATTTCCCAGAAACTTATGATTTTACAATCTTAAAGTCTTACAATCTTAAAGTCTTACAGTCTAGTAATCCAACAAACTATTATATTTGCCGCATGAAGCTTTCCGTTATCATTCTCAACTACAACGTCCGCTATTTCCTCGAGCTCTGTGTGCTCAGCGTTCAAAAAGCACTCGAAAACATTGATGGTGAAATCATTGTCGTTGATAACGATTCATCCGACGACAGCTGCGCGATGATGAAAAGTCGATTTCCAGAGGTCTTGCTTATCGAAAACAAAACCAACGCGGGATTTCCAAAAGGCAATAATATAGGTGTGGCGCAAGCGAAAGGCGCGTATGTTTGCACTCTCAATCCAGATACGGTAGTGGCAGAAGATACCTTTGAAAAAGTTTTGGCCTTTGCCCAATCCAAAACAGATTTAGGAATCGTAGGTTGCAAACTTATCGACGGAACGGGAAATTTTCTTCCTGAATGCAAACGCGGTGTTCCGACGCCATTTGTAGCCTTTACCAAAGTAACTGGTATGTACAAATTATTTCCAAAATCGAAACTGTTCGGTCGCTATTATGCAGAGCATTTGGATCAAAATCAAACGGGCAAAGTCGACATTCTCGTCGGCGCATTTATGGTCATGAAACGCGATTTGTATATAGAAGTTGGAGGTTTCGACGAAAATTGTTTTATGTATTCCGACGACATCGATTTGTCGTATATGGCGCTGAAAACGGGAAAATCAAATTATTATTTCCACGAAACTGCGGTCATTCACTATAAAGGGGAAAGTACGATACGAGACGGATTATATATGAAGCGGTTTCGAGATGCGATGCATTTTTTCTATGGCAAGCATTTCAAAAAGTCCATTTTCTTTGATGTTTTTATGAGTATTGGCGCTTTCTTTTTCTCGTTACTTAAAAGAAGCCAAGCGGTTACAATCAAAAGAAGAATTGATGGATATTCTTTGTTTTCAAGTGATAGGAATCTAGTACTAAAAGTTGAAAACTTGTTAGGAAAAAAAGTAGTGATGGCTGATTCTACAGCGGAAAATAGTCTAAATTCGCTAACGAACAAAGAAGGCGAAAACATTGAAGTTATTTTTGATAACAATCAATTGAGTTTTAAATCGATTATAATTTATTTCGAGCGTTTCAAAAATAAAGGATTTACTTTCAAGATATTACCGCAAAAAAGTGATTTTATTATCGGAAGTAACAGCAGTAATGATCGAGGTGAAGTGATTGAACTTAAAACAAACAAAGAGTAATTTACGCATGAAAAATTAGATTATTCTCACAGAAGAAGGATTTATTTTATTATTTTCGCAAACAGAAATTAAAAATTACCCATTTGGGTTAACTATATGGCAAGATTTGAATTAAAGCTTCCCAAAATGGGAGAAAGTGTTGCAGAAGCAACCATTACCAATTGGCTGAAAGAAGTTGGCGACAGAATCGAAGTAGACGAAGCGGTTCTTGAAATTGCGACGGACAAAGTCGACAGCGAAATTCCATCGGAAGTTTCGGGTGTCTTGGTAGAAAAGTTGTTTCAAAAAGACGATTTAGTTCAGGTTGGTCAAACTTTAGGAATTATAGAAACCGAAGGCGGAGCTGCTGCTGTGGCGCAAGAAGCGCCAGCGATCGTTGAAGTTCCAACACCTGTTGCTCCAGCGGTTGAAGCGGTTGCCAAAACTATTGAGACTGCCAGAGAATTTGTAGCGGCACCAGCTGCCAGTCAACCTCAAGATTTCTCTCATTCTGAGAAGTTCTTTTCGCCATTGGTACGCAACATTGCTAAAGAAGAAGGTATTAGTGTTGTCGAATTGGAATCGATTACCGGTACCGGTAGCGAAGGTCGCGTGACCAAAAATGATTTGCTCGATTATATCAAAAATAAAATGAATGCGCCAGCAGCTGCAGCGCCAGTTGCTCTTGAAGTACCGCAACCAACAGTTGTCACTCCAAGTCCAGTTGAAGCAAGTCAGCCGATTGCTGTTCCCAACCCACAACCCACAACAGCTAAAGCAGTTCCAGTTTCTGTCAACGGCCAAGACGAGATCGTCGAAATGGATCGCATGCGAAAACTCATTGCGGGTTATATGGTACAATCCGTGCAAACCTCTGCACACGTACAGTCGTTTATCGAAGTGGATGTGACTACAATTTGGGATTGGAGAGAGAAAAACAAAAATGCATTTGAGAAAAGAGAAGG
The DNA here is from genome assembly GCA_031373195.1 of Flavobacterium sp. Lineage (GTDB taxonomy): Bacteria > Bacteroidota > Bacteroidia > Flavobacteriales > Flavobacteriaceae > Flavobacterium. The sequence continues at coordinate 23,656 of JANMML010000022.1, read as the reverse complement.
CGAGAAGCTGACTTTTACCCCAATATTTATGGAAATCGTGGCGAAAGCGTTGAAAGATTTCCCAATGATGAATATTTCTGTTGATGGCGATTACATCGTCAAAAAGAAAAATATCAACCTTGGTATGGCGGCGGCGCTACCTAACGGAAATTTGATTGTGCCTGTAATTAAAAATGCAGACCAATTGAATTTATTAGGAATGGCCAAAGCGGTGAACGATTTAGGGAATCGTGCGAAAGCCGGAAAACTAAAGCCAGACGATACGCAAGGCGGAACTTATACCGTTACCAATGTTGGTACCTTTGGAAGTGTCTTTGGAACGCCAATCATCAACCAGCCACAAGTGGGGATTTTGGCTTTGGGCGCCATTCGTAAAGTACCAGCTGTTATTGAAACGCCAGAAGGTGACTTTATCGGCATCCGTAAAAAAATGTTCTTATCGCACAGTTACGATCATCGTGTGGTTGATGGAGCTTTGGGCGGAAGCTTTGTAAAACGCGTTGCTGATTATATGGAGGCGTTTGATGAAAACAGAGATTTTTAAACTAAAATAAATATAAAGTATCCGACTCTTTCTTGAAATGAGTCGGTTTTTTTTAATTGCTAACTTAAAAAACACCGTATTTACCAATTTTATTTCAATGACTACAAAATTTATTTCAACTACGGTTGCATTGGCGTTTATGTCAATTTCATTTTCTCAAGGATTGACATTAGATTCCACTTTTGGTACAAACGGAAAAGTAGTAACTTCATTTGGTTCTGATGAAAGTAATTTAGCTTCACTGGCAATACAATCCGATGGAAAAATTGTTGCCTGCGGTTCTTATTATAATGGGACAATCAATCAAATAGCACTTTCAAGATATCTTGCAAATGGAAATGTAGACACTTCTTTTGGTAACAATGGAACTGTTTTGACGCCTGTAGGAACCTATCTGGAAAATGAGAGTAATGAAGTGAAAGTTCTAAATAATGGAAAAATTTTAGTAGCAGCAAGCAATGGAATATTGTTTTCAGAGTTAGATTTTGATTTTGCCATTGTTCGTTATAATAGTAATGGTACTTTAGATAGTGGTTTTGGAACAAACGGTATTTTGCTAAGCGATTTCAATTCTGTATCGAATGCAGCACGGTCTTTACAAATACAGTCGGATAACAAATTTATAGTTGCAGGTACAATCAATGGAGATGCAGTTAGTGTAAATCCAAACTTTGCCATTGCGCGTTACAATGAAAATGGATCCAAAGATACTTCTTTCGGAGTAAATGGATTGGTTAGCGTCAATTTTGGAACGGTTTCAAACAATCTTTTACTTAGTGAAGAATATGTAGAATGCATGAAAATCCAACCCGATGGTAAAATTATTGCCGCGGGATTCACCTCCAATATCAATGAAAATACCTCTAATTTTGGAATTGTAAGATTGAATTCGGATGGAAGTTTAGATAGCAGTTTTGGAATAAATGGAAGAATCATCACGAATTTTGGAGGAGATGAAATTGCTTATTCCATTCAGATCTTAAGCGATGGGAAATTTATTGTGAGCGGAATGTACTTTTTTAACGCCGACAACAATCAAAAAGTAGCTATTGCAAAATATAATGCCAACGGAATTTTAGATACTACCTATGGCATTGGTGGAATTACAACAACGGATTTTAATGCAAACCAGGAAGGTTTTGCTTTTGCATCTGAACTTCAAAATGACGGTAAATTAGTCGTTTCAGGAGTTGCGCTCAATACTACCGCAGATTTTGTCCTTTTTCGATTTATGGCCAATGGAAGTTTAGATACGTCGTTTGGCATTGGTGGCAGACAAACGATAGATTTTGGAGAGTACGAAGGCGCTTTGACTTCTATCACTCAAGCGGACGGCAAAATTATTCTTGGTGGAGGAACCTATAACGGAATTAGCGCCGATTTTACCTTATTGCGATTTAACGAAGCAGTGTTAGATTCCGAAGAATTTGCATCAGGTAAAAACACTTTTTCTGTCTACCCCAATCCTTTTATAAACAAAATCAATTTAAGTTTCAATCTCGACTTTTCAGAAACGCTAACAGCTGACTTATTCGATTCCAATGGAAGAAAAATTCAAAATTTAATTCAAAATAGAACATTTCCATTAGGTCAGAATGCTATCGAAATTCAAATGCCGGAATCACTTGCCAGCGGTGTTTATTTTGTCAGCGTTTTTAATGGTACAACAAACACTACTTTGAAAATCATCAAATAATTTCAATTGATAATTAACAGTTGATAATTAATAATGAAGCCTCTTCTTAGTTAAGAGGCTTTTTCTATTTGCGCTGTTTCCCAATTATTAATTATTCAATATTAATTATTAATTGCTTTATCTTTACAGCCCTAAAAAACAACAATGGAACTCAAACTCAACAAACCCATTTGCTTCTTCGACCTAGAAACGACCGGCATTGACGTGGCGAAAGATCGCATCGTCGAAATCTCGATTTTTAAAGTATTTCCCAACGGGAATAAAGAGAGCAAAACCTGGTTGGTCAATCCAGAAATGCTGATTCCGCCACAAGTCATTGCGGTGCATGGCATTACGAATGAAAAAGTGGCAAATGAGCCAACCTTCAAGGAATTGGCGACTCAGATTTACACTATGATTAAGGATAGCGATTTGGGTGGATTCAATTCTGATCGTTTTGACATTCCGTTGTTGGCTGAGGAATTATTGCGGGCGGGTGTCGATTTTGATATGAAAAGTCGCGTTTCCGTTGATGTTCAGACCATATTTCACAAAATGGAAGAACGTACTTTGAGTGCCGCATTGAAGTTTTACTGCGGCAAAAGTTTGGAAAATGCCCATTCCGCGGAAGCTGATACGATGGCAACCTACGAAATATTGAAAGCCCAATTGGAACGTTATCCGGAACTGGAAAATGACATGAAATCGTTGGCCGAGTTTACCACCAGAAAACGATCCGCGGATTTTGCTGGATTTATCGGTTATGACAAAGATGGCGAAGAAATTTTCTCTTTCGGAAAACACAAAGGCGCCAAGGTAGAAAAAGTGTTGGAGGACGAACCAGGTTATTTTGGTTGGATTCAAAATGCGGATTTTCCTTTGTATACGAAGAAAGTACTAACAGCGATTAAGCTGCGAAAATTAAACAATAAACTGTTGTAATACGGATTCCTAGCCCTGATAGTAGCGGTATCCTTTTGCGCCGGCGTTCGGCGGGAAAGATATAGCGAATAGCAGGTTCCCGGCTACTCAACCTACAACCTACAACCTACAACTTATAACCTACAACAATGAAGCTCATCTGCATCGGGCGCAACTACGCCAAACATATCGAAGAATTACAAAACGAAAGACCAGACGAACCAGTAGTCTTTCTCAAGCCGGATTCTGCTATTTTATTGAAGCAACATCCATTCGTGATTCCCGAGTTTTCTTCGGACATTCACCATGAAATCGAGTTGATTGTCAAGATTAGCAAAGTGGGGAAATATATCGAACCCAAGTTCGCACACAAGTATTATGAAGAGCTTAGTGTCGGGATTGATTTTACCGCGCGCGACCTTCAACAAAAACTAAAAGACAAAGGTTTGCCATGGGAAAAAGCAAAAGCTTTTGACGGTTCAGCGGTTATTGGTAGCTTTATATCGAAAAAACTTTTTAGTTCGTTAGAAAGTATTAATTTTGAACTCACCAACAACGGAAAAACAGTTCAAAAAGGTGATTCTAGCCTGATGCTGTGGAAAATTGATGAACTCATCGCGTACGTTTCTCAATACTTTACACTCAAAATAGGAGATATTATTTTTACTGGAACACCAGAAGGCGTTGCAGTCGTTCAACCCAATGATGTCCTGGAAGGATTCATTGAAAATAAAAAAGTATTCAGAATCAATATTAAATAAACATGGCCCTAAATTACAACCTATCAAAAGTGTATGCGCTTTCAGACAACGATGCTGAATTCGTCAACCAAATCATCACCTTATTTGTCACCGAAGTTCCGCAAGATTTAACCCAAATCAAGTTAGGAATTAAGACAAAAGACCACAAATTAGCCTACGCCTATGCCCACAAAATAAAACCGACTTTGGATTTATTAGGCATGGATCAAGCGTTTCAGGAGATTCTTCAAATAGAAGCTTGGACGAAAGCAGAAGGCAAAAAGAAAGAAATCAAAGCTACTTATGACAGCGTGGAATCCCAAATTGAAAAAGCGGTAAAAGAAATTTCGAAGGATTTCGAATTGTAGTTTAAAGTTGCTAAGGTTCTAAGGTGCTGAGGTGCTAAGTTTTTTTAGGAGCCGAGAACCTGCTGTTCGCTATATCTTTTTTGTTTTGTAAAAAACCCTTCGACTGCGCTCAGGGTGACAAAACAAAAAAGGATGCCGCTGCCATCAGGGCTAGGGTTTCAGACCAAGATAAAACTTTAGTAATTTAATCTCTCAGAACCTCGTAACCGTAGGACCCCAGAATCTTAGAACCTTAGAACCTAGAAAAATGCAAGCAACCATAGTTACCATCGGCGACGAAATTCTAATCGGACAAATTGTCGATACCAATTCTGGTTTTATTGCCAAATCGTTGGATAGAATTGGTGTGGCTGTGCACGAGATGCTTTCTATTTCGGATGACAAGCGGCATATTTTAGACACGTTTTCAAAGCTTCAAAATCAAGTCGATTTGGTGATTATCACCGGTGGATTAGGTCCAACGAAAGACGATATTACCAAACATACTTTTTGCGAATATTTTGATGACAAGCTAGTTGTTGACGAAGCGGTTTTGGCACATGTCACGGCTATTATTGAAGGATTCTACAAACGTCCGATTACCCAACTCAACAGAGACCAAGCGTTGGTTCCGTCTAAATGCACGGTGCTACACAACGCGATGGGCACTGCGCCAGGCATGTGGATGAAGAAAGAGCAAACAGTTTTTATTTCATTGCCAGGCGTTCCATACGAAATGAAATATTTGATAGAACACGAAATCATTCCAAAAGTAGTTCGCGAATACGAGCGTCCGTACATATTGCACAAGACCATTATGACGTATGGAGAAGGCGAAAGTAAAGTGGCGGAGCGCATTGAAGCGTGGGAAAACAACTTGCCTACATTTATCAAATTGGCGTATTTGCCGAGTCCGGGAAAAGTGCGACTACGTTTGTCCGCGCGAGGAACAGACAAAGAAATGCTGGAGAAAGCCATTGAGTCGAATGTGATTTCCTTAACGCAAATCATTGGCGACATTATTGTCGGATTTGATGAAGGCGAAACCATTGAAGTTATTCTCGGAAGGTTATTGACGCAACACAAGAAAACCATTGCGACTGCTGAAAGTTGCACCGGAGGAAAAATTGCGCAAGTTTTGAGTTCCGTTCCTGGCGCTTCGAACTATTTTAAAGGTAGTGTGGTGTCGTATGCGACGGAGACAAAAATCAAGGTACTTGGAATTTCATCGGAATTAATTGAAAAATACAGTGTGGTGAGTGCCGAAGTTGCGCAAGCGATGGCGCTATCGATTCAGAAAATAATGCAGACTGATTTTGCCATTGCTACGACGGGAAATGCCGGTCCATCAAAGGGTGATTCAGCCGCAGAAGTCGGAACGATTTTTATTGCCTTAGCGACTCCAAGTGAGGTGATTGTGCAGGAATTTAATTTCGGGCAACCACGAGAAAAAGTGCTGGAGAGAGCGGTAAATAAAAGCTTGGAAATGCTGCAAAAAGAAATTTTAAAAATGCCGTTTGAGTAAATTTGAACCCTAGTAATTTCCTCAAAAAAGGGTATTCTCGACGACCATTAAAAAGCAAATAAAAAAAAAGAAAAATTTGTACTTTATTTATTTTGCAGTAAGGTTTATTTTTCTTTTCTTTGCACCCTCGATTTGAATAACGATAAAAGATAAGCATAATGTCAAGAGTTTGTGACCTTACAGGTAAAAGAGCGATGGTAGGAAATAACGTTTCTCACGCGATGAATAAAACGAAGAGAAAGTTTTCCGTAAACTTAGTTAAAAAGCGTTTTTATCTTCCAGAAGAAGACAGATGGATTACGCTAAGAGTCGCTGCATCGACTATAAAAACAATTAACAAAAATGGAATCGCTGCTGTTTTGAAAAAAGCACAGACAGAAGGATTTATTAAATAATCTATTCCTAAAAAAAATAATACTATAATACGATGGCAAAGAAAGGTAATAGAATCCAAGTAATTTTAGAATGTACAGAGCACAAAGCTTCCGGTGTTGCTGGAACTTCTCGATACATAACAACAAAGAACAAAAAAAATACTCCAGACAGACTAGAGATTAAGAAATTCAATCCTGTATTGAAGAGAGTAACTGTTCACAAAGAAATTAAATAATTAGAAATTTTACAAAGTAAAAGTTTCAAGTAATACAGATATAAGACATGGCAAAGAAAACCGTTGCATCGTTACAAACATCTTCAAAGAGATTGTCAAAAGCCATTAAAATGGTAAGATCTCCAAAAACTGGTGCCTATACATTCGTAGAATCTATTATGGCTCCTGAATTGGTAGATGAGTTCTTGAAAAAGAAATAATCAAAATCAAAATATATAGATCAGCTACTTTCTTTCGGAAGTAGCTTTTTTATTTTTTATATTTACCAACAAATTGGTTGTTTTGATTATCGTATCGATTTCCACGTGGGAATGAAACAAGATGCAGAACATCCAAAATCTTAAATCCTAAATACAAATGAGTTTTTTCAAAAGAATATTCTCTTCCGGACCGAAGGAGCCAGTTCTAAATGAACAGGAAAAACAAGTTTTAGACAAAGGTTTAGAAAAGTCTAAAACTTCTTTCTTTTCAAAGCTAACGAAAGCAATTGCTGGAAAGTCAAAAGTTGATGATGAAGTTCTCGATAACTTAGAAGAAATTTTAGTAGCATCAGACGTGGGTGTTACAACAACGCTAAAGATTATTACCCGGATCGAAAAAAGAGTTTCGGAAGACAAATACTTAGGAACGGAAGAACTGAATCAAATCCTAAGAGAAGAAATTTCTGGTTTGCTTTCAGAAACCAACCTGAGGGAAGCTTCGGAATTTGTTATTCCCGTTGGTGTGAAACCTTATGTTTTGATGGTGGTTGGTGTCAATGGCGTAGGTAAAACCACGACTATAGGAAAGTTGGCGTACCAATTCAAAAAGAAAGGATATAAAGTTACGTTAGGAGCGGCAGATACATTTCGTGCAGCGGCCATCGATCAGTTGCAAATTTGGGCAGATCGAGTTGGCGTGCCACTGGTAAAACAACAAATGGGAAGTGATCCTGCTTCGGTCGCATTTGATACTTTGCAAAGCGCCGTAGCCAATGACGCTGATATCGTGATTATTGATACCGCGGGCCGTTTGCATAATAAAGTCAATCTGATGACTGAGCTTACGAAAGTAAAAAGAGTGATGCAGAAAGTTGTTGAAAATACACCCAACGACGTGTTGTTAGTCCTTGACGGTTCTACAGGACAAAATGCTTTTGAACAAGCCAAACAGTTTTCAGCGGCTACGGAAGTAACTTCACTAGCGGTTACCAAATTAGACGGAACTGCCAAAGGTGGTGTGGTCATTGGTATTTCTGATCAATTTCAAATTCCAGTAAAGTATATTGGGGTTGGAGAAGGATTAGAGGATTTACAAGTATTTAATAAGTACGAATTCGTAGATTCTTTTTTCAAATAAACAGAAAAATTTAGTTGACAAAAAGGACATTTTTTTTAAGAAGAATTGTCCTTTTTTCATTTAACTTAGAGTCGTTATTATAAGTATGACTAAGATGAGTAAAATAGTGATTATTGCTGCAAGTGTATTTCTTTTTATTTATTGCAGTAGAAAGGTTGAAGCATCAGATATCAACAAAATGAATGGTTACTGGGAAATCGAAAAAGTGGTTTTTCCAAACGGTAAAGAAAAGAAATATGGCATCAACGAAATGTATGATTTCTTTCAAATTAAGGACTTTGTTGGGATTCGAAAAAAAGTAACACCTGCTTTAGACGGCAGTTACTTCGTCAATCTTGATGCCGAGAAAGTTACTATTCAGGAAGGAAAAGACAAATTTGTTGTGCATTATGCTACTTTTTATAGCCAATGGGACGAGGAATTGATTTTTATTTCGGAAAATGAAATGGTTTTGAAAAATGACAAGGCAGTCGAATATCACTACAAAAGAACAAAATCACTTAATATCGTCAAAAATGGCAAAAAGACTCAGTAACGAAAGCGCGATAGGTTCGGTTTTAAACGAGATTATATTAGTCAACAAACTGCAAGGCGGAATCGATGAGGTTGGGGTCAAAGACGCATGGAAAAACCTCATGGGAAACGGGGTGAATACGTACACCAAAAACATACTTTTAAAAGGCACGACCCTATATGTAGAATTAACTTCTGCGGTTTTACGTGAAGAATTGCATTACGGCAAAGACAAGATTATCAAAATGATCAATGAGGAATTGCGGAGAGAAGTGGTTAAAGAAGTAGTTTTGAGGTAGACGGACAGACACGCTTCGCTTTGGACACGCTTCGCTTTGGATGCGCTTCGCTTTGGAGACGCTTCGCTTTGGACTTTTAGACTATATTATCATATAAAAAAAGAAAATCCCGTTCGATTGAAACGGGATTTTTTATTGTATACTTTTTAGTCTAGAAAGCAGAGTGTCTTAAGTCCGCAGGACTTGTCGCACTGTCTAAAGCCGCAGGCGCGTTTATCTAGAATTGTTCTCTTCCCGCAAAGTGAAAAGCACTTTCAATCGCTGCATTCTCATCGCTATCCGATCCGTGAACGGCATTTTCTCCGATAGAAGTTGCATATTTTTTACGGATTGTTCTTTCTGCAGCATCCGCTGGATTCGTCGCACCAATTAAAGTTCTGAAATCTTCAATGGCGTTTTCTTTTTCTAAAATCGCAGCGACAATTGGTCCTCTCGACATAAATTCTACCAATTCCATATAGAAAGGTCTCGCTGCATGCACTGCGTAGAAAGCTTTTGCATCTGCTACGGTCAATTGCGTTAATTTTAAAGAAACAATCTTGAATCCACCTTCGGTAATCATGTTCAAAATCCCACCGATGTGTCCGTTTTCAACCGCATCGGGCTTAATCATTGTAAATGTTCTATTCGTTGCCATTTTTTTTAATTTAAATTTCGTGCAAAAGTAAGCATTTTTAGGAGCTATTCCTGCTATCCGCTCTATCTTTTTTTTCCGTTAAGAAACGGAAAAAAAAGGATGCCGCTTCTATCAGGGCTATGGCTTACATTTCATCATTCAATGTTCGTTATTCAACATTCAAAATTGTTTCACTAGTTCGCTACTACTTGAGAGTCTTTCAACATTTAAGACTCACAACAAAAAATCCCTTACTATCGCTAGCAAGGGATTTCCTTTATTTAGTAAAACGAATTCTTAGTTTTTCATCAGTTTAATTGTTTCAAAACCAGAGGCTGTAGTTATTTTTGCGAAATACAAACCAGAAGTAATTCCACTAACGTCTATTTTAATGGAAGAAGTATTGGGTTGAATTGCCATGACGTTTTTACCTAAAGTATCGAAAATCTCAATCGATACAATGGCAGTGTTTAAGTCCGATACAACATTCAAAATATTTTGCGTTGGATTGGGATACACGGTAAAAAATGATTTAGTAAAAGTACCTGAGGACAAACTATAATCTCCCGTATCACGATTCATCGAAATTGTATAAGTTCCAGCTACTGTTGGAATACTTGGGCCATTCAAAATCAAAGTTCCTGTAAGTGAAGTACCACCCCAAAATACATCCCAACTATTGTTTTGACGAAATTTGACTTCACCATCAGTCAGTGTTATATTATTCAATCTAAAGTTAATTCCGTCAGTCGTTTCTAATCGGTTAGCATCAATTTCTCCCGGACCGCCTGTTGGCCATCCTCCAGCTCCAGTTCCTACTATGGCAATGGTAGGAGCTAAAGCAAAACTATATTCTCCAGTAACAAGGTTTAAACTAACAGAATTATAAAAACCTGCTGGTATAGCAAAAAAGTTGGTGGCGCCTGTTAATATTCCTGTTGGAAATTGAGTTTCGCCAAAGATAGTACCATCAACATAAAATTGAGCGGTACCGTCAACGAGATTGACATTTTCAATTTGAAAAACGTTTTCTGAAATCGAAGTCATTTCCAGTCCTTCACTACTTCCGGTAGCCGTTCCTATTAACTTTGTAAACGGAAAAGGCGTTGAATTCATAAAGTTATAGTCGCCAGTAATTCGATTGAAAATCACATCGTAAGTACCTGCAAGAACAATTACTATATCATTTCCTCCTTGAGTTCCGGTCCCAGTCGGGAAATCGACACTTCCCCAGTTTAATGTCCATTCATTATTTTGCCTGAATTTAGCAGATCCAACGGTGCAAACTAGGTTAGTGATTGAATAAGTAATGCCATCAGTAGTATTCATTTGTTGACTGTCAATTTCTCCAGGAGCTCCTGTTGGCCATCCTCCAACCGCTGAGCCAACAATTGAAATAGATGGATTTTCAGGATTTCCATTAAAACTATAGGCTTTAGATATCGCGTTAAAAGTAACGGTCCAAGTACCTGATGGGACCAGAATTGCATCTCCATTTAAAGTAGCAGTTCCTGATGGAAAGTTTTGGTTTCCGTAGGATTCTGAAACGGAAGTGATATTAAAAAGCAATTCTCCTTGTGTAGTAGAAAGATTGTTATAAACGTAAGAAACACCATCATTGGTTATCATTGTTACATTATTGCCAGAACCTCCAATAGCGGTTCCTGAGATTGTAATATCAGAATTGGGGTTTATCGGCGTAAAAATAAAACTGTATTCGCCAGTTATTATGTTTACTGAAACAGACGCGTAGCTTGCTCCGATTACAGGAATGTTATTAGCTACACCTGTCAAAGTACCCGTTGGGAAAGTATCTTCGCCTACGATTACTCCGTCTATCTCGAATTGCGCATTTCCAGTAATCAAACTTATGTTTGTAAGTGTATATAGAGTGCCGTTATTTGTTGACATTGTCAGACCTAAAGGATTATCAACTGCGGCGCCAATTAGTTTTACAATAGGCGGTGCCGTTCCTCCCACAAAGGAGTATGCTCCTGTTGTACTACTAAAAGTGACGTCATAAGTTCCTGCGTAGCAGATAATATTAGCGCCTCCTTGCGTTCCAATACCATTAGGAAAAGAATCAGTTCCCCAATTGAGGTCCCAAGCATTGTTGGCTCTAAATTTTATACCTCCTCCTGAAACAGAAGTATTAAGTGTTAGTCCGTTGAGTGTCCAGTTTTCCCCATCAGTAGTCGTCATTTGATTGACGTCTTCTGGACCTGGATTACCCGGTGCTCCAGGCCAGCCCCCAGCTGCTTCACCCACAATCGCTACGGAGGTAACTTGCGCTTGACTTACCAACATACCGAAAAACAGCATCATTAAAAGTAGTTTCTGTTTCATAGCTTTTTTATTTAGCAACTAAAGGTACTTATATTATTTTAAAGTCATCTTCAACAATTGTTATTTTAATCGTCAGTTATTCAGTATTTTACATAAAAAATCCCCTGCTATTGCTAGCAGAGGATTTCATTTATAAAGAAAAACGAGTTCTTAGTTTTTCATCAACTTAACTGTTTCAGTTCCTGAAGTAGTAGTTACTTTTGCAAAGTATAAACCACTAGTGATGCTTGTAGCATCAACATTAGCTGAAGTAGCAGCTGGATTGATAGTCATTACAGTTTTTCCTAACATATCAACGATTTGGATAGCTGTAATGTTTTTATCTGATGTAGAAACAAAATTCCAAGATCTGTTGGTTGGGTTAGGGTATACTTTGAAAGTATTTTTGTTGAATGAAGTCGCTGACAAAAGATCAGTAAATACATATTCACCAGTCACTCTGTTTATAGCAACACTGTAAGTACTTGGTGCTGGCACAACAATATTAGCACCTTCTTGAACACCAACTCCTAATGGAAAATCAGCAGCTCCAAAATTAACAGCCCAAGCATTATTGGTACGGAATTTACATTCGCCCGCTACCAAATCAACGCTAGATAAAAAGTAAGATACACCATCAAGGGTAGATAATACAGTAGCATCTATTTCTCCAGATGTTCCTGTTGGCCATCCTGTTGGCGTAGCTGAACCTACCAGCGCAATAGTTGGAATAGAAAAACTATAGTCACCAGATACTCTGTTAAATCTTACGTCATAAGTACCAGCTGCTGTGATAGCGATGTTATCACCACCTTGAGTTGCTGTTCCTGATGGGAATGCAACATTACCCCAATTGATAGCCCAATCATTGTCTTGACGGAATTTTGCGCTACCAGGAGAGGTACAAGCCAATTTGTCAAGTGAATAATTGATAGCATCAGTAGAAGTCAATTGGTTTGTATCAATTGGACCAGGATTTCCTGGATCGCCAGGCCATCCACCTACACCATCACCTACAATACTTACTGGTGGAATCAATACAAAACTGTAATCACCAGTAATAAGATCTAAAGAAACTGAACTGTAAAAACCTGCAACAACTGGGATGTTATCTGAGTTACCTTGCAAGGTTCCTGTTGGGAAAGTAGTTTCTCCAAAAAGAAGATCATCAACACTAAATTGACCAGCACCGTCTAACAAAGTCACGTTATTTGCTCTGTAAGTATCAGATCCAACAAAGTTCATGACAATTCCGTCTACTGTTCCAGTAGCTACACCAACTAGTTTCACTGTTGGTAGTGGCGTTCCACCGCTAAAGTTATATACGCCTGTAGTACTGTTGAATGTTACGTCATAAGTACCTGCAATACACAAAATATTAGCTCCACCTTGCGTTCCAGTACCGGCAGGGAACTCTGCTGCTCCCCAGTTGATGTCCCAAGCATTGTTGGCTCTAAATTTGATACCTCCCCCGTTTGCGTCAAATGTAGTAAGAGCTAAACCAGTAAATGTCCAGTTTTCTAAATCTCCAGAAGGATTTTCCATTTGGTTAGTATCAACTTCTCCTACGGCACCTGTTGGCCAACCGCCTGCTGCTTCTCCTACAATGGCAACCGAAGTAACTTGAGCATTCACGCCGAATGACATCATTAAGACTGCAAAAAATAAAAATAATTTTGTTTTCATAATTGTTTTGTTAAAATTTATACTAGGCTAATTTAAGGTAAAATAAAATATATTAGGTAAAAGTACTTTAAAATATCGATACGAAAACGTTTTCGTGTTGATAACAATTTTTTTTTAACGATTGTTAGGCAGCGTTACTAATAAAAACGAGGCTTTTTTGGGAGATGTGTAATTATCATTTTAATAATGTTCTACGGAACTGAATCGTAACATTTTCTTTTTTACTGTTTTTTTCCAATCTAAATCTTCATCAACTTAATTACCTCAGAAACGGTTGCTGAAGTTATTCGCGCAAAATAAAACCCTGCTGGAAGATTCGTTCCGTCTATCAAAAAGTCACGCCCGTTTGTCTTTAAAGACTGTAATTGCTTTCCAAAACTATCAAATAGCTCAACCGTTTCTACTTCTTTTGATGATGAACTAAAATTCCAATTGCCCGAACTTGGATTCGGATAAACGCTCAATGAATTTTGTTTAAAGTCCTCATTACCCAGCAACTGAGCAAAGAAATATTGCCCAGACAAGCGATCAAAAGTTATGGAGTAATTGGCAGCATTTGTTACCGGAATATTTGCTCCATCCTGCACCCCAGTGCCATTCGGAAAAGCAGTCGCTCCCCAATTGGTAGTCCAACTATTGTCTTTTCTAAATTTTACTTCACCAATGTTTAAAGGTAAGTCATCAATGGTATAAGTAAATCCATCTGTCGTACTCAAATCAGTATCGGCAACGTCAAAACCATTCAAAGCGGTGCCTAAAATTCCGACACTCGGAAAACTAAAGCTGTAGTCTCCTGTAATTCGATTAAAAGTCACAAAATGTTCTCCTCCCGGAATAAATAAGCTTGGCCCAGTTAAAACTGCAGTTCCCGTTGGGTAAGTGGTACCTCCCCAAACAAAAGTGGTGGCGTTATCTTGCCGAAAATAAGCTTGCCCGCTGCTAAAATAAAATCCTGAAAGGGTATAAATAATTCCGTCTGTGGTGGTCATATCAACATCAGCACCAGCATAACCATTTTGAGAGTCTACGGCAGGTCCCCATATACCAATGCTAGGAAATACATTTGATGATGGAATAAAAGTGTAAGTCGCGTTGCTAATATTAAAAGTAACATCGTACGTTCCAGCAGTGGTCGGGATATTCGGACCATTAAGTATCCCCATTCCAATCGGAAAAGTACTATCGCCCCAATTGACATCCCATGATAAGTCTTTTCTAAATTTAATCAGACCGTTTGTTACTACTAAATTGTTAATCACATAGGAAATCCCATCGTTTGTGAAAAGCGTAATTTCTGGGGTTGTCTGATTTTCTGGCCAACCATTCACACCAGTTCCAACGATGCTAATAACTGGAGCGGGTGCAGTTGGAACGAAATTGTAATCACCACTACTACTATTAAATGAAACAACATAAGTTCCTGCAGTTACTGGGATGTCTACTCCATCTTGAACGCCAGTCCCTATTGGAAAAGAGTTGCTCCCCCAATTGACGTCCCAAGAACTTCCTTGTCGGAATTTAATTGTTCCAGTCGTAAATGTTGCCTGTTGTTGGAATTCGTACAAACCAAATTGCGCCATGTAGAGTTCACCTGGCAAAGCAGTTCCAATCATACTAACCTGCGCACTAGAAAATGCTGAAAATGCTGAAAGGACCAAAACTAGAAGTAATTTTATATTCATTGTGAGTTATTTTTAGGCTACTAAATTAAGCTAAAGATAGTATTTAATAAAAGAAAATGTAGTTCTGAACCAACCGTTAACGTTGTAGTGCTGATAAGTTTATAGTTGCAATACCGTAAATTCATGATCCAAAGGATGTAATTGATCCATTAGCTTTTCAATCAAGATGGGTCCGAATGCAAGATAGAACTCAGAAAAATTAGCAAATCTTTCCTGCAATCCTCCGTTTGGGAACAAGTCGTTTTGCAAAGAAACCAAACGGTTCAATTCGTCCTGATATTTTCTTTTCTGCGCCTTTAACAATCTCTTTTCCAGTTGATCCAAACCTTTTAATTGTTTTGCTTCTTGAGCTTTTACTGCGCCGCTAAACGATGCGTCAGTTTGATTTGCCAGGGCATGCAGATAGTGAAATTGATTCTTAAGATGTTCTCTCTGAATGGTTAAATCAATTGGGAATTCTGAAATCTCTTTTGTTTTTGCAGCAGTCAATTCCGCTTGCTTTTGAAACAAGTGCTTCCAAGTCAATCCCAATTTATCCGCTTTAGCAGCTTGTTTTTCTGTCGCAAGTAAAGCAGAATTTCGCAGTAACAGTATCGGAAATGGAACTTCTACAGCATTGAAAAAAGATTTCAATTCTAACCAATAAGCCAGTTCGCCGCCGCCACCGATATAACACAAATTAGGCAAAATGACTTCTTGGTACAGTGGACGTAAAATGACATTTGGACTGAATTTCTCTGGATTTTTCTCTAGCAAGTGCAGTATTTCTTCCTTCGAAAATTGCAAGGAAGTATGGTTTATTTTGTAAATATTTTTTTCAAACACAATCCGCTCTCTCAGATGATCTTCAATGTAAAATAAGTTGATTTCCCTTGGGTTTACTTGTATATCATAGGGTTTCATTTTTGCTATTGTATTTTGCACTTCTTGATGTGATTTTTGAAAAAGCAATTCCTCCTTCATGTAAGGAGCAAATTCTTTTTTAAGTTCCGCATCATCGCCATCCAAAATCACCAAACCATATTTTCCGAAAAGTTCATTTGCCAAGTATCGCGTGGCATCCGCTAAATTTTGATGGTTCAAGTAGGCGTCCTGAAAGAGTTTTTTAATATAGTCGGCATTATTACTTGTGCCCATTTCTTTTTTAAAAACTTCAAAAACGGCATCAATTCCTTCCGTTGAAAGTCGACCAACAGGTCCAGTACTCGCGATATTCCATCGAATTTTTTTACCTCGAAACGTAAAATAATTGATTTCCTCAAAGTCATGATCTTCTGTTGCCATCCAATAGATTGGAACAAAATTTTGATTGGGATATTTCGCTTTCAATTCCTTGGTCAAATTGATGGTCGAGACAATCTTGTACAAAAAATACAAAGGCCCAGTAAACAAATTCAATTGATGACCAGTCGTAATGGTAAATGTATTTTTATCTAAGAGCTGATCGATATTTTGCTTTGTTAATGCACTCGTTGCACTCGAAGCGTATTGTCTTTCCAATGCCGAAACCAAGACTTTTCGACTGCTGTCGCTAAATTGAGATTGCTTTTCGGTAAACTGTTTTTCAAAATTTTCTGCTGACGGGAAATGATGGTATAAATGCTGCAATTCTGGTTTTTGATTGAGATAATCTACAATCAATGGGATAAAATAACCGGAATCTTGATAGCTGATACAATCGCTTGGCATGGTCAAATTTTTTGGTAAAAGTAACGAAATTTTCTGTGAGTTGCTGAGTTGCATGGTGTCTGTGCTCTTGCATTTTTTTTAGGAGCCGGGAACCTGCTGTTCGCTTCAATCTTTTGAACCCTTTCCGATTTCAAAACTCTGAAAGGGTTCAAAAGGATTTCCGCTTCCATCAGGGCTATGCCACCCCGCCCTTCGGGCACCCCTCCAGAGGAGGGGAATCCACAACCCACGACCGACAACAAATTTTTCCTACTTTTACACCAATGAAAACGAAAGTCTTTCTCATCACGCCGCCATTTACGCAACTGAATACGCCTTACCCAGCAACGGCTTATATCAAAGGTTTTTTGAATACCATCAACGTTGATGCGTTCCAGGCCGATTTAGGCATCGAAGTGATATTGAAGTTGTTTTCAAAAGACGGATTAACTGAAATGTTTTGTCACACCGAGCGCAGTCGAGGTGCTCATACACCAAATGCCCAAAGGATTTTGTCTTTGCAGCACGAATACATCAAAACCATCGACGCCGTCATCGCTTTCCTTCAAGGGAAAAATCCCACGCTCGCGTTACAAATTTGCCAAGAGGATTTCCTTCCAGAAGCATCTCGATTTGCACAACTAGACGAAATGGATTGGGCATTCGGCTCGATGGGAACACAAGACAAAGCTAAACATTTGGCCACGCTTTACTTGGAGGATATTTCCGATTTTATCGTAGAATGCATCGACGAGAACTTCGGATTCAGTCGCTATGCCGAGCGATTGGGAAGAAGTGCCAATACATTTGATGAGTTGTATCAAACTTTATCCAATCCACCGACTTACATTGATTACATTCTCATTGCTCTTTTAAAAGAAAAGATAGAAGCCATTCAACCCACATTATTCTTAATCTCAGTTCCCTTTCCTGGAAATTTATACGCCGCTTTTCGTTCGGCACAATGGGTAAAAGCGCATTTTCCAAATATCAAAATTGCTATGGGCGGCGGATTCCCGAATACTGAATTGCGTTCTTTGTCTGATCCTCGAGTGTTTGAGTTTTTTGATTTTATTACGCTTGATGATGGTGAACTTCCCATTCAATTGATCATTGAGAATGAACGTTCTTTAAATGATAATGCGCCGACAGTCGAAATGTCCTCCCGAGCGCTGTCGAGGGACGAACTACAATATAAACGTACGTTCCTCCTCGAAAACGGAAAAGTCGTTTATAAAAATAACTCGACAAGAAGCGACTACAAACAAAGCGACGTAGGCACGCCAGATTATTCGGATTTACTCTTAGATAAATATATTTCAGTCATCGAAATTGTCAATCCCATGCACAAAATGTGGAGCGACGGACGATGGAATAAACTCACCATGGCGCACGGTTGCTATTGGGGAAAATGTACATTTTGCGATATTTCGTTAGATTATATAAAAGTCTATGAACCTATTGCAGCAAAACTTATAGTAGATAGAATTGAGGAATTGGTTGCACAAACTGGAGAAACTGGTTTTCATTTCGTCGACGAAGCAGCGCCGCCAGCCTTGATGCGTGAAGTGGCTTTGGAGATTATTCGGAGAAAAATTGTGGTTACTTGGTGGACCAACATTCGTTTCGAAAAGAGTTTTACGAAAGATTTGTGTTTGTTGCTCAAAGCTTCTGGTTGCATTGCGGTTTCTGGTGGACTCGAAGTAGCGTCCGATCGGTTATTAGCATTGATTGATAAAGGGGTTACCGTTGAACAAGTTGCCAAAGTCACCCAAAATTTCACCGAAGCGGGAATCATGGTGCATGCGTATTTGATGTATGGTTATCCAACGCAAACCATTCAAGAAACAATTGACAGTTTAGAAATGGTCCGTCAACTATTTGAAGTGGGTGTCTTGCAATCCGGATTTTGGCATCAATTTGCGATGACCGCGCACAGTCCAGTTGGTTTATATCCGGAAAAGTTTGGCGTGGTCAAAGAGTCCGAAGTCATCGGAACTTTTGCCAATAACGATATCCATTATACTGATGCAACTGGAATCGACCATGATCAATTTAGCTTTGGATTAAAGAAGTCGCTCTATAATTTTATGCATGGCATCTGTTTCGATTATCCCTTACAAGATTGGTTTGATTTCAAAATTCCCAAAACGAAGATCCAACCCGACTTCATTTACAACGCACTGCATCAAGGCGAAGATTTTAAAATCAAACCCACCGCAAAAATCATCTGGCTTGGTGGAAAACCTGTTATAGAAACCTTTACCAAGTCTAAAAAAGGCAATTCTTGGGAAATGATGTCATTGACTTTTCATCACAAGAAGCAAACTTTTGCAATTCAAACGAACCGAGGAGAAGGCGAGTGGCTGGTTGGCACGTTAGAAAAAACTTCGATTGCCAATGCAAAAATCACAACCTTTCATGAACTCAAATCAGACTTTGAAATTCATTTTCAAGACTTTGAGTTGTTTTGGTTTTCAAAACCGCTGATGACTTTACGAGAATTTGGTTGGCTCGTTTTGTGATTTTTTCAAAATAGCGCTTATTATTTTACATTAATATGATTTTTATGTACAATTAGAAATATTTTTATCTCTAAATTTACAATTCAAAATTATCATTTATGAGTACTGATTTTAAAGTAAAAGTGAATGATGCGTATACTTTTGATTTCAATAAAGATGCCATCTCACAACTCGATGCCGTAAGTGTGGAAACCAATAAATTCCATGTTCTTCATCAAAAAAAGCCTTTTCATGCTGAAATTATTCAGTCCCATTTTACCCAAAAAAGTTATAGCGTCAAGGTCAACAACAACACTTATGAAGTGGTGATTTCCGATGCGTTAGACCAATTGATTGCGGAAATGGGCTTTGAAAAAGGAAAATCCAAACACATCAATTCCATCAAAGCACCGATGCCAGGATTAATTCTGGAAATTAGTGTTGAAGTGGGTCAATCCGTCAAAGAAAATGACAATCTCATTATCCTTTCCGCCATGAAAATGGAAAACAGTTTCCTTTCACCTCGAGATGGTGTGATCAAATCGATTGCAGTCAAAGTAGGCGATGCGGTTGATAAAGGACAATTGATGATTGAGTTTGAGTAAAAAAAAGACAAAGAGATAATAGATAGATAATAGACAAGCAATGGCATCTAAACTTCTATCATCTATCATCTATTTTCTATCATCTATTATTTAAAATAAACATGAAAAAAATATTAGTAGCCAATCGCGGTGAAATTGCCATAAGAGTAATGAAAACTGCACAAAAAATGGGGATTAAGACCGTCGCAGTCTACTCGACTATCGATAGAAATGCGCCACACGTAAAGTTTGCAGACGAAGCCGTTTGGATTGGAGAAGCGCCGTCAAATCAGTCGTATTTATTAGGTGACAAAATCATTGAAGTGGCCAAATCCTTAAACGTCGATGCCATTCATCCAGGATATGGATTCTTAAGTGAAAATGCTGATTTTGCCGAGGAGGTCGAAAAAAACAACTTGATTTTTATTGGACCAAAATCGAAAGCCATTCGGGTTATGGGAAGCAAATTGGCAGCGAAAGAAGCCGTGATGCATTATAATATTCCGATGGTTCCCGGCGTTGATCATGCGATTATCGACATTGATGAAGCGAAGAAAACTGCCAACTCTATTGGTTTCCCAATCTTAATCAAAGCGTCTGCAGGTGGCGGTGGAAAAGGAATGCGTGTGGTTGAAAAAGAAGCCGATTTTGAGT
Source organism: Flavobacterium sp. (assembly GCA_031373195.1). Taxonomy (GTDB): domain Bacteria; phylum Bacteroidota; class Bacteroidia; order Flavobacteriales; family Flavobacteriaceae; genus Flavobacterium. The sequence goes on along the minus strand of JANMML010000022.1, from coordinate 3,425 downwards.
CGCAAATGAATCGTGCCATTAGTGAAGCCACAGCAGCTTTTGGAGACGGTTCTGTTTTTATCGAAAAATATGTGACCTCACCAAGACATATCGAAATTCAAGTGATGGCTGACAGCCACGGAAATATTTTGTATTTCTTTGAAAGAGAGTGCAGCATCCAACGTCGTCACCAGAAAGTAGTCGAGGAAGCACCATCATCTGTCCTCACTCCAGAATTGCGTAAGAAAATGGGAGAAGCTGCGGTTATGGTGGCTAAAGCTTGTGATTATTTGGGAGCAGGAACTGTTGAGTTTTTGTTAGATGACAAACACAATTTTTACTTCCTTGAAATGAACACGCGTTTACAAGTGGAACATCCCGTAACTGAATTGATTTCGGGCGTTGACTTGGTTGAGTTGCAAATCAAAGTAGCTCGCGGAGAAGCCTTGCCGATGAAGCAAGAGGATTTAGTAATTCGCGGTCATGCGATGGAATTGCGTGTATATGCCGAAGATCCGACGAATGATTTTCTTCCTAGTGTGGGACATTTAGATGTGTATCAATTGCCAACAGGCGAAGGTGTTCGTGTGGACAATGGTTTTGAACAAGGCATGGATATTCCGATTTATTACGATCCGATGTTATCCAAATTGATCACGTATGGAAAAACGCGTGAAGAGTCCATTCAATTGATGTTGAAAGCCATCGACGATTATAAAATTGAAGGCGTTCAAACGACTTTACCATTCGGGAAGTTTGTTTTCGAACATGAAGCGTTTCGTTCTGGGAATTTTGATACGCATTTTGTTAAGAAATATTATGATGCTGCGATGTTGAAAAAACAACAAGAAGAGGAAGCTCAAATTGCCGCTTTGGTTGCTTTGAAACAGTATTTAGAAGATCAAAAAATTGTTCGATTACCAATCTCTTAATTATAAATTCTAATGTCAGGTTGAGCGCAGTCGAAACCTCTTTAATCAAATAAAATGGAATCTAAAATAAATATACTCAACGATAAAATCGCTTTAGCCAAATTAGGTGGCGGCGAAAAACGAATTGCCAAGCAACACGAAAAGAAGAAACTCACGGCAAGAGAGCGCGTCGAATACTTAATGGATGAAGGTTCATTTGAGGAAATCGGAATGCTCGTGACGCACCGAACTACCGATTTCGGAATGGAGAAAGAAATGTATTATGGCGACGGAGTCATCACTGGTTACGGCACTATTAATGGAAGATTGGTTTATATTTTCGCACAAGATTTTACCGTTTTTGGCGGTGCTTTGTCAGAAACGCATGCCGAGAAAATTTGCAAAGTCATGGATATGGCGCTCAAAGTTGGTGCGCCAATGATTGGACTCAATGATTCTGGTGGCGCTCGAATTCAAGAAGGCGTTCGTTCGTTGGGAGGTTATGCCGATATATTTTTTAGAAATGTACAATCGTCAGGTGTGATTCCGCAGATTTCAGCAATTATGGGACCTTGCGCTGGTGGTGCGGTGTATTCTCCTGCGATGACCGATTTTACCATGATGGTCGAGAACAACAGTTACATGTTTGTGACGGGTCCGAATGTCGTGAAAACGGTTACGAATGAAGAAGTGACTTCTGAAGCTTTAGGTGGCGCAGTTACCCATTCGACTAAATCTGGCGTGGCACATACGACTTCTCCAAACGGTGTATCTTGTTTAGAGGATATTAAAACTTTGTTGAGTTACCTTCCACAAAATAACAAGGAAACGACGCCTAAACTAGCGTATGAATTAAATGATGAAATGCGTCCGCAACTCAATACGATTGTTCCGGATAATGCCAACAAACCTTACGACATGCACGAAGTTATTAAAGGCGTGATCGACGAAGATTCGTTTTTTGAAATTCATAAAGATTTCGCTGAAAATATCATTGTTGGATTTGCCAGAATTGCCGGTCGAAGTGTCGGAATTGTAGCCAATAATCCGATGTTTTTAGCAGGTTGTTTGGATGTAAAAAGTTCAATCAAAGCCGCGCGATTTACCCGTTTTTGTGATTGTTTTAATATTCCTTTATTAGTGCTGGTTGATGTTCCCGGTTTCTTACCCGGCACTGACCAAGAATGGAACGGAATTATTGTTCATGGTGCGAAATTATTGTATGCATTAAGCGAGGCTACCGTGCCAAGAGTAACGGTGATTACGAGAAAAGCGTATGGTGGCGCGTATGACGTTATGAACTCCAAACACATTGGCGCTGACATGAATTTTGCTTGGCCATCAGCAGAAATCGCGGTAATGGGAGCCAAGGGCGCGAGTGAAATTATCTTTAAAAAAGAAATCAGTGAAGCTGCCAATCCAGAAGCGAAATTGTTAGAGAAAGAAGCTGAATATGCAGATTTGTTCGCCAATCCATATACAGCGGCGCAAAGAGGTTTTGTAGATGAAGTGATTCTGCCGCAGGACACGCGAAAAAAATTAATCAAAGCTTTTAGCATGTTGGAGCATAAAGTGAGTATTCGTCCGGATCGGAAGCATGGAAATATTCCGCTGTAGACTTTTTTGGATTGTGAGACTGGAAGACTGTAAGACTGTTAGACTTTAAGACTTTAAGACTGTTAGATTTTAGGATTTTAGGATTTTAGGATTTTAAGATTTTCGGATTGTGAGATGGTTTTTTCAAGTGAGTGTATTTCTAACTAAATTGCCTTTATTCTAAACTTATAGATTTATCGTCTTAAAATCTTATAGTCTTGAGATCTTATAATCAAAATAAAAAGCGTCAATCATGGCATCGATTGGCGCTTTTTCAACATAAATAACCCAACTAATTAATTCTCTTTCACAAGCTTTTCTACGCTACTTCCTATTTCAGTAGTCACTTTCAGGAAGTAAATTCCGTTAGATTTGTTTGAAATATCAATAGTCGTTGTTGTTCTATTTTCTAAAACGGTTTGCAAAATACGACCTTGCACATCAAACAACTGAATCGATTTGATGTTGCTTTTAGATGTTACTTTTACGCTATTTTTCGCAGGATTTGGTGCTATTGTTATACTTTGATCTTTCACAAAATTCGAATTATTCAAAACGGCGAAAGTACTTCTCGCTTCATTAGTCTCAATCGGTGCATTATAATCAAAATAGATGTTTGCGATATTGGCAATTTGATCACCAACCAACAAGGTTGGAAGTGTTTTTATTTTAAACAGCACATTGCCATGACCACCAATCGGATCAATGATTGATGGCGGCAAATTAATGTTTTTAAAAATAAACTCCACTTTGTTTCCAGCGATTTTTGTTTCTACAGGATGTGAAGCATAGAGCAATTGCAACGAATTCATATCGAACATGGTGGTGTCAATAATATCTTTGATTACGACATTGACGGCATCTGCGGTTCCAACATTCTCAAAATTGATGTTGTAATGAACGTATTTCCCAATGTCTTCTGGTGTAATCGTATTGCCT
>JANMML010000012.1:0-133110 GCA_031373195.1 Flavobacterium sp. | reverse complement strand
TCAAAGTTCCAACAGCTGTATCAACTAGAGCAATCGTAGTAGCATCATGCAACTCAACGGTCAAGTCTTCAACATCGGTAAGTGGAGAAACCCCAAAATCTTGGGTGTTCTTAACAGAACGCATGGCTGATACTCCTGAATCGTAATATCCTTCGATAGCCAACGTCAAGTTAACCACTTTTCCTGTAGAACAAGGATTCGTTGGATTCAATGTACCATCAGTATCATCACAGTCAAGGTTGTTAACTGAGTATCCAGATGGCGCTACATTACCCACTGTACACAATTGTGTTACACCAGAAGCAATAGCTCCATAAGTATCTAAATCAGCATCAGTGTAGTAACCATACGTAACTGTTTTAGCAGCATTGGTATCATCACAATCAGTACCTAAAGTAGTCGCTGAGTAACCTGCTGGTGCACCAACTCCTGAACAAACATTAGCAGATCCGTTATCATAACCATCAGCATCAGCATCTACGTAGAATGTATTGAATGCCCATTTCGTTCCATCCGCTGGGTTACAATCTGTACTATTCGCTACATAACCTACTGGTTGAACACAAGCAGATAAGGTTGTAGCCAAATCTCCAAACGTATCATTGTCAGCATCAGCATACCAAGTAGTCGGCGTACTAACAACAACAGTCGTTGTTGCAGCAACTGACGTACAACCGGTAGCTACATTTGTAACAAAAACGCTATATACACCAGCACCCAATGCCGTAGCAGGGAAAGCAGCAGGATCTTGTACGCTTGAAGTAAATCCGTTAGGACCTGTCCAAGAATAAGAAGAAACATTTGGTGTAAACGTGATACTTTGACCATTTACTAAACTAGCAGTATTAAATGAATACTGAGTTGCACTAGTACTGTTCAATTGAATACCTACAGTAGCGGTTTGACCGTTGTCAAATCCAGCAACACCATACAGAACATCTGGATATACAAAAGTAACCTGACCTGTAGTAGCATTTAACTGCACTTGGAAAGTAACGGTACCCGTTCCTGTAGCTCCAAAATTGTCTTCATTAGTCCATTGGATATAAGTAATGTTACCTATCGTTTGTGTTTTAATCGAAGCACCTGCACCAGGCGTTAAATCATCCCATAAAGGAAACAATGCTGCACCTGTTCCACCGCCAAGACTAGAAGTAGCTGCAGGTAACGCAGTATTACCAAAACCAATCTCTCCAGTAGATATACCGAAGGCTATAGCGCCATTATTACTTACTAAGGCAGTCGTATAAGCCACACCATTATAAGTAAATGAAGGAATCGTAATTGCATGCTCGCTATCATCAGCTACAGTTAAACTTGGTGTTAATGGAACATTGGTTCCACTTACTGAAATATCTACAAACGCAACACCACTACCAGGATTCATAGAATACCCAGGAATCACTACCGTACTTGCAGCTAAATCGATGTTTCCATCAGTACAAGCTGGGCTATTTGAACTAGCAACAGAAGCAGCAGGAGAAGCATTTACTAAATAAGTAAATGTCGATGCAGTACCCGTACAAGTAGTAGCGCCAGAAACAACTACTGGCGTAACCGTAATCGTAGCCGAACCAGCAATTCCTGTAAACGCAGGAACTGCACTTACACCCGTAGCATTTGCTAAACCAATAGCAGCACCACCAGAAATATTAAATGTCGTTGTATTTCCGCTCAAAGGAATAGCAGTTGTAAGAACACCTGCACAACTTGTATGAGCACTAACCGCATTTACAGTTGGTGTAGGAACGATAGTCAATGTAGCAGCACTACTTGTTACAGGAGCTCCACCACAAGCATCAGTAATCACTACATCGTAGCTTCCTGAAGATGCAGTTGTAGCCGCTAAGAATGTGATACTTGAACTAATTTCTCCAAACAAATCAACACCACCTTTACGCCATTGGTAGTTCAAACCAGAACCAGTTGCTCCAACAGAAAGTGAAGCTGTTGTTCCTTCACAGAAAGAAGCATTTTGTGGTTGACCCACAATAGCAATTCCTGATGCAATTGTAATAAGTTGCGAAGGAGTGGCAGTACATCCTAGTGGCGTAGTAATCAACACACTATAAGTAGTACTTACCGTAGGATTTACTGAAACACTAGCAGTAGTAGCACTTAATCCAGCTGGATCAGAACTCCAAGAATACGTATATCCAGTAGTATCATAACCAATACTAATGGTATAATCTTGCGTAGAACCTGAACCCATATTCAAACAAGCATCGCCAGGACCATTGGCATTTCCATTCAATCGAGAACGAACTCTCATTCCTGTTGGACCTTGAGAAGCATCTGTAGGAATCGTAATGTTTACAGTTCCTGAAGCAGCACTTGTCCATAACTGAGTGTGCTCAGTAGTTTCATAAGTACCATTTCTATTGTAGTCAATCCATACCGAAGCAATAGATGTCCCTGAAGTAGTGACAGCTAAAGGATACGTAGTTCCTGGCACTACAGTAGTAGTAGTAGCACCCGAAGCAGGATAAGAATTTACAAATGGAGATACCTGCGTTACTGAATTACTCAAAGTATTAAAAGTAACTGTCGCAACATTTGAACTACCTGCACTTGTAGGAATACAATACGTTGGCGCAACGCCACCTGAACCAGTTGGAATACTCAAGGTGGTTAAATCACCAGAGCACACAGTAGTTGCAGAAGCAACAATAGGCAGATTCGGAACGTTACCAACAGTTACAGTAACTGTTCCTGTACTAATACAACCTGCAGCTGTAGTACCTGTTACAGTATACGTTGTAGTTGTTGTAGGAGTAGCAGTAACAGTATCTAAGTTAAGAGGAGCAGCAAGGCTAGGCGAAGCCGTCCAAGCATATGAACCTCCAACACCTGCACCAGAAGCAGTCAATACGCTAGAACCTGAACCACATAGAGTAGGCAAGCTAGCAACTGCTGTGATTGTGGTAACAGTTACATTCAACTGAGCGGTGTTAGAATCGATATCAGAACATCCGCTTGGACCTGAAACTCTACATCTGTAGTAGTGTGGACCTGCTGATAAAGCAGTAGTCGTATTTACAGTCAATGTAGCACCGTTTGGTGTCAAATAAGAAGCACCAGTTGGTAAACCATTAGATACGTTATCCCAACCCACATTTGGGTCAGTGGTATACTGCCATTGGTAAGCTGTAGCACCTGTTGCAGAAACAGTAAAGGTTCTAGTATTTGCAGTATTAAAACAAACAGTAGCATCTTGAACCGCACCTGGACCTGTAGTTACTACAGAGTGTGAAGTATTCACTATTACTTGAGCAGCATTTGATTGAACAAATGTTGATCCCAAAGTAGCTACTACATAAAAATAGTATAAGTTTTCAGTTGCAGAAAGACCGTTTACTTCTAATGACGCACCTGTAACTCCTAATGGGAAGGTCAACCCACCGAAATCTCCGGTAATTTCCTGACCATCATTTAAAGAAGCTTCTGTTGCATAATACCATTGGTAAGTCACACCTGTTGGAGGTGTAGAAACTGTGGTAAACGTATGGTTTCCTGTTCCACAAATTGGAGTGGTAAACGTAGGATCTGTTGTAGTCAAATCAGACACGGTCAACAAAGCACCAGTCGTTTCAAGCGCAGGCGTACAAGGACCTACAGGAGTCACTACACAAAGGTAGTACTTCCCACCATAGACAGCAGCCGTAGCATTAGCAATCGATAAAGTAGCGGTAAGTTGTCCAGTATACAATGGATCAAGTGCTGCAATATCAACATAAGTTCCAGTACCACCAGTTGTTGACACTTGCCATTGGTAACTAGCTACAGAACCTGAAGCGGCTGCTGTAAATGTTGTAGTTGTTGGCGTGATACCATCATACTCTAACACAGTTTGAGAAACTGGGTTGGTAGTAATTGCTATAGGAGCAGATACTGTTACAGCAAATGCATTAGCAGCACTACTCGTACAACCTGTAGTCAAATTGATATTTTGAGCAGTAATATTAGTCGTACCTGCAGTAAGCGGAGTTAATACTCCAGTAGCTTGATCAATCGTAGCTACAGCAGGGTTAGAAGAGAAATAAGAAGTAGTTACCTCACCATTAGAGTACGTAATTGGACCTGCAGGTATGGTTGGACTACCCAAACAAATTGCAGCCGGACCAGTTGGGTCAGCTACGAATTCTCCATTCTGAGTTACCGTTACAGTAGAGGAAGTCGTAGTACAACCATTAGCAGATAAATACGCATTATAAGATCTGGTTACAGTTGGTTTAGAATAAACCACCGCAGCAACAGTTCCTGTGTAAGGAATTGTAGCTAATGCATTAGTATACAAATCAGTTGTCGGAGCCCAAGTAACAGTTCCCGGAACTGGTGGAGTATAGCTATAGCTTGTTCCTGAAGCAGGAGCACTAGCATTAGCATTATTGGCAGTAACTGTGCTAGCAGTGTTGCTAGACAAAGTAATACTACTAAAATTCGTAGCACCAATAGTATAACCCGCAGAAGCACTAGGCGCAACACCTACTGAACCATAACGGTATTCTACAACATTGCTAGTTTCATACAACCATACTTGGAAAGTAGAGTTAGCAGCACCAGTAGTAACTCTAGGAATAGTAACAAACCATTGTACTTTCAAGATTCTGTTCGGAGCAGTACCAGTCGTAACCGCAGTTACATTACCTGTTGTACCAGTCGCTAAATCATCCCAAAGTGGAGCCAATCTAGGTACATTACTTGTGCTAGTCATACTGTTACTAAAGTTATTAGTAGCAGCCGTAGCACCTAACGAAATCCATCCATCAGGAGACGCTTGATATTGTGTATAAGCAACACCATTGAATGTAAATGAGAAACCAATATTTACCGCAGCAGCAGTTACCGTATCATCATTATTTGATCCAAGTACAGTTGCAGCACTTGTCATCGGATCTAAACTTGCACCTGTACCAGTTGCAAAAATAGGCGCTGTAGGAACAGTTGCAGTCAAAGTACTAATACCATTCGTACAAACCGCTGCTGGCGAAGCCACGGCAGAAGTAAGCGTAGGATAAGCACTAACGGTAGCAGTAAAGGTGGTTTGCGCAGAACAAATACCATCAGTTCCGCTAACGGTATACGTATAACTACCTACAGTAGTTGGCGTAATAGTTTGCGTAGCACCAGTCAAAGAACCAGTAATACCACTAGCAGCACCACCCGTTGCAGTCCAAGTATATGTGTACGCCGGATCAGCAACACTTGTTGCTGTCAAAGTAAATCCTGTACCAATACAAACCATTTGGTTTGCGACAGCATTAATAGCAGCTGGAGTTGCCACAGAAGCAACCACAGTAGTTTGAGCACTTTCACAACCTGTAGTAGGATTTACAACAGAAACTTTAAAAGTAGTAGTTGTACTGATACTTGCTAAATAGGTAGCAGCTGTATTTGTTTGTAACAAAGTAGTACCGTTAGCAGCATACCATTTGAAATTTGGCGTAGTAAATCCATTTGGATCTGAAACAGCAACCAAAGGAACAGCAACACCGCACGTAGGATCAAAATTACTTTGAGCTGGTGCAGTAGGAATTGTATTTATATTCACCGCAATCGGTGCAGATGTAAGTGTACAAGTACCAACTGTTAATGTAGCAGTATAATTAGTTGTAACTCCTGGAGAAACTGAGAAATTGTTTCCTGTTCCAACATTTGATGTACCATCATTCCATGTATAAAGAGTAATTGGCGCACCAGCGATAGTCACATCATAATCTTGTGTTTCACCGAAACCGCTTGAAGAAGCACCACACGCTTGAGCACTTGTTACAGCAGAATCATTACCCCCTACGATACGCATACGAGTAAGTCCGCTAAACGCAGCTGAAGCTGGAACCGTAAATGTAACACCAATAGTTCCGCTAGCACCAGCATTTGCTGAAGCACCTAAGAACTCGGTAGTTTCATAAGTACCATTGTGGTTATAATCGATCCAAGCACCAAAGAATTGACTACCATCTGTTCCGAAAGTCAAACTTAAAGTATAAGGACTTCCAGCAGTAAGCGTAGTTGTATTTGCACCTGTTTGACCAGAGAAATTAGAATAAGCTGCAGAAGTTGAACCACAAGTTGTACCTGTAGTTTTATCTAAAGTATTCAAAACAACTCTAGCAATGTTATCTCCTGAACAGCCACTAGCGTGCGTTGAGGCACAATAAGCTGAAGCAGCCGGAGCAGCAGGTAATCCGCTAGAAACAACCGCAGATAAAACGCTTGAACCGCTACCACAAATATTAGTAACAGTAGCACTAGCAACTGCATTATAACCAAATAATGGCGCATCTTGATAACCAGTACCAGCTTGCGTTTTTGTCAACAAATTAGAATCAGTAGCAGTTATAGACCAAGCTACTACACCATTTGCAGGAGTAACTGTTGGGATTGTACCTGTATAAGAATCTAAAAGTGGGAAACCATTAGAAGTTGTAGCAGACATAGTAATTGCTGTTTGTGCAACGCCATTTAATGTCCAATTGATTACTACACTTGTAACAGCACCACCACCAGGAGTAACGTCTGCAGTAACTGTTCTAGCTACATTCGTACATTGATTTCCAGCAGGAGATATAGCTACATTAGTAATATTAGCAGCCGCTTTATTCGCCATCAAGAAGAAACCTGGCAATGTAGTATTAGCAGGAGCGGTTGTAGTCAATGAAGTAGCCGTTGTTGTAATTGCAACACCACCTTGAATATCATACGCACCACCTTGAGTAGCACTTCCAGCAATAGCATCTCTACCGGTAGTAGTGTCGTTCAATTGAATCAATGAATTGGTAAAGTTAGCAGCACCAGCAGTAATGCTAGCAGCCCAATATCTCGTAGAACTAATAGAGCTAATATTCACTCCTGGAGTACCACCTGCAGCACCATCAAATGCTTCCGCCATAACGGTAACCGTTCCACCAGCATTGGTAGTTGGATTAACTAAAGCAAACGCATTAACTGCCGATTTTCCAACTGGCAAAGTATACGTAGTACCCGTAAGTAAGCTAGCTGGCAATGTCAAGGCTAAAGGCCCATTTACATAAGCAGTGGCTAATGTTCTTACGATGTTTGAAGGTAATGTACCTGTAACAGTAAGTAAATTGGCAGCGCTAGTCGTAACGATACCACCTGACAACGCATTAAACGTTAACGTTGTTGTAGCCAAAGGACCTCCAGCAACAGTTACGCCATTAGAGTTAGTTACGGTCATAAATCCAAGTGCTCGAGTACCAGGAATTTCAAATCCTGTTGTTCTTGCAACACTTTCTTGAGCGTAAATTACACCATATGTCCCAGTACCTAAGTTAAAAGTAGGAATGGCGTCATAACTTCCACCTGGAGTCAATAAACCAGCAGCTCCAATTTGAGTTGTTGTGTTTAAAGCAAGTCCAGTTCCGAAAGTAATTTTAGCACTACCTGTAATGGTTCCTAAGAAAAGATTTACTCTTAAAGTGATCAATTGATTGGTAGCACCACTCAATGTTAAACCACCACCATTTTGAAGTGATACAACACCAACATTCGTTAATACTGTTCCTGTACCTGTATAGGTTTGAGCAATATTTGAGAAATTCAAGAATTGTAAAGTTGAAGTAGCAGCCACACCAGTTAAAGTACCGTTATTAGTAAACGTAGTTCCTCTTTGAGAATACGTTCCTGCTAAGATATCAACGATACCATTCGCGCTAATAGTCGTATTTCCTGAAACGATCAATGTTCCTGTTGAACTCGCCGATTGGAATCGTCCTTGTAAAACATTAACGTTACCAGTGACATTTAATGTACCAGAAGTCAATGCTCTAAAAATACCGGTTCCCCCAGTTGCACCAGCAGTAATGGTTAAATCTCCTTTGATTACTGCCGTGGTTGTAGTCGTGAAAACACTCATCGTACCAGTAGCAGCAGGACAGTTATAAACAAAATTACCAAATGATTGGTTGTTGTTTGTTGGCCCTGTTGAAGAAGTAGTAATACCCGAAACAGTAACCGTAGAAGTAGTACCCCAAGTCGCCAATGGCAACCAGAATGCTGCTGTAGTAGCACCAGTAACATTATACGCGGAACCATTAGCGAATACTAAAGTCGCTACCGAACCGGTTACGTTTCCGTTGGTTGTAATGTTAATTGTTGCGTTATTATTGATGATACCTGTACTAGCAACCGTAACAACTGTTCCTGTACCACCAGTGGTAAGGAATGAATTTGCTGCAGAAGCAGTAGCACTTGCACCAGACACATTAAGTGTACCGCTAATTAAACCAGTAGTACCTGTTCCTGAAAATATAATAGAGATAGGATTCGTTGTATTGGTAATAGACAACGCACTTCCAGCATCAATGACAAAATCATCACCACCGCCACCAGAGATGTTAATCACTCTTTGTGTAGTTAAATCTGATTGTATCGTCAAAAGAGTATTACTTGTAACACGCAATTGACCGATAGTTTGACCTGCAACGTTATGTTGGATAATCATTGTACCACCTGCAGTAAATGCTGGACCATCAACAATTAAAATATCTGTTGTAGCCGGTGTAGTTCTAGTAGAACCTCCTCCTAACGGATTTGTGTTCCAGTTCCCAGCAGTACCCCATTGGCTACCTGACGCTCCTACCCAATAGTAGGTAATACCCGCTGTGGTTGCTGCAGATCCTGTTAAAAAAGATGATTCACTATCGAGAACAGCTACTACTCGATAAAAATAAGTCGTACCCGGTTGTAAACCAGTTTGAACAGACGTATAAGCAGTACCTGTAGTAGCAACACTTGTTGAAGTAATATTAGCTCCCACTTGGGTAAAGGTAACATTATCTGTCGAGCGATAAACTCTAAATGCAGTTTCATTTGTAGAATTATCAACCCAATTTAAAGTCATTCCTGTCGTACTGATAGCAGTAGTCGAAAAAGTGATAGGAGCTGCATTTGCAGCTACAGGAACCCTTGAAATTAAAGATATATTATCAATCGATGCCGGAGGTTGTACTCCGCCTGTTTCATTTTTCCAGGAAAATATTAATCTAAAGGTTGTGCCCGCTAATGAAGCAGGTAAACTAACTGTTGTTGTTTGCACTCCCGTGATTACAGATCCATTTGCAAGGTATGTTGCACCAGCTATAGCAGCCGGTACGTTACTTGTTCCAGAACCAGGATGAGTAGCCGAGGAAACCGGAGTGACTGAAGTTGGTGCGAAAAATACTTGCCAAATATCCCAAGTATTTTCACCCTGACTGTTCCAGTTAAAGGATAAAGTTATGACTGTTTCTCCTGCCGGAACTGTAACATCTTTCCAAAAGAAATTTGTCGCATTGTTGGCTGGAGTGTAGGCATTTAATGCACCACCGTTGGAGATGTAAGCACTGTTACCACTAATGGGTGCAGTTGCTACAGCTGTGCCAACAATCCAGGGATTATTTGCCGAATTAGAAACAGACCAACCATTGTCTCCAAAAGTTGGACCAAGTTGAAAACCTCCATCACCCGTCGGATTTATAAGGGTGGTTTGCGCATTTGCCAACTGACCAAAGGTCACCGACAAAAGCAGCACTAGCATCACGAGCCACGACTTTCTCATGGCTTTCGAATTAGAAATAGGCGGCGAACCGACCGAATCTCCAATTCCATTTTTAAGCAAAGTATCCCTACCTGTACTTAAAGAATTGTAGTTTACATTCATAATTAAAAAATTGGGTTAAATAAATAAAGCTGTTAATATATAAAATAGTTAATAAAAGGTTAATACAAAAAACCCTTTAATCGTTAAAACGTATTGAAAAACCGATGAAATACAAAACAATAGTTCCCCTCAAAAATTCAAAGCGAACTATTGCTTAAATACTTAATTATAATAAAAATCAACTTAGAAAATTATTTTCTTGTTGACGATAACACCATCAACAGAAGTAATTTGAACCATCAAAACCTGATTCGCCAATCCCACTTTTTGTAAAATTGCAGACTGACTGTTAATATCATTCTTAGCCATAACCAAACGTCCTTGTAAATCATAAATCTTCACTGATTTCATTTTTACAAGAGTAGTCTCCACATGAATTTGCTCATTTTGCTTAAACACCACCACATTGTTTTCGTTGAAATTTGCGGGGTTTACCGCCAAGAATCCGTTGTTGTAACGAAGCACAAAACGCGTGTCAAAAGTACCTGCTTCGGTAACAAATTGATAAGGTGCTTGTCTCAAATCATGAATCACACCCAACAAAGTATCCTCCAAATAAATGCCTACAAAATTGTCTTCAAACAAACCATCTTGGTTGGAAAGCGCAATTTGGTAGGTAGACGCAGCAGTTGCTCTGTAACCCAACGGCACTTGGTCACTACTGTCAAAAGGTGTCGCACGGCCTTGAATCATTAAGTGCTTATTGTTTTGCTCGGCAAGAGAGTAAAAGCCAATAGTGCTCCCCGCTTCAATCACTTCTCCATCAAATCCGTCTTCATAACCATGAGTTGCATTCGGAATATAACCCACCAATAATTGTTTGAATTCTTCTACATTATTGACGTTAGTATAGTCTAACCAAATTCTGCTTTTCTCATTCGAAGGACTGAGTCTGAAAAACTGCAGGTTATTGCCTGCAACACGCATATTGTTTCTAAAAGTCATATTACCAGCCGCAACCGCCCGCACCATAAATCCTTGCCCAGCAGAGATAATACCACTAGGAAGAGCATTGTTACCGCCAACAACAAATGTTCCAGCCGCCACGCCTCCAGTTCTATTGTATGCTGCATAATCAGAAAACAGATACGATCCGCCAACATATTGCGTGTTGTGCGTCCAGAAATAAAAGGTAGTCCCTACTCCAGGCACTCCCATAACTCCTGGATTACCATCCATCACCAAATCAGCATCAATAGCACTTGGGTAAGGGTTACCTAAAAAGTTAAGGTCGTTTATAGCACTAGGACGGAACATGGCAACGGTATAATCACCATTATTTGGAGTTCCTGTAAAATTACCTTTAAAGTTTTGCAAAACAGTTTCGCTAGAACCTGAACCCGACTGAGGACCTCTTATGGCGTACCCTACACCCTGCACCATCGTTGTCGTGTTAACGGGAAACGTCCATGCGTAGGCATTAGAATCAAACTTCAGATATTTATCTGACAAAGTGAGTGGAGATACTGTTTGCAGCGTATTAGGATTTAAGGGAGAAGACCAATACGTATAGTCAAACTTACGGGTCTTAGTCCAACGCGCATACTTAGCAATACCAGTATTGGCATTTGTTGTAGCAGCAGGATTTTGCATTAAGCTAGCCGTACCAGCAACAAACAACGGATCACTCAAGAAGTCTAGAGTTCCACCTGGAGCTCCTCCCGCAACTAGGACTGCTCCATTAACAGTAAGCGTCACACCCGGATTTACAGTTACCGTGGTATTATTATTTATCTTAAGTGAACATATACTTAAGTCGGCGGCAATCGTCAAAGTACCGGAAGTCACCGTCACGTTATCACTCGGACCTGGAGGCCCAGGATTCCAAACACCGTTCCAAGTAACTGTCGGATAGGAAACCGTAATCGTATTAGAATATAAGGTCGGACAACCCGCTATCATCGCTCTAAAATAAGTGGTTACTGATAATCCGGTAACATCGGCTGGAGTCAAAACAGCCTTCCCGGCCGACCCTGGAACAGTCGTCGCCAAAGTAAAGGCTGGGTTATCTGCCATTTGCCAACCCGTGATTGTACCCAAAACAGCAGGCACATAACCCGTCAAGGTAATATTGATTGACAAAGTCGTATCGCCACAAGAGATTACTTGATCTCCAGTTGCCGTTCCCGCCTTGGTCACAGTAAGATTTAATACACTTGAGGTATTACAAAACGGCGGTGACAAAGCAGCAGCAGTGGCAGTATACGTGGCAACATTATTCAATTTAGCATAAACAACAGTAGCTGGCGTTCCTGTGTAAGCTACCGTTCCTGCGGGATCAGTAAATAACCCTGCTGTTGGCAACCAAGTCAACGAAGCCGGTCCACTACCCGTAACTTTTACATTGTCTAAAGCCCACCACCAAGCCCAAGTCGCATTGGAATATTTGAATCTCAATCGCATATCGGCTAGACCTGCAAACGGAGTCAAATCAATCGTAATATTGACAAAATTAGAAGCCGTTCCAGAACCTACTGTCGAAAAGGTTTGCACAGTCGAGACTGTTTCACTGCCATTAACAGTACCACTATTATCAGCATCATCCCATATTTGGGTCTCGATAACACCCGTTGGAAAATTACGATAATGCTGCCAATAACTCAAACTCACATTCGTATAGCCAACAAACGACATCAAAGGAGAAATAAGTTCTGTATTAGTGGTCGAACCACCGCCATTTCCTTGCGCATCACTGTTTGATAAACAAAATTGGCTAGCGTCATTACTCACAAAAGTATTGCCTCCGTATACATAAGGACTGTTTCTTAAAGTCCAAGCAGCAGCAGGTACGCTAATCCCGCCAACCGAATTATTTACAGCAATCCAAGGACCATATGGAACTAATGGAGGATCAGCAGGAAGTACTGGAGGAATTAACTGTTGGACACGCGTAAACACATCCGAACCATTAAAATTCTCTTCAAATATTAAGGCACCGGTAACGATACCACCTCCTGAAGTTAAGGCAGTAGGAATTCCTTCGCAAACAGCAAGTGTCGATGGGGTAAAAACAATTGGCGTTGGCACATCATTCACAGTAACAGTATAGGTCACCGTATTGGAAATAAAAGGAAATGTAGCTTGCGTAGCAGTCAGGGTATATACATTGACACCTGGGTTGGTCGGACTAAAGGTATAACCACCAACGGGTGTACCTACAACTCCTGCACTCGGATTCCAAACAAAATTATCATAACGAACCGCTGGCGCACCACTGTGGGCATTAAAATTTAAAGTTATTAATGGAGAAGTGCCTCCATTACAAAATGAAGTAGAAGAACTAGATAAAATAAGTGGTGGCGGAGGCGACGTCACGAAAACACTATAATCTTCAAATGTTCCCCATGCACCATTATAACATGGTCCTTGTCCTGCACCAAACCCAACAAGATTGTTGGTGTCTGAACCACCAATACGCATACGGTGTTGTCCCAACGGCGCTGCCAAAGGAACAAAGAAACTAATATTATTCACGCCAGATGGCAATTCTAGCGCACCACTATCATATACAATCTCTCCCGCATCAGCAAAAGAACCATTATCATTAAAGTCAATCCATATTTTAGTAAAGTAGGCAAAACCGCTGGTAGAATATCGCAGTATTACAGGAACTGTCGTATTCTGTGCGATATTAGTAACCAAAGCGGTATAATCGCCATAACGTCCTGGTTCCGCACCAGTCGTATTATTAATAGAACCAATGGTAACATTCGTAATTCCGGTACCATCAACACTGGTTGGTGCTGGCGTACAAGGAACTGGCGGCGGCAATAAAGTCGTAAACGAAGTCAAAGGACTCCAAGCACTAAACTCACCTCCGCAATTAGAACGCACCCATACATTATGTAAGGTATTAGATAATAAGCCGGAAAATGTAGTTACGGTACCCAAGTTCGCACCGGCAATAGCCGTGGTCGAAATAGGCGGCGTAGCACTGGTTGAAATAAAATATTCATAGCCTGCAGAAGGTGCCGGACTAGGAGCAGTCCAACTGACAATAGCAGAATTATAAGTAATCGAACCACTAATTAAACTAGTCGGCGGCGAACAAGTAGGCGTATTCAACGATATTTCATCAATTTGTAAATAACCATTCAAGAAAGCTGCTGTACCTCTAAACCCTAAAAAATAGGAGCCTGTTGCGGCGGCAACAAAGTGAAAGGTAAAGGTGTTTGGCGTCGTCTTGATATTCTGATGATCTGCTAACAGTGTGCCGGCAGCCACCCCTGCGGCGTCGGCAGTCAAACTAGTAGATACGCGCAATCGCTGACTATAAGATGCCGCTTCACGAGAACCACCATATTTATAAGACACACGGTAGGTCGTTCCTGCGGTAAGTGAAATGAGCCTTGAAAAGAAATACGTATCCGCATTTGCAGTACTACCCGTGATAAGATTCTTATTGGAAAAACCACCATAATTAACCGGACTTCCCGCCGGAAAACGGATGGCGGCAGCCGCATCTCTGGTTCTCATCAGCGCTCCAGTCGTAGCAACAACCGAAGTACAATTGGGTATGGCAGGCTCTACAACGCCTTCAAAATTTTCAACATAAGGAAAAACCGGAGTAGAGCATAGCGGCGTAAGTACACCGTTAATAGTTCGTGTCCAAGGTTGACAATTCGATTTTACATAAAAAGTATAAGGAATACCCGGCAACAAACCCGTAACGCTGGCATTAGTTAGCGCTGTGCTTCCCGAGGCGAACAATCCTGCTGCCCCACTTCCTGGCAAACCAGCACTACGAACCTCCCAAGTATAATTCACAAATCCAGCAGTAAGATAAGCGGGAGCGGACCAACTAAAATTGACCGTTGTATTATCTACTTGTAAATTGGTCACTAAAGCGGTAGGATTAAAACATAGAGGTGTCCACGTAAGCTGCGTATTCGCTGCAGGACCACCGCCTACTAAGTTATTAGTAGCAATATTTGAAGTGTTAAGAGGACCAGCGGCAGTAGCACTCCACGGACCAATTCTATTGCTAAAATCGGCATTAGTCAATCCTCTCAAACCAATTTGACCAGATAAGGAAGAAGCAGAAAGAGTAGCCCATGATTTATACTGAATTTCAATTCTCATATTGGATTCATACAAACGAATTTGAAAATTCAATAAACCATCGTGATTTGTGGTTCCACCAGATCTTCGTTTCATGTTTTTATATTCAACAGTAAAAACCTGACTGCCTGGCACACCAGTAGTCAAATATTTAATGTCTGCACCATCAGCACTATACGCAGAACCTAATCCACTCCATGGTGAAATAATAGGCGTTGAAATATTTCCAGCAAGGTTAAAAGCAAACCCAGCTATTGCACCATTATATGCAGTCGCAACACTTATTGGAGTAGTTGTACCCGCGGGCGAAGTTGCTCCAAAAGTAATGTACCCATTGTCGGAAATGGTTACCGTACTGTACACCGCGTTATTGTACGCAAAATTAAAACCAATGGGTATACCGGCAGCATTGAAGTTCGTAAGTCCACCAAAACTAGCCAAAGGCGGTAAAGCCAAGGTTGTAAAGGGCACCGAAGTCCCGCCGACCATATCCACATAAGCGGCTCCAACAGATTGTGCAAAAGTATAATCATTCGCTAACGATCCTTGTGCACGGACAGAAGCACTGCTATAAATCAAAAACGAAACGAAAAACAAAAATCTGAAATAATTGTTTTTCGTTTTTGGCATTTTGTTTGAAGCGAGGTTTAAAAGTAAATTTCTTTTCATAATCCTTTTTTTTAAATGAGGCGGTTGTTTTTTTTATTTTGAAATTAACTAAACAAGTAGGTTTAAATTTAGGTTAATTTTTTGGAAATAAATTTAGAAGAAATTGACTGCTTGTCAAAATTATAAATCTTAAAATATTCGAGCTAGCGACTAAATGTACGAAAAAATCGACGAAATGCATTTTATCGACGAAAACAGACTAAATATACTTACAAATTTCTGACATTTTTGCAAAAAAAATCGAAGAATCTGGAGAGTTTCTTATCATATTTCACTAAATTCTAACACATTTACAGTAAAAAAAAGAAAATCAAGCAGATTTAGCAAAAGATCAGAACACCAAAGAGCATCAACAAACAATACTAAATTTACTATTTACTTCGAACCATTAAATCTCTCCACAATCGGTGACCCGTGCTTTGAAACGGCCATTTCAGTCAAAATATAGCTGGCGCTTCAGAAAACATTTTGTTCATACATTTTTACAGATAACTAATCAAAAATAAAATTAATCCCGCCTATATATTACCACAACATGCAATAGGATATAGGCTAACAATCAGTGCACTTGGTGACAGAAATAAATACATCGAGTGGCTAGCGAAAAAATCCAAATGACAGTAAGTCAAGACCTTTGCTTTGAAAGCACAAATAACCAACAATAATCAATAAGCTACTCGATGATAACATCTTACGACTGGCAACCAAAAAAATCAAAAGTTGCACCTATATATAGGTAGCGATTGTGCAATGTTAAGATATTTGTCAAATCTGCGCAACCTGAAACAAAATAAAGAAATTCGCTACTACCGAAGGATTGGCTACTTTTTACCTAAAAATCAACTATTTATTTACCGCAGTTGCGTTTAATCTTTTTATTAAAAAATTAATCAAAAAAATAGGAAACATATTATATAGCATTGCGCCTCTGCGTCTTTGCGAGAAAACCAGATCGCGCGGATTTCTAATCCGCTGCCCAAAGTATGTCACCTTCGAATCTTAAATTTCAAGATTTTGAAACAACCAAATCCACCAGCCAAAAAAAACCTCCTAATAAATTAGGAGGCCTCTCTCGAGTTAACCAATAATACTCAATAAAAAACTAAGCGATATTTGAAGCGTATTGAGACGCTTTTTTCAAAAACGTTTTGATCAACAAACGGTTAGGGGCAATTCCGTTTGTCATCATTTGTTTTTTTGAATTTGATTCTTTAGTAGTGTTTTCGTTCGTAGTCTGTCTTGTTCCCATAAACCAAGAAACCATGTTGATGGAAGTATTAGACTCTACTGTAGTAGTTGTAGCTGCAACAGCAGGAACTTCAATAATATTTTGTGCAAACCCAGCAGTGGACAACAACATCATTACTGAAACAATCATCATTTTGATTGTGTTTGAAGTAGTGTTTTTTGTTGTGTTCATATGCAGTGTGTTACTTTGTTTGTACATGACAAATCTATGGCAACCTCACAGCCAACTGAAATAATTTCGGTAACTAACCTCAAAACTCGTTCAACTTACCAAAAAGCAAGATTTGATGCATTTCAGCTAAAAAAGATGCATTTAACGGGCAAATTCAAAGGTTAAAAATGGGAAAAAAAAGACACACGCAAAGAAATAACACTTCGAACCTCTAGCTTTTCTTCCAAAAACAAAATCAAAAGGAAAAATCCTCGTTAATTCTTACCTATATATAATAGGTATAAAAAATAGTTAGAGCGTAGTAAAATCTTCCGCCTTTGTGGACTGCAACACGACAACAAAAGGCTACCCACGCTGGCGAGGATTTATAATACGTGACTACAGTATGCCCAGTGCGCAAAGTTGCCAACTTACATCTTTGAAAATAAATCAGAATTGACTGTTGGCGATGCAATTAAAAATTCAAATCAGATACATAACCAATGAAGACAGAACGCAACTTGCGCTCAAGAACACTTCAAACTAGCGCCTGAGTAGCGTGTAATCCGAATCCCAGCTAAAATAAAAATTTCAAGATTAATGATTTTTGTCATTTCACAGCAACTAATTCCCACCTACCTTTATAAGGTAATAATGCATCATTATAAAAGTTTTTTTAAGATGAAAAGTAATATGGGTACAGTAGACAGGACCATTAGAGTAATAACCACCGCAATAATTGTGGTACTATATAATTTCGGAGTAATTCCAGGAACTTTAGGCGTTGTGCTACTTATACTTGCAGTGCTATTTGCATTGACAAGCACTTTGGGCTTTTGTCCACTTTACGTGCTTTTTGGGATCAACAACGATCCTACAAAAGAAAAAAATAAAATCATGAAAAAAATAACGAAAACAAAACGGACAGCAATGGTATTGCTTTTATTACCACTACAGACACAAGCTCAAGTCAACATTGAATGGTCGAACGAGCCAGGTGGTGTTGCTTTAGCAGTAGATCAGGCCAATCACGTCTATTCAGCAAATTGGGACTACAATCCCGCAGGGGACATTACATTGACCAAAAGAAATTCCGATGGAATCGTACTGTGGAGTACTTCCTATGATAATCTGGATAATACAAGGCACGAAGTGGTGACTTGGATAGCTACTGATAGTCAAAACAACTGTCTAGTTGCCGGAACCATTCGTTCAGGATTTTCCAATCCGGTCAATTCCGCTAGCATATTGATGAAATTTGATACAAATGGCAATTTACTCTGGCGTAATGTTTTTGAATCGACTTTTGAGGGGAGTTACACCAAGAAAATTCTGGTGGATAACAGCGACAATATATATGTCCTGGGCTTAGGAATGGGAAATAGTGGTTTGGTCACACGAGTGAAAAAATTTGATACAAGTGGCGTCGCTATTTGGACGTTCTATGACAGCAATGGTATTGGTGCACCTACAAATATTAAGCTTACTCCGGACAACGCCTTGCTAGTCGTGGGAAGAGGAATTACGGGGATTATAAATGGCTATATGAAAATTAGTACAGAGGGGAATCTAATTTGGAATAAACCAGGAATAACAAGTCCAACCGTTGGCGATGCTGCGGGAGATTCATTAGGGAATACTTATCTCATCAATGGTGAAAATGTAGTTTCTAATGCTGGAAGTATTATCGAAAAATATGATCCAAGTGGCATGATTATTTGGTCAAATACCAATGCAATGGCAGGCACCAAAGTGGTAACAGGTTCTGATGACAACCCGATCATTAGTGGATTCCCAAATGCAGGAACGGCAGGAGCAGCCTTCATGAAATATGATTCTAGCGGCTCGGTGCTATGGCAAAATCTAAATGCCGATGGTGCCGAAGTATTATTGCTTCACGGACAATTGATCGTAGACAATCTAAATAATGCCTATCTGTCCGCTGGAAATCTCTTTAACATGGCGGTTTGTAAAGTAAATTGGGACGGCACTAATGCCTAGGTTGGACTGGTGTCCGGTAGTAATTCCGCCAAATCATTTGTTCTAGATGCTAATTACGCTGCGTATCTTATTGGGACCACCACCGCAAAACTAGCGGAAACTGCGTTGGAAGTAAACACACCCATCGAAGCTACTCTTACAGTAAATCCAAACCCTTTCGAGCATTATTTTAATATTAAAATGCAAGAAAATTTCGGGGAGAAAAAAGTCACTTTATTTTCAATTACTGGCACAAAAGTATATGAAAGTACTTTTTGGGGACAAGCGGAAAATATCAATGATCTAAAACTTGAAAGTGGCCTGTATCTGTTAACGGTAACAGACGAAAATGGCTGGGTATCAAAACAAAAAATCGTTAGAAAATAAACTGCTGCGCAAAGTCTCCCGACTTTGAGCCAACCAGAACCCGATAGCGCGGCTTTATACCCGAGCGCAGCGAACTGACGAAGTAATCCGTGCCTCACCCGCACAATTCGTGGCATATGTGGCAAAAAAACTACAACGCTTGGCGCCTCTACGTCTTTGCGAGAAACTCGATAGCACGGATTTACACCCGAGCCTACCCTACTGACAAAGGAATTCTTACCAAACTATAACTAAATAACTTCCATGGCTTATATACGTCTCCTTGTCACCCCGAGCGCAGTCGAGGGGCTTTTCTCCTGATCACCCCATATGCGTGCCGCTCGCCTGTCACCCCGAGCGTCGCACCTGTCGGCGGACAGGCAGTCGAGGGGCGTTTCTCTTAGCCACATCACCGCGCATCCAAAGTATACAAACAAAAAAAGCCCTTTCGTTTCCAAAAGAGCTTTATATATTACACATTAGATCTCACTATTTAATGCACTATTTTCTTAGTCACAATTTCACCTGTACTCGTCGTAATCTTAACAATCAAAACTTGATTGGTTTTACCCACATGCATTCGAACTTCGCTTCCAAATAAGTTGTCCTTCTCTACCATCAATCGACCACGAATGTCATACAATTGTACTTTCGACATATTGATCGAACCGGAATTGATAACAACCTCTTGATTTTGCTTGTACACAACGATATTGTTACCAGAATCCTTAGGCTGTTCCACTCCTAAAAAATTCTCGTAAACCACTTCAAATCGATCATTGAAAACACCGGCAACTGTTGTAAACAGATACGGAGCTACCTTCAGATTGGTGCGGGTGTTGGTCAAATTGTCCTTCAAATAAATATCTTGGTTCTGTGTGTCAAATAGTCCATCAAAATTGTTCAAAGCAATAGTATAATTGCCGCCCAATTCCGACTTAAAGCCTAGTGTAACGGTATCTGTGGTTTCAAATGGAAGGGCACGACCTTGAATAACATACTCCTGATTGTCAACAATAGAAGTCAAAGCGGTATCGCTATCCCCGAAGAAAAGACCATCAATCGCGGGGTCATAGCCATTCGTTGCACCAGTCATATACGCCACCATCATTTGTCCAAAAAAACCGGTATCATCGGTTAGATTCAACCAATATCGACTTCTCTCAAACTGCGTTCGCAAGAATTGATTACCGTTATTGCCAAGTCGCATGGTGTTGGTAAATGCCAAGCTAGAACCTCCTGTCGGTACTCGGGCAATAAACCCTTGTCCTACCTGAATAAATCCATTTGGAATCAATCCTAACGGATCTCCGCCCGAATTAGAAACTCCGCCCGCTAAGGTATAAGTAGCGTAAGATGACGTTGCTGCATTGTTGGTCTTTCTCCAAAAGTAAAGCGGATCGGTCAATGAATTATCAATGATAAATTCATCGGCGTCAATGGTCGACGGATATGGATTTCCAATACTATAATACTGATTTGCATTTAAGGAATTAAAAGTAACTGGTCCGTTCTTAGGCACGCCTGTAAAGGTGCCCGACCATACCGTAGGAGTTGCCGGGTGATTGTTGGGCATTCGAATCAAATAACCCGTTCCCGAGCTGAAATTCCCTGTAGCTGCAGTGGCCACGTATTGCCCAGCCGAACCCAGCGATCCGTCAAAAGCGTAAAAACGATTCGATAAAGTTTGAGGAGAAAAAGCTTGCAATTGCTGTCCAGCAACCGGAGCGCTCCACATCACATAATCCTGACGCATCAGTGCAGCTGTATTTCTATTAACAATGATGTTTCCACTGTTTGCAGTATCCGTTATTTGGATCAAATTGGCATTGTTTTCTAAAGTAAAACTACCCGATGTTACCGTCAAAGCGCCATTAAGTGTTACGTTATCCCCTGAAGAAATGATTACCGCACCGCTTGTAACCGTCAAAGTACAAGCACTAAATCCGCCTCCATTCGTTGCCGAAGTATAGTTTCCAGCAATAATTGCAGCAGAAGTACTCGTTGGTGCTCCACTACTCCATACACTTCCATTCCAAGTGGTACTTCCACCTATCGTTACCGTTGTAGGTGTCGAATTAAGTGTGGCGCAACTACCACTCTGCACTACCGCTCTAAATTGCGTCGTTTGTGTTAATGCTCCTGAGGTATAGGTTGCGGTGGTATTGGTAATAGTTGTCCAAGAACTAAAAGGACTGATAGCACTTTCCCATTGAATTACAGAACCTGTTTGTCCAGATAGGGTTAAAAGTGCGCTCGTTGAGCTAGAACAAATGGTTGTTCCACCTGAAACAGCACCCGCGACCGTCACTGGAGAAACTGTAATCGTTGCTTCTGCTGTGCTAGCTGTACATGGCGCATTACTAATCGTCCAACGAACCACATAAGAACCTGCTCCTCCTGCTGGAGTAAACACTGCAGTTGGGTTGGTTAAACTACTGAATTGTGAGGTCAATAAACTAGGACCACTAACCACACTCCATGCCCCTGTTCCAACACCTGGCGTATTTCCGGCCAAGGTTGCTGTTCCTGTTAAACAGATCGTTTGCGTTGAAGTATTGGTGGCTGTGGTTGGTACTCCGTTAACTGTAATCGTTGCTGAATTATTTGCATTGCCTGAATTATTATATACAGTACCATATGTAATCCCTCCTAATGTTGCTGTTATAGAAGTAATTGTCAAACTCGTAGTACCAGAATTACTTAAAGATACAGTTGAGAATGTACCAGTACCAGCTGCAGATACCGTCATGGTAGCACTATTATTAACCGAAGAGTTAGGTGATCCCAAATCGTAAAGAACTGTATAACTGCCAACAGGTAAATTTACAGCAGTTCCTGAAAGCGTAATGGTTGCAGCTGTATTAGTACAAACAGTCACATTAGAGGTACTTGTCAATAAAAAGTAAGAAATTATAACTTGTCCCGCAGCTCCGTTACCACCAGCTGTATTAGTTGCTCCAGCTTTGTCACCGCCGCCGCCGGCGCCGCCGCCCGGCGCTGAACCTGCCGTACCATTAATTGATTGTGCTCCAGCTGAACCGCCGGCTCCACCATTAGTTACTGCTGCTCCTGGAGCTGAACTAGTTCCATTATTTCCCGCAGAAGCTGTTCCCGCGCTACTTCCTCCTCCTCCTCCCGGACCATTTACTCCTTGAGTAGCACTTCCACCATTTCCGCCGGCAAATGTTCCTGCGGCTCCACCGTTTCCGACAGGAGCGGTATTTGTGCCATTGCCCGCCCCTCCATTACCACCGTTTGCTGATAATGATGAACCAAAAGTAACTGACGAAGTATTTCCATTTGTACCAACATTTCCAATACTTCCTGTACCACCTGCTCCTACTACTACACTATTGGTATATATCGTTCCAGGTATAACAGTAACTGCATTACTAATATTATAAGCACCGCCGCCACCGCCGCTACCCGGCTGTTTATTTATGTTTGAACCTCCACCTGCTCCACCTGCTCCCCAAGCTTGTACCGTAACTCTTGTTACACCTGTGGGGGCTGTGAAACTTGTTGTTCCGGCCGAAGTAACTATTATTCTTGTTTGTCCAAAAGAATGCTCTGTAAAAAAGAAACAACAGAATAAAAATACCGTCGTTAAGAATTTAATTGCGTTTAAATTTGTTTTCATCTTTGTCATTTTTGAGTCCTATGTTTTTGTTTCAAAAGAATAATTGCAAATCTAGGGACAAAATTAATACGTAGCTGGCGACTTTTTTCTGAAAGAATCTCTACTTATCCTCAAGTTATCAACCACTTCGCTTCCTATTGGTCTTCTATTTCAATTATTCTGGGGCAAAACTAAAAAAAATATTATAAAAACATCGACAAAATACCAATTTGATCGACTAAATACATTTTATTAAATATTTTGAACTACAAATCTTACAATAATAAATCGTCACATTTTCCTAAATAGCCCTCAAAAGTCACCGAAAAAACACCAGATTCATAACAATTTACACCCGAGTGTAGAAATCGGGCACAGTAATCGTACCCATTCCAAACAAAACCAACCCGCCTAAAAGCGTAAAAATAGCGCATCTCAGGCGCTAAAACCAATTTCACCCCGCTGCGCAAAGTCTCGCGACTTTGAGCCAATCCCTCGCTGCCGCGTAACTAGAGCGTAGCGACTGGCGAAAGCAATCCCTTCGCGTGGTTAGAACCCAGCTGCGCAAAGCCTCCCCCACATTGATCCAATCAAAGCGACCATACAATGACCATAAAAAAAACCTGCCTAAAAATAGACAGGTTTTAATGTATTCAATTATAAATAAAGTCAGTGCAGACCATGTCTCACTTCACTTTTTCTAATTCACTATTTTCTTAGTTACTACTTCATTGTTTGCCGAAGTTACTTTAACCAAAACAACTTGGTTGCTCGTTCCTGCATTCAAACGCACTTCGCTACCATCAATATTGTTTTTCTCGATCAATAGGCGACCACGGATATCATAAATCGCAACTTTTGACAATATGATGTTTCCAGCATTCACAACGATCTCTTGGTTTTGTTTGTAAACTGCAACCGTATTCGCTGTCAAAGATGGATTCCCAACCGACAAAAAGTTGTCATATTTAACTTCAAATCGATTATTGAATACACCAGCCTCAGTCGTAAAATTGTAAGAACCAGCTCTTAAATCATGAACCGTGTTAGTCAAATTATCTTTCAAATAAATCGCTTGATTGTTGGTGTCGAATATCGTCCCATCAAAGTTGTTTATGGCAATGTTAAAGTTCCCTGCCAACTCCGATTTAAATCCTAAAGCAACCACATCTGTCGCTTCGAAAGGCAGTGCTCTACCTTGAATAATGTAGTCCTGACCAGCGATAGTAGAAGTTAATGCAGTCTCACTATCATTAAAATAAAGACCATCAATAGCAGGATCATAACCATTCGTTGCATTCGGCATATACGCCACCATCATTTGACCAAAGTAACCTTGATCGTTGGTGAGATTTAGCCAGAAACGACTTCTATCCTCCATCCTTCTGAAGAATTGATTTCCGTTATTAATCACTCTCATGGTATTATTAAATTCTAAAGCAGATCCACCAGTTGGAACTCTTGCAATAAATCCTTGTCCAACTTGTATAAAACCATTAGGCTGCAATGCTAAAGGATCACCTCCAGAATTAGAAACTCCACCTGCTAAAGTATAGGTTGCATAAGATGACGTCGCGTTGTTATTGGTTTTTCTCCAGAAATAAATAGCCTCCGTCAAACTGTTACCAGTAATGAAACTATCTGCATTAATAGTAGATGGATAGGGATTCCCCACGGCATAGTATCTTCCTACAGTCAAACCAGTTGGCCCTTGAGTTCCATTAATCGCATTTCCTCCTGTAAACGTCCCACTCCAAATCGTTGGAGTCACAGGATGATTATTGGGAAGACGAATCAAATACCCAATCCCGGTATTAAAACTCCCCGTAGCAGAAGTAGCAACGTACTGTCCTGCTGAACCTAGAGAACCATCAAAAGTGTAAAAACGAGTAGATAACGTGCTTGGAGAAAATGCCTGCAATTGTTGCCCACTCACTGGAGAAGACCACATCACATAATCCTGACGCATTAGAGCCGCTGTATTTCGCTTTACTACCGTAGAACCACTTCCGGTGTTAGCCGTAGTATTAACTTGTCTTAAATTCGCATTATTTTCAACGGTAATGGTACCAGCATTGGCAATCTTATCGGTTAGGGTAAGATTACCTCCTGACTTCACAGTCAATGATGTGGAAGCAGCAACATCCAAACTATTAGCAGTAACTGTAGTCGTGATCTCTGGATAAAAACTAGCGCTTGCAATAATCACATTGGAAAGTGTTGAAGGAACACCATTAGACCAGTTGCCTGAAGTTGCCCAAGCGGTTGTGCTTGCGCCTGCAGTCCACGTCGTTTGACCTTCTCCTAATTGGAAATCGCCATATAAAGTAACTCCTGTAGCTTGAGTTGTTGTACTCGTTCTAGTACCGATGGTCAAGTTCGTCCAAGTTGGATTCACATAATTCGCAATACCTAAAACTGAGGTACTCACTCCAGAATCTACATCACCTGCAACGAAAGTAAACGTCGCATCATAACTTCCTCCAGTAACACCACTATTCGCAATACTGTAATAACGATTTACTGTTTTAGTAGCTAGTAAAGTCGAGGTGCCAATTTGTGGATGATCATTATTAGTAGTTGAAACTACAATATTACCTGCACCACTCACACCACTATAAGCAGTAGTAACTGGCGTGTAAGCAGCACTACTTCCGATTTCAAAAGTTCTAGAATTCGTACCTGTTGGAATATTTTTTTGTAAGTTACCACGGACCCAACCACTAGGGTTAGCCGTAACATTGTTTCCTGTCGGAATAATCACTTTAAAAGCATTGGTGACCAATTGTGAGTTCAAAGTTAAGTTGAAATTTACTGTCATATCATTAGCCAAGCTAACCGTTCCACCACTTGTTTTGTTAATAAACAAATAATCAAAAGTCGCCGCACCAATCGTAGTTACCGTAGAAGTTCCAGCGCCTTCAAAGAAAACCGCTCTTCCACTTGTAGTAAAAACACCATTGGCTCTTCGATCCCAATTTCCTGTGAGGTAAATATCGCCACCAATCGCAGTGGAAAGCGTAAGTGTACTTGTTCCGGAGGTATTCCCTCCAACAATGATATTTCCGCCCACGGTCAATTTATTTGTAGTAGCACCCATCGACAACGAGCCAGCACTTGCAGCCCCATCAAGACCCAAATTCAAATTTCCGGCAATCGCTCGATCTGCAAAACCATTCGCAGACAAATCTACTGTTGTTCCGTTTTGAACCAATACGTGATTTGGATATCCTTTTCCACTAGTCGCGCTCCACTCTAAGTTACGACCATACGTTCCAGTCGTATTATAAATTAAGGTAGAAGCACTTCCGTAAGTTGGCGCATTGGTATTGATAAACGCCCCTGAATTGAGTTGCAATGAAGTGACAATATTAGAAGAAGAACCAAAATTAACACCACCTGCAATCGTCACCGTTGGGAAATTAACCGTTCCCGAAACAGTTCCCGCACCCAAGAAAAATACAGGACCAGCGGTCGCAGTAAAATCACCTGCAGTAGCTACCACATTTCCATTGGTTGGAATCGTTAATTGTTTCGCATTAAGATCTAATTGACCTGCAGTTAAAGTCAACGAACCAGCAGTGGCTGTTGGAGCAGTAATTGCTGTTAATGTTACGATGTTGTTTGGAGAAGTCCCCGTATTATTTATCGTTAATGTATTAGGAGTCGCAGGCAAACCTGTTCCTGTAATTTGATTGGCAACACCGTTATAAACATAATTGGCAGTAGTTGGCAAAGTACGCGTCGTAGTTTGAACAGATCCTGTCGCACCACTTGACGCCAATCCTGCAACATGCCCAGTTCTGAGTGTTGCTGCAGCAGCCAAACCGAATACACCTGTACCACTCACCACAACACCAGGAGCCAAATCTATGGTTCCTGCAATCGCTAACGAACCTGTTCCTGTGATGGTCATATTGCTTTGCAATGCCGTCACTTTCCCAGATGGAATATTGATGGTTTGACCTGTCGCGATTGTATACGCTCCAGTACCACTAATCGTTTGACTGTTTCCGTTAAACTGAAGTGAAACGCCCGAACCATTCGCATTAAAGGTTGAACCAGAAGCCACATTAATATTCCCGTTGATAGAAGATATTGAAGCACCTGTTCCTGACATTCCAATATTAAGGGTTGTATTATTAGAAACTGACAAATTATCCATATAAACAGGAGAACCACCAGTAAGGGTTGCCGCACCTCCACCTGTTAAACTCAAATTAGAATAGGTTCTTCCGCTAAATGCCAAACCAGAACCAGCGGCAATATTGTGAACATAATTACTTCCTGTTTGAAAGACAACTACCGATGCCGGCTGCGTTTTTTGAAAAGGATTAGAACCTGCGTTATGATTAAAAGTGGAACCCGACGCAAATACAACACTATTATTAGTTCCTGAACCAAAAACGTTTCCTGTATTTCCTGTTCCTTGCGTAAATGAGGAACCACTGTTAAACGTTATTCCAGTAGCATCAGTGGCAATCAAAGTATTCGCTGAAGTATTAAAATTCATGCTACCAGTGATACTTCCTGTTGCTCCTGTTGCTAAAGTCAACGCTAAAGCATTTGCGCCGTTCGCATTTAAAGCACTGCCCGAAGCCACCGATAAATCGGCACCTGTAACGCCATTGCTTATCGTCAAGGCACCCGCAGCCGCAGGTTGTAAATTTACCGTTGTATTTCCAGACACTAAGATTCCACCTACCGTTTCAACCGGAATGTTGGTTGCAGTGGTCGTAGCCCCGTTATTAAAAATCATATTGTCGTACACTCCAGGAGCCGATCTCGTTGGGGTCCAGTTGCCAGGAGTTGCCCAAGAAGACGTTCCGGTTTGGTTCCATGTATAACTTGGAATTGCACCAGACACGCTGTATGTATAATTTGTTCCTCCTCCAGAAACATTTTGTCCTGAAGCGTTGTATAAATTTAAAGTAAAATAATCCGGATTAGTACTTGGTGCCGTAGCCGAGGTAGAAGTTAAAATATAATAGGACATGTTTGCCCCTACTATATTAGCAGCACCTGGTATTGTTGCGGTGTAAGTGGTACCACTTCCGCTAAATGCAGCATAACCCGATGTTGCAAAGCCATCTGTACTATAACGAACGTAGGCATATTCTGTTGCGGCTAAGGTAGCCGAAGTTGTAATCGTAACCGTAACGGGAACACCCACAGTAACTGAAGCAGCCACAGGGCTCTGTGAAGCAGCCGTAATATTTTTAGGATTGTATGTTGTCTGCAGTACCGACATAAAGTTATTGGCAGCGCTATTCCCTCCTACTAAGAAAGTATAATAATTATTGGTTACCGTGGTCGGCAACAAACCGCTTTGTCCGCCACTACTTGTATTGTATCTAGCAGAAGCCAAAATACTCGTCGGATCGATAAAAGTATTAAATGCTGAAATCGTTTGACTCGCTGTATACGGTCGCCAATTCGTTGTATAAACAACACCTCCACCAACGGATCCTGTTGCAAACTCCCAGTTTCTTCCAGCTGCTCCAGCAGTAGCTTGCACACGCACAAAACGAACACCACCACCACGGGTTACTAAATCATAGGTCACATAAGAACCATTTCCAACTTGCGATCCCAAAACCGTTGGTTGCGCATAAGAGTTCTCTGAAATAAAGGTCATAAAAAGCAACAACAACACAGAAAGTGTATGCAATGGCTGCAACGAAACGACTCTTTTAAGTAATGAATTTTTCATAAGTAAGCATTTAATATTGAAATATATAACAGCGTTTAAAGCATTTATCTTTATTCTGTTTGGAACCGCCAAAGTTAACCAAAATATGATTAACTCAAAACGCATTGCAAAAAAAAAGAAGATTTATTGGAATTATAAAACATTATTTTTTATTTATATAAAGGAACGACCGCGATTCATGCGAAAAATAGAATCAATTATCATCCAATTCATTAGCATAAATAACAAATCGATAATGTTTAGATAATGTATAGATAAAGTATAGATAGTGTATGAAAAAGGCATAAAAAAACCTCCCTTGACGAGGGAGGCTTTCTGTTGAGTAATTAACCATGCTTATAAAAAACTATGCGATATTAGAAGCGTACTGAGACGCTTTTTTCAAAAACGTTTTGATCAACAAACGGTTAGGGGCAATTCCACTTGTCATCATTTGTTTTTTTGAAGTAGATTCTTTAGTGATGTTTTCGTTAGTTGTTTGTTTTGTTCCCATAAACCAAGAAACCATATTCATTGAAGCATTAGATTCTACTGTAGTAGTTGAAGCAGCAACAGTAGCAGGAACTTCGATGGTGTTTTGTGCAAACCCAACTGTAGACAACAACATCATTACCAAAACAATCATCATTTTGATGTTGTTAGAAGTAGTAGTGTTTGCTGTTGTGTTCATGTGGTGTGTGTTACTTTGTTTGTACATGACAAATCTATGGCAACCCCACAGCCCACTAAAATAATTTCGGTAACTAGCCCCAAAACTCGTTAAACTAACCAAAAATGAAAATCTCGTGCATTTCAGCTAAAAAAGATGCACTTTATGGATAGATTTAAGAGAACTATTCGTAAAAACAATCCGTCTCGGGAGATTTCGTTGAGAAAAAACTGGTAGAAAATACATTTGAAAGAAAACAAAAGAAAATAACACCTCAACTTAGGGTGTTTTGAAAATTCGTTACATAGACCAGTAGTTTACCTTTTGATGACACGCAAGGTCTTAGCGGCAGTTCCTTGACTCACGACAATCTGATACACTCCAGAAGAATAGTTTTCTCCTATGGCGAGGTTGGCGAGGTTGGCGACAGTATCCTGATAGGCCGCAATTGTTCGACCGAACATATCGTACACTTTTATTTCAATAGGCTCTTCACTTGAAGTATTGAGATTCAAGTTAAAATGGTTTGTAAACGGATTGGGCGTCGACTTAACGTCAAAGATACTTATTGGTTCGTTTGTTAACCTTGTAGCTGTTGGTAAGATCGTCAGTGTGCAAGTCTCTCTGCCTGGTACGTAGCTATTGTTGTATAGTACATCGACACGAATGGAATACGTAGTTCCAACCATCGGGCCGCCAGGAATATTGAAAATCTGCATTGAACTTGCGGCAGTAACATATTCCCGGTATCGAATTCCGTTATCAAACACAAATTTATATCCTTGCGCACCGGTAATAGGAACCGCAAAAATGCTCTGCCATAAACTATTCGTTGAACTTCCACAACTTGGGATAGAAATTCTCGAAACCCCCGGAGTTGGTGGCGTTACTATAACGCAACTAGTACCATACTCGGTGTCCGGAAGCCAAGTCCCATTGAGTTTCAATAAAACATCAATAGTGTAGGACGTGGCAAAAACAATATTGGCAATCCCCAAATCAACCATCCTAAAACTATTGACAGTGCTATCCACTGTTCCGATGAGAACTCCATCTTTTTTTACTCTAAATCGATATCCTGTAGCGCCTTGAATTTGAAAACAAAAAATCGTATCCCAAATATCTCTTAAGAAAGATCCGCAAACGGGGTTATTTACAGAAGTTGAATTTGGAACCGGCGGTGTATTGACAATACACGGCAATCCATAAGCCCGCCAAAATCCATTTATCTTTACCGCAACTCTGACACTATTAACCGTATTGGTAGAAGAAAATGTCACTCCTGGCGAAAGGTTTAACAAATTAAATCGGTTAATATTGGTTTCGAAAACACCAACATTAGGACCATTTGTTACTTCAAATCTATAGCCTTGAGCTCCCGCAATGGGTTGCGCGAAAAGCGATGCGCTAAGTGTTGGAACGGTAATGCCACAACTAGTAGCAATCAAATAAGAGGTCGTAGTAATTTCATCTACAAAACCATCGCAATTGTCATCGATACTATTTCCGGGAACTTCTACTGCATTAGGATTTACAGCAATATTGGTGTCAAGACAATCAGTACCGATATATTGAGAAGCAAAGCCAACCGGAACCGTTGCGCCATAACACCTAGCAACCGCAGGAAAACCATTGCTGTAGCGATCGCCATCTTGATCAATATAAAGATTCGACGTACGCCATTTTAAAGGATTTGTGGGCGCGCAATCCGTATCGTTAGTAGCGGTGTTTGCCGGTTGTCCGGTACATGATACTGTTGCTACACCAGTGCCATATCCATCTCCATCAGCATCTGCATAGTAGTTGGTTCCTGAACTTACTGCTATATATAGTGATCGCGAAGTAAACCCGCATGGATTGTTTATAATCACAGTATAATTACCCGCAACTGCAACCGTCGGAGTTCCCGTTATTGTTCCATTGAGTGTATTAAAACTTAATCCCACAGGTAAGTCAGGGCTAATTACTATGGAAGTCACCGTATTTCCTGAATAACTCATTAAGTTTGGTGTAATGGGTATCCCGGTGCAATAAAAAGCCGAATTGACAGTGTAACTTAATGCAGTAGGAGGCACACATGCCATGGCGCTAACCTGCTCTTGATTTCTAGAATTTGAAGCGGTCGAATTGTTTTTTTGGCTAACTACTTGAGAATAGGAAGGAATCAAGGAAACAAGAAAAATATAATAAACAAAAAGCGTTTTGTTTAGCAAAACATTTGAACAAAAATCTAGACACGTGTTTTTCGACCGAGAAATGCGAGGGAAACTACTCTTCAAGAAAGTCATAATTATCATTTTCAAGTGATTAAAGATATTACATATTCATAAAAGCCCCCTTTTATCGAAACAAATTTAATCTAAAATTTATCTCGAAAGCATTACCTTAATATTATTATTCGCACTTTATTAACAACAATCGATGGACTAAAAACTTGTCCTTGATACCGCCACAATTAGCAAAAACCTCGATTATATCAGGATTAAAAGACAATCCGGTTCTAATTTTCAAGCTATAATGCCCAAAAAGAAGTTAATATCTGACCTTATAAAAAGCAAAACGCCCCAAAATTGAGGCGTTTTGTAATTTACTTTTAGTCGTTATCTTTTGATCACTCTCAATGATTTAACATGAGCACCTTGAGTTACAATAATGTTGTAAACTCCTGAAGGATATTGTGATCCAATTTCTAAGTTAGTGATCGCAGCAACAGATGCCTGACGTGCTTCAACCTCGCGGCCTAACATATCATATACTCTTACTCCAACTTGATCCTCACTTGAAGTATTTACATTCAACTTGAATGTCTGAGCAAATGGATTAGGAGTTGCATTCACTTCATAGATATCGACAACCGAGTTTGTTTGTCTAGACGCTGTTGGAGACGTTGTAAGAGTGCACAATACGGTTCCTTCAACATAACTACTGTTATACAATACATCTACACGGATTGTGTAAGCAGTACTTGCAGCTGCTCCTCCTGACAATAATGGCAATTGGAATCTTGGGTTCGCTGTAGCGAATTCTCTTGTTTGAACTCCGTTAGTTACCACAAATTTATATCCTTGAGCACCGATGATTTGTTGCGCAAAAATAGTAGTCCACAACGCATTGATTGTAGTTCCGCAAGTTGGTCTAATCACTCTTGAAGTTCCTGGCGTCGCTGGAGTGCTAATCAAAGCTGCTGGTCCGTACTCAGTGTCTGGTCTCCAATCATTTCCAAATTTCAACAGTACATCGATTGTGTAAGTAGTTCCAAAGTCGATATTTGAAATCCCCAAATTCACCAAGCTAAATCGGCTAATTGGACTTGAATATGTTCCTACGACAGTGTCACCATTTTTTACTCTGAATCGGTAACCTGACGCCGTTGGTACTTGTTGACAAAATATCGAATTTGAAATATCGCTTAAAGTAGAACCGCTAATTGGATTGACAACGAAGGTTGCATTAGGAACCGCTGGAGTATTTATAATACAAGGCGCACCATAAGCTCTATAGAAACCGCCTGATTTTACAGATACTTCGACAGTGTAAGCGGTCCCATAAGTGGCGCCTCCAGGTAAGTTCGTCAAATTAAACCTTACATTTGGCGAATCAAAAGTTCTCACAGTTGCACCGTTAGTCACTCTAAATCGATAGCCTTGAATTGGACCCAATTGAGGAACAAATGTTGCCAAATCATATGCAAATAAGGTATTTGCTAAATTCGTTAAGGTAATTCCACAATGACTTGCAATCAAGTTTGAAGTTTGTGTTACCTCATCAGTTACTCCATCGCAGTTGTCATCAATACTATTTCCTAACACTTCTGAAGCATTCGGATGTACCGATGCACTGCTATCATCACAATCTACTCCGTTGAAACTTGCAACATATCCACTCGGAACTGTTGCTCCATAGCAAACTGGTACCGCAGGGAAACCATTGTTAAACGAATCACCATCTACATCAATAAAGAAATTTGCTGTTCTCCATTTTGAAGCGTCACCAGGAGCACAATCTGTATTGTTTG
The DNA here is from genome assembly GCA_031373195.1 of Flavobacterium sp. Classification (GTDB taxonomy): domain Bacteria; phylum Bacteroidota; class Bacteroidia; order Flavobacteriales; family Flavobacteriaceae; genus Flavobacterium. The sequence continues at coordinate 99,972 of JANMML010000012.1, read as the reverse complement.
TAGAAGTGTTGGCTGGTTGACCAGTGCAAGATAAAATTGCAGCACCTGTTCCAAATCCGTCACCGTCTGTATCGGCATAAAACGTATCTGGAGTAGTATTAACAGTTAAGGTTAATGTCGCCGTGTTACATCCTACAACATTTGTATAAACGCCACTTGAATTATATGTTTGTCCGTTCTCTGCCCAAGTATAGGTAATGCAAGCATTAACTGTTTCGCTTCCAATTGTTGTACTTGGAATAATTGCTAAATCTAAAGTAGCCGTATTACAACCAACTACATTTACATATACTCCACTAGTCGTATAAGTTTGGCTATTTTCTGCCCAAGTATAGGTATCACAAGCTGAAGTTGTTAAGCTACCAACTGTTGTACTTGGAACAATCGTCAAATCTAAAGTAGCGGTGTTACATCCTACAACGTGAGTATAAACTCCTGTTGCCGCGTAAGTTTGACTGTTTTCAGCCCAAGTGTAGGTGTCGCAAGCAGTAGTTGTTAAACTTCCCACTGTAGTACTTGGAATAATGTTCAAATTCAAAGTAGCTGTATTACATCCTGAAACGAAAGTAGTTCCGCTTTGAGTTGTTGTGTAAGAAGCTCCATTCGCTGGCCATACATAAGTATCTCCCGAACAAATGGAAGTAGTTACATCTCCATTGGTTGTTAGTGGATTAACGGTCAAATTCAACGTCGCCGTGTTACATCCTGAAACGAATGTTGTGTTAATTTGTTCTGTAGTATACGATGCGCCATTTGCTGGCCAAACGTAAGTTTCTCCCGCACAGATTGACGTTGTTACATCTCCTGTTGTAGTTAATGGATTAATAGTTATTGACAACGATTGAGGTGCGCTGTAAGTCACATCAAGTCTTGGCGCGTTAGCACCACTAGAATAACCAAAAAGATTAAAAACACCAGTTCCTCCTCGCGCTAAACCCATGGCTATGTATCCCGGAGAGGCAAATCGTGATTGGATATCTGTAGTCGCATTGGATCCTAATGCAAGTGTAATTACTCCTGTATTGCTCCAGGTAGTTCTGCTATAAAACGTACCACTATTTTGAGCTCCAATCGCATTGAATAATACAGATGCGGTTGATGTTCCTGCTACTGGATCAGTATTCCCTAAAGGTTTTACATCGTTATTTGCACCGCTTGGGGTTATACTATTATTATTTGTAAGTCTTAAAGTAGAAGAAACAATTGTTGCTCCAGCTGGAATTGCAGTCAAAGGGAATTTGATAAACCCTCTGCGTTCTCCACCACCATTATTACATTGAATTCCATTATCTGTTTTAGCAGAACTAGTTACGAAACCAGTATTATTAGTAGCATTTGATGGAAAAATATTAATGACTGTCTGTGGATTTGTACTACCACAAGAATTACTCGCTACTACTGTAATGTCTCCAGTTCCAGCTCCACCTGCAGTTGCAGTAATTGAAGCAGTTCCTTGACCATCCGTAATGCTCCATCCTGATGGAACGGTCCAAGTGTAGTTTGTAGCATTTGTAACTGCCGCAACAGTATAAGCTAAGGTAGTTTCTCCGGCACAAACTGAAGCGGAACCTGTAATTGCTCCAGCAGCGTTTGGTGCTGCAGGACTCACTACAACGGTGTAAGTCGCAGTTGCTGTTGCACAAGGACTATTGGTAACGGTCATTGTTAAGGTCACAGTACTACCAGCATCACCTGCCACAGAAGTATAGGTTGGTGCTAAAGATGTACCACCAGCAGTAATTGTACCTGCTCCGTTTTCAGTCCATGAAATGGTTCCGTTCGAAGCACTTGCGCCACTTACTGTAGTTGCAGCTCCTGGACAAATTGTTACGGTACCACCAGCCGAAGCTGTCGGAGATAACCTAATCGTGATTACCATCGTATCTGAAACCGCATTACAAGGTCCTGCAGGATCGTTCGTTGTTAAAGTTAAAGTGATGTTCCCTCCGGCTAAAAATTCAGCAGCAGAAGGCGTATATGTGGTATTTAAAGTTGTGTTGTCAGGACTGAATGTTCCTGTCCCTCCGGACCAAGTTGCAGAAGTAGCACTTCCGCCAATAGATCCAGCAAGTGTTACATTTGGAGTTGTGGCGCAAATGGTTTGATCAGCATTAGCATTTACTGTTGCTAATGGATTCACCACCACACTATAATTAGCAGTAGCAACAGCACAAGGACTATTAGAAACAGTCATTGTTAAAGTCACTGTATTTCCTGAGTCGCCTGCAAGAGAAGTATAAGTTGGGGTCAAAGTGCTTCCATTAGCGGTTATAGAACCAGCCCCATTTTCTCCCCAAGAAATTGTTCCGTTTGATGAACTAGCACCACTAACAATAGCCGTACCGCCCACACAAATCGTTTGCGTTCCTCCAGCTGCGGCTGTTGGTTGCGCATTGACCAATTGCGTCTTAGACGCTGTTGTTGTTCCACATGCACCCCCTGAAGTCGTTAAAGTTAACGTAGCAGTTCCGCTATATCCAGGTAATGGTGTCCAAGTTGCGTTTAAAGTGGTCGCATTTGGATTAAAAGTTCCTCCTGCAGAACTAGACCAAGTTCCTCCTGTTGCAGAGCCACCTACTGAACCACCTAACGCAGCCGATGTTCCTCCTAGACAAATAGCAAGCAAAGGACTACCTGCGCTGGCAGTAGGAGCTGCTAACACCGTTACACTTACTGCCGAAGTATTTCTACAACCTCCGGCAGTTATAATCGAAAGTGTACCGTTATAAGTTCCTGCAGCAACATTTGCTTGGATTGATACATTAGGCATGATACCACCTGCACCAACAAAAGTATGTGCCGTAACATCTTGATCTAACAAACCTGCAGTATTTGCAGCAGCATTCCAATCAATCGAATAAGCCGTTGGACTATTTGTTGCAGCGGAATAGGGCATTGTAGTAGTTTGAGCACTAGCACTAAAACAAACTGGTAAAATAGAAGATACAGGTGTTACTGTTGGCGTTGCTGTACAAGGACGCAAAGCGATTAGAATCGAACCATGTGGGTCATTTTCGTTGCCACTTAACTCTCCAGCACCTAAGCCAGTAGAACCTGCGGTCGTTTTCAATGCCCAAGCCATTCCCATTCCCATATCTAAACCGGCATTGAATGGTACGTCAAATATTTCAGCAAGGGTGGTTGGTGAAGTTGCAGTCCATGAATCAACGTTTCTATTATCTCCAATCATTCCAAACATCATTACAGCGGCATTTGCTGTAGCTGTAGTTATTGCAGTTGCACTTAAATCATCATTATTGGCAATATTGATAGTTCCAGGCACCACATCAAAAGGTCCACTTGAGACACCTCCCGTAACTGCTACTCCTGAAAAAGCAGCAATCCCAGCTTCCATGTCATCAGAATCTGCGTCGCCAGTGAAGGTAAAATTAGTTGCAGCAACATCAGAAGCTGCCGCCACTTTGTATAGGATGGTTCCCCACCAGCTATCGCTACCTACATTTCCGAATTCTCTACCTGCGACCAAAGTCCATCCTGCCAGCGTAGCATCAGATAATACTTGATTGTCATTGTCATCGCTTTGTACAATGTTAGCCAACATCAAATCTCCCACTGCTAAGCCTGTTGGTTTAGTAACAGTTACAGTAGTGCTGGTACTTGTGTTAGTCTGCGAGCTTCGCAACGCAATTTGTGCCGATACGGTTGTTGTAAATAACATACCCATCAAACACAATAATAGGGTCAAGACACCTCGATGGGTTTCCCTAATTTGATTTGATAATTTTGTAAACTTTTTCATGCTTGTTTAGATTTATTGAGGGGGTTAAAAATTTGTATAAGAATACCTGTTCCACTGTTTTTCATAAGGGAAAGCTGGCGAATTTCGCTAGGTTTTTGAGATTTAAGCTAACTAAAGCTTAGAGAAAATGAACTACCTGAATCGGTTCATTAAGTAAAGTAATTTTTGTTCCATGTGCTGTTTTTTAATTTATTAATTTCTAAAGAAACAGTTAATCCAGAATGATATTGTTGAACGGAAAAACTTTATTGTTTTAATTATACAGACAAAGTAACGTTGGAAGGTTAAACAAAAAAAAAGAATCCGACAAAAAGAGCATAAACTCGTTAAAATACTACGCGAATGTTGTTCATCGGGACGAAAATGCCGTTTGTCTAGTACTAGTTTGGAGACGTATAGTTATTTTAGCAGTCAAAGATGGATACAATTCACTTTAAATCACGCATTTAAATAAAAAAACCCCTTCATTTCTGAAGAGGTTTTTAGTATTATGCTTGACCAGCGGGACCAAAATTGAGTGGTATCGGCGGTTGTTCTGTATCCTTGATTTCTCCGTGAGAAACCTCAAAACGATGCACATTTTCCGCCAACGCTTTTACCAATCTTTTGGCATGTTGTGGTGTCAAGACAATTCTTGATTTTACTTTTGCTTTAGGTGTACCTGGCATGATACAAACAAAGTCTAAGACAAACTCTGAAGCGGAATGATTGATAATAGCTAGATTGGAATAGATTCCTTCTGCCATTGCTTCATCCAATTCAATATTGATTTGCCCTTGTTGTGGCTGTTTAGAGTCGCTCATATCTTTAGTAAATATATTCTTCTTTATTCGCCATCATTTCGTTGTAATCATCTTTAGAACCTACAATAGTGTTATCGTAATCTCTCATTCCCGTTCCTGCTGGAATACGGTGTCCTACGATAACATTCTCCTTCAATCCTTCTAAGTAATCTACTTTACCAGCAACAGCTGCTTCGTTTAATACTTTAGTAGTTTCCTGGAACGATGCCGCAGAGATAAACGATTTGGTTTGTAAAGAAGCTCTTGTGATACCTTGTAAAACTGGCGTTGCTGTAGCGGTGATGACGTCACGTGCAGTGACTAAGTTCTGATCATTACGTTTCAACAAAGAATTCTCATCTCGCAACTGACGTGGAGAAATGATTTGTCCCGGCTTGATCGTTTCTGAATCTCCAGCATCTTCCACCACTTTCATACCGTAAAGATTATCATTTTCAACGATAAAATCTTTGGTGTGAATTAACTGCTCTTCTAAGAATAAAGTATCTCCTGGATCTTCTACGCGCACTTTACGCATCATTTGACGGATAACAACTTCGAAGTGTTTATCGTTGATTTTAACCCCTTGTAATCGGTACACCTCTTGGATTTCGTTTACCAAATACTGTTGAACAGCAGCTGGACCTTGAATTCTCAAGATATCTTCTGGAGTAATCGCCCCATCAGACAAAGGAACACCGGCTCTCACGAAGTCATTTTCTTGAACTAAGATTTGACTTGATAATTTAACCAAGTATTTCTTCACTTCACCAAATTTAGACTCGATGATAATCTCACGATTTCCACGTTTGATTTTACCAAAAGTAACAACCCCATCAATTTCTGAAACCACTGCTGGATTCGAAGGATTACGAGCTTCTAACAACTCGGTAATTCTAGGTAAACCTCCGGTGATATCTCCAGATTTAGAAGAACGACGTGGGATTTTCACCAATACTTTACCGGCTTTAATTTTCTCGCCATTCTCAACCATAAGGTGCGCTCCAACTGGTAAGTTATAAGAACGAATCAATTCGTTGTCTTTACCGTAAACCAATAAGGTTGGAATTAATTTTTTAGCTCTCGATTCAGAAATTACTTTTTCTTGGAAACCTGTTTGCTCATCAATTTCAACCATGAATGATTGTCCTTGCTCTAAATCTTCGTAAGCAATTTTTCCTGTAAATTCAGAAACAATTACCCCGTTATATGGATCCCATTTACAAATCACATCTCCTTTTAAGATTGACTGACCATCTTTAACGAAGATACTTGAACCGTAAGGAATATTATTGGTACTTAATAAGATACCTGTTTTTTCATCAATTAATTTCAATTCTGTAGAACGAGAAACAACAATATCAACAGAGTTTCCATCGGCATCTTCTCCTTTGACGGTTTTAAGATCTTCGATTTCAAGTTTACCATTAAATCTTGTAACGATACTAGATTCTTCAGAAATACCTCCAGCAACTCCACCAACGTGGAATGTACGTAGCGTTAACTGTGTACCAGGTTCACCGATAGATTGTGCAGCAATTACACCAACGGCTTCACCTCTTTGTGTCATTCTTCCGGTAGCAAGGTTTCTTCCGTAACATTTAGCACAAATTCCTTTAAGCGCTTCGCAAGTCAATGGAGAACGAACTTCTAGTTTTTCAACAGGAGATCCTTCGAATTCTTTTACAATTGCTTCGGTAATTTGTTGTCCTGAATAAACCATTACTTCAGAAGTCAACGGATTTAAGGTGTCATGTAAAGCTACACGTCCTAAAATACGCTCTCCGAAAGTTTCTACGATCTCTTCATTTTTCTTCAATGCTGAAACCTCAATACCACGTAAGGTACCACAATCATCAATATTTACGATTACATCTTGCGATACGTCGTGTAGTCTTCTGGTTAGGTAACCCGCATCCGCCGTTTTCAAAGCCGTATCGGCAAGTCCTTTACGAGCACCGTGTGTAGAAATGAAATATTCTAAAATCGATAGTCCTTCTTTAAAGTTAGAAAGAATCGGGTTTTCAATAATTTCACCACCACCAGCAGTTGATTTTTTAGGTTTCGCCATCAATCCACGCATACCGGTTAACTGACGAATTTGTTCTTTCGATCCACGCGCTCCAGAATCAAGCATCATATATACCGAGTTGAAACCTTGTTGGTCTTCACGGATATTTTTCATGGCTAATTCGGTAAGCATGGCATTGGTTGAAGTCCAAACATCAATTACTTGGTTGTAACGTTCGTTGTTGGTAATTAATCCCATGTTATAATTCACAGAAATACCTTCAACTTGTTCACGAGCATCTGCGATTAATTCACCTTTTCTTTCTGGGATGATAATATCACCTAAGCTGAATGACAATCCACCTTTGAAAGCGAATTTGTAACCCATATCTTTCATGCTATCTAAGAAGGCAGCAGTTGTAGGTACATTGGTTACACTTAAGATTCTTCCGATAATATCACGTAAGTTCTTTTTAGTCAAAACGTCGTTGATATAACCTGCAGCTTCTGGAACTACTTCGTTAAACAATACACGTCCCGCCGTTGTTTGAATAATTTTATAAACTAAATTTCCTTCTTCATTAAAATCTTTCGCTCTGATTTTTACACGAGCATTCAATTCTAATCTTCCTTCGTTTAAAGCAATATTTACTTCTTCAGCAGAATAGAAGGTTAAGTCTTGTCCAAGAATTTGTAATTCTGGTGTTGACACTCTTTCTTTGGTCATATAATATAGACCCAAAACCATGTCTTGAGAAGGTACGGTAATCGGCGCTCCATTGGCTGGATTCAAGATATTGTGTGAAGCCAACATTAACAATTGCGCTTCTAGAATAGCTTCTGGTCCTAATGGTAAATGCACCGCCATTTGATCCCCATCAAAATCCGCGTTGAAAGCGGTACAAACTAATGGGTGCAATTGGATTGCTTTTCCTTCAATTAATTTAGGTTGGAATGCTTGGATACCCAATCTGTGCAATGTAGGAGCACGATTCAGTAATACTGGATGTCCTTTAATTACATTCTCCAAGATATCCCAAACAACAGGTTCTTTTTTATCGATAATTTTCTTAGCCGATTTAACCGTTTTTACAATACCTCTTTCGATTAATTTACGGATTACAAATGGCTTGTATAATTCTGCTGCCATATCTTTTGGGATACCGCATTCAAATAATTTCAATTCTGGTCCAACAACAATTACCGAACGTGCTGAATAATCGACACGTTTACCAAGTAAGTTTTGACGGAAACGACCTTGTTTTCCTTTTAGGGAATCCGAAAGTGATTTCAACGGACGATTCGATTCTGTTTTAACAGCAGACGCTTTACGCGTATTGTCGAACAATGAATCTACTGATTCTTGCAACATACGTTTTTCGTTACGCAAGATTACTTCTGGCGCTTTGATTTCCATCAAACGTTTCAAACGATTGTTACGGATGATTACTCTTCGATATAAATCATTCAAATCCGAAGTTGCAAAACGACCTCCATCAAGCGGCACTAACGGACGCAATTCTGGTGGAATAACTGGAACTACTTTCATGATCATCCATTCCGGACGATTTTCACGGTTCAAGTTTGATTCACGGAAAGACTCAACTACTTGTAGTCTTTTTAATGCTTCAGTTTTACGTTGTTTAGACGTTTCGTTGTTCGCTGAGTGACGCAATTCGTAAGATAAAGCATCTAAGTCGATACGTGCAAGCAAATCCATAATACATTCAGCTCCCATTTTGGCAACGAATTTATTAGGATCCATGTCATCTAAATATTGATTCTCTTGTGGAAGTGAATCAAGGATATTTAGATATTCTTCCTCAGTTAAGAAGTCCAATCTTTGGATTGATTCTCCTTCTGCATTTTTAGCAATACCTGCTTGAATAACTACATATCTTTCGTAGTAGATAATCATATCTAATTTCTTAGAAGGCAATCCTAGAATGTAACCAATTTTGTTTGGAAGTGAACGGAAATACCAAATGTGAGCAATTGGCACCACAAGGTTGATGTGTCCTACTCGATCACGACGTACTTTCTTTTCAGTAACTTCAACACCACAACGGTCACAAATGATTCCTTTGTAGCGTATTCTTTTGTATTTACCACAAGCACACTCAAAATCTTTAACTGGACCGAAAATACGCTCGCAGAAAAGGCCATCACGTTCTGGTTTGTGGGTTCTATAATTGATAGTTTCTGGCTTCAAAACCTCGCCTCTTGACTCAGCCAAGATAGATTCTGGTGAAGCTAGTCCAATCGAAATTTTGTCAAATCTCTTGATTGGATTTTTATCTCTATTGTTTGTATTATTTCTATTATTCATCATAGTCGTACTATTGAATTATTTTGAAATTGAAAACTTTGTTGTAAGTTGTAAGTTATAGGTTGTAAGCTAAAAGGAATGAACCTACAACATACAACCTACAACCGTCAACTTCTTTATTCTTCTAAACGGATATCAAGACCTAGGCCTTTCAATTCGTGCATCAATACGTTGAAAGATTCAGGCAAACCTGGCTCCGGCATCGTTTCTCCTTTTACGATCGCTTCGTAAGTTTTAGCTCTACCAATAACATCATCCGATTTTACCGTTAAGATTTCACGAAGTGTACTAGAAGCACCGTATGCCTCTAATGCCCATACCTCCATCTCTCCGAAACGTTGTCCTCCGAATTGCGCTTTTCCTCCAAGAGGTTGTTGCGTAATTAATGAGTACGGTCCGATAGAACGCGCGTGCATCTTATCATCAACCATATGTCCAAGTTTCAACATATAGATCACTCCAACTGTTGCTGCTTGGTGGAAACGCTCTCCTGTTCCTCCATCATAAAGGTAGGTATGTCCGAAACGTGGAATCCCAGCTTCGTCTGTCAATTCGTTAATTTGATCTAAAGTAGCTCCGTCGAAAATAGGTGTCGCGAATTTGCGTCCTAAATTTTGTCCAGCCCAACCTAAAACCGTTTCGTAAATCTGACCGATGTTCATACGAGATGGTACACCAAGTGGATTCAATACAATATCTACAGGAGTTCCGTCTTCAAGGAAAGGCATGTCTTCATGACGAACGATACGAGCCACAATACCTTTGTTTCCGTGACGTCCCGCCATTTTATCACCCACTTTCAACTTACGTTTTTTAGCGATGTAAACTTTAGCCAATTTCAAAATTCCAGCTGGTAATTCATCACCTACTGTAATTGTAAATTTCTCTCTACGCAATGCACCTTGAAGGTCATTCAACTTAATTTTGTAGTTGTGGATCAAGTCGTTTACCATTTTATTGGTAGCGTCATCTGCAACCCATTGACCTGAACTTAAGTGTGCGAAATCTTCAACCGCGTACAACATTTTTTGCGTGTATTTCTTACCTTTTGGCAATACTTCTTCACCCAAATCATTCATGACACCTTGCGAAGTTTTTCCGTTGACAATCAAGAACAATTTCTCTACTAATTTGTCTTTTAATTCAACAAATTTCGTTTCGAATTCCATTTCTAAAGTGCCTAAAGCATCTTTATCTTGGGTACGCTTGCGTTTATCTTTTACCGCTCTCGCGAATAATTTTTTATCTAAAACCACACCGTGCAATGATGGAGAAGCTTTCAAAGAAGCATCTTTCACATCACCTGCTTTGTCTCCAAAGATGGCACGAAGTAATTTTTCTTCTGGCGTTGGATCTGATTCTCCTTTTGGTGTAATTTTTCCGATCAAAATGTCGCCAGGTTTTACCTCGGCTCCAATTCTAATCATACCGTTTTCATCTAAGTCTTTAGTAGCCTCTTCAGAAACGTTAGGGATATCATTCGTCAATTCTTCGTTACCTAATTTCGTATCTCTTACTTCAAGTGAGTAATCATCAACGTGGATTGAGGTAAAGATATCATCGCGAACTACTTTTTCAGAAATCACAATCGCATCCTCGAAGTTGTACCCTTTCCATGGCATGAACGCTACTTTTAGGTTTCTACCCAAAGCTAATTCTCCATTTTGTGTGGCATATCCTTCAGACAATACTTGACCTGCAACTACTCGATCTCCTTTTCTTACGATAGGTTTCAAGTTGATACTGGTACTTTGATTGGTTTTTCTGAATTTAATTAAATTGTATGTTTTCTCATCCGCTTCAAAACTTACCATACGCTCTTCTTCAGAACGATCGTATTTGATGGTGATGATATTAGCATCAACGTATTCAACTACTCCAGGTCCTTCAGCATTAATCAATACTCTAGAATCCGAAGCTACTTGACGCTCTAAACCAGTTCCAACAATTGGCGCTTCAGGACGTAATAATGGTACGGCCTGACGCATCATGTTTGATCCCATCAAGGCTCTATTCGCATCATCATGTTCCAAGAATGGAATTAACGAAGCTGAAATCGAAGCAATTTGATTTGGCGCCACGTCAGTATAATGAACCTGTCCTGGATCAACCACTGGGAAATCGCCTTCTTCACGGGCAATAACTTTATCAGCAGTGATTTTTCCTGAATTATCCATTTGGATATTCGCTTGCGCAATCATCTTACCTTCTTCTTCTTCAGCGCTCAAATAGATAGGAGTTGATTCTAAATCGACTTTACCATTCGTAACTTTACGATACGGTGTTTCGATGAATCCCATTCCATTCACTTTCGCATAAACACCAAGAGAAGAAATCAAACCAATGTTTGGACCCTCAGGTGTTTCAATTGGACATAAACGTCCGTAGTGTGTATAGTGAACGTCACGCACCTCAAATCCGGCTCTTTCACGCGAAAGTCCACCTGGTCCAAGGGCTGATAATCTTCTTTTGTGCGTAATCTCCGCTAATGGATTCGTTTGATCCATAAACTGAGACAGCTGATTGGTTCCGAAGAAAGAGTTGATTACGGATGACAATGTTTTGGCATTGATCAAATCGATTGGTGTAAACACCTCGTTATCTCTAACGTTCATTCTTTCGCGGATTGTTCTAGCCATACGTGCTAAACCAACGCCAAACTGTTGAGACAATTGCTCGCCTACAGTTCGAACACGACGGTTAGACAAGTGATCGATATCATCAATCTCTGCTTTAGAGTTGATTAATTCGATCAAATATTTCACGATGGTGATGATATCTTCTTTGGTCAAGACTTGCTTTTCCATTGGGATATCTAGGTTCAATTTTTTGTTCATTCTATAACGACCTACCTCACCTAAGTTGTAACGTTGGTCAGAGAAGAACAATTTATCTATAATACCACGAGCAGTTTCTTCATCAGGCGGTTCTGCATTACGCAATTGTCTGTAGATATGCTCAACGGCTTCTTTTTCAGAATTGGTTGGATCTTTTTGAAGCGTGTTATGAATAATACTATAGTCCGCTTGACTGGTACTTTCTTTGTGCAACAAAATAGATTTTACGTTCGAGTCGATGATTTCTTCCACATTATCTTTGTCGATAATGGTATCTCTATCAAGGATGATCTCGTTACGTTCGATAGAAACTACTTCACCAGTATCTTCATCTACGAAATCCTCATGCCACGTATTTAAAACACGCGCAGCAAGTCTTCTACCGATATATTTTTTAAGTCCTGTTTTAGACACTTTTATTTCCTCTGCAAGGTCGAAAATCTCAAGGATATCCTTGTCTCTTTCGAAACCGATGGCACGGAATAAAGTGGTTACAGGTAATTTTTTCTTTCTATCGATATATGCGTACATAACGCTATTGATATCGGAAGCAAATTCTATCCATGATCCTTTGAAAGGGATGACACGAGCAGAATATAATTTGGTTCCATTGGCATGGAAGGATTGTCCAAAGAAAACACCAGGCGAACGGTGCAATTGCGATACAACTACGCGTTCAGCGCCATTGATTACAAAAGTACCACTTGGAGTCATGTAAGGAATTGTTCCGAGATATACATCCTGAACAATCGTTTCAAAATCTTCGTGCTCTGGGTCAGTACAGTAAAGTTTTAACCTCGCCTTTAAGGGCACGCTATAAGTTAAACCTCTTTCGATACACTCTTGAATCGTGTAACGTGGTGGATCAACAAAATAATCGAGGAATTCTAGTACAAAGTTATTTCTTGTATCTGTAATTGGAAAGTTTTCCATGAAGGTGTTGTATAAACCTTCGTTGCCTCTTTCGTCAGATTTGGTTTCCAATTGGAAAAAATCTTTAAAAGATTTAACCTGAACGTCCAGAAAATCTGGGTAGTCAGGAATATTTTTCGTTGAGGCAAAATTCAATCTTTCAGTCTGATTTGTTATCATCAATGGACAAAATTTTGATTAAAAAAAAGTAATTTGTTTGTGCAAAAACACTGTTTTATTGATACTTTCTTTTTAAAATCAATACCTCTTTAAAAGCGAACCGGCGTATCTTCAGTAAACTTCTGTCTTCGTATTGACTAAAAACTTTTTGGGTAATTTTATAATAAGATTAAGAATATAATTTTATTATACGAAAAATGGTTTAGGCCTTTGAACATCGCTGTCCAAGGCCTAAACCTAGTTCTCAAAACCGAGTTTAGCTTATTTTAGCTCAACTACAGCTCCAGCTTCTTCTAATGATTTTTTAAGACCTTCAGCCTCATCTTTAGTAACACCTTCTTTGATGTTAGATGGAGCAGCATCTACTAAATCTTTAGCTTCTTTAAGACCTAAACCAGTTAATTCTTTAACTGCTTTTACTACTGCTAATTTAGAAGCACCAGCGTCTTTCAATACAACTGTAAATTCAGTTTGCTCTTCAGCAGCAGGAGCATCTCCTGAACCACCAGCTGCAGGACCAGCAACTACAGCAGCAGCTGCAGGCTCGATTCCGTATTCATCTTTTAAAATTGTAGCTAATTCATTAACTTCTTTAACTGTTAAGTTAACTAATTGTTCTGCGAATTGTTTCAAATCTGCCATTTTTTCTATCGTTTTTAAATAGTTTGTAAAATATAATTTATTAAGTGCGCGCGTATTTTAATTGCCTATTTTTCAGACAATGTTTTAAGAATTCCAGCCAATTTACCACCGCTTGATTTAAGAGCAGACACCACATTCTTAGCAGGAGATTGAAGCAATCCGATGATTTCTCCAATAACTCCTTCTTTCGATTTAAGAGCGATTAACGCATCTAATTGGTTGTCTCCGATAAATACAGCATGGTGAATGAAAGCTCCTTTTAAAAGAGGCTTATCTGACTTCTTACGGAATTCTTTAATAATCTTAGCAGGAGCGTTTCCGTTCTCTGAGATTAAGATTGAAGTGTTTCCCTTAAGGATAGACGGTAAATCACCGTAATCGTTAGTGGAAGCATTCATTGCTTTTTCAAGCAAAGTATTTTTAACTACCGCCAATTCGATACCTGCTTTAAAACAAGCTTTTCTCAGGTTTGAAGTAGTTTCTGCATTTAAACCAGAAATGTCTGCTAAATAAACAACATTCGTTCCCGCTAACTGTGCAGTTAAATCTTCAATAACTCTTGATTTTTCTTCTCTAGTCATGACTTCTAATTTATACTCCTTTAGGATCTAAAGCAATCGCAGGACTCATTGTGCTTGACAAGTGAATGCTTTTGATGTAAGTTCCTTTAGCCGCAGTTGGTTTAAGTTTTAATAATGTTTGAATGATTTCGTGGGCATTGTCGTTGATCATATCCGCTCCGAAAGAAATTCTTCCGATACCAGCATGTACAATACCTGTTTTATCTACTTTAAAGTCGATTTTACCAGCTTTTACTTCAGCTACAGCTTTCGCTACATCCATAGTAACCGTACCAGTTTTAGGGTTTGGCATTAAACCTCTAGGTCCTAAAATACGACCTAATGGACCTAATTTACCCATAACAGCAGGCATCGTGATGATTACATCAATATCTGTCCAACCGTCTTTAATTTTTTGCAAGTAATCGTCTAAACCTACGTGGTCTGCACCAGCAGCTTTAGCTTCCGCTTCTTTATCAGGAGTAACCAATGCAAGAACTCTTACATCTTTACCTGTACCGTGAGGTAAGGTAACAACCCCTCTAACCATTTGATTCGCTTTTCTAGGATCAACTCCTAATTTCACCGCGATATCTACTGACTCATCAAATTTCGCAGAAGCAATTGTTTTGATTAATGCAGAAGCATCTTTCAAAGAATACAATTTATTCTTTTCAATTTTAGAGGCAGCCTCTTTTTGTTTTTTAGTCAATTTTGCCATGTCTTACGCTTTTTTTAGAGGAGATTCTCCACTTACAGTTATACCCATAGATCTAGCTGTTCCAGCGATCATACTCATAGCAGACTCAATTGTGAATGCATTTAAATCGACCATTTTATCATCAGCGATTGCTTTGATTTGGTCCCAAGTAACTGACGCTACTTTTTTTCTGTTTGGTTCACCTGAACCGGACTTTAGCTTTGCAGCGTCCAATAATTGAACGGCAGCAGGAGGAGTTTTTACGACAAAATCGAATGATTTGTCTTTGTATACCGTGATTTGCACAGGGCACACTTTGCCGGCTTTATCTTGGGTTCTAGCATTAAATTGCTTACAGAATTCCATGATGTTCACACCAGCAGCTCCAAGAGCAGGTCCAACCGGCGGCGATGGATTCGCTGCGCCTCCCTTAACTTGTAGTTTAACTACTTTACTAATCTCTTTAGCCATTGTTTTTAAAAAAATTTGCAGCAGTCTGTGGAAGCAGACGTTTGCGGTTTATAATACTGTAACAAATTATACTTTTTCCACTTGCATAAAGCTCAGTTCTAAAGGTGTTTTTCTTCCGAAAATTTTCACCATTACTTCGAGCTTACGCTTTTCTTCGTTGATTTTCTCAACGGTTCCATTGAATCCGTTGAAAGGTCCATCAACCACCTTAATTGTTTCTCCTATATTAAAAGGTATCGCATGAGTATCTGTTTTCACCGCTAACTCATCTACCTTTCCTAACATTCTGTTTACTTCAGACATTCTCAACGGAACAGGATCTCCTCCTTTTACTTCACCTAAAAAACCAATCACACTAGTAATCGATTTAATAATGTGCGGAATTTCACCAGCCAAATTGGCCTCTATCATCACATAACCAGGAAAGTAAACTTTATCTTTGGTGATTTTTTTACCATCACGAACTTGTACCACTTTTTCAGTTGGGACAAGCACTTGCGAGATATAATCAGCCATCCCTAATCTGTTGATTTCAGTTTCGATATAAGCTTTAACTTTATTCTCTTGTCCGCTTACCGCTCTGACTACATACCACTTCTTCACATTGCTGTCTGTCATCACAATAAAATTAAGCTTTTAACCAGCTAAAGAAACCAGCAATTGATTTTGCGAATAGTTCGTCAACACCCCAAGTTGCCAAAGCAAATAAAACAGAAAAAACTGCTACTACTATTGTTAGTCTTTGAACTTCTGCCCACTCAGGCCAAGTAGTGTTTGTTTTCAATTCTTCAAACGCTTCTGATATATAATTTAAAACTTTCATTATCATTATGTTTTTTTGCACGGGCGGAGAGATTCGAACTCCCATCAACGGTTTTGGAGACCGCTATTCTACCCTTGAACTACGCCCGTAGTAAAAGCCAGCAGATGACCAAAAGGCAACCTGCTGGCTCTAATATTAATACTTATAATTAGTCTACGATTTCAGTAACCTGACCGGCACCTACCGTTCTACCACCTTCACGGATAGCAAAACGCAAACCTACGCTCATTGCGATTGGACTTAATAAGGCAACATTGATTGTCAAGTTATCCCCTGGCATTACCATCTCTACCCCTGCAGGCAAAGTAATAACTCCTGTTACATCCGTTGTACGAACGTAAAATTGTGGACGATAGTTATTGTGGAATGGTGTATGACGACCACCTTCTTCTTTTTTCAAGATATAAACCTCTGCTTTAAAAGTAGCGTGTGGTTTTACAGATCCTGGCTTAATAATAACCATTCCTCTTTTGATAGATTCTTTATCAATACCTCTTAATAACAAACCTACGTTATCTCCAGCTTCACCTCTATCTAAGATTTTACGGAACATCTCAACTCCAGTAATAGTAGAAGTTAATTTGTCAGCACCCATTCCGATAATTTCAACTGAATCACCTGTATTTGCGATACCTGTTTCGATACGACCTGTAGCAACAGTTCCACGACCAGTAATTGTAAATACATCTTCAACTGGCATCAAGAATGGTTTTGCAGTATCACGTACTGGCTCTTCAATCCACATATCAACAGCAGCCATCAATTCAATAATTTTAGGAACCCAAGCTGGATCGTTATTCAATCCACCTAAAGCCGAACCTTGAACTACTGGACTATTATCCCCATCATATTCGTAGAAAGACAATAAATCTCTGATTTCCATTTCAACTAATTCTAATAGCTCAGCATCATCAACCATATCCACTTTGTTCATGAAAACTACCATTCTAGGAATACCAACTTGGCGACCTAAAAGGATGTGCTCACGAGTTTGTGGCATTGGTCCATCAGTTGCAGCTACAACTAAGATAGCTCCATCCATTTGAGCAGCACCAGTAACCATGTTCTTTACGTAATCCGCGTGACCTGGACAGTCAACGTGCGCATAGTGACGGTTAGCAGTTTCATACTCAACGTGTGAAGTATTAATAGTAATACCTCTTTCTTTTTCTTCCGGAGCGTTATCAATTTGATCAAATGATTTCGCTTGACAGTAACCTGCATCAGATAATACTTTTGTGATTGCTGCAGTTAAAGTTGTTTTTCCGTGGTCAACGTGCCCAATTGTTCCAATGTTTAAGTGGGGCTTATTACGGTTAAAATTTTCTTTTGCCATTTTACTTAATTTTTAATCTTAGTTATATATTAGTGTTCAAAATTCTCTATTCTAATTTGAGCCAACTACGGGAATTGAACCCGTGACCTCTTCCTTACCAAGGAAGCACTCTACCCCTGAGCTAAGTCGGCAGTTTTCCTTGATATCGTCATTATGGACAAATCCATTTGACGATTTTGTGGTCCACATTATAAGGATTACAAGCAGGGCTTGTGATCCGTAAGGGTGAACCCTTACTAAAATTTCGAAGATCCCATTTTTTCAAAAGTACCCTTCCGACAAATGCGCTCTTAAAAATTATTGTGGGGAGAGCAGGATTCGAACCTGCGAAGTTCACACAGCAGATTTACAGTCTGCCCTCGTTGGCCGCTTGAGTATCTCCCCAACTTTTTTTATTTATAGCACTATTTTGAGCCGGCGGAGGGACTCGAACCCACGACCTGCTGATTACAAATCAGCTGCTCTAGCCAACTGAGCTACGCTGGCATATATAATAAAAAAAGCCCGCTATTTCTAACGGACTGCAAATGTATATTAATTTGTTTTTTAATCAAAACATTTTTACGAAAAAATTTCGATTAAATATGTGTTCTAATTTTTTCTTTTCTTTTTACCAATAATCGCTCTAAAGATTCTGCACTCAACTCCACTGCTTCCTCGAAAGTTTTGCATTGTTTTTTAACCATTAAATCATCTCCAGGCACATGAACTTTTACCTCTACGATCTTATTTTCTTTATCACTGGTCTTCTCTACTTTCAAAAAAACATCAAAAGAAACGATTTTATCATAGTACTTTTCCAACTTTTCCATTCGTTCCTGGATAAAATCAACTAGCTTTCTGTCAATCGCAAAATTAACAGCGTGAACATTTACCTTCATAATAAATTTTTTAATTATTAAACATAACCGAATTATTTTTGATTCCTTGGATGCGCATTTTCATATACCTTTTTCAACTCAGCCAAACTGCTGTGTGTATAAACCTGTGTCGATGCCAAACTAGAATGCCCCAATAATTCTTTGACTGAATTAATGTCTGCCCCATTGTTCAGTAGGTGAGTTGCAAAGGTATGCCTTAATATGTGCGGACTCTTTTTTACCTTCTCTGAGACATGACTAAAGTAATGATTAATTATTCTATAAACAAAAGATTCATTCAATTTAACGCCTTTAGTTGTCAAGAAAAAGTAATCCTTATCTCTAATTTGCTCAATATTAGCCTTTTCAGAGAGATACAATTGAATCTGATTTTCCAAAATTGGCATTAAAGGAATAATTCTTTCTTTATTTCTTTTTCCAATAACCTTGATTGTTTTTCCTGTGATATTTACATTGCCCAACAAAAGATTAATCAACTCCGACCTTCTAATACCAGTAGTGTAAAACAAATCGATGATCAACTTGTCGCGGACACCTTCAAAACCCTCTTTATACTGAATCTGATTCAAGACAAAATCTACTTCCTTCTCAGAAAAAGGAATCTGAATTTTTTTTGGAGATTTTAGTGCTTTGTGCTTGAGCAATGGACTCACATCAATTTGCTTGGTCTTCAACAAAAATTTATAGTAGGATTTTAAGGAAGATATCTTTCTATTCACTGACGAATTTGAAACACCGCCATCCACCAACATTACAATCCAACTTCTAATTTGAGCGTAATTGACAGAAACCAAATCATCTTGATCAAACTCCTTTTTAATAAAAGTTTCAAAAAAAAGCAAATCCTTTACGTAGCCATTCACCGTATGCAGCGAATAATTCTTCTCTAACAACAAATAATCTCGGAATGCCTGCTTGCAATTGTCCATAAAAAAACCATTAGTATCAAAGGTATTAAACTTTAATGACTAACGGTTGTATTTTGAAAAAGTTAACTACTAACTTTCTAAATTGTCTTTCATGTTCTGAATGTAAGCCGCTTTTTGGATTTTCATTCTATTCGTAACAGAAGGTTTGATGAAAGCTTGACGCGCACGCAACTGACGAACAGTTCCAGTTTTATCAAATTTTCTCTTATAGCGCTTTAATGCTCTATCGATATTTTCTCCGTCTTTAATTGGTATAATTAACATAATGTGACCACCTCCTCTCGTTAAGGGCGCAAAGATAAGATAAAAGAAACAAGATGCAAGAACAAATATAAAAAAAGTCTGATTTAATTTATTGTCTTGCAGCGAAGCGTTCTGAAATCTTAAAGCGAAGCGTTCTGAAATCTTAAAGCGAAGCGCTCTTTTTCTTAGGCGTGCCGGCGGTTCTACATCCCACTCCAAAAGAACATCTTTTTCCGCCGTCGGGCTATTCGCTCTAAGTCCTCGCTCGTTCCTCGCTGTGGGCTAACCGCTTCCATCCCTCACGCAAAATAAAAATTCCAATAACTAAAAATTCCAAATTCCAATCTATTCAAGAACAATTGGAATTTGGAATTTTGGAATTTGGAATTTGAAATTTAATTATTTTACCGCTGGCTGATAATTCTGTTTGTCTATAATCATCTTAGACAAAATCTCTCTAAGAATTTCTGAAGTCCCACCACCAATTGGCCCCAAACGACTATCGCGTAGCAATCGTGCCAAAGGATATTCTTCCATATAACCGTAACCGCCAAGCATTTGCAAGCAACTATTAATAGCTTCATCCGCCACTTTTGTAGATTTTAATTTCGCCATGGTAGCTTCTTTCACTACATATTCTCCTTGGTTTAATCGCGCCACTGCAGCATAATTAAATATTTTACAATGCTCCACTTCTGTAGCATGATCTACCATAGTATGTCTTAGCGCTTGAAACTTGTTGATTGTTGTTCCAAATGCTTCCCGTTGACTCATATAATCAATCGTATAATCAATCGCATATTCGGCTCTTGCATGGGCATTGATGGCCATTATTAATCGCTCCAAAGCGAAATGCTGCATGATATACGGAAATCCTTTCCCTGCTTCGCCCATCAAATTCTCGACAGGAATTTCAACATTGTCAAATGATATCTCAGCAGTATCTGACGCTCTCCAGCCTAATTTGTCAAGCTTTGTTGCTGTAATTCCTTTTAGATTGGTATCCATCAAAAATATGCTAATTCCCTTATTACCACTCTCTGGACTTGTCTTTGCCGCAACTATATAATAATCGGCATACACCCCATTGGTGATAAAAGTCTTCGATCCATTAATCACATATTTATCTCCATTTTTGACAGCAGTAGTTCGCATGCCGGCAACATCACTTCCTCCAAAAGGTTCGGTAATACATAAGGCACCAATTTTATCTCCCAAAATACTTGGTGCCAAATAATCTTGCTTAATGCGCTCGTCACCTTCCGCATTTAAATGTGTCATGGCCAAGTACGCGTGCGCCCACATGGCAGCAGCAAAACCGGAAGATTTAATTTTTTGAAGTTCTTCTAAAAACACTACAGTATAAAAAAGATCCAAATTCATTCCACCATAAGCCTCTGGATAGGCAATTCCGAAAAAGCCCATTTCCCCAAATTTTTTCCAAATGAATCGCTCAATAGTCCCTGTTTTTTCCCATTTCTCAATATGAGGTACTACTTCAATTCGTAAAAAATCTTGTAAACTCTTTCGAAACAATTCGTGTTCTTCTGTAAAATATACTGAATTCATAGTACCTAGGCTGTTTTTTTTAGAATTCCAAATATAAGGCAATAATTTTTATCCTATCAACAGGAAATCCTGAAATTTTTGTTAAATCCTCAATATTTTTAAACGGCCCATTCATACTTCGGTAAGCAACAATATTTCTTGCGACTGCGTATTTAAAGTAATGCAACTGGGTTAGCTCTTTAATCGTTGCCGTATTAATATTAATCCGCTGAAAAACTGGCAGTTCTTTGACTACAAATTCATCTCGCAAACTTACTTTCACTTCATTCGACAAACCCCAAACTTCCTCGAGCTGATCCATACTAACAAAGCCTCCCATTCTGGTTCTTTCTTTCAATATTCGAGCCGAAAGTCCATCTCCAATGCCATAAACTTTCTTTAAGTCTTCTGCAGTAGCTTTGTTAATGTCTATCGGAATCTTAGCTTCTTTTTTGATACTCCCAAAAATCTTAGATTTCGCAGTATACCTTTTAGAAACCCAATTAGGAAATTTAAAACGCGGAGAAATTTTATTCAATAACGCATCAGATACTTTGGTTACTTGCTGAAACTCCTTGGCGGAATTGACAAAGCGATTGGATTTTCGAAAAGCCAGCAATCGATCGATTTCTGCAACTCTCATTCCTAACTGATACCCTTTAAAATCGGTAATAAAATTAGGGTTAAAAGGCCTAGCAACATACTGTTTCTTTTTTGAATAAACAGCTGTCGGATCTGTAGTAGTTACATTCGACAACCACTGCTTTTCCACAACTGAGTTGGTCTTGTTCGTTGGCTTAAAATCAATCCAAAAATAAAGCGCCTGAAAGACCAGGGCACAAGAAAGAAAAATAAAAATACCGGATCGTTGTGATTTTGAAAATTGGAAAAACGAAGAAAAAATAGAAGTTTTCATTGGTTTGGCGTTTAAATTAGTAAATGGCGTTGAAAGTTGAAAGTTGTAGGTTGTAGGTTGTAGGTTACAAATCGAAAACAGAGCTTCGTTTGGCGCGAATCAGATCTTTGAGTTTAATCCAGAAAGCTAATGTCAAGTATACACCGAACCATAGTCCAGCGGTAACAAAAGAAATATAAATGAAAAACAACCGCACACTATTGGCTCGCATTCCCAATCGATCCGCCAATCGCGACGAAACGTGGAACCCGTGTTTTTCGAAAAAGTATTTCAGTTGGATGATTAGTGACATTGCGCGTTGAGGGTTGTAAGTTGTAAGTTGTAAGTTGTAAGTTGTAAGTTGTAAGTTGTAAAATTAAACTATTATTTGTTGTCTTTCAATAATTCGATTCCGATGTCGCATTCTAAACATCTGCTTTTACTACAGTACTCATTTTTTAGTTGCAAAAGAGATTGGCTTTCAAAAGCGTTCTCAGCAACAATGCCAATGGTTTTAAATTTTTGAATGGTACTATTTTGTTCCGCTTTGATACTTTCTAAGAGCAAAATTCCCTCTTCAATATTTTCTTTTCCAAGGCTTTTGGCATAAGCAAACTGGATCGGGACGATTGTATTAATGATGATTAGATCAATAAAAGATTTAGTCAATGACTTTTTTCTTGTCTTGCTAGCATGGTCAAATTGGTAATGATTTTGCCAGTAAGGTGAAGCCGAAACCTGAAAAATCTGATACAAAAGCGCAATCGAATTCGCATCCAAAATTTTAGAAAACAAATTGAGATGTGTTCCGTATAAATTTGCCAATTGAGACAATCGAATCGTTGGGAAATTATCAGGGCGAAGTCGAAAAAACTGAATTGGTTCAAGAATGGGCAATACCAACTGGTGCTTTTGGACCAAATAGTTGAATTTTGCTTTTAACCGAGAATAACAGACATCTTCTTTCTCGTCGTTGAGCAAACCCGATAGTCCAAACAACAACGCTTCGATGCTCTCTGTTGTATCGCTTTCTTTTCTGAGAATTGAAAAAGGAATGGACAAGGCCATCTTGAAGAAAACAGCACCATTGGTATTCAACCCAAAATTTTTTGCTAATAAACAGAATAGCGTGGCTTCCCAATCATTATTGGTTTGCTCCAGAACGAAATCAATCAACTCCGATTTTCGTTCTAATCTTTCAAAAAACAAACGTTCTTTCCAATTCCTTATGATGAAACTAGGTAATTGATTGAATTGATTTTCACAATAAAGCCACGTTTTAGGAACGACGAGCGATTGGTATCTCGACAGTGTTTCTTGACCAACAAAATTCTTGAGTTCAAGTGTTGGAATCTCAGTATTGTCTTTTCGAAAAATACGAACGTTGTGTTTCCAAACAACGTGAAGAATTACGTTGTCGTAGGCCTCGTCTTTTTCGTGATGATGAACATACCAATCGGAAGATTGCAAGTGAATTTCTACATTGCCAGCCCATTTCTGATTTTCAATAATAATTTGTGCATTGAAAAAATCAGGTCCGGCCAATTGCAGATATTCGCCAGAATGGATAATTGTGATGGGTTGGAGATTGGTGGTGTGTAAATTTGATATCTGGAACTTCTTGAGTTTCCATAGATAATGGAGAAAGTCTTCTTTCATGAGATTCAATTTAGATGGCGTGTAATAGAAGAACTAAATTACAAAAAAAAGTTTTCTTTTACACGCAACCCAAATCGATTTTTGAAATTATTTCAATAGATAGAGCTGTGCACAAGCTCGAGCGTCGGATAACGCCTCGTGATGATTCAATTGGATATTGTTGCGATCGGCACAGTATTTTAAATTAGCAGGCTTATAACCTTTTGCGCGGTAGATTTTGCAAGTGCATTCCCAGCGATCCGCGATATCCAATTCATCGTAGTACAAACCGTAGTACTTCATGGTTTTTGCCAAAACATTTCGGTCAAACTGTTCGTTATGTGCCACAATAGTTCGTCCTTGTAGTCGCGTTTGAATTTCTGGAAACAAATCATCAAACGTCTTTTCGTTGAGGGTTTCGATTGGCTTGATGCCATGAACCATGATATTTTGGTGCCAATACTCATTATTGGGTGGCTGAATCAAAGTGTAATATTCTTCGATAATGATTCCGTTTTCGACTGTTACGATGCCTACGGCGCAGGCGCTATGATGATAGCCTGTGGCAGTTTCGAAATCGATGGCAGTAAAGTTCATAGCTAAAAAAAAATCCAAATTCCAAAATTAAAATTCCAAAAGTATTAATCATTGGAATTTAGCTGCGCTCTGTTCGGCTATGCCTCGAGTGGAATTTTTAGAAATGGAAATTATTATTTTATAGTTCCGATGATGTCGTACTTAGTAATGATATGATGTTTACCTTTCCCTAAGTCAATCAAGACCGCTTGATTTTCTTTAGTGAACAATTTGGAAACTTCTTCAATGGCTGTCCCCATTTTTACTATTGGATAGGGTTTACCCATCACCTCGCGAATAGGTTTATCTGCGGCATTTTTGTCAGACACATAAATTTGAAACAAATCTGATTCATCTACTGAACCCACAAAACCGTCAATGTCTACTACTGGAATTTGCGATATTTTGTATTTGCGCATTCTTTCGATGGCATGAGAAACGAGTTCTTCGGTACGCACTACAATTAAAGCTTTGTCGATATGATCTTTGATAACGTCTTCGGCTTTGGTAATTTCTTCGTCTAGAAAACCTCGTTCGCGCATCCAATCGTCGTTGAACATTTTACCAACGTAACGACTTCCTGAATCGTGAAACAAAACGACTACTACATCTTCTGGCTTGAAATGCTCTTTCAGCTGCAACAACCCTTTGACGGCCGATCCAGCAGAATTTCCGACAAAAATTCCTTCTTCAAGTGCAATTTTACGGCAATACACTGCCGCATCTTTATCGGTTACTTTTGTAAATCCGTCAATCAGTGAAAAGTCGACATTCTTAGGCAGAATATCCTCTCCAATTCCTTCTGTGATGTAGGAATAAATTTCATTTTCGTCAAAGATTCCAGTTTCATGGTATTTTTTAAACACGGAGCCATAAGTATCAACTCCCCAAATTTTGATGTTTGGGTTTTTCTCTTTTAGATATTTTGCTACTCCTGAAATTGTTCCTCCTGTTCCGACCCCTACAATAAAGTGGGTCACTTTTCCGTCGGTTTGCTCCCAGATTTCAGGACCAGTTTGTTCGTAGTGCGCTATGGCATTTGATGGGTTATCATATTGATTCACATACCATGAGTTTGGAGTTTCTTCGCCCAATCGTTTTGAAACGGAGTAATACGATCGCGGATCGGTTGGTTCTACATCGGTCGGACAAACGACCACTTTAGCGCCGACAGCACGTAAGATATCCATTTTTTCTTTGGATTGTTTGTCTGTAATTACAAAAATGCATTTGTAACCTTTAACGATTGCAGCTAACGCCAAGCCCATTCCCGTGTTACCAGAAGTTCCTTCGATGATGGTTCCGCCCGGTTTGAGTCGACCATCGGCTTCTGCATCTTCCACCATTTTTACTGCCATTCGGTCTTTTGTAGAATTTCCCGGATTGAAAGTTTCTACTTTGGCTAAAACTAGTGCATCGACCTCGGCCGTTATTTTATTGAGACGAACCAAAGGTGTATTACCGATAGTTCCTAGTATATTTTCTGAGTATTTCATTCGAAGTTTTTATTGCTTTTTTAATGGTCTCATGCAGCTCGCAAAAGCTCGTGTCATTTTGAGTGACTGAGTTTAATTTAGGATGCAAATATATTGATAATATGAAAGTTTCCAAGTTTGACGAATGTTAATTCGATAACGTTTGCGTGAGATTTAAAATTAAGAGGAGAACAGACAATGGCTGTCCGGTATTTTGGTTTGCGTGAGGGATGGCAGCGGTTATCCTTTTGCGCCGGTTTTTGGGCGCAAAAGATAGTAGCGGAAAGCCCGACCCTTGTGGTCACGCCCTAATCTTTCTGCTAAATCAGTAAGACCTTATTGAAAGAAATTCCAGACCAGGCCGAATCGGACTATGAAATCGCGATAGGGGTAATTGGGCGCCGAGTAGAATTCGTTTCGACTAGACATCGCGGAATTGAAATGTTCTGCTTTAAGGAAAATTCGCGTTTGTCTGATTCGAGCATTGATGAAGAAATCCAGATTGGCAAAATCACCTATCTTTTGTTGGTTCTGGACAAAGAAATCCGTAAGTATCGGGCTATACCCATTGGCATAGTGTTTTGTAAAGTAGTTGAAAGTCACGCCGGTTTGCAAATAAAGCGCTCTGGTGAAGAAATAGTCGGAGAAATAAAGTGTATTCCTGGCGACAATCTTTGGGACATTTACGATATCATCCTCTTGGGATACTTGTTGATACAATAAGGTATTATCAAGGGCTAGTTTCCAAAACTTGATTTCTTTATTCACTTTTAGAGACAAGTATTGAATTGATTTGTTGTATTGCTTCGGCGAGATTAGTTGAATGCTATCGTTAGCACTTTCGTCGCTGAAATAGAGGAAATTGTCGAAATTTGAAATTTGCAAGGATGCGGTTGCCCATTGTGTATTGGCGTTTGCTTGAATCGTATTAATCTTCTCGTTTTTGAAGTTATTAAACCAATTGTACGCTACAAAAGAGCTTTGATGCAAGTTATAGACGTTGTCAGGGAGTTTGTTCGTGTTTTGGTACGTAAAATCGATTTCGTTTTTCGGATTGAAACTATAGGCCAGTTTTCCTTCGATGTTTGTCAGGGACTGTTTTGTAATTGAATTGGTGTAAGAGAGCTGCCCTTTCCATTTGTTTTTTCTGTATTCATATTCGGCACTAAAGTTATTGATCTTATCATTTAATGCGCTTGGAATTGGTTGGTTTTCTAGGAAAATAACGGTTCCATAATAATAATTATATCTAAAGTCGTCGAGAGAAAAACGGAAGCTGCCCAATGCTTTGTTTTCATAAATAGCTCCTACTTTATTGTACATTTTATTGTAGCGCAATTGGTCTTTCACCTGCGAAGTGCTGTACGCATTCCCAAAGTGATTGACAGTTCTGTCGCCAATTGTTGAACTAATGGTTGGCTGTAGGTATTCAAAAAACTTACTTTCGTAATTAAATTGATGTGAGATATAGAGATTATTTGTGGCATTGGACGGATTGACGCGAAAGGTGTGATTAATGAAGTAGCGTTTTCCTTTCAAAAAAGACTTAGCGTCTTTTAGATACACTTCCAATCGCTGTCTTTGTTTGAAGTCAGCATTTTTTCCTTCAAAATCTTCCAGCGTTGTGATTCCTCCATTTTCACCATTTAAAAAATCTTGTCCTGTGAAATGAGCGTTGATGACATATCTTCTACTTTTTGTACGATAGCTTGTTGTAAATCTAAAATTTCCATTACTAGACAATTGATTAATGTACTTTCCTATGGAGCGGACTCCTTTATAGGATAGTGAAAAGTTAAATTGTTCAGAGGTGTTTAGTGTAAGAAAAGCATCAAGAGACTGGCCTTGCTCCATAACGGTTTTAAAATACAAATCCGTTAGTGGCGTTGCCACGTCGTAGTACTTCATCTGATCGGCTTCATCATAATTGAAGTGTTTACCTTTGTAACCCATTTGCGGGTACGGATTAATTTTGTTTAATCCAAAATGCAAGGTAGTATAGGTTTGTCCTTCGTTTAGGAATGGCAATAAACCAAATATATCCTTACGAAGGTAATTATACTCATACTCTTTCTTTATAGTTAAAGAAGTATCAACGTAAGTCGTGTCTTTAGTTAACGTAAAAATCTTGTAGGAAGTGATAGGAGCCTTTTTGGCTTTCTCTTTTGCTTTTTGTTCAATTGATTTTAAAAGACTTTTTCGAGGCTTTTCCTTTCCTGGCTCTTGAGAATATCCAACCAAGGCAAAAAGAACAAATAACACAGAAAGAATACTTCTCATAGTTTGAAAATAATGAGGCAAAAATAACTATTTGTCGGGAATTAGAATTGAATTCCAGAGAACTTATAACGAAGAAAATTTATAAATAAAAAAAGCCATCCAAAATTGGATGGCTTTTCTATTTTAAAAAAGGAACAATTCTTATTGTTTTACAACTTTAATAGTTGAAGAGTTACCTTGTGTATTTGTAACATTCACCAGGTAAAGACCCGCATGCAAGGAAGAAACATTCATTTCTACAGAACTTAAAGTGCTGTAATTATTTGTAGAAACTTGTTTTCCAAGAACATCATAAACCGTAATGTTAGTGATGTCTTTTCCGTCAACTTTCAAAACTCCTGATGTTGGGTTTGGAGAAGCTATAAAAATATTCTCGCTAGAGAAAGCTGTAGTCGATACAAATGGGCAAGCATCATTGATCCATTTCCAGATTCCACCTTCAACAGAAGACGCCGTAAAACCACTCGCTAAACCATGCGTTGTATCGTAAAACACTAGAGTACTGCCACCATCAACATCTAATAAATCTAAATCATTAATATCAATCCAAGTTGCACCATCATCACTACTAATTGACGAACCTCTTCCAATAGTATCAATGTCTAGTCCAGTAGTAATATATGTATTTGAACAGCCAGGAACGGCAGCAATATCAAAGTTTCTGTAGTAACCAACAGGAGTTAAATCCTCAGTCCAAGTAGCAGCACCATCATTAGTTCTGAAAAAACCGTGCGTGTTACTAATTAAGATACCATTATCGGCGTCTTTCATAGAATAAGCTGCGCTTTCAGTTGCAGAACCGAAATCACCTACTGGCGATTGAGCCACTGTCCATGTTGCACCAAAATCAGTAGATTTGTAGATTCTACCTTTGTTAGTTCCAAACCAAATAATATCACCGTTGGTTTCGTAATTGTGCGTGTAAGCATACTCGCCATCTAAAGGCGCTGGGATATTTGCACTAGGAACTCTAGTCCAGTTATCTCCACCATCTAATGTAGTATAAATTTCATAGTATCCTGTTGAACCTGCCGGAGCTGGATCACCTACAGTCAGACCTTTGTTAGCATCCCAAAAATGAACCCAATCAGTAAATGAATCTGAACCAGAATTAAATGAAGCAGAAGCTTGTTTTTGCCATGTTATACCAGAATCAACTGTTCTGTAAACGCCTCCAAATACTCCAGCTGCAATTGGAAAAGCTGCAACGTAAGCAGTTGTTGCGGAAATCGCCATTATATCACCAATACCCAAGTCAGCAGTTCCTAAATCAATGTTTCCTGATGTCCAAGTTTCACCTGAATCTAAGGACCGCGCCCATACCTGGTAAAAATTACCGCTTTGGTCTCCAGGCCCACCAAAAACCCAAACAACATCAGGTCCTGCATACGAGACCTGTGGCGTTGATGTAGAAGTCGTAACAAAAGTAGTTGCTTTTTCTTCCCAAAAAGATTGCTGTGCATTGCCAAAAAAACCACATAACATTAAAGATGTAAGTAAAATTCTTTTCATAATATATATATTTAATAGAGAGTTAATGGTAATTTATTAATAGCGAGTAATGGTCTTTTGTGGGCTTTTCTTTCACAAATGCTGTGAAAATCAGTAATCAGTAATAAATAGCAATAAAACCGATAGTACAATTCTCATATTGTGATTATACTGAGGTCGAAACTAACTATTTGCAAGGAATTAGCATTGCTTTCGTAAGAACTTATGAGGAACAAAATCTACAAATAACAAAAGCCACCCAAATTGGGTGGCTTTTCTATTTCAAAAAAGAACAATTCTTATTGTTTCACAACTTTAATAGTTGAAGAGTTACCTTGTGCATTTGTAACACTTACCATGTAAAGACCAGAATTCAATGAAGAAACATTCATTTCTACTGAACTAGCAGATGTAGTGCTTTGTGAAGCTACTTGTTTTCCAAGAATATCGTAAACAGTAACGTTCACAATGTCTTTTCCATTCACTGATAAAATTCCAGAAGTTTGGTTTAATGCAGCTGAGAAACCACTTTCGTTAGAGAACGATGTTGTAGACAACGCACAAGCATCATTAATCCACTTCCAAATTCCACCCTCAACAGAAGAAGCTGAAAAACCACTAGCTAGACCATGAGTTCCATCATAAAAAACTAAACAACCACCACCGTCAACGTCTAACAAGTCTAAATCATTAATGTCAATCCAAGTGGCACCATTATCTGTACTATATGAAGACCCTCTTCCAATTCCGTCAATATCTTCACCAGTTGTAATATAAACGTCACACCCTGGTACAGCAGCAATATCAAAATTTCTATAATATCCAGTTGGAGTAACATCTTCGGTCCAAGTAGAAGCACCGTCATTAGTTCTGAAGAAACCATGTGTGTTACTAATTAATATACCGTTATTTGCATCTGTCATTGAGTAAGAAGCACTTTCTGCAGCACCACCGAAGTCACCTACTGGTGATTGACCTACTGTCCAAGTAAGACCGAAATCTGTTGATTTATAAATTCTTCCTTTGTTGGTACCAAACCAAATAATATCACCACTGGTTTCGTAATTGTGCGTGTATGCATACTCACCATCCAAAGGCGCTGGAATATTTGCACTAGGAACTCTCGTCCAGTTATCTCCACCGTCTAATGTAGTGTAAATTTCATAGTATCCTGTTGAACCTGCCGGAGCTGGATCACCTACTGTTAAACCTTTATTGGGATCCCAAAAATGAACCCAGTCAGCAAAAGAGTCTGTACCAGAGTTAAAAGAAGCAGAAGGTTGTTTCACCCAAGTAACACCAGAATCTGTAGTTCTATATACCCCTCCAAAAACACCCGCAGCATTAGGCCAAGCAACTACATAAGCAGTAGTAGCATTAATTGCCATGATATCACCAATTCCCAATCCTGTGTTCCCTAAGTCAATATTTCCAGAGGTCCAAGTTTCACCACCGTCAGTAGAACGAGTAAACACTTGATACTGATCTCCGCTCCCGTCACCTGGCCCACCAAACGCCCAAACTACGTCAGGACCTGCATAAGAAATCTGCGGTGTACTAGTAGAAGTAGTAACAAAAGTAGTTGCTTTTTCTTCCCAATACAATTGTTGTGCTTTAGAAACAAAACCACACAACACTAAAGATAATAGTAATAGTTTTTTCATAATAAATAATTTAAAGTTAAAGTTAAAGAGATACAAATGTAATTATAAAATTCCAAAAGAAAAAAAATTAACATAGTAGATTACTAAGATGGAAACCTACTATGTTAACTAAAATAAAGTGTTACAACTGCAGCGGTGTAAACTGTGCATTATCACCAGATCCCACCTTTGTTATTTTTAGGACATCTTTCTTGTCAAGACTTCCTTGTGTTAAATTTTCAAACACACCATTATAAACGGTAACATCCCCATTTGGAAATACTAAAATAATTCTGTACTTCTTATTCTCTGGCGATACTAGCTGCTGGTCAGCGGACAATTTAAAAATGTATTCCCCTTCCTTAGAAGAAAGACTCCCATTTCCGTTGCTAGTTGTCGTCACCGTTTTAATAACATGCTCAATCGAGGTACCGCTGAAATTGTTTCCTTCAATATCGGCAGTACTTCCTGGCTTATTTATCCAACATTTAAACTTGTTAATTGTACTTGGATTTTCCCACACAAATCTAATAATAAGTCGGTCATCTTCTACATCAGGAATAGAATTATTCCCGGTGCCAATAGAAATTTTATTTGATGTCATCAAATAGTGGATTCCTGGCTCTTCCGTCTGCAACTTGATAGCAGTCATCGAAAGATCAAATGTGGTGTCATATACCAATCCGCCAACTGCTAAAATCTTATCAGTCACTGAAGTTTCTCCTGGCATGATATCATAATAACCGCGCACTCTTCCACCATCACTTCGCAGTGTAGTTACTTCAACCGTAACAGTATCATTAAAAACCTTTCCCGCAGGCAAGCTTGCTGTAAACTCAACTTCTTGATCGGTTAAAGCATTTTCAACTGATGTAGCTATTGTACCTGTAAGTGTAACTATTTCTTGATTCCCCACAGGAGAACCACTAAATTTGTCCTCTGTTGTACAACTTACAATTGCAAGAGACAAAAGGGCGAAAAGACCTATGTATGTGTATTTTTTCATTATTTTATACTTTTTGTAGTTAATCACTAATTATTTCAAACACAACTTAAGGAGCTGATTCATAATTGCTATATTCCGTTTCCAAACCACTTCCAGC
The DNA here is from genome assembly GCA_031373195.1 of Flavobacterium sp. Classification (GTDB taxonomy): domain Bacteria; phylum Bacteroidota; class Bacteroidia; order Flavobacteriales; family Flavobacteriaceae; genus Flavobacterium. Next base: position 67,928 of record JANMML010000012.1, on the reverse strand, counting down.
TTGAACAGATGTATTAAACTTATAAGCCTGTTTGTAACCTGGCTCAGTTCGTACGGTCGTTGACAAATCTCGAAAAGCCACTCTAACGCCTTGACTATTATACGAATAGGCGATGAATCTAAACACATCACCTTGTTGGACTATAACATTTGTACCTATCGCTGCATACGCATCCTCAATGTCTTGTGCAGTAATTGCTAACTCTTGCGGAAAACTTGTTAGTGTGTCAACGGAAATATACTCTGAAATACCTACATTTCCTCTAACTAATCTAACGAATAACTCATATCTAACAACATCATTCGAAGGATTCGTTAACATACCTCCAAAGGAAGATGTTTCAAGATTTCCAGCATCAATTCTGTCTCTGACGATATCTAATCTCATAAACTGACCTTGCACCAAAAGAGGTCTTGGATCTAAACTTTCATCTTTCTCACATCCAGAGAAAGAAAAAACAACTGCCAAGATTACTGGTAAAAAAAATATTTTTTTCATATTCATATTATATTGTTATTGTAAAGTTAAACCTGCTTTATCCCAAAACACCTTCTTTGTTCTCACATTGGCAGGTGCATTTGGATTGTTTACGACACTGTTTCCCGGATATAGGGCAGTACTGTAATAAACTCCAGAAGACGGCTCTCTAGTCGGTTGGAAATTACTTGGATAGCCAGTTCTTCTATAGGCATTATAAGGCTCAATACCATTACCCCATGCTGCAAGAAAATACTCTTTTATAATTAGTTCCAATTTATTGGTAGTCCCAGCGGTAAACTTCGTCTTTACGAATGTAACGTAGGACTCCTTTTGGGCGGATAAAATAGTCGGATCCGGTTTTACAACTCCACCGGTATAAGTATAATCCGGAATAAAATTGACCGTTTTATCAATAGAGGCTCTAATACCTGCCTCAAGTTCACCAACAGCTGTTCTGCCTCCTAGACCAATTCCAGATTGAATTACTTCAGAAAGCATAAAATGCACATAGGACGACAACATCATAGGCATAATGCCTGCTCCTAAAGCTCCCTTGCTTCCATCCTGTTGTACATCACCAAACTTTCCGTATGCTCCTCCGATCGGGTACATACCAGCAACTGTTCTCTTACTAGCATCGGGCGGTATTCCAGAATTATCTCCGTGATCCCTACCCCAATAACCGTTATCAACAATCGCCGATTCACCAACCCAATTGGAAACAATGAAAGGAGTTAGATTATTATTAAAAAATGATTTGTACTGGTCGCCATCATAGTGCTCCGGTCTAGTGGGCCTTGGCAATGTAAAAGTGTCTTCTCCCTTTGGATTTTCGTCTTGCTTATAGAAATAGAAAGGTGTTCGTGGGTCTACCCCAGTTAGGTCTGTACTGATCCCAATATCAAATCCTTTCTCAGTTGTCATAGCCCACATCATATAATTCGCAATATAGGCACCCCCGCCTCTTTCGTACTGATCATTGTATAACGGATGTCTTGTATTTGGATTAAATCGCGAATTACCATACTTGAATGCGAAATCTTCACTCGCTTCATCGATAAAATTATTTGCAGTTACAATTTCAGCGATTTTAGCACCGACATCAACCCCAAGTTCAGAAGCTGCGTCAGGCAAACGCGAATTACAATACATTTTTAACTTCAAAGTATTCGCTAAAGTAATCCACTGCGCTTGACTCGAATAGTACAAATCTTGAACTTTACTTCCGGGAGCATTCGACTCTCCCAAAACCACAATTGCAGCATCTAGTTCAGCTAGCAAGCCTTTGTAAATATCTGCGCTATTATCAAACTTAGGATTTAAGTTCGCGCTACCTTGTAAAGCCTCAGAATAAGGAATATTGCCATACATATCAACCATTGTCATCAATACATAAACACGAATCACTTTTGATGCACCTAAAGCATAATTTTCTCTATTAGTAATTGCCTTCGGCTCCATAATCTTCACCGCGTTCAGAATATTGTATCCAAGATTCCAATTTGTATTGAAATTTACGGGCGCAAAGGCATTGTTATATGTATTACCTCCAGTCATCGCCATTTGTCTTGTAACGCGCTGCGTAAAACTATTCGCAGAGTCAACAAAATCAGCTAATTGAAGTTGCACATAGTTGAATGTATAAACTGGATCCAATAAATCCTCAGAAAGCTGAGAAGGATTTTCAGTTTGGTCTAAATCTATTGTCTCACAATTGGTGAAAGTCAAGACTATTGCCAACAAAGACCATTTAAATAAATTGTTATATTTTTTCATTTTTTAGAATGTTAAGTTAAAGTTGAAACCATAACGTTTGGCTGTTGGCCCAGTCAAATAGTCAAAACCTTGACCATTTCCTACTCCAAGACTCATTACCTCAGGATCAAAATTTAAGTGTTTAGGAAAATTAAACGCCTCAAACCATAAGTTTTGTCCAACAACTGAAATTGAAATTTTACCAAAAGGTGTTTTTTCTAACAGTTTTTTAGGCAAAGAATAAGATAAAGATATTTCTCTAAGCCTTAGGTTAGTTGCATCGTAAATCGCTTGTTCATTGATAAAAAATCCTGAATTATTAAATCCGTACTGTGTCCAACCAATTTGAGTTGTGTTGATATTACCAGTAGTTGTAACACCTGGCAATACTACGGTTCCTGAACGATCAACATTTGTGTCTTCAGTTAAACCTCTAGACAGCAAGGCAGCAGCAGTAGTAGAGTATATATCTCCCCCTTTTTGATATTCCAACTGAAAACCAAGAGTAACATTCTTATACGAAATTTCGTTTATCACTGTAGATCTCCAATCTGCGTTAGGATCTCCAATTTCAGTCAAATTCGTATTTTCAACATAATTCCCATCAGATCCAACAACATAATTCCCGTTTCCGTCTCTTTGAATGCTACTTCCGTAAATTACACCATAAGGTCTTCCTGGTACAGCAAAATTACCCAAATTAGTAAATCCCGCGATAGGCAAGGCCGTTAGAGCACCCAATCCTAGTGATTCTACAATATTTCTGTTTTTAGTAAACTGACCTGAAATGTCCCATGTTAACCCATTTGTCTTTGTACGAATAACAGATAAATTCACTCCTAATTCAATCCCCTTGTTACTCACTTCCGCGATGTTATCCGCTGTTACATCATAACCTGTTGCAGGATCTAAATCACGATCAATTATCAAATCAGTCGATTTCTTGTTATATAATGACAAATCGATTCCCAATCTGCTGTGAAAAAACTTTGCTTCTAGACCAAATTCCAACTCTTTTACAAGCTCAGGCTTTAAATTTGGATTACCCAACTCACTACTTTGAGAAATAGTATTAATTACTGTTCCATCATTTTGTATAAATTGATTCGTTCTGCTATTTAAACCAATTCTTGTTTTGTATGGATCAGGGAAACCAGCTGATGACCCATATCCTAAACGCAATTTCAAAAAGTTTATGTAATCATTGTTTTTCAAGCCTTGAAACGCATCTGTTGGCACAAAAGAAAGTGAAGCCGACGGATAAAATAATGATCTATTCTCTGGAATCAATGACGAAAAACTATCATTTCTTCCCTGTAAATTCAAATACAAAAATTTCTTGAAGCCCAGAGTGGTACTAACATAACTTCCTACAATATTAAAATTCTGTCTTTCTGAAAAACTATCATTATTTTCAAAATTTTGATGTTCAATAAATCCATAAACAAATTGTACAGTGCTAGAAATTACATTATACTTGTAAGACTCTTGTCTTGGATTAAAACCAATCGTTCCCTCAAAATTCCAATTATCGTTTTTACCTATTTTGGTGTCAAAATTATAACTAAAGGTATGATCATAAATAGTATTTTCATTTACGCTAGTACGAAGAAATCCTTCGTTATCAAAAGGCTGTCCGTTTCCTCTATTGATATAGAATTTCTTAGTTTGTGTATAATTATCCATAGAAAGTCGATAAGAAACATTTGACCAAGAATTGAGTTCGTAACTTGTAGTAAAATTACCGAAGAAACGTCTTACCGATTCTTCATCACTAGAATTTTTTAAAGTCCAACGCGGATTTGGAATATCAGTTCTGTAATTCACTGAAGATTTGTCTAATGGATTTTCATAAGGAATACCAAATAGATCTAAATTTCTTGGCGTGTATAAGATATTTGAAAAAACTGATGGAGCAAGTGCATTAGAACCAAACCCTGCAGCCGTCGGTGGAGCAGTTTTATCTGTTTTTACATAGTTCATTATTGAACTAAATGTAAATCCGTTAGATAGTTTAGTCGTGCCTCCAGTACTTAAATTTAAACGTTGGTAAGTATTATTATCAATAAAACCTTCATCACGCGTATGCCCAACACTCATGTTATAACTTGTGTTATCTGAACGACCTCCTATACTCAAGGAAGTAGTACTCACAGCACCTGTTCTGAAAAATGGTTTCACATTGTTTTGTGCCGCGTAAGCTACTCTCTTCGGAGTAATACCATCAGCCTCTAAGAATTGCGGAAACACTCCAGCACCATAATAAGCTAGCGGATGAGCTACCGTACCATCGTCTGCAATACCCTGCGTCCCTTGTGTGCCAAAAGCAGGCCCCCAGTTAGAAAATGCTTGAAAAAAGGTTTGATTAAAACCATTACCGTACGAATTTTGATAATCTGGTAACGAAGCAATCTCTGTCATATATAATGATTGAGAGAACGAAATCTCCATCTTTTTATTAATATCTTTCGTATTACCTGATTTTGTCGTCACTAAAATTACTCCATTTCTTCCTGCAGAACCATACAAAGTAGTCGCACTCAATCCTTTTAGGATGTTTACACTTTCAATTGTATTTGGATCTAAATCTAAGAAACGACTCGAAGCATTCGTAGAACCTTCTAGAAAGTTTCCGTCCGAATTAGTATCCGCATTAAAAGGAATACCGTCTACAACAAATAAAGGTTGGTTACTTCCAGTAATAGAAGAATACCCACGAATAATGATATTCGTTCCCGAACCTGACAAACCACTTGTTTGTTGTATGTTAACTCCCGGAGCTTTTCCAGTAAGCGCTCTAGCGATATCAGTAGAAGGTTTTGAAGCGAACTCCTCGGCCTTAATCGTTGTTACCGCATATCCCAAAGCTTTCTTCTCTTTTTTGATACCTTGACTGGTTACAACCACTTCACTTAACTCTTCACCTCCCGATTTCATGACCATGTTTACTGTATTGGAAGCCCCAACTGTTGCAGTCGCATCTTTCATACCTATAAAAGAGAAAATCAAGACATCGCCAGACTTTACTTTTAGAGCATACTTACCATCAACATCGGTTTGAGTCCCTTTTTTGGTACTCTTAATAATTACATTGGCACCAGGTAGTGGTCCCGACTCGTCAGAAACAACACCGGTAACAGTTTTCTCCTGTGCAAAAGCAAACTGCATTGATAACGCTAAGCATAGCGTAAAAATCCATTTGAACTTTGATCTCATATAAATTTTGTTTGAGTTAGATATCTTGCAAACTTCTTAATAATTTCTTAATTAAACAAATATATATTCTTAATAAAATTTGTAGTATGGTGTTAAATTTATTTCATTTAAATGCTTTTTTCAAGAAATATCTCGAAGTCAGACTATTTATTCTCTTAATTTAGCGTTTTTCCTTCGTAACAACAAAAAATAATGCTCATTAAAAACTACTCCGATTTCCTACTAGAAGCTGGCACAGACGAAGCTGGCCGCGGCTGTCTCGCGGGACCAGTCACTGCTGCCGCTGTATTATTGCCGATCGATTTCGAAGATGAATTACTCAACGACTCCAAGAAATTGTCAGAATTAAAAAGATCATTCTTAAAACCAATTATTGAAAATATTGCAACTTCATTTGCAGTAACGCATCTGGATTCTTTAATAATTGATAAAATAAATATTCTTAACGCCTCTATAAAAGCGATGCAAGAATCGATATTGAAGTTGAATCCTCATCCAGAATATGTTATTGTAGATGGAAATCGTTTCAAAGCGATTCCAAACATTCCCCATTGTTGCATCATTAAAGGTGATTCAAAATATAGGAGTATCGCCGCTGCTTCCATTTTAGCAAAGACGTATCGCGATGAATATATGAATCAAATTCACGAAGAATTTCCCATGTATAACTGGAAGCAAAACAAAGGATATCCTACTCTGGAACATCGAGAAGCCATCAGAAAATACGGCGCTACAAAATACCATCGGATGAGTTTTAGACTCCTGCCAGAACAATTAAAATTGGATTTTTAAACTGTAAGATTTTAGGACTATAAGATTTTAGGACTATAAGATTGTGAGATTCCTTTATGATTAAAAGAAATCCTGCTTCAATATGAAACTGGATTTCCTATTCTAATAGATCTTAGTCCTACAGTCCTATAATCTTACAATCTTTATGGATATTGCCTTTCAGAAACAAAAGTACAGGCAAACAATGCTGTAAAATGCTTTAAGATTTTTACTTTAACTTCCACTTCATCTACTTCCACAACACCTAACTCAACATTCAAAGACGTTACCGCTTTACCCTTAATGCCACAAGGAATAATATGGTCAAAATAACCTAAATCAACATTTACATTCAAAGCCAATCCATGCATGGTCACCCAACGCGATGCGCGAACGCCCATAGCACAAATCTTCCGCGCAAACGGCGTCCCAACATCCAACCATACTCCTGTCTCGCCTTCACTTCTGGTCCCTTCAAGTCCATATTCTCGCAGTGTCAAAATAATCACTTCTTCCAAAAAACGCAAATACTTATGGATATCTGTAAAGAAGTTTTCCAAATCCAAAATAGGATAACCTACAATCTGCCCAGGTCCATGATACGTAATGTCACCACCACGATTGATTTTATAAAAAGTAGCTCCTTTAGCCTCCAATTGCTTTTCCGACAAAAGCAAATTCGTCATGTCACCACTTTTGCCCAACGTATACACATGAGGATGTTCTACAAACAGAAAATAATTCGGAGTTTCTAACAGAGTATCTTCTCTCCTATTGCGAATTTTCAAATCAACAATTGACTTAAAAATCGTCTCCTGATACGCCCAAGTTTCCTTATAATCTTTGATTCCTAAATCTTCTACCTGAATGACTTTGTTCATGACAAAAATGTGAAGGACAAATTTACAAACTTATTAGGAGTGAATTTTATTTTTATTTTCAGGAGCACAAGAGCTGATTTCAGAACAACAGTTGTCCCGCTATACGTTACAATCTTTTGCAAAGAACCCCTTTGCAAAAGGATTTCCACTGCTATCGGGGCTAATTTTTGGAGGTTCATTGCAAAAATGAGGTTTTCAAAATCTTACAATCCAAAATCCACTTTGTAACTTTACAACTAATACCTACATTTGCACTCTTAAAATAAGAAGACCAATGGCATTATCCGAACAAGAAATATTACGCCGCGAAGCATTAACCGAATTGCGAAATTTGGGCATCGAACCATATCCGGCAAACGAATTTGTAACAACTGCTTATTCAAAAGAAATTCTCGAAAACTTTGAGAAATTCGACGGAAAAGAAGTCGTTCTTGCTGGCCGTTTGATGGGAAAACGAATCATGGGAAAGGCCTCGTTCGCTGAACTCAAAGATTCCGAAGGTCGTATTCAAGTGTATGTTTCTCGTGACGACATTTCAGATGACGAAGAAAAAACCATGTACAATGTGGTTTTCAAAAAACTACTGGACATCGGTGATTTCATTGGCGTTCGTGGGACTGTTTTCAAAACGCAAGTGGGAGAAATCTCCGTTCATATATACGGTTTAACGGTTTTAGCTAAAGCCCTAAAACCACTTCCCGTCGTAAAAACGGATGCCGACGGAAAAACACACGACGCCTTTGCCGACGCTGAACAAAGATACCGACGCCGTTATGTCGATTTAACCGTCAACGACCACGTCAAAGAAACCTTTATCAAAAGAACTAAATTGTTCAATGCGATGCGTACATTTTTTAACGACAAAGGTTATTTAGAAGTAGAAACGCCCGTCTTGCAACCGATTCCTGGTGGCGCTGCAGCGCGTCCATTTATCACACATCATAATTCGCTTGATATTCCTTTATATATGAGAATTGCCAACGAACTATATCTGAAAAGATTGATTGTTGGTGGATTCGAAGGCGTTTACGAATTTTCAAAAAACTTCCGCAACGAAGGAATGGATCGTACACACAACCCCGAATTCACAGCGATGGAAATATACGTAGCCTACAAAGACTACAACTGGATGATGACTTTTACTGAAAATCTTCTAGAATATTGCGCCTTGGCAGTCAACGGAACTACCCAAGTTACTTTCGGTGACCATCAAGTTGATTTTAAGGCGCCTTATGCCCGAGTGACAATGACTGATGCCATCAAACATTTTACAGGTTTTGATATTTCAGGAAAAAGTGAAGCGCAATTGTTTGATGCAGCCAAATCGATGGGAATCGAGGTCGATGCCACGATGGGAAAAGGAAAACTCATCGACGAAATATTTGGTGCAAAATGTGAAGGCAATTATATTCAACCCACTTTCATTACCGATTATCCAAAAGAAATGTCGCCTTTGTGCAAACAACATCGCGATAATCCTGAACTCACTGAACGGTTCGAATTGATGGTCTGCGGAAAAGAAGTTGCGAATGCATATTCCGAACTCAACGATCCCATCGACCAACGCGAACGTTTCGAGCACCAAATCATGTTGTCCGAAAAAGGTGATGATGAAGCTACAGGTTTAATTGATGAGGATTTTTTACGTGCCTTAGAGTACGGAATGCCGCCAACCTCTGGATTAGGAATAGGAATGGATCGATTGATGATGTATTTAACCAACAATGCATCCATTCAGGAAGTGCTATTCTTCCCACAAATGCGACCAGAAAACAAACAAGTCCAAATTGAATTGGCAGACGAAGAAAAACTAGTCGTGGCACTACTGAAAACCAACAACAACCAAATGGATTTGTCTGCTTTAAAAGTAAAATCAGAACTCAGCGGCAAGAAATGGGACTCAGCAATGAAAGGCTTATCAAAACACGGATTAATTAAAATCGTAGTTAGTGGTGAATTGAAAACTGCCGAATTGATAGGATAAAACTTAGCCACGAATTCACGAATTTTTAAAATCTAAATTCGTGAATTTATGGCTGAAAAATATTTTCTTAACTAACTATTAGCCGCCATGGCCGCCGCAAAAATAGACCCGAAAAGAATCAAGCAGAATATCACAATGGCAAATACTATCGCCAACATAATCAATTGTGCTTTTGCCCAGTTTTGTTTATTAACGTTTTCATTGTTACCAAAGGCATACACAAAAAGCAATACAATTCCCACAACAGGAATAGCCATTAGTAATAAAGTAATCAGCCAATCTTTGACTGATATTGGTTTTTGATTCGAGCTTTCAATAGTTTCCATATTTTGTTTGTTTTTGGTTATCAGGCTAATGTAATTGAATTCCTATTAATTAAAAAATTTAACTTTCGGTAGCTTTAAAATTAATTGAACGAGGGCGGCCAAGTGCTTTAAACCTTTTATCTTTGAGTAGGTCAAAAAGCCAAATAATTTAAAAACAAATCAAAATGAAAAAAGTATTTTTAGCTGCGCTTTTAATTGTTAGTCTAACTACATTCGCACAAGAAGGAAGAAAACCAGGTTCAAAACGAGCCGAGATGGAAAAAATGACACCAGAACAAAGGAGCGAAGTCCGTTTGAAAAGAGTGTCGGCCATATTAAACCTGACTGAAAAACAACAAAAAGAAATTGCTCCGATTCTCGTGGAACAGCAACAAAAAAGGGAAAAAGCACTGGCAGACTTCAAAGCAATGAAAGAAAAAGGTGTAAAACCTTCAGCAGAGGAGCGTGCAGAAAGAGCAAAACAACGAGATGCTGATCAAAAAGTAATGACTGAGAAACTTCAAAAAATTCTTACACCCGAGCAAATGAAAAAATGGGAAGAAAAAAAAGAACAAAATAAGGAGCGAGTGATAGAGAAAAAAGCAGCCATGCAAAAAGAAGAATAGACGGGAAAATTTTGCAGAATCAAATAAATAAATTAGATTTGATTTCAATTATTAAATAATTCAAATTATGAAAAAAGTTATTGCTCTAGTTACGCTCTTGTTAGCCTTTACAATTAATGTGAATGCACAAGAAAAGAAAATGTCTGCTCAAGAGTCCGCAAAAAACGATATTACTGCGTTAGCATCTAAAGTAAAATTGTCGGAAACTTTGCAACAAGACTTAATTACCTTAATGACAATGAAGCACGAAACGATGTCCGATGCTACTTTATCAAAAGAGAAAAAAGAAAACGCTCGACAAGCTTATGAACACAAATTGATGAGCGGCTTAAGTCCAGAGCAAAGAAATCAATTAGCAAAATATCCAGACTTATTGAAACAATTGACGCACTAATAAAGGATGATAAATAAAAAAACTCACTAGAAATAGTGAGTTTTTTTTGTTACAGTGTTTTAGAAACTTTCCTAATGGCTTCTATAGTATAATCTAAATCTTCATACGTTAGCGCATCTGTAATAAACCAAGTTTCATATGCTGATGGAGCAATATAAATTCCTTCACTTAATAGTCCATGAAAGAATTTCTTAAAGGTACTGTTATCGCCTTTGGCAGCGCTTTGAAAATCAACAACGGGCGAATGATCAAAATGTACTGAAATCATCGAACCTACTCTGTTGATTGTATACGCCAAATTTGTATCGGCAAACGCATTTTGAATTCCCTTTTCTAAATAGGCGCTTTTTGCCTCAAGTCTTTGAAATAATTGATCATCTTCATTAATTGCTTTCAACATTGCCAATCCAGCAGCCATAGCTAATGGATTTCCCGACAAGGTTCCTGCTTGATACACTGGTCCAATTGGCGCTAAGTAGTTCATGATTTCAGCCCTCGCTGCAAAAGCTCCAACTGGCAGACCTCCGCCAATGACTTTTCCAAAAGTCACTATATCAGCGTTGACGTTATACAATTCTTGAACACCGCCTTTTGCGAGTCGAAATCCCGTCATTACTTCGTCAAAAATTAGTAGTATGCTGTGGTCGGCGCAAAGTCGGCGCAAACCTTCCAAAAAGCCCTTATTAGGAGGAATACAACCCATATTTCCCGCTACTGGCTCGACAATAATTGCTGCTATTTCCATAGGATTGGCTTCAATTAGTTGAGCGACATTTTCCAGATCATTATATCGAGCCAATAAGGTATCTTTCGCTGTGCCTGCGGTTACGCCGGGGCTGTTTGGAGTTCCAAAGGTGCTTGCGCCACTTCCCGCCTGAATTAAAAATGAATCAGAATGCCCGTGATAACAGCCTGCAAATTTGATAATCTTATCTCTTTTTGTAAATCCTCTAGCCAATCGAATGGCACTCATGCACGCCTCTGTACCTGAATTTACAAATCGAATTTTTTCTATATTAGGTACCATCGAGATGGCTAGTGTTGCAATCTCTGTTTCTAAGGCAGTTGGCATTCCGAAAGAAGTACCAAGCTTCGTTCTTTCAATAAGCGCTGACACAACGGGCTCATAGGCATGTCCAAGAATCATTGGGCCCCAAGAATTAATATAATCAATCAAACGATTACCATCCTCATCAAACAGATAAGCTCCTTTGGCACTTTTAACAAAAATTGGGGTTCCTCCTACTGATTTGAAAGCGCGAACTGGGGAATTAACACCGCCCGGAATCACTTGCTCAGCTTCGGCAAAAAGCTGACTACTTCTTTGGTATAACATGAATTATTTGACTTTTAGGTTTTGACCAATTGAAAGGGCATTGTCTTGAATATCGTTATATCGTTTCAAGTCCTCTACTGAAATATTGAATTTCTTGGAAATCGAATAAAGCGTATCGCCCGGAACCACTTCATACAAATCAGAATTGAAAGAAATGGGTTTTACATTCGAAACTTGTACCACAAAATCTTTTCCTAGAACTTCTGCATCATATTGATTGAGTTGATATCTCTCGATAATTGCAATTAACTTGTCTGGATACTTTGGATCTGTTGCATAGCCGGCATTTTTTAGCCCGCGCGCCCAAAGTTTGTAATCGTCTTTTTCTAAATCAAACAATGGTTTGTACCAAGGTCTATTCAGTAAAAAAAGTGCATGATCCTGGTATGACTCTATCGATTTATCGTATTTCCTAAAGCACTCCTGTTCTTCATCATCATCATAATTGACACTTGGACCTGTCCAATCTTTATGACATTTAATTCCAAAATGATTATTGGCCAAAATACTCAACGGTCCTGTTCCAGCGCCTGATTCTAAAATACCTTGCCCCAAAATAATGCTAGAAGGGATTCCATATTGTCGCATATTATTTTTGGCAACTTCTTTATAGGTTGAGATATAATCTAATACCATTGCTGTGGTTACTTTAACACGAGTAGTTGCTTCTAGTATTTCAGTTTTTGAGTAGACTGTTTGATTTTTGGTCGATTTATCTTTCTCTTTGGCCGATTCGTAGTTTTCTTCAATCGCTTTCTTTTCTACCGACGTTGCAGCAGCATTGGCTTTTTTCGCCGTAACCACAGGTTGGGTCACTGGTTTTTTATTAGAAGAAGTAACGGCAGTGCGCTTCTCAACAGGTTTTTTACGAGGGGTAGTTGTAACTTTTGAGGTAGGCTTTTTATATACTGGCTTCGACGTTCTAACTACTGGCTGAGAAGTCGAACATCCAACAAGTATGATAACAAAAAGAAAAAATAAAATCTTCTTAAACATCTTTTAGTAATATAGGTGAATTTTGTTTTTGCAATTTAATATTCATACCATCAATTCCTTGAAGTCCTCCTGAGTGAATCATTAGTATTTTGGAATCTTTTGGAAAATAATTTTTACGTATTAAATCTATAACGCCAAAAACCATTTTGCCAGTATAAACTGGATCTAAAGGAATGCCGGTTTCCAATAAAAAACGGTTGATAAAATCTACTAATTCATTCGAAATCTTTGCATATCCGCCAAAATTAAAATCTCCAATTAATTCCCATCTATCATTCGTGGCAAATTTACGAATTTCTTCTGTTAAAAAATCGCCTTTAAGCGCGGGAAATCCGAGAATTTTTTGATGTGGTTGCGCACTATTAATTAAACCCGAAATTGTCCCGCCAGTTCCCACACAACAACAAATAAAATCAAATTTGCTATCCTCTTCTTTTAATATTTCTTGACAACCTAGAACGGCAAGTGCATTAGTTCCTCCTTCAGGAATTGAGTAAAAACGACCCCATTTGGCAACCAATTGCTCTTCAAACGATACTTCTGATTTTATTTTAAATTCCGCTCTGGTAACAAAATCGAATTGCATTCCACAATCATGAGCAAATTGTAAGGTTGGATTTTCAGCAAATCCTTTCTCCAATTCATTTCCTCGAATGATTCCTACAGTCTTAAATCCATGCTCTTTTCCAGCAAAAGCAACAGCTGCAATATGATTCGAGTAGGCTCCTCCGAATGTCAATAAAGTATGTTGATTTTCTGTTTTTGCTTGAAGTAAATTGTACTTTAATTTTCGGAATTTATTTCCGGAAACGATAGGATGTATCAAATCTTCCCTTTTGATTTCTAGGGTAATATTTGAAAAAGAAAGAGGTATTGGTTGATTGAAAGTATTCAAAACACTAAAAGTTAATTGCAGCTATTCACAAAAAAAGCAGCCTGAAAAGACTGCTTGAATTGATGTTTTCTTTCATTATTGTCCGTTATAAACAGTAATTTTTTTGTTATATATTCGATTGTCTGAAGTAGTTAATTTTACGATGTAAATCGCATCACTATAGCTCGCTGTTGAATATTGATATTTCTCCGTTGTTCCAACATCCGTCGCATTCATGATTAATTTACCTGCAATATCGTATAATTGAATTGACTTTACAGATTTCAAAGCTGGATTCAACACGGAGAAAGATTTTGAAGTATTATTTTGTAATACTTGAAAGCTATCAGAAGTTAAATCTTCAACTCCCATCAAAGAATTGACAAACGTTAATTCGTATTGCGTATTATTTACTCCTGCAGGGAGCGAAATTTCATAGTCACTATTTGTTATCTCATAGTAGTTCTCTGAAATTTTATCATGAAGATAAACGTGCTCAACTAGATCAACATTTAATATTTCTCCCACTCGCAATTTGAAAGTAGCGGGAACTGGATTCTTAAAACCGATTGGAATTCCTTTATGTATATCAAATTCTAAAACATTAATAATATACGCTGCATCATCAATTACAAAATACATATCCATGTCTGCTGTCGGGTCTGGCGATTTGGCATCAGCGGCAAAATCAACACCATCGGTTGCTCCATTTTGAAATACCAAGGCCGATTGTCGCACCGCTTGATTGTTCATCAATGTATTAATTCGGATTTGCGGCGCTGGTTGCGTACTCACAGTAGTATAGTCAAATCCTGAAACAGAAGGAATTTCCGGTAAAAAATTACCTTCTTCTGACAACCTGTTTTTGATCCCGGTAGCTTCATTGGCATTTCTTTCAAACTGTGAAAAATTCGCAGCACCTTCTTTTTGATAGACTCTATAACTATTTTGCATAGTTACTGTCCCTGTAACACCACCTTCAAGCATAAAACCTTGTCCAATGGGACAGAATCGTCTCTCATAATTCCCTCCTACACCAACTGCTCCCAATTGTGTTCCGGCAGCATCATAGGCATAAAATACGGCTGGAACATAGGTTCCCATCGGACCAGCACCAGGTGAATAAGTTCCATAGCCACCTTGGTATGCCGCAATAAAATGTGAATTAACCGTTTTGTCTTGTTCCCAAAAATAGGCTATACCTGTTGAGTTGGTTGCACCTAATAAGAAAGCTCTTAAGTCAATCGCTGAAGGATAAGGATTTCCCGTTAATGTTCTCATGCCTAATGCAAGGTTAATGGTAATATCACCATCATTTGGACGGCCTCTAAAATCATAGCGTTGTTTACTCCCAGGGTTATTAGTTACTCCAGCATCCGTAAAAGTTGCGTCTGTTCCCGCTGTTCCTTTCATGGTGAATCCTTCTCCAGGATTTAATGTTGAAGCCGAATAAACGCCAAACCATTGTGAATATAACGAAGAAGATAAATATTTAAAAATCCAACCTTGAGATATACCTAAAGGATTCGCAACCCCATTATTAGTGCTCATGGACAACATTGTTGCTGGTGTACTTACTATTGCGGATGTTGGTTGGTTTAACATGGTAATTCCAAAAGTCTCATTCCCTGAAGCAGTTATTGAATTCCCAACTGGAGAACACCAATAATTGTAAGCAAAATTGTTTACCGTTCCTTCTTGAAAAACGGATAATTTACCTGCTCCTGCGTTGGCGGAACTTCCAGTTTTGGCTTGCAACAATTGCGATTCGTTTCGAAGGTATAAATTTCCGGTATTTTGAATGTTTACATCTTGTTGCACATAAAGGTACTTGTCCGCTACATAAACATAATTATTACTCACAAAAAGTTGAGCAAAACTATTTTGACTTCCAAATGATAACAAAACAACGGTTAAAACAAATATCTTCTTCATTTTCTTTTATTTAGAGCATAAAAGTAAAAATAAAAATTAACAAATAATCAAATTCCGACCAAAAAAGTTTGAAATCCTACGCTCATCGAGAATAAAAGTTGTTTATCGATAAAAATGCTGGTTGCTATTGAATATCAAATACTTATTCTTATTTTTATTTTTCTAAAGAACCGAGTTATGAAAAAAAATACTTTAAAATTATTTACGGCAATGTGTATGATGTTGATGATCAACTCTGTTCATGCACAAGTTGGAATTGGAACTCCTAGTCCAGATGCCCAGTTAGATATTCGCTCAAGCAACCAAGCTACTCCAGCCAACAACGACGGAATTTTAATTCCAAAAGTTGATGTTTTTCCAGCCACAAACCCAACTGCTGCTCAACAAGGAATGTTAGTTTACCTCACAACAGCGACAACATTTGGAGGAAATCCCAAACCAATTGGTTTTTATTATTGGAATGATTCACCAGCAGATTGGATAGCCATTTCATCTGCTGCCAATGGCGATCTCGATTGGTACGAAGTGGGAACTACAACGCCACCCAATGCGATAACCGATGATATGTTCCATACTGGAAACGTTGCGATTGGTAAAAATACGGCTAATAGCGCTCTTGATGTATTTTCAAGTGGAGCGGCAACATCTGGAGTTATAAATGCATTAAATAGCACAGTAACAGCAGGAGGATCGACAATTAAGTCAGGAATCAACAATAGTGTTCAAGGCACATCTGATGATATTATGATGGGGCAAGCGAATTCAGTCAGCAGCACTGGCAGTGGCATTCACTACGGTGTAGCAAATCAAATAACAAGTCCCAATTCTTCATTCATTTATGGCTTCAATAATGTAATCAGTAGTAATTCAAATACGTTTGGAAGCAATAATTTTATTACAAATAATAATACCTTAAACACCACTCTTGTTGCTGCATATTCAAACAATTTAGCCGGTACATCTGCAGGCACATTCAAAGGATATGATACATCAATTGGTGCTTCTGGAAATGGTAATCATTATGGAAATTACAATTTATTAACTGGTTCTGGAACTGGAACAAAATACGGCACTTATAACCTCCTAAACACTGCTGCTGGAGGGACTCATTATGGTATTTACTCCGAAGTTTTAAAACCAGGAGCGACCAATTTTGCTGGTTATTTTTTAGGCAATGTGGGTATTGGAACAACTACTGCAAACACCTATACTTTTCCACCATCAAGAGGAACAAACGGTCAAGTCATGCAAACGAATGGTACTGGTGTAGTCTCATGGGCAAATCCAAATGCTTTTTCTTGGACTACAATCGGAAATTCAGGAACGACCGCTGGAACTAATTTTATTGGAACCACCGACGCTATCGATTTTGTTACAAAGACTGGAGGAAATGCAGCTACTAATGAACGCATTAGAGTA
The DNA here is from genome assembly GCA_031373195.1 of Flavobacterium sp. GTDB lineage: Bacteria > Bacteroidota > Bacteroidia > Flavobacteriales > Flavobacteriaceae > Flavobacterium. The sequence continues at coordinate 50,956 of JANMML010000012.1, read as the reverse complement.
AAAGCTACAGGCAATGTAACTGTCAACAACACAGGTTTTTTTCCTGGTGATATCTTTTCAGCTTATGCAAATAATACTACAAATGGGACAACAGCATCCATCAACAATGCTATTGGAACATATGCTGTAAATGGCTATTCTTCTGGCAACGGAACAGGCGTATATGGCGAAGTAAACGGAGGGTTAAGCACAGTAGGCACTGCTATTTGGGGAAATCTATATGGCACAGCAACTACTGCGTCATCCACTAGTGAAGCTGTTTGGGGAACAAATGGAACATCTCCAGCGGGAACTGGAGTTACTGCAGCTGTAGCAACTGGAGTAAGAGGCGAATCTTCTGGCGCAGCTGGCACAGCTTTTACGATGGGAGTTCTTGGAACAAATGTAGCCACGGCTGGTTCTGCTTTTGGTGTATACGGACAAACATCTTCACCTAATTCAATGGGTGTATTCGGTGTTAATCTTGATGTTTCCGCGGCAGCAGCTCATGGAATACAAGGACAAACAGGAGCTGTCGCAATCGCTGCTGGAGTTAGAGGATTCAATACCGCAGCAGCAATTGGTGCAGGACAAAGTGCCTATGGCGTGAGAGGTTCTGTTGCTGTTGCTCCCACTGGAACAGGTTTTACTATGGGTGTCAGAGGAGATGCAACGGGTGCTACCGGAACAACTTATGGTATCTATGGAACTTCTGCTTCAGCAACAGGCGCAGGCGCAGGCGCAATTAATTCAAATGCATCGGGAACCGGAATTTTAGCTGTTGGGAATAATGCTACCGCTACCTATTTGCTCACTGGTTCTGGTATAGCAGCAGACGGAAATCCCGTAGGTGTTTTTGGTTATGGTAGAACCGCCGCCTCTGGTATCGGAGTATATGGCGTTGGAAATAATGGCGCCCTAACAGCTCCAACTTTTGGCGCTGGAGTTGTAGGTAATGGCGCACAATACGGCGTTATGGGATTTGCAACAACAACAGTAAATACAAACCCACTAAGCAATAGTGCCGCTAATGGTGCTGCTGCATCTGCAGGTGGTTATTTTGAAGTACAAAATGTTGGTACCGCTCAAACATGGGCGTATGTTGGCGTTCGAGATAATGGTGGTGTACTGAGAAAAATCATTGGTCCCGGAACAGTAAATACAATCGTAAATGATACCAATGGAAAAAGAGTCGCTCTTTCCTGTCCTGAAACACCTGAAAATCTATTTCAAGATTACGGACAAGGGCAACTTATCAATGGAAAAGCACATATCGATATTGACCCCATATTTGCTAAAAATATCGTCGTAAATGAAAAACATCCTCTGCGCGTTTTTGTGCAGTTAGAAGGTGATTGCGAAGGGGTTTTTATAAGCAATAAAACACAAAATGGCTTTGACGTAACCGAATTAAAAAACGGAAATTCAAACGTAGCTTTTAGTTACTCCATTACAGCGAATAGGGCTGATGAAATGAATCCTGACGGCACGATGGCGAGATATTCTGAGGAACGCTTCCCAGTAGCTCCTGGCCCACAAATCACTAAAAAAGTAGAAACACTTGAAGATAATATTTTAGTCAGAAACTTGGTAAATGATGACAAACCAGCAACACTTCCCAATGTCAAAACGAAAACAAATCCAAAACTAAAAAATCGCAAATAGTTCATTTAAAAATTAATCAAACATACTTCAAAAACCTCCAAAACGACCTTGACTTCAAATATCCAAGGTCGTTTTCATTTTGGTACGCTTCCCGTTCAAAAATAACATTTCGATATGCCAAATTCCTATCGCGATAGCGAATCAATTTCACCAAATAATCCAATCCATAAAGCACAAAAAACGGCAAGACCAACAACTCCAATTGCTGCCGTAAGTGAATGCGTTCGTGATTCATCAATACCAAATAATCTTGCGCATTCCGATCTCGCACCAAGACAAACGGAAACAGCGTCATTCCGCGAAAACCCCTAGGTATTAAATATTTGCTAACGATTAAAATCATTCCTCTAAAGTTTCTAAATTTGCAATCATGTTCGACCAAAATAAAGAAAATAACCCAATCGAAGGCGAAGATTTCTACTTTACACCCGAAGGCTACAAATGTTTCACCGAAAAATTCCACCTCAAACACGGTTATTGCTGCAAAAGTGGTTGCCGACATTGCCCGTACGGTTTCGATAAAAAAACAGGCAATTTGAAAAAATAATGGGGCGTTCCCTCGCCGAAAAAGGCGGGTCAGGCTGTCGCACTCGCTTTTTTTGTTTTGTCACCCCGAGCTCGAAGCTTGTCATCCTGAGCACAGTCGAAGGACGAGGGGCTTTATATAAAACAAAAAAGAGCTCAGACAATTGCTCCATCCTTAACGCAACCTTGCATAAACCAGAAAAATCTCCTTAACTTAGCCACTCAGTTACTCAGCAACTCAAGAAAATGACATTCAAAGAACAAATACAACAAGGAATTCCAACAATTCTACCACAACTAAAGGCATACGACACAGCCATCAATCACGCACCGAAAAGAAAAGAAATTCTCTCTGCCGACGAAAAAAAATTAGCCCTTCGCAATGCCTTACGCTATTTCGAACCGGAACATCATGCGGTTCTTATCAAAGAATTCGCCGACGAGTTAGAAACCTACGGACGCATCTATATGTATCGCTTCCGTCCTGACTATAAAATATACGCCCGACCGATTTCCGAATATCCAGGAAAATGCGAACAAGCCAAAGCCATCATGCTTATGATTCAGAACAATTTGGATTATGCGGTGGCACAACATCCACATGAACTCATAACCTACGGTGGAAACGGCGCCGTGTTTTCTAATTGGGCGCAGTATCTACTCACGATGCAATACTTGTCCGAAATGACAGAAGAGCAAACTCTAGCTATGTATTCTGGTCATCCAATGGGATTATTTCCCTCACATAAAGACGCACCAAGAGTAGTTGTAACTAATGGAATGGTGATTCCCAATTACTCCAAACCTGACGATTGGGAAAAATTCAATGCGCTAGGCGTTTCGCAATACGGACAAATGACTGCGGGAAGTTATATGTATATCGGACCACAAGGCATTGTGCACGGAACTACCATTACGGTGCTTAACGGATTTAGAAAAATAAAGAAATCTCCTAAAGGTGGATTGTTCGTAACCTCTGGTTTAGGTGGCATGTCGGGTGCACAACCTAAAGCAGGAAATATTGCTGGCTGCGTAACTGTTTGCGCCGAAGTCAATCCAAAAATAACGCATATTCGTCATTCGCAAGGCTGGATCAACGAAGTGATTGAAGACATCAACGAATTGGTCCCGCGTGTTCAAAAAGCATTAGCCAATCAAGAAATTGTTTCCATCGCCTACCTCGGAAATATCGTCGATGTTTGGGAACGATTCGAGCAGAAAAACCTCCACATCGATTTGGGTTCAGATCAAACTTCACTGCACAATCCTTGGGCTGGTGGCTATTATCCAATCGGTTATTCCTTTGAAGAAGCCAACGACATGATGGCGAGTAACCCCGAAAAATTTAAAGAAGAAGTGCAAAAAACACTCCGTCGACATACCACCGCCATCAACAAACACACCGCAAAAGGAACGTATTTCTTTGATTATGGCAATGCCTTTCTCTTAGAAGCTTCTCGTGCCGGCGCGGATATTATGGCAGAAAACCACATCGATTTCCGTTACCCAAGTTACGTGCAAGACATCATGGGACCGATGTGTTTCGACTTCGGATTCGGTCCGTTTCGCTGGGTTTGCGCTTCCGGAAAACCAGAAGATTTAGCCAAAACAGATGCCATTGCTTGTTCTGTTCTCGAAGAAATGATGAAAACGGCGCCGGAAGAAATTCAACAACAAATGGCCGACAACATCCAGTGGATTAAAGGCGCACAAGAAAACAAATTGGTCGTAGGCTCACAAGCTAGAATCTTATATGCTGATTCCGAAGGAAGAATAAAGATTGCGGAAGCATTCAATAAAGCCATCGCCAAAGGCGAAATCGGAATCGTTATTTTAGGTCGAGATCACCACGACGTTTCCGGAACAGATTCGCCTTATCGAGAAACCTCGAATATCTACGACGGTTCTCGATTTACCGCAGACATGGCCATTCAAAATGTGATTGGCGATAGTTTCCGCGGTGCCACTTGGGTTTCTATTCACAATGGCGGTGGCATTGGTTGGGGTGAAGTGATCAACGGTGGCTTCGGGATGGTGCTTGATGGCTCTGCAGACGCTTCTAGACGTTTAGAATCGATGTTGTTTTGGGATGTGAATAATGGCATTTCCCGAAGAAGTTGGGCTCGAAATGAAGGTGCTGTTTTCGCTATTAAAAGAGCGATGGAAAGTCAGCCTTTGTTGAAAATTACGATTCCGAATATAGTAGATGATGGATTGTTAGAAGGTTAGATCTTAAGACTATAGGACTGTAAGATTTTAAGACTGAAAGAATTCATTACAACTTTTGATGTCAATTGAATTGTTAAAATAGATTATTATCAAACGAAAAAACACAAATTTTCGTTTTCTGAAAAAGCAAAATTTAATTGTTATGAAAAAACAAATCTAAAAATCCTAAAGTCTTACAATCTTATAATCTAAAAAAAATGAAAGCGATAAAAATCCTACCCTTACTCCTATTCTTTGCTGTTGCCTCCTGCAGCTCCATTAAAGTCTATTCCGACTACGACAAAAAAGTCGATTTCACACAATATAAAACCTACGCCTTTTACAAAAACGGTATCGACAAAGCGGAAATCTCTGACTTAGACAAGAAAAGAATCCTGCGTTCAATCGACGAAGTGATGGCAACCAAAGGATTTTTAAAAAGCGAAACGCCAGACATGTTGATTTCTATCAACGCCAAGTCAGAACAAAATGTCAACGTCAATCAATACAATTCTGGTTGGGGATTTGGATGGGACTGGGGACCATTTTGGGGATCAAACACCATGGTTTCTACTTCAACGGATGGCATTCTCACTATCGACCTCATCGATGCCAAACTAAAAGAACTGATTTGGCAAGGTGAAGGAACCGGTTATCTCACCAAAAATGTGGACAAGAAAGATGAAAATGTAAAAGAATTTGTTACTCAGATTTTGGCGCAATATCCCCCGGTGAAGAAGTAGTTGATAGTTGTCGGTTGTGAGTTGTAGGTTGTAAGTTCTAAGTTAAGAAATTTGAACCGTGATGTAAAGTCGCGGTTTTTTTTGTTGATAAGTATACTTGAATTGGACTGTTTAAAAATTTAAATTTACAGAGATAATTCATTTTAAGTTATTTACATAAAACTCCTAACTATGAGCCACAATAAAGTAAAAATAAAAAAGTCGTATATATTACAAAAATGGGATAACTTTCTTGAAAAAAATCTTCCTTTACTAATAGAATATGCAGAGAGTCATTTAAGAAAATTAAGAGGAATTAAAGATTATGATAATCCAAATAAATTAGAGGATTTCAGTCCGGTTATTTTAAATGATAGTGATGACAAACATAGTGCTACAATCAAGTATGCAGTAGACAATCCAAACATTTTAAATCTTGCTCTAACAGGACCGTATGGAAGTGGTAAAAGCTCAATTTTAAGAACATTTGAATGCAAACATATCGGCAGATATGAATTCTTAAATATATCTCTTGCTACTTTCGATAAGAAAACACTAGAAACAGAAAAAATAGAATACAATATTTTAAAACAGCTTTTCTATAGTGTTGAACATAAAAAAATTCCTGAATCTCGTTTTAAAAGAATAGAAAATCACACCGAAATATGGCTTAAAACGATACTCTTTTCATTTTGGTTATTCTCAATATTTTATTTTTTTGAAATTGAATTTCTAGAAAATCTTAAAAAAACTCTTCATCTAGATTTTAATATAAAAACTTTCGACTTCATATATGGCTGCTATTTAATGTTGGGCACGGGAATTCTATTACATAAAGTAATGAATTTTATTCTAAATTTTAAATTGACAAAATTTAAAATAAAAGAAACTGATTTTGAAAATGATCAAGACAAAAAAACAATAACATTTGAAAATGAAATCGATGAGATTTTATATTTTTTTGAAAGAACTCAAATCGAAATTGTCTTTATTCAAGACATCGATAGATTTGAAAACAAAAGCGAAATTTTCATAAAATTACGGGAGATAAATAACTTAATTAATAATTATCAACCAATAAAAAATAAAAGAAAGGTAACTTTTATATATGCTGTTTCCGATGATGTTTTTAAAGAAAGTGAAAGAGTTAAATTCTTTGATTTTATTATCCCAGTCATTCCAATTATTAATTACACTAGCTCAAGCTCTAAGCTCATAGAAAAACTGCAGGACGACATAAAAAAAGAACAATTAACAAAAGAATTTATTGAAGATGTAAGCTTATTCCTTAATGATTATAGAACAATCAAGTCCATTTGTAACGAATTCACCCTATATAAAAATATCCTTGGAAAACAATTAGATAATTACGATAATTTGCTGGCAATGATGATTTACAAAAACATTGAACCTACGGATTTTGACAAATTAAATTCTAATAAAGGCTATGTCTATAATGTAATTGAAAATTCTAGTGAGTTAGTTAAGGAAAAAAATGAGATTTTTAATACCCAAATTCATGACTTAAATAAAAAACTTGAAGATGTAAATAATGAAAAACTTAAAAGCGTAAAGGAGTTGAGAATGCTTTACATTTTAAGATTTTTCGAATTAGTTATGACTAAAAACAAGCAACCTGTTTTTGGTTTATATTTGAAACAAACCTTATGTTCAATTGAAAATCTTTTAACGGATGAATTTTTTGAACTTTTTACAAAAGAACCAAACATCACATACTATTATAATGTAAGTTACACAACTTCAAGCGGCATTAGTTTTAGTCAAATTGAAAAAGGACATGATGGACAGAGTTATGCTAGTAGATTGGAAGTAATTAAAAACTCTGAAAAAGACAGGCTAAATCAAATAAGAAGTGAATTAAACAATATTCAAAACAAAAAGCAAGAGCTCAATTCTAAAAAATTATTTGAACTATTAGATTACAATAATTCAAGTGCATATTTTGAAAAACATACTTCAAAAAACCAAAATATTAATAATTATAAACTATTAAATTATTTACTAAGCAATGGAAATATTAATGAGGATTATAATCACCTTATTTCATATTTCCATCCTGGCAGCATTACAAAAGTAGACAATGATTTCCTAATTAGTTTGCTTCCAAGTGAAAAAGCACTTTCTTACAATCATAAATTAAAAGAAATAAGTAGTTTAATAAAAAGAATAAAACCTGAAAACTACAATAGAGATGCAATATTAAACTTTTCACTCGTTGACTATTTTATCGAAAACAAAACACCCAATAAATTAAACTCTATTATTAACGTGTTGAATAAAGGAAATGAAAACTCTATAAAATTTATTGACGAATATTTTGACCATACGAATGAGAATAATAAATCAGAATTTTTTAAAACTGTATTCATTAATTGGAGTGAATTATGGAATGTAATAATAACCAAATCTCAATTTACTTCAGAAAGAATCGAAACATATCTAAAGTATATTTTCAAATATCTTGATCTAAAAACAATTGAGAAAATTGACCAGCAAAAAAAATTATCTATCTATTTATCTGAATTAGAAAATTTAGATTGTTTCGATTCCCATGAAATCAACATTGAAGTACTTAAAAAGTTCATTGAGAATTCAAGGATTGAATTTGAAAACCTTGAATATAATGAAAATCATAAAACCCTTTTCGAATTCATCTATGATAAAAATAAGTATACAATAAATGAAAAAATGATTGAATTATTCATAGCAAATTTCAATCAAAATAAAACCAATGTTGAAAATCTCAAAACTGCAAATTACACAACTATAAAAAACTCAGCTAAACCAAAACTAATTAAATATATTGATGATAATCTAGAAGAATATATAGAAAATGTATTTCTAAAATTAGACAATAATTCTTATGAATCTCAAGAAAATATTTGCTTAATCCTTAATAATGAAGAAATAAATGTTAAAGGAGAAATAATCGAAAAAGCGAAATTTTCAATTGAAGATTTAGCAAAAATTGAGAAACTTGAAACTCAATCATTATTGATCAAAAACCAGAAAACAGATTCAACGTGGAAAAATCTAATAACTTATTATAAAAAATCGAAAGAAATTGATGAAACAATAATTGAGTATCTAAATCTTGAAAATAATTACAACATTCTTTCTAAAACTAAAATTGATGATTCAGATACTAACATTAAAAAAAGCTTTACAAAAGATTTGATTAAATGCGATATTTCCGATGAAAGCTATTCCAAAATAACAAAAAATCTACCTTACTATTATGGAGACGGAACCGCATTTAAAGAAATTTCTTCTTCAAAAATGAAATTACTAATTGAATCCAAAACAATTTCATTATCTGTAGTTAATTATAAAATGATTAATGAAGAATTTAATGATTTGCTAATATTTTTACTAGAAAAAAACGCATCTAATTTTTTGAAATCAATAGAAGATTATATTCTAGATAGTAATATTATTTTACGAATAGTGAAATCTGAAGATTTTAACCCTCAACAAAAGCTATTAATTATTGGGAGAACAACCGATGATATTTTGACTAGTAATAAAAATTTGCTAATCAACTTAAGTGAATTTTTACTAAACAATAAAATTAATAAGATTAGTTCAAATCTCTTAATTGAATTACTTTCCAACACAGCATCTAATAAGAATAAAGCTGAATTAACTAACCTGTACTTCAGTTTTATCGAAGTTGAAAATTTAAGACCCGTTATCGAGAAAATTGAGGACTTTTCAAAGTTGCTTTTAGGCAAACATCCAAAAGTGGATAACACAACTTACAATCAAAAATTAATCAAAAATCTTGATGGAAAACTAATTAGTAAAGCAAACTTTATAGATAACAACAAACGAATTGAATTGTTTCCTTATACTAAAAGTAGAATTTAAACTATAAAATAATATTTCAATCTCCCACAAACTTTAGCCCGGATGGCAATGAAAAGCTTTTTGCAAAAGCGGTTTCGTTTTTCTTGTTGCTGAAACGCGACCAACGAAAGCGCTGACGGGAACTTTAGTAAAACAAACCGATTTGGTAAAAACTTGCAATGAACAGCCGGAATAGCTCCCAACCGACAACTTACAACCATCAATACCTCAACAATTCCTCCATCTTCGCTTTTACCTTATCCATATTTGGAATCATGGTTTGCTCTAAAGTACTATTTAAAGGAATCGCGGGTAAATTCTCAGAGCCAATGGTCATTACTGGCGCATCTAAATATCTAAAACACTTTTCCTGTATCAATCCAGCCAGACTTCGCGCAAAAGTATTATTGACAGGTTCTTCGGTTACAATAAGGCACTTTTTGGTTTTTTGTACGGACTTCATGACCGCTTCTTCATCTAACGGAAATAAAGTTCTCAAATCGATAATCTCCACTTGATTTTTCATCCCTACTGACGCATTCAACGACCAATGTACGCCCATGCCATAAGTAATCACCGAAATGGTTTCTTCCGTTTCTTGACCCCAAATTTCTTGCACAATATTGGCTTGACCGAAAGGTAAAATATAATCTTCGCTAGGTTCAAAAACACGGGCTTCATCGGTACCTTTGACTTTGCTCCAATACAAACCTTTGTGTTCTAAAATCACGACTGGATTCGGATCGTAATACGCCGCTTTTAGCAAACCTTTCAAATCGGCGCCATTGCTCGGATAGGCGATTTTGATGCCTCGAATGTTCGTCAATACGCTTTCTACCGAAGAGGAATGATACGGACCACCGCTGCCATAAGCGCCAATCGGAACACGTAAAATCATGCTCACGGGCCATTTGCCGTTGGTGAGATAACAAGATCGACTCACCTCAGTAAACAACTGGTTCAAGCCCGGCCAAATGTAATCGGCAAATTGCACCTCAACAATGGGTTTCAAACCCACTGCGGACATGCCGACCGTTGAGCCGACAATAAAAGCTTCTTGAATCGGTGTATTAAAAACACGCTCGTCACCAAATTTCTGCGCCAAAGTCGCGGCTTCTCTAAAAACACCACCCAATCGTCCACCGACGTCTTGTCCGTAGAGCAAACACTCTGGATGCTTTTTCATCAGTTCTTCGACTGCAAATAAAGCGCAATCGACCATCACGACTTTGTCTTCCCGCGGTGGATTGCGTTCTCCAACTTCATCTATAATCGGCGTTGGCGCAAAATCATGCGTAAACAAATCTTCTGGTCTTGGGTCTTCCGCTAATTGCGCTTCCTCAAAATCAGCTTTGACTTTTATAATGACGTCTTCTTCTATTTTTAAAATTTCTTCTGTACTAAATCCAGCGTCTAACAATTGTTGTTTCAAAACGGGATACGGATCTCTCGACCTTGCTTCGTCCAAATCATCACGATACCATTCCATTCGCACCCCAGAAGTATGGTGGTTTAACAAAGGAACTTTCGCATGTACTAAAAACGGACGGCGCTCTTTTCGCATGGTTTCCAATACATTTTGAATCGCCAAATAGCTTTCGGTAAAGTTGGCCCCGTCTATTGAAATGGCTTCAATGCCGTGAAATCCTTTCGCATATTCAAACGCATTTTGCGCTCGAGTTTCCTTCGCATTGGCTGAAATATCCCAGCCGTTATCTTGCACCAAATATAAAATCGGCAATTGCTTCAACGCCGCCATTTGAAACGCTTCGGCTACTTCACCCTCAGTCACAGACGCGTCACCTAAAGAACAAACGACAATTGGACTTTCTTGATTCTTATCTTCAATGCCAATATTTTCCTGATACCAAAATCCCATCGCCGCGCCGGTTGCTGGAATTGCTTGCATGCCTGTTGCGGATGATTGATGTGGAATCTTAGGTTTGTCGCCATCTCGCAAACTCGGATGACAATAATAGGTTCTTCCTCCAGAAAACGGATCATCGCGTTTCGCCATGAGCTGCAACATCAAATCGTACGGCCGCATCCCAATACCCAACAACATCGAATCGTCGCGATAATACGGAAAAGCATAATCCTGCGGTAACAATTGCATCGCCACGGCTATTTGAATCGCTTCGTGTCCACGTGACGTCGCATGCACATATTTGGAAACGATTTTAAAGTTCTCCTCATACAACTCCGTCATCGCCTTCGCGGTCGCCATGGTGGAGAATGCTTGCTCTAAAATGATTTTGTTCAATGTCTTTTCAGCTATTTCCATTGTTTTATTTTTTGCCAAGAATGCACGAATAATGATTTTCAATTCGTGCATTCGTGGCTTGTACTATCTTTATTTTTTGGCAGACAATTCCCGCTTTCGCCTTTATCTTTGTTCGTCACCTCACAAAGGATATCGGCTCTATCGGGGCTGCGGATCCCATTCCTATTCAACTTAACGTGGCTGCGTCGCATAGCTTTCCACAGGAACAATCCATCCGAAAGGATCTGCTATGCGCTGTGTTTTCATGTCGTTAAATGTATTTTTAATCTCTTCTCCAACCGGATTTCCTTCTGGCAATGCAATTGCAAAATCACCATTGCCAATTTCTTCCACTAAGGCAATTCCAACAGCTGTTCCTACTCCAAAGGCTTCTTCTAACAAATTATTTTTAGACGCTTCTTTGATTTCGGTCATCGTAATTGGACGTTCGGTCACTTCAAATCCTTTGGCGCGCAGCATATCAATCACACTCAATCTCGTAATTCCAGAAAGAATCGATCCACTCAAATCAGGCGTAATAAACTTCCCGCCAATCTTGAAGAAAATATTCATCGTTCCAACTTCCTGAATGTATTCAAAATCCTGAGCGTCTAACCACAATACCTGATCGTAACCTTTGGCTTTGGCATATTCGGTTGGCCGAATCGCACCGGCATAATTCCCGGCCGCTTTCGCTTCGCCAGTTCCGCCATTAACGGCACGAACGTATTTGGTTTCCGCATACAACTTAATTCTTCTGTTGAAGAAAGGTCCAGCTGGCGATGCCATGATAATAAATTTAAAACTCGTTGCAGCACGCATTCCGATAAAAGCTTCATCGGCATACATAAAAGGTCTTAGATACAAGGAACTTCCTTCTTGCGTTGGCACCCAATTTTTCTCTAAAGCCACCAATTGCTTCAATCCTTCTACGAACAAATCTTCAGGGAAATTCGGCATTCCCATGCGATAGGCACTGACATTCATTCGTTTCGCATTTTCATCCGGACGAAACAACAAAGGCGTATTGTTTTTGCCCATCGTTGCTTTTAAGCCTTCAAAAATAGCCTGCCCATAATGCAACGCCATCGCTGCTGGATGTGTTGGTATCATTTCTAAAGGTTCGATTCTTGGGTTCACCCACGCGCCGTTTTGGTATTCACAAATAAACATGTGGTCGGTAAACGCAATTCCCATAGGAACGTTGTTGATATCGACTTGTGCTACTTTAGATACTAAGGCTGGAGTTACTTTTATGTTGTAAGACATAAGCTAAAATTTTATAGTGTTGTATTTTGGTCAAATTGTTCTAAATAATCGCCGACTTTTCGCAGGAATGAGCCGCCTAAAAAACCGTCTACGACGCGATGGTCGAAAGAAAGCGAGAGATACATCATGCTGCAAATCGCAATCTCATCGCCTTTTTCGGTAGTGATGACTTCCGGTCTTTTTTTGATAATTCCGAAGGCTAAAATCGCAACTTCTGGTTGATTGATAATCGGTGTTCCCATTAAGCTTCCGAAAGTGCCTACATTAGAAATGGTAAACGTACTTCCTTGAATTTCTTCGGGTTTGAGTTTGTTGTTTCGAGAACTAACGGCTAGATGATTGACGGTTTTCGCCAATTCAAATAAACTTTTTTCGTTGGCATTTTTCACCACTGGAACGATTAGGTTTCCAGACGGCAAGGCGGTTGCCATTCCGATATTGATATCGCTGTGAACGATGATATTTTTTTCATCAACCGAAACATTAATCAATGGGAAATCTTGAATTCCTTTAGCTACAGCATCGACGAAAATCGGTGTAAACGTAAGTTTCTCATTGTATTTCTTTTGAAAATCGTCTTTGTATTTGTTTCTCCATTCCACCAAATTCGTCACATCGACTTCAATATAAGAAGTCACGTGCGGCGACGTTTGTTTCGAATAAACCATGTGATCCGCAATCATTTTGCGCATGCGATCTATTTCGATGATGCGGTCTTTGCCTTCGATAAAATTGATTTTCGGTTTAGGAAAGGTTGTAGGTTGTGAGTTGTAGGTTGTGGGTTGCGGTATACTTTTGACAGAATATTTTCGCTCTTTTATATAATTGAAAACATCGCTTTTTTGAATTCTGCCGTCGGTTCCGGAACCTGAAATGGTTTGTAGTTCCTCAATTGATAAGTTTTCTTTTTGTGCAATGCTGATGATCAGTGGACTAAGGAAGTTGTCAGTTGAAAGTTGTCGGTTGTCCCTCGACTGCGCTCGGGAAGACAAAGGTTGTGGGGATTCAGTCTTGTCTCTTGTCTCTTTCTTCTCAGTTGCTTCTTCCGTTTTTCCGATAGTAATTTTCTTTCCGGCAGCTTTACCATCTGTTTCTACCAACGCCAAAACTTCGCCAACAGCGACAACAGCATCTTTCGCAAAACGGATTTCGGTAATCGTTCCAGAAAAAGGCGATGGAATTTCGCTGTCTACTTTATCCGTAGCGACTTCCACCAAAGTTTCCTCCGCTTCTACAAAATCACCGACTTTCTTAGTCCAGTTGATGATGGTTGCTTCTGAAATACTTTCGCCCATTTTAGGCATTTTGAATTCTATAATCATAGCTGTTAGCCTTAAGCTGTAAGCGATTAGCCTTAAAGGAAATTGCTCAAAGCATTGTATAATTTCAGGTTGAACCTGACTTAATTTTTATTATTTTTTTTCAGCTTATTGCTAATTGCTAAAAGCTTACTCCTCTTTCTTAAATTCTTCTAATGTTTTATAAAACGCTTCTTGTGTGGGTCTATTGGCTGGAATTTCTCTTAATGGCGCAACGGCTTTTAAAGATTCGTAACATTCCTGAGGCAACTGCTGATATAAAGCGGTTCCTTTGGTTTTCCAGTCGATCATCTCATCAGAAATCTCTTTGACAATTACCGCTGGATTACCAACTACCATTTTCCGACTGGGAATTTTCATTCCTGCTTTGACAAAACTCAACGCCCCTATTATGCATTCATCACCAATTTCCGCATCGTCCATAATTACGGCGTTCATTCCGACGAGACTATTAGCTCCGATATTAGCTCCGTGAATAATGGCTCCGTGACCAATATGGGCTCCGGCTTTCAACACCATCGACTTTCCGGGAAACATATGAATGGTACAATTTTCTTGCACATTGCAACCGTCTTCAATGATGATTTCTCCCCAATCGCCGCGAATTGCCGCACCCGGACCGACATAAACGTCTTTTCCGATAATCACGTTGCCAGTTACCGCCGCTTGTGGGTGGATGAAACTGCTTTCGTGGATGACGGGAATAAACCCTTTGAATTCGTAGATCATTTTTTAGTCTTAAAGTCGTTAGTCAATAGTCGTTAGTCCTTACTTATGACTTTTCGACTTATGACTTTCGACCATCTTTTATTTAAACTTCTTCAATGTTTCTTTTGTAAAATCCGATAACACCAATCGCCCGCTAATTGCGGATCTTTCTGCTAACAGGTTATCCCAATCTTCCGTGCCTCTCCAAAATATCTTTTTCATTTCGACCATTGCTTCTGGATTGTAGGTGCATAAATGTTCGGCAAACTTTTGCACTTCGACATCTAATTCTTCGATGTCTTGATACACATTGGCAAATAATCCTTTGCTTCTCGCCCATTCTGCATCGTAGAATGTATTGGCGTCGATGGCAATTTGTGACATGGCAGAAACACCCATTTTTCTTTCGATGGCGGGTGAAACTACAAACGGACCGATACCTACGTTGAGTTCACTTAGCTTTATCGAAGCGAATTGCGTCGCCATGCAATAATCCGTGGAAGCTGCAATTCCGACACCACCGCCCACTGTTTTCCCTTGAATACGCCCGATGATAAACTTCGGACATTTTCGCATGGCATTGATGACATTGGCAAAACCAGAGAAGAATACTTTTCCGGTTGCAGCATCGTTGATGGCGATGAGTTCTTTGAAACTCGCTCCAGCGCAAAAAGTTCTATCACCACCGCTTTGAAGAATAATGACTTTGATGTCGTCGTTATTCCCGGCTTCGGTAATCGTGTCGGCTAATTTTTTTAATACATCGCTCGGTAGGGAATTTTGTTCTGGATGAAAAAACTCGATGGTGGCGATGTTGTTTTGTATGCTTTGATTTACGTATGCTTCTGTTGCCATTCTTGACTGTTGTTTCTTGTTTCTTTTTATTTTGCTCGCAAAGACGCTAGGGCGCAAAGCTTGGTTGCCTATTTCATTATTACCGGATGCCCTAGCCCCGATAGTAGCGGAAATCCTTTTGTTTTTTTCCTTTAAAAAAAATAAAAGATTGCAGCGAATAGCGGGAAAAAGCTCCTAATCTAAAATTCCAAATTGCTTAAAATGATGATTCAAATGTTTTCGTTCTAATAAATACGATTCATATTTGTTTATTTCACCGAAAACCATGTTCTTCAAAATCGCTTCTGGGTTTTCTTTGAAAAAAGTTTTATATTGTTCTCTTGCTTCGTTAAATTTTACTTTTGCTGTGGCTAAATCCGCGTGAATTAAGTCTTCCAATTCTCCTTTTTTCATAGTTGGAAAATTGGTTCCCATTGGAAATTTATCGTAATTGTATAGTGAATTGTGTACTTTATCCAAAATCTTTTCAGGAGTGGCAATGTCAAAATCCTGAATTTCACCTGACATGATTCTGTAGCCTTGTTCCAAATGCTCCAACAGATGTTGAGGCGTTAAAATGCCCCATTTTGGTTGGGAATCTTCCGTGAGTTTATGCAAACATTCCTCAATTTTTGCTTCGGTCATTTCGACAAAAACTTCTTGTTTCTTCTGCACCATTGTTAGGATTGTCGCCACGGCTACCAATTCGTCTTCGACATCGAAAACCTCAACAAACCATTTGACAATCCCGCTTGGATGCTCGGCAGACGCGACATCACGATCTACTTTTTGTTTGCAAGTCAAACGCACATAAACTGTATCGTTGTGATAAATCGGGCGCAAAAATCGACATTCTTCTAAACCGTAATTCGCGGCCACTGGACCTTTGTTTGGATAGACGAACAAACCTGCAGCGGCAGCTAATATGAAGTAACCGTGAGCCGTTCGTTTTTTGAATATGCTTCCATCTAAAGATGTGATATCGGTATGCGCATAGAAATGATCCCAAGTCAGATTCGCAAAATTGATAATATCGGTGTCGGTGACGGTTCTGTTCTGTGTTCGTAACGACATGCCCGGTTGGATATCTTCCCAATGGTATTGGAAAGGATGTTGCGTAATATCTTTGTATTTTGAGTTGGGTTGATAGATTCCCGTGATTTCTGTTAAAGTGGTTGGTGAACCTTGCACTGCACAACGTTGCATATAATGTTTAATCCCGCGAACACCGCCCATTTCTTCTCCACCGCCTGCGCGACCTGGACCACCGTGAACCAATAACGGCAATGGTGAACCGTGCCCAGTGCTTTGCTTGGCGTTTTCTCGATTGAGTACCAAAATTCTTCCGTGGTGCGAGGCAGCGTTGATGACGTAATCCTTAGCCGTTTCATCGCTATTAGTAACGATAGACGACACTAAGGAACCTTTTCCCATTTGGGCAAGTTCTACTGCTTCTTCGATGGTTTTGTATGGCATTAGGGTTGAAACTGGTCCAAATGCTTCGATTTCGTGAACGGCAGTATTTTGAAAAGGTTGGTCTTCTCGTAGCACAATTGGACTCACGAACGCGCCTTTTTCAGAAGCACCGATGAGATTGATTTTTTCCAAATCACCGTAAACCAATTTTGCAGATTTTGACAATTCGCCAATTCTGTTTTTTAAGACATCCACTTGATCTTTGCTGACCAAGGCGCCCATGCGGACTTCCTTTAATCTTGGATCACCGATAGTTACTTTATCTAGTGCTTTACCTAGTGCTATTTGAACCTCATCCATGAGGTTTTCTGGAACAATCATGCGTCTGATGGCGGTACATTTTTGACCACATTTTACAGTGATTTCACTTCGCGCTTGATTGATAAACAAGTCGAATTCTGGTGTTCCTGGAATGGCATCTGCTCCTAAAACAGACGCATTTAAAGAATCAGCTTCCATGGTAAAAGGCACCGCTTCCTGAATAATTCTAGGATGCGATTTTAGTAAACGTCCTGTGGATGCTGAGCCTGTAAACGTGATTACGTCTTGGCTTTCGACCGTGTCGAATATATTTTTGGCGGTACCACAAATGAGTTGCAATGCGCCTTCGGGTAATAGGTTGGAAGCGATTATTTCTTTTACTACAGCTTCGGTTAAATACGCGGTTGCAGGAGCTGGCAAAACAACCGCTGGCATTCCCGCCATCCAATTGACGGCGCACTTTTCGAGCATTCCCCATATCGGAAAATTGAATGCATTGATGTGGATCGCCACACCTTTCTTGGGAACCAAAATATGATGCGCCATAAAGCGACCTCCTTTGGATAAGTCGATGGGATCTCCTTCTACGTGGTAAGGTTGATTGGGGAATAATTTTCGGAGAGAAGCATTGGCGAATAGATTTCCGAATCCACCTTCGATGTCAATCCAGCTATCTACTCGGGTAGCGCCAGTTCGGTAGCTTAATTCGTAGAATTGCTCTTTGCGTTTGGTCAAATACATCGCCAAACTTTTGATCCTATTTCCTCGTTCTTGGAAGGTCATCTTGCGTAATTGCTCACCGCCTTTGGTTCTTCCGTAGTCTAAAATGGCTGGAATATCTAATCCTTCTACTGATGTTTCAGCGATAAATTCCCCAGTAACAGCATCGTAAGAAGGTTTCCCTTCTCCTGTTGCTGTGGTCCATTTTCCTAGTACGTAATGTTGTGTTTTATTCATGGTTGTTCGTTGTCGGTTGTTGGTTGTCGGTTGGCTCCGAGACACTTCAACCCTTATTCTTTGTTTCTAATTTACCTTAAACCCTAGCCCTGATAGTAGTGGAAATCCTTTTTTGTTTTACGGAAAGCCCCTCGACTGCGCTCGGGGTGACAAAAAACAAAAAAGATTGCAACGTATAGCAGGTTCCCGGCTCTTAATCTAAAAATTATCAATTATCAATTAAAATTAAACTCGTTCTATGATCGCGGCGTAGCCTTGACCAACGCCAATACACATGGTGATTAAGGCGTATCTTTTTCCAGTTAATTGCAATTCTAATGCAGCCGAATAGGTGATTCTTGCTCCGGTCATTCCTAGCGGATGTCCGATTGCAATCGCGCCACCGTTGGGATTAATTCTCGGATCGTTGTCTTTTAGACCTAAGGCACGAATGCAGGCGATACTTTGCGCTGCGAATGCTTCGTTTAGTTCGATGATGTCGATTTGATCTAGGATTAAACCGGCTTTGGCCAATGCTTTATTTGTGGCTTCCACTGGTCCGATTCCCATGATGCGCGGCTCTACTCCTACTACTGCAGAACTTACGATTCGTGCGAGTGGTTTGAGATTGTATTTTGAAACAGCTTCTTCAGAGGCAATGATAATTGCAGCTGCACCATCATTTAAGCCAGACGCATTTCCGGCTGTAACGCTTCCGTCTTTTCTGAAGGCAGGTCGCAATTTGGATAGTCCTTCGATAGAAGTATTTGGTTTTATGAATTCATCTTGGGCAAATAGAACTGCGTCTCCTTTTCGTTGTGGAATGGCAACTGGCACTATTTCTTTAGCCAAGCGTCCAGATTGTTGGGACGCGGTTGCCTTTTGTTGACTATGCAAAGCAAAAGCATCTTGATCTTCGCGTAAAATATTGTACTTATCCACTAAATTTTCAGCGGTTTCTCCCATAGCGTCGGTGCCGTACATCTCGTGTAATTTCGGATTGATAAATCGCCATCCGAAACTAGAATCGTACATTTTTGAATCTGTTCCGAATGCTGCTGACGGTTTGGAAACGACTAAAGGTCCACGGGTCATGTTTTCAACACCACCAGCGATGAATAGATGTCCATCGCCTGCTTTAATTGCACGATTTGCGTGAATCACTGCCGACAAACCCGAACTACACAATCGATTGACGGTTTCTCCCGGAACGGTATAAGGTAATCCGGCCAATAACAAGGACATGCGCGCGACATTTCTGTTGTCTTCCCCCGCTTGATTAGCACAACCTAAAATGACATCATCGTAGGCGTCTTTGGGAATGCTTGGGTTTTTTTCTACTACGGTTTTGATCACCAAAGCGCCTAAATCGTCTGGTCTAACAGCGGCTAGGGTTCCTTGGTAACTTCCGATTGGCGTTCGTGCTCCGTCTATGATGTATGCTTCCATAAATTTTAAAATTCCAAATATTTGAAATTCCAAAATCCAAAATTTCGAAATTGGAATTTTGAGTTTTGAATTTGATTTTTTATTCTTCCCATTCTTTGCTGGTTCTATAGGCAACACCTTTAAAAAGTGCTACCAGTGTGTTTTCTTTTTTAACTTCAATGATATAAAATCCGACTTTGTTTTTGATGCTTTCTAGCGTTGCATCGGCGGTAATGTAATCGCCTTCTTCTAACGCTTCGATATGATTGATGGATGTCTCTATTGAAACCGCGTATCTCCCATTCGTATTCACTGAAAAACCAAAAGCAGTATCTGCTAAAGAATATGTAATTCCACCGTGTGCTTTTGCCATGCTGTTCAGCATATCTTTACGAATGCTCATGCCTAGTTTGCAGCGTCCGATTTCACATTCGAGTATTTCAATGCCGAGCCATTGACTGAATGGATCGATAGAAAGCATTTTGTATGGGATTTTTGTTCCTATCATATTTAAATGAGCCCCTCGACGGCGCTCGGGGTGACAACTGAATTAATAAAATGTTTTGTTATTTCGATTCATTCTTCGTAAAATCGCACTGCATCGATAGCGATCTTCATGATATTCGTTATACAAATCGTCTAGTTTTTGAACGCACCAATCGATTCCTTTTTCATCAGCCCATGCCAATAGCCCTTTCGGGTAGTTTACCCCTTTCGTCATGGCGTTATCAATGTCTTGAGCAGATGCTATATTCAGAAACAATGCTTCGGCCGCTTCATTAATGAGCATAACCAAGATTCTTTCGAAAATGGTTTGTGATAAATTAGCATCATTGATCGGTTCAGCTGTTGCTGTGTTTTGATAATCATAAAATCCTTTCCCTGATTTTCTTCCGAAATAACCGGCTTCTGTTAAACGTTTTTGTGTAAAAGACGGCTTGTATCTTGGATCAAAATAAAAGGCAGTAAATACCGATTCCGTTACGGCATAATTCACATCATTTCCTATAAAATCCATCAATTCAAATGGACCCATTCTGAATCCACCTAAAGTTTTTATGGCTGAGTCGATAGTTATGAAATCAGCCATTCCTTCTTCGTAAATTCGAAGTGCTTCGCTGTAAAAAGGCCTGGCAATACGATTAACAATAAACCCTGGTGTGTCTTTCGCAACGGCGACTATTTTCTTCCAATCAGTGATTACTTGGGTTGTTTTTTCTACAACTTCAGCACTGGTTTGAACGGCTGGAATGACTTCTACCAACTGCATTAACGGTGCTGGATTAAAGAAATGAACTCCAATAACACGCTCTGGTTTTTGACAAGAAGCGGCAATTGAAGCAATCGATAGGGACGAGGTATTAGAAGCTAAAATAGTATCCGACGCCACATAATTCTCTAAATCAGAAAAAAGTTTGCGTTTGATATCGATATTTTCCACGATTGCTTCGATTACCAAATCGGCATAAGACAAATCCTTCAGTGCATCAACGAAGGAAATATTACTACTAATTCTCATTTTTTCAGCAGTATCTATTTTGCCTTTTTCGACCAATGTCGTTAAAGTGGCTTCAAGGTTTAATTTGCTTTTCTTCAGTGCTTCTTTATTTGTGTCAAATAGACTGACTTTACAACCTGAAGTTGCTGCCACTTGTGCAATGCCGCTGCCCATTGTTCCAGAACCTATAACGCCTACTATCATATTAGTTCCCTTTAAATTCTGGTGTTCTTTTTTCTATAAAAGCACTGACGCCTTCTTTATAATCGTTCGATGAACTGGCTTCAATTTGCAAATCGCTTTCTAGAGCCAATTGTTGTTCAAGAGAATTTGTCATCGATTGATTTAACAATCTTTTGGTTAAGCCCAATGCTTTGGTTGGCATTGAAGCTAGCTTTGTTGCCAATGTCGTTACATCATCCATAAAAAACGCTGTTGGAAAAATTTTATAAACCAAGCCCATTGCCAAAGCCTCCTCAGCAATAACTTTATCTCCCAACATCATTAATGCAGTGGCTTTTTGAATTCCTACAATTCGTGGTAAGAAAAAAGTTCCTCCACTATCGGGTATCAAACCAATTTTACTGAATGCTTGAATGAAAGAAGTATGATCGGTTGCGACAACAATATCACACGCAAACGCAATATTCGCACCGGCACCAGCTGCCACGCCATTGACCGCTGCAATAATTGGTTTTTCTATTGTTCTGATTTTTTGAATAATGGGATTGTAGTGTTCCTCGAGAATTTTTCTAAAACCAGGATTGAGTTCCGGATCTGTTACTTCTTTCAGGTCTTGACCGGCACAAAAAGCTTTTCCACTTCCAGTTATGACAATCGCTCGAACATCGATGTCTTTTGCACAATCATCTAATGTATCTTGTAACTCCAAGGCCATTTCTCGATTGAAACTATTGAAAACCTCAGGCCTGTTGAGCGTAATAAACGCGACTTGGTTTTCAACCTTGATCAAAATTGAATTATTGCTCATACCTATTTTATTTCTTACTGCTCGTGCAGTTTTATTTTAAACATTTGAAATAGTCAAATGGCTCTTGACAGTCTTCGCATTGAAAAAAAGCTTTGCAAGCTGTTGATCCAAATTGACTGATTAGCTTTGTATTCGTCGAACCACATTGTGGACATTTGACTAATTTTTTATTTCCCAAAAGCGCTTCTTTATCTGCATCTGCGTCTAAGGGAGAAGCAATTCCGTATTTTTCCAATGCTTGTCGTCCTTTGGGTGTGATCCAGTCGGTAGTCCATGCTGGAGACAAAACCAATTCCACTTTGGCTTCCCATCCCGCTTTTTGAAACGCACTTTTGATATCTTCTCCAATAACATCCATTGCTGGACAACCACTGTAGGTTGGCGTTATGATTACCTCAACGATTCCATCTACTATTTGGGCAGAACGCACTACTCCCATTTCCATAATCGACAATACCGGAATTTCTGGATCGGAAACCGAATCGAGAATTTCGAGTAATTTTTGGTCGATATGTTGGAGTTGTTCTGTCATTTCCTTACCAATTCATATTGGGATAAGCGCGTTGCATAAATTGCATTTCAGCCAAAATATAGCCCATGTGCTCACTGTGAATTCCTTGCTTTCCGCCTTTTTGAAAATACTCTACTTGCGGAACTTGCAACGTAGATTCTTCTAGGATGGAGCCTACTTTATCTAAATAAATCGATTTTAGAACCGTCACGTCTACGCCAATTCCTTGTGAAACTATTTCTTCATCGGCATCGGTTTGATGAAATAATTCATCGGTAAATACCCATAAATCATTGATTGCAGTCTGAATTCGATTATGACTTTCTTCTGTTCCATCACCCAATCGTCTGATCCAATCGGAAGAAAAACGAAGGTGATAACTTACTTCCTTAATACTTTTCTTCGCAATGGCAGCCAAGGTTTCGTCTTTCGAATATTGCAATTCATTCAGCAATAACCAATGAAAATGGTCAAATAAAAATTGCTTTGAAATAGCATGCGCAAAGTCCGTATTAGGCTGTTCAACCAGTAGAACATTTTTATACTGACGTTCATTTCTTAAAAAAGCGATAGTATCTTCGGTGGCTTCTCCTCCAAGGATCTTTGCTGCATATTGATAATAGCTGCGAACTTGTCCAAGCAAATCGAGCGACATATTTGTCATGGCAATATCGGTTTCTAAACTTGGACCATGACCACAAAGCTCCCCGAGTCGCTGGCCCAGAATTAGAGAATTGTCGGCAATTCCGTATATATATTGAATTAAGTTGTTAGTCATAAGTATTTAATCATTAGTCGTTGGTGTAATTGATTTTATTAAACCTCTTATAATTTTACCAACTTCATTTGATTTGTCGATTAGATTTTCGGATTGCTCCATTGATAAATAATTCAATTTATTTGAAAGATACAGCATTGATTTCACTTCACTACAAGACCCTAATGCAATATATAAAAAACCTTACAAACTCTCTGTCGCTCATTCTATCAATGCCTTCAGCAATATTATTACTAATTGAAACAGATGCTCTTTGTATTTGATTTTTGAATCCAAAATCATTTAAATCTCGAAAAATCAAATAAATTTCAACACACAAATCTTGACATTTTTGCCAAGCAATAATTTCTTCAAATTTGGTAATAGTCATTAATTTTAGTCATTTAGTTGTAAGTCGATAGTCATTTGTCAAATGTTCTTATGACTATTGACTTAAAAACTTACGACTAGCATTTACATATGCTTTAGTTCATCAGGTAACTCATAAAATGTAGGATGACGATAAGCCTTATCCTTGGCTGGGTCAAACAATTCAGCGCTGTCATCCGGATTGGACGCTGTAATTTCTTTTGACGGCACCACCCATATGCTGACACCTTCCATTCTTCGGGTGTAAACATCACGGGCGTTTTCAAGCGCCATGGTTGCATCACTTGCGTGAAGACTTCCACAATGACGGTGTTCTAATCCGTTTTTACTTCTGATAAATACTTCCCAAAGTGGCCAGTTTTTCATAGTTTTTTTGTTGTAGGTTGTAGGTTGTAGGTTGTAGGCTCGGAACATACAACTTAGAACATACAACGCTTATTATATTGCTTCTTTTACTTCTTTTTGTTCTTGTTTTTCCGCATACGCCATCGCGGCATCGCGCACCCATTTTCCGTTTTCCCAAGCATTAACTCTTGCTGAGATACGTTCTTTGTTGCACGGTCCGTGTCCTTTCACGACTTGCCAAAACTCATCCCAGTCCATGTCGCCAAAATCGTATCGTTTGGTTTCCTCATTCCATTTTAGATCTGGATCAGGGATTGTAAGCCCAATCAAATGCGCTTGAGGAACGGTTTGATCCACAAATTGTTGACGCAATTCGTCATTGGTTTTGCGTTTCAGTTTCCATTTCATGGATTGCTCTGTATGCACTGACGCGGCATCGGTTGGACCCAACATCATCAGAGACGGCCACCACCAACGGTTTAACGCATCTTGTGCCATTTCTTTTTGTTCAGGTGAACCACTGGCTAAAGTCATCATAATATCAAAACCTTGACGTTGGTGAAAACTTTCCTCTTTGCAAACACGCACCATCGCACGAGCGTACGGTCCGAATGAAGTTGCGGTAAGTGGCACTTGATTGATAATCGCAGCACCATCAACCAACCAGCCAATGGCGCCCATATCGGCCCAAGTGATTGTTGGATAATTAAAAATACTAGAGTATTTTGCTTTACCAGAATGCAATTGCTCGTACAATTCTTCACGAGAAATACCTAAGGTTTCGCAGGCGCTGTATAAATAAAGTCCATGGCCTGCTTCATCTTGAATTTTCGCTAAAAGCGATATTTTACGACGCAAAGATGGTGCCCGTGTGATCCAATTTCCTTCTGGCAGCATTCCTACAATTTCAGAATGTGCGTGCTGTGAAATTTGACGTATATGTGTTTGCCGGTATTTCTCCGGCATCCAATCTTTGGGTTCGATTTTCTCGTCTCGAGCGATTCTCGCATCAAATAAGTCTTCTAAATTCTTTACTTCTTTTTCTGACATAATTTTTCTTTTAATACTTAAACTATACGCCAAATTCGACTATTACATTTTTGGATGTAGGCACTGCTTGGCAACTTAATATTAATCCTTTACTCACTTCATTTTCATCGAGCGCATAATTGATTTTCATTTCGACGGTACCTGAGAGGATTTTACATCGGCAAGTACTGCAAACGCCACCTTTGCACGCGAATGGCAAATCTGCTCCAGCCGCTAATGCTCCATCGAGTATGTTGTCGAAATCGTCATCCATTGTGAAATGGAATTCTTTACCTCCGTCGATGATGGTGACTTCGGTCCCTTCAACTTTGTGCTCTAATATTTTATTGATACGATGTTTATCTGCTTCTGAGTTGGCGCTGGTAAACAATTCGTAATGAATTTTTTCTTTGGATAATCCCGCGGCAACCAATTCGTCACGAATTAGAAATATCATTTCTTCAGGACCACAAATAAAACAATCGCTGACCTCAGGAACATCGATAATTTTATCGGTTAGCAGTTGCAATTTCTCTTTGGTGAATCGACCGTTGAACAACTCCACGGCGCGATGTTCTTTGGTTAAGAAATGAAAAATCTCAAAGCGACCGAAATAGCGGTTCTTGAGCAATTCTATTTCTTCTTTAAAGATAATTGATTTTACACTTCGATTGAGGTAAAATAATTTAAAAGTGCTATTGGGTTCTAAAGCCAAATGTGTTTTAATGATCGAGAGAATTGGAGTAATGCCACTTCCCGCTGCAAAAGCAATATAATTTTTTGCTTTCTCTGGTTGAATCTCTTTAAAAAAGACTCCGTTGGGCGCCATGACATCTATCGATTGCCCTTTTTTTAGTGTATCGTTTACGAAAGTAGAAAACAAACCACCGCTGATTTTCTTTACAGCGACTTTCCATTGATTTTCTATTGGACTGGAACATAAAGAATACGACCTTCTGACTTCCTGTCCATCTATGGTCGTTCTTAAGGTGAGATGTTGTCCTTGTTTGTACTGAAATTCAGATTGCAAATCGGCTGGAATTTCAAATGAAATTACCGAACAATCCTTCGTTTCCTTTCGGATATCGAGCACTTTTAGCGGATGAAATTTTGCCATAAGGTCACTGCATTAATTAAAACTAACAGTTGTTAGTTTGATATGCAAATTTAAGGATTATTTTATTATGGCTTACGAAAACGTTTGAAAAATTATAAAATACTGTTGATTAGCATTTTAATACAAATCTCAAATAAACACTACAATTCTAAGTTGCACTGATTGTACCTTTTTTGAAGTTTGAATATTGAACAACGCACATTTAATTTTAAAATCGAGTGCCCTAGCCCCGATGGCAGTGGAAATCCTTTTGTGAGCTTCTTTAGCGATACAAAAGATTGGAACGAACAGCGGGAAATAGCTCCTAAAAACCTAGACCATTCCGTTGAGCAACACCTGAATCATATTTGATTTGAGTATAGCTGGATTCGGACTTTTTTTCTTCCCATACCAAAGATAGAGCGTTCGAAGTGTGGAAAGTGTAGAAAAAATAATCACCTCAACATTGAGATTTTTGATGTCTTGATTGGCGATTCCGTTTTTGATAATCGTGCGAAAATTGTCTTCGTAATCTTCGCGCATTTTGATGAAATAAGCGAGTTCCGCGTCGGCAAGATGCATCCAATCGTTGTTGAGGCACGCGAGTGCATCGGCATTTCTGAGTGTAATATCGATGTGGAGTTGAATAACTTTTTCTAGTTTTTGAATGGTGTTCTCCTCCGAATGGACAATGGTTTCCATGGTCTGAGTAAATTCTTCGGCGATTTCGATGATAATCAAGACCAGAATTTCTTGTTTCGATTTGATGTGATTGTAGAGACTCGCCGCTTTGATATTCATGGCTTGCGCGATATCACGCATGGTCACAGCGCTGTAGCCTTTTTCTTTGAAAAGTTGTGCTGCGATGGCAATGATTTCGGATTTACGGTCGGTGGGTTTCAAAAAATCGGATGCAATTAGGACGCTAAATTAGTTTATTATTCTTTGCTTTTTGAATGGCTTCTAATTTATTGTGCACCTGCAATTTGGTGTAAATGTTTTCTACATGTTTGCGAATGGTGCCGACAGAAAGGAACAAATTTTCAGCAATTTGTTGGTATTTCAATCCTTTGCTCAATTGTTCTAGCACTTCGACTTCTCTGACTGTTAACTGAATTTCTTCTTGATTAATTGGGCTTTCAAAATCGATTGGATTTCGAAATAGTTTTAGTGTCTTTAAAGCAATAGAAGGCGTCATGGTCGCACCACCATTCATCGTTTCGAGAATACCTTGATGGAGATCTTTGGCGTTGACTTCTTTTAGTAAATAACCATCTGCTCCTGCTTTTATCGATTTGAAAATATTTTCGTCATTGTCAAAAACCGTTAACATGATAATTTTGATTTGCGGATACCGGTTTTTTACAATTTGGGTTGTTTCAATACCGTTCATGACGGGCATTTCAATATCCATCAAAATCAAATCTATATTGTGATTTTTTTCCAGTTTGTCGAGCAAAATTTTCCCGTTGTCGGCTGAGAACTTAATGGAAAAATCATCAAAAAAAGACAATTTTTCTTCTACTGCTTTTATTAAAAATGAATTATCGTCGACGATGGCTATTTTGATCATGATCAGATTTATTAGATGGAAAGGAACATTGTGATTACTGTTCCTTTTCCTGGTTCAGATTGCAATGAATATAGTCCTCCAATGCTTTCAATTCGTTTTTGCATATTTGATAATCCGTTGCCTTTGGCAGTGTTTTCAATATCGAATCCGACGCCATCATCAGTTACTTTAATGGCCACTTTATTTTCTATAATGGAAAAGTCAATAATAATTTTCTTTGGGCTAGCATATTTGATCGAATTGTTGATGGCTTCTTGCAAAACTCTATATACGTTCATACCAAAAACCGAATTCAATTTCAAGGAAAATAAGCGTTCGTCGATATTAAATTGAAAATCGATTTCCTCTTTCGCAGTTCTTGCTTTTTCAATAAAGTTTATGATTCTCGCACGCAAATCCTCTAATGAAATTTCGTTTGAATTCATTGCCCAGATGGTATCTCTCAATTCAACAATCGTTGCTCTTGCAAAGTTGCTGATGTTTTGTAGTTTATGATCGAGTTTTTCATTTTGAATTTCAAACGCGTACTTAATATTATCAACTGATGAAATAATAAAAGTGAGTTGTGCGCCAATGTTGTCATGCAAATCCCGCGATATACTTAATCGTTGTTCTTGCAATTGATTTTGCGTTTCGATTTGTGAGATTGCTGATTTGAGTTGAAACTCTTGTTCTTGTTGCTTATTTTTTAGTTTTTGTTGGCGGTAGATTAAAAAACCAATCAAGGTGATAAATAAGACCAAACAAGAGAGAACGAGAATCAAATTTTTTTGATATTCAGCCTCAACTTTTTGCTGTAACAGTAACTTTTCTTTTTTATTAGTTTCATATTTTATCTCCAGCTCCGCAATTTTCGAATTGGTTTCTTTGTTGATTAAACTATCTTTATACTGTGTAAATTTCTTAAAATTAATTAGTGCTTTATCAGGATTATTTAATGCCTCGAAATTGCTTGCAATCATTTTGTAATTCGTCTGAATCAAGTCTGTATAATGATATTGTAGCGCCTTCTGTAGGGATTTTTCATACCAAGAAATCGCAATCTGGTATTGGCTTTGCGCAGTATACATATCGCCTAAATAAGTATAATTCTCGGCAAGTCCAACTTGGTCATGCAATCGCATTCTAGCAGTTAGAGCACGATCATACAATACTTTTGCCATTTCGAATTTTTTCAAAATAACATACAGTCCTGCAATATTATTCAAGCTATATGGAATGCCAACGCTGTCGTTGATTTTTTCTTTAAGACGCAATCCTTTTTGGTAGAAATAAAGTGCCGAATCATATTCTTTGTTTATTTCTTTTAAAACTCCGTAATTGTTATAGATACTAAGTAAAGGTTTCTGAAGTTGGCGTTGTTCTGCAATTCGCTTCCCTTTTTGCATAAATAATTGCGCTTTTTGTATGTTTCGGAGTTTCATTCGGTAACCAACTTCCCCATATTCGGTTGCGGATTTTTCGAAAGCATTGATTTTTTCATACAGACTTATCGCTTTGAGTGAATATTGCAGATCCTTTTCATATTTGCCCTGAAAGTAATATACTAAACCCAAATTACTATAGCTATCTGCTTCTCCTAAAATGTACTTTATTCGACTGGCATGTTGTGCATTTCTCAGGTAGTCATCATCGAGATTTGTCGCTTTTTCTATTTTGGTTGCGAAAGGCAAATTATTTAATGCATCAATAGAAGCCCTTTCTTGCGCCTTGAGGATTAGGGCAAAAGTCAAAAAAATAACAAAAAAAAGCTGCTTAATCATTCTGTAAAGCTAGTATTAGTAAATAAAATCAAAACTGTTGTTCCTTGGCTTGGTATTGATTCAACGGAAAAGATTCCACCAATATTTGCAATTCGTTTCTCCATATTAGACAATCCGTTTCCTCGAGCAGTTTCTTCAACGTCGAATCCGATACCATCATCAGTCACTTTGATTACAACTTTATTTTCAATTATAGAAAAGTCAATAATAATTCTCTTCGGACCCGCATATTTGATCGCATTATTGATGGCTTCTTGCAGAACTCGATATACGTTCATACCAAAAACGGAATTCAATTTCAGGGAAAATAAGCGTTCGTCGATAATAAATTGAAAATCGATTTCCTCTTTTGCCGATTTTGCTTTTTCAATAAAGTTCAATATTCTCGCACGCAAATCTTCTATTGAAATTTCGTTTGAATTCATTGCCCAAATTGTGTCTCGTAGCTCTATAATGGTCGATTTTGCAAAGTTACTGATGTTTTGCAATTTGCTATCGAGCTTTTCATTTTGGATTTCAAACGCATATTTAATATTATCGACCGATGAAATAATAAAAGTGAGTTGTGCCCCGATATTATCATGCAAATCTCTCGAAATACTTAATCGCTGTTCTTGCAATTCGTTTTGTTTTTCTATCAATGCAATTGCTGATTTTAGCTCGAATTCTTTCTCCTGTTGTTCCACTTTTGCTTTTTGCTGGCGATAAAATAAATAACCCACTATTGCGGTAAAAAGTGCTATTATGGCAAGCGCAATCATCACATAATTCTTACGCTTTGTTTTTGCCTCATTTTGAAGCAATAAGACTTTATTTTTTGCTAATTGTTGTTCTTTCTCTTGCGTTTCGTATAAAATTTTAAATTCTGCCAACGCGGCTTCTTTCTTTTCAGAAATTACTTCCTGGTAGGTTTGGCCTTTTAACTTTTCCGTCTCAAGTGCCTCTTTCAATTTACCTTCTTTTGCATATAAATTGACCAAGATTTCATAGGTTGAAATCAGATTTGGTTTCTGATTTATTTCTTTAAATAGCGCAACACTAGTATTCAAATGCTCTTCTGCACGTGCAAAATCTTTCTGAAAAATTGCTAAATTCCCCAAATTGGTATAGGTATCTGCAATCTGTTTTTTCTCACCAACTTGCTTATCAATCTTTAAGCACTCCTGAAAATAATAAGCAGCACTGTCTAATTGATTGGAATACATAAAACAATTGGCTTTATTGTCTAAGAACATTACTTTATTTCTAGGCGACTTTATTTTATCTGCGATTGCAATGCCCTCTTTATCTATAGCTAAAGCACGTTCATAATCTCCAGACATCCCATAAACGTTGGCTAAAGTATGTGCTGCAATTAGATAGATATGATTATTTTTGTCTTCACCTAGCGCGGCCAACGCAACTTTCAAACTTTCCTTTGCAGATTTTAGATCAATCTTCTGAAGATAAATTTGAGCGATACATCCATGAGCACTAGCAATCCCGTCTTTGCTGTTGTAACTTTTATATATTTTGAGTGCCTTAAATAAGCACTCAAAACCCTTGGGATAGTCTCCTGTATTCTTATAATAATTCCCCAAACCGATATATGACTTGGCTTGAATCTTATCATATTTAGGATTTGTCACTAACGAAATTGACTTTTCAAAAGCTCTTTTCGACAATTCGTAGGATGAAACATTTTGGTAATAAATTCCGCTTACACAAGAAGCCATCGATTGGTACAATTCGGATTCACTTGCTGCTAATTTTTCAATTTGACCAGAATAATACGCCAGAGAGTCTGGATAAGTATTTGAAATGTAACTGATATTATTATACCATTTTTCAATCTTGGTTTGATTTGCGGATTTTGTAGTTAAAGGTTCCGGCTGCTTTATAGTGCAACCAATAAGAAGTCCTAGCAAACTGATTTGGAGCGCTGCTTTTTTCATAAACTCGATTTACTTTTTTAAAAGTACAAAAAAGAAATAACGTCAAGAAATTCGCAGTCCATTTGCATCATTTGAGCAAGTTACTTTTAGAGAGTTTTTCCATGAGTTCAAAATTAAGATCGAAGATTGAAGTGCTTAAGTTAGCCTTTATGGATCTTAAGTTTTGATCTAATTCTTCTGCTAACTGGACTCTTTCTTGGTATTCAATATGTTTTCTGGAGATCTCAGCAATCGTATTTTGCATTGACCTGATTTTATTTCGAAATACTTTTTTCTGTTGATGCATCTTCAAGAGAAGTCGAACCACAATTGCAGTTAACAGAATAAAATAAATAATCAAACCTACCATCATGGCTTTCGACTTAAGAAATATGCTTTTTAATGTCTCATCAAACTTAACTTAGGGATTCTAGCAAAACGAATCGTCGATGTTCCTTCAACATCTGTTGAGAAATACAACATTTCATTTGTTTCATCGTAAAATGTGGCGCCTTCAGACCCCTTTGAATTAATGCCGTTCCCGAGGTTGATTGGTTCCGACCAGTTCTTCCAAGTGTCATCCAAACGATAACTAACATATAAATCATAGTTTCCAAATCCGCTAAATCCGTTCGAGCTAAACAACAATGTTTTGTTGTCTGAAAGCAGTTGAGGCGCTATGTCATCATCGGCAGAATTGATCACCTTGCCCATGTTCTGAAGCAGACTAAACGTGCCATCCACTTTTCGATTAGCGAAATAAAAATCGGTGCCGCCCTGCGTAAAATCAGACTCAACTGCTAATACAACTGTCTTCAAATCCGCTGTTGCGGTCAAAAAAGCAGCTTCCCCGTAGTTCGCATAACCGGCAATTTTTAATTGTTCTTTGGATTGATAAATTCCATTTTCCAAATTGAAAAATTGATAACCTGTTTCCGAGCTACCTGTACTATAAGGATTCCCGCCTTTTATAATTTGATTACTTGTCAAGAAATCCACATAATTAAAATTTTCATTTTCGCTTAATGTGGGCTCCAATTGGGGAATTGACCAAGTTCCATTTGACTGCTTTACTGTCGAATAAACAAGTTGTTTTTGTTCGCCCTGCTGCGAAAACAGTATCTTCGACCCATCATTAGAAACGGTCATATTGAAAACTTCCAATTGATCAAATGGCAAATATTTTTCAGCGACCAAGTCTTTGAATCCATCTCCAACATTAACTATTGCCTCTATCGGCATTTCCGAATCTGAAATCCCAATGGCATCTACTTGTTTTTGTCCTGGTAATAAAGCAAAGTTAAATTCAACTTTAATTGCGACGACATTTCCCACTGCAGATTCTAAAATCGCGTGTTCAACACCCGGATTAAATAACTCTGGAGCCTGCTGAATTTTTCGTCTTTTCCTTTTAAAATAATAGGCGTGATCGGCTGGGATGCTTGCTTTAAACGTTGGCGTACGATAATCTAGCTTTCTTGCCCATACGGTTTTGTATTTCCCATCGCCTGTATCAACACCAATCTTGACCACACAGCCAGCGTTAAGATTTTCGAATACTGCAACTTGTTTTACTGATTGTGGTTTTTCGAAACCAACTTCCACAATCTCATAACCATCAAGTGCTTTTTTGGGAGCCCAAGCATTTGGAGAATTTCCGGCTTGAGGGAAAACATCTGGTTTTCCGAGAATTCTTTTGATTCCGTATTGCTTTCCGCCTAAATCGGAAGAGTACTTAATCAGCCTATTTGCCCATTGAATTTGTTGTCCATTTACCGAAAATGAAAGCGTTATTATGACAAGTAATAAATATTTTTTCATGGTCATAGTGAATTAAAAAAAGGCTGCCAAAACGAATTAGCAGCCCGAAACAACCAAACGTTCAACCTATCTAATTGTTTACTTTTATCTTCTCTACTTTTCTGCCTTTGAAAGCAAAAATGTATTCTCCATCAGCAGTAATATCGATTCCGCTACCGTACTTTGGGCTTCCGCCTTTTCCTTTGGATTGCACTGAACCTTTGGTTTCACCGTTGCTCATATCGATACCATAGATAATATTTTTGCTGTTTCTTTGGTCTCTCAAGAAATAATTGTCCCCAATGTGGTAGAAATAGTCAACCCCTTTAATTTTGTCCGAAGCGTATGCTCGTGTGCCATCTTTTTTGAAGTATGCTGCAAGTCCTTTTTCTGACAATACCACTACTTTTTCTCCAAAATCGATTACATCAGTAGCTTTTCCAACTTTTGCATCATTATGCTTTACATCAAATAATTGTTTTCCAGAGGCAATGTCATAACCGTAAAATTCATCCCCATCTCCAACAAAAAGTGTTTTGTTTTCTTCTAAAATGAAGTCAGTAATTCTTTTGTCAAATCGTTCCGAGCGCCAAGCTACTTGACCTGTTTTATCATCCAAACACAACACCGAATTCTTTTGATTTTTGTAATCCCAATAGATGTAAGGAACCCATTGTTTGACTGTTCCGCCACCACCGAATCCGCCTAGAGCAGCGGCTGCACCGAAACCACTAGACACTTCCTCTAAACGAAACTCTTGTACTTGTACTTTACCACCTACTTGTACCAAAATTTTATCATTTGATTTGTAGATATTCGGCATACAAAAAGCACCTGTAATTTTCTCTGAAGCCCACAACAATTTTCCCGATGCTAAATCGTGTTTTTCTACGTATTTTGTGCGATCTCTTCCACCTAACATTACAATATAAACGGCGTCTTCTGTAAATAATGGATCAGCTAATGTTCTATAAATTTTAGAACGCTTGCCACCGCTAAACAATCCGCCATTGGCACCTTGCATATCATTTTCATAGTTGGCGTTCCATATTTTTTGGCCGGTATTATAGTCGTAAACATTCATTCCGTCGAGATACATAAATATTTTATCTCCTTTAATCCATAAATCGATGATCGCGCGCCGTGTTACTAATTCCTTTTCAATCGTACCCACAAAAGTAGCATCCCAAAGAATATCACCATTTGCCGCATTGATACGTACCAATTGGTTTTTGAATCCGGAAAATAATGCGCCAAGAGCCGTCGGTTTAAAATTGACCATGACGATTTCATTTCTTTTGGCATCATAAACATACTTACCTACGCCACCTTTGAATCGATTGGTTTCCCAGATTTTCTCGCCAGTATTGGCTTTGACTAAGATGACGGAGTTTTTTTGCGAGATAAGAAACGAATCTAATTCACCGATGTACTTTACTGTTTCTAATTCACCTTCATCCGTACCTTCTTCTGCTTTAGTTCCTTTTGGAATCAAATTTTGATATAATTCAGAATTCCACAATTCTTTACCCGAAGTCAAATCGAGTACGGCTACTCTATCAGTTCCTAGTTTTCGGGCGTCAAACAGAAATAAGTAGCCTCCTTTTTCCTTCCAAATTGTATATTGATATTCCGAATTGTTGGTTTTATTGGTAGTTAATTTTTTATAATCACCATTCCAAATTGCTTTCCCGTTCGCATCGATAACCGAAGCCGAATTGTCATCAGTCCCGATAATATATTGACCATCGCCATCGCAAAGTGCCAATCGTGACGCCTTGTTATCAAATTCTGATTCCCACACAGTTGAAAAGCTTCCTGATTTTTTTCCGGCTGATTTTTTTCCTAGCAGTCCACCTAGTTGCGCTGAGGCTGTAAATGTTCCCATCATACAGAGGGATACAATTGCAATTGTTGTTGTTTTCATGTTGAATGTTTTTTTGTTGAACTTTAAAATGTAATCGAGTAGCGAATTTTGTATCGCTGTTGTTTTTGTAATTTGAACTGAAACTTGTGATTTAAGATATAGTCTGACATAAAATTGATAAAGTCGATGTTTTTGATTTCACTTTCCACTTTAAAAAACGAGGATACTTTTCCGTTTTGGACGACACCAATATCTATTGTCATTGAACCATTGACCTCTGAGAACTTCTTGTTTTTCTTTTTCAGAAACGCTTCCGATTGAAAGACCTCATTCACTTCTTTGGTCACCACTTCGGTGATTTGCTCCTCGTCTGTCAGTATTGGCCTTTGAGCATGAACATTGGATACAACACAGCATAAAAAAACAAGATTGAGCAGCATAGTTTTGGAGTCATAATTCTATAGTTAAGAATGTACTAGTTTACAAACACACCTCTAAAGGCACCGTTCGTAATATTTTTTGCCGCAGCTGCACAATTTTCTCCATTTTTGCCTACGAAAGAAAAAGTGCCTTCAATCTTAGTATTATCTAAAGCCGTAACGGTTAATGTGCCAGAAGCATCACAATTTCCTGTATCCCAAGAAGTTGCAGCGCTTGATGAAACATATCCAATTGTGGTTCCATCTAAACTAGGATTTAGCGCATAAGTTCCTGGAGCAGAAATTCCCAATAAATTGATAGAAATACTGTTTGTAGCTAAATCACCTCCTAATACCATAATCAACGTATCTTCACCAGTTCCAATCCGATTGGCAGTTGCAGTTGAAACTCCAAATATTATAGAAGAAAAATCTGCGCCATCTACTTTTGCAGTGATGTAAGATCCTGAAGGTGTTACTGGCGTTGGAGTAGAACTATTATCATCATCTTTACTACATGATGTAATAACTGCTACAAAAAATACTAAGGCTAATTTTGAAATTGAATTGAAAGTTTTCATAAAATTGAGATTTGTTAGTTAAAATTTATTTTACAAATCTGCAGTTATTAAGAAAGCGCTTCAATACGAAGAAATACGTATATTTTAGAAAGTGATACTTGGGGTTTTTTCGCGAAGTTTTGAAATTCTTTGATTCAACTTAAGCAAGAACTTTTGATGGCTTTCTGAATCGGGATTATAAGGTTTATGTGCCAGGGCTTTTTGTATACTGGACACTTCTTCCATAACGGGAAGGCTTTCGGCAGTAATAGAAGTTGCCACAAATCGTTCCCAAATATAGTCGATGGCCGTTTGATTGGGGTGAATCATATCCTCGTCATAAAAACGATAATCACGCAATTCGTCCATCATGATTTCGTAGGACGGGAAATAGTTGACGGTTGTTGGTTGATGGTTGATGGTTTGATGAATCCCGGTAATTAAGTTGGCTTTGCTTTGTTGGTTTTGGATAAATCCATCTTTGAGATGACGGACCGGCGACAGCGTCAGAACGACATTTACGTTTGGATTTACTTTGAGAAGCAAACCGATGGTGTCTCCAACTGCGGCTTCTATTTGTGCCGCTGACAGTAATTCTTTTTCAAACTGAGGTTGTGGCACTTTATGGCAATTGGCTACAATTTTTTGGGAAGTTTTTTCTTTGTAAACCCAAGCCGTTCCATACGTAATTAGAATGTGAGATGCCGCTTTGATATGCGATTTTAAATCTAACAGACTTTGATTTAAATTTTGCAGCAAATCTTCTTTATTGGCATTACTCAAATCCGAATGAACGTCAAAACAATGCCAACGTTCGTTGTAAAAAAAGAGTTCACTTTCTGTAAAAAAATCTTCGTCAACGGTTCTTCGTATAATTTCGAGAATGGCTAATGGATGAAACAAAATTCCAAAAGGATTGACCGTGTTTTGAAATTTGTAGTAAGTGAACTTCTCGGCAATATTAACTGCAAAACACGACCCTAAACTCACCATCTTCGAATTATAATCGATGGGATGATTGCTTATAGAAATGGGGATTTTGGTGGTGAACTGCATACAATCGGCATTCTTTACTCATAAATGTATTGATCTGTCATTACTGACATACTAGGATCATTAGGATAAGACCGAGTACCCGCTATTGGGAAAGCATCAGCGTTGTATGTATATGTTCTCAATTGTGCAAAAAGATCATTATAGCCTGCATCATAACCGCTATAAGTAATTGAAGTGATATTCGAATTAAAACCAGCAATACTAACCAAATTAATCGCTTTAAAACCCGTAACATTCTTAAACATATGATTTTTGCTATCATACGTATAGTTTGCTACTTGTGTCCCATTGGGATAAAAAACTTCTACTCGCTCAACCTCCTGGTTTGAATTTAAGAAATATTTTTCAGTATCAATAGGAGACAATTCATTTTCTCCTGTATCGAAAATCTGTCCATTTACTGTTATTGTTCCATCCGAATTGTACTGAAATTCCCTTTGACGATTAATTCTTGTTTCAGGCGCATCGACGTACTCTGTCCACGAAATCAATCTATTAGAACTATCATACTGATAAATAGAGGTGCCTTGTAGCGTTCCGAGAAAATAATCTTTGATACTTGTGATCAAATTGCCCGTATAAAAAACTCGGAACTCAAAGTCGTCTGAAGTAACATTGACTAATTTTTTCCCATTGTAAGCGTAAGTGTTTGTATAAGTATTGGAGCCGCCGGTCCCTGAAGAAGACGTAGAAATAATTTTTCTAAGTAAAATATTGTCCGTATCCGAAGTCGAAGAAGTTTCGGAATCTGACGAAGAGCATGAAATAGTAAGTAAAACGAGTACAATAATTGCGAATTGTTTTTTCATATAAAATTTAATTGTAGAAAACAAAAACCCAAACAATATTACTTGCTTGGGTTTTTTCCTATTTTTTGATTGCTATTTATTCGTAAAGGTACTGCGTAGTATATTCACCTGCTCCTTCATCTTGAGTACTCTGAGTTGGATAATTATTTGGTAAATATAGATAGGTATAATTATAAGTATTTGTTTCTGATCCATTTACAACAACTTCCCTTGTGAGGTTAAATATAGAACTAAATCCTTCACCTCCAGCAAAAACAAGTTTTGATAGGCCGACAACATTTCTCAAAGGATTGTTCCTAGTATCATAAGTATAGGTATAACTCGAGCCGGTCGAGGTAACAATACTAGCTACTTCATTATCTGTAAAACTAATGGTTTCAGTTAAAGATAAATCTTCTTGACTAGTCGCATCACCTATATATTTTGTCCCAGTAATCGTATTATCAGCTGCGTTGTAAACATAGGTGTATCTAAAACCATATCCTCCTTGATCGTCCGGCACTACCAATTTGTATGCAATCACCGAATTATTTGCGTCGTATTCGAAAGTTTCTGTTTGCTCTACTGTCCCGTCTTCAAATTTATACTCCATTTTAGTGATAAGACTTCCAGTGTATGTAAAATATAAATCAGCCGTATCATCAGCATCATTGCTAATGATACTGACCAATCTATTGCCATTATAATTATAATCAGTAGTAATTACATTTCCATCAGTATAAACATCTATTGTTTGCTTTAAAAAAACCGAATCATCAATAGGATCAATTACTGCAGTCGCGGTGTACGGAAGATTTAAGAAAACTCCGTTTGTAAAAACTTTACTTTCCGTTGTCGTTTCAGTATTATCAGTGTATCTTATTCCCGTAAATCTGAAAGTTCCGGATACTTTTTTGTTTACCCTGTCAACCTCTAAGATTACTACTTCTGCTGGGTCATTATAACCTACAAAAGGAGCACTATAAGAATCCGTTCCAATTCCTTCGTTGTACTCTAGAGAAAAACCTTCAGAATCTCCACCTAAAGCTTCCAAATCATAAGTTCCTACAATTGGGTTTTCTGGCAACTTAATTCTAAAATAAGAACCATCTTCCTCAGTAGCTTTCAAA
Source organism: Flavobacterium sp. (assembly GCA_031373195.1). Classification (GTDB taxonomy): domain Bacteria; phylum Bacteroidota; class Bacteroidia; order Flavobacteriales; family Flavobacteriaceae; genus Flavobacterium. The sequence continues at coordinate 12,007 of JANMML010000012.1, read as the reverse complement.
GACATGGAAACATCATCAATAACCACTACCGTTGTTACAGATTCGAAAGTTTGATCATCGAAATCTACTGTTAAACTAACTACGTCTGGAGTGTTGTCTTCATCTTCAACAGGAGCCTCAACACAGGAAGTAAAAAAGCCAAGGGAAATAAAAAATATAAATAATAATTTTTTCATGAGTATCTTTTTGATTTTGAATTTATTTAGGACAAATAAAATCAAAATTTATCAGAAAAAAAAGAAAGTATGATATCAAGTTGGACCTTAAAAGAAAACAAATTTAAAATTTGTATCTTTCTTTCCCTACGAATACTTTATTCTTTAACTATTTTGTTTTTAAAAGTCCCCTCTTTGCTGATTATAGAAATTACGTAAACTCCCGCTGAAAGTCCTGATATATCTAATTTTCTATCCAATCCATCAAAGGTAGCAACAGCCTTACCTGATAAATCTGAAAGTTTGATTTCGGTAATTTTTATGTTATTCTGATTTTCAATAGTGATAAAATCTTTTGTTGGATTTGGATATATTTGAAAAGGACTTGTACTAAAACTTTGGTTTGCCAATGTTCCATATTCAAAATTATGCTCAACAGCATTTCCTAAATAGGTAAACCTTAACTTCCAAACTCCAGGTTGATTAAAAGTAACTGAACTGTAAGTCCAATACCACCAGGAACCATAGTAAAAATCAGTAAATGTTTTTGTAAAAGAAGTTGCTACAGAATTATCAGGTCTAATTATTTCAATTAATCCAGAAGTGCCTGGAAGTTGATCGGCTAAATAAATCGCAATGATAACCGAAGAACCCGCAGCAAAATTGTCGTTAAGATAAGTAGACTCCGTTTGAGGGCAATTATTAAAATTAATCTGTTGACTGTGCGTCAAAACTGCATTAATTTTTGGATCTTGATATGGTTTTTGATTGATCCACCAAGAGTCTACACTGGAAGGCCAAGTATTACAGGTTCCTTGATAGGTGTCGACCAGTTGATTGTTCAAATCATACACTTCAAAATGCAAATGTGGTCCTGTAGAATTTCCGGAACTTCCCACAACTCCTATTTTTTCACCCGCCTGCACTGATTCTCCTATTGCTTTTGAAGTTAAGGACCCATTCTTTAAATGTCCATACCAGGCGACACTCCCATCGGAATGTTGCACGTAAACTGCATTCCAATTTAGACTATTAAATGCGCAATTTCGATCAAAATTACCATCATTCTTACCAACAATAACGCCATCTGCAGCGGCGACGACCCAGGCCTGTTCATTATCCATTTGATACCAACTGAAGGGCCAAGTATAAATATCAATCCCTTTATGATTATATCCGCTCGAAGTATCATAAGTTCTGTCACCACAGGCCCAATCTTGTACGAAATTAGGATAATTTGGATTGTGATCTACGTAATTACTAATACTCCAAACATTGGAATACGGAGCGCTCGGATTCTTGACCACCGGCCAAACAAAGAGCGGATGGGGAATCAGTTGTTGAACGGTTTTTTCTAGAATGTTTCTTTGCTCCAAGTCAACGCGGTTCTCTTGAATAACATTAAAAATTGCTTGTCTCTGTGCGTCATTAACACATTCAGTTTTAATTTTGATTGCCGAATACTCGCCTCCGCCACTGTCAAGGATTACTTCTTGCGAATAGATTGTAGAAAAAAACAGGAAACTAACGAGTCGTAGTGTAAAGATTCTCATGTTTAAGAAGTTTTAATTTTTATTAAAAGTAAATAAACCATCTCAATTATTCAATAAATTTTATCGCTTTCTCTAAAGATTCTTGAATTCCCATCATATTCTTACCACCAGCAGTTGCAAAAAACGGTTGACCACCACCACCGCCTTGAATGTATTTACCCAATTCTCGAACAACATTTCCTGCATTAAGATTTTTTTCAGCAACCAACTCTTTCGAAATATAGCACGTTAGCATTGGCTTACCGGCATCGGCGGTAGCAAAAACAAGAAATATATTTTTGGCTGTATTGCCTATTTCGTATGCCAGGTCTTTCGCACTATTGGCATCTATATCGACCAATTTTGCTAAAAATTGAACCCCATTTACATTTTGCAATTGTGGCACCAACTCTGACGTTAAATTTTTGACTTTATCTTTAGTTAACGCTTCTATTTGCTTACTCAATCTCGCATTGTCTTCCTGCAAAGAGACCACCGCTTTGAAAGTGTCTTGAGGATTCTTTAGTAGTTCCGACAACTCATGCAGCACCTGCTCTTGGTTTTTATAGTAATCTTTAACTCCTTGATTGGTAATGGCCTCAACTCGTCGAATTCCAGCGGCAACAGCGCCTTCACTTTTAATTTTGAAATGCCAAATCTCACCCGTGTTTTTCACATGCGTTCCTCCGCATAGCTCCATACTATCGCCAAATTTAATCGCGCGAACTGAATCTCCATATTTCTCACCAAACAAAGCCATGGCACCTTCTTGAAGCGCTTGTTGAAATGGAATATTTCTTCGCTCAATCAACGGCAATTGTTCTTGAATTCGTGCATTGACAAAATCTTCCACTTGCTGCAATTCAGCATCGGTAACTTTGGTAAAATGCGAAAAGTCGAAACGCAAATAATTCGGAGAAACCAACGAACCTTTTTGTTCGACATGGGTTCCTAAAATACTCCGCAGCGCTTGATGCAATAAATGGGTCGCTGTATGATTGCTTTGTGAATGATCTCTCAATTCTTGATTGACTTTGGCAACAAAACTACCGGATACATTTTCTGGGAGTTGCTTTGTAAAGTGCAGAATTAAATTATTTTCTTTTTTGGTATCGATGATTTCGACAATCTCATTGGCAGAAGTCAAAACGCCTCGATCTCCCACTTGTCCTCCGCCCTCCGGATAAAATGGCGTGGAATCCAATACTATTTGATATAAAACACCATCTTTCTTACTATCTATTTTTCGGATTCGGGTAATTTTTACGTCGTTTTCCAATTGATCGTAGCCCACAAATGTTTCAACATTTCCCGGAATTAAAACTGTCCAGTCTTCTGTAGAAACTTCGGAAGCAGCACGAGATCGTGTTTTTTGCTCCAACATCGATTTGTCGAATTCGGCTTCGTTGAACGACATGCCTTTTTCCTTTAAAATCAGAGCGGTCAAGTCTTTTGGAAATCCGAAAGTGTCGTACAATTCAAATGCTTTTACGCCAGAAACTTCATTGCCATTGGTTTGAGCCACCACATTGTCTAGCAACTGCAAACCTTGGTCTAACGTGCGTAGAAACGAAGCTTCTTCTTCTTTGATGACGTTCGTTACTAAATTTTGTTGCGCTTTAATTTCAGGGAAAAATGCACCCATTTGGTCTGCCAAAACCGCTACCAATTTGTTGATGAAAGGTTCTTTGGTATTTAGGAATGTAAATCCATAACGAATGGCGCGACGCAAAATTCTTCGAATGACATAACCAGCTCCAGTATTAGATGGCAATTGTCCATCGGCAATGGCAAAAGCAACGGCACGAACGTGATCGACCACCACGCGGATGGCAATATTTATTTTTTCTTCCTCTGCAGTTGGGTTTTGTGAAACGTATTTCGTTCTGGTAATTTCTTCTACTTTTTGAATCAGCGGTGTAAATACATCCGAATCGTAATTAGATGATTTCTTTTGAATAATTCGCACCAATCTTTCGAAACCCATTCCTGTGTCGACGTGCTTTTGAGGCAGAGGTTCAAGGCTTCCGTCTTTCAATCGGTTAAACATCATAAAAACATTGTTCCAAATTTCAATTACATCTGGATGGTCTTTGTTGACCAATGTTTCTCCGGGAATTGCGGCTCTTTCCTCATCACTTCTTCCATCAAAATGAATCTCGGTACATGGTCCACATGGTCCTTGTTCACCCATTTCCCAAAAATTGTCTTTCTTGTTTCCAAAAACGATGTGATCGGATGGTACCAATTGTTCCCAACAAGCTAAAGCCTCGACAGACCTTGGAATACCTTCTTTTTCATCTCCTTCGAAAACAGTTACGTACAATCTATCTTTTGGCAATTTATATACTTCGGTCAACAACTCCCAACTCCATGTGATGGCTTCTTTCTTGAAGTAATCTCCGAAAGACCAGTTTCCTAACATTTCGAACATGGTGTGGTGATAGGTATCGAAACCAACATCTTCAAGATCATTGTGTTTTCCGGATACGCGAAGACATTTTTGTGTATCTGCAATACGTTGGCTTTTGGGTGTTCCGTTGCCTAAGAAAAACTCCTTAAACTGCGCCATTCCTGAATTGTTGAACATCAAGGTTGGGTCGTCTTTGAGTACAATTGGCGCTGAAGGAACAATCAAATGTCCTTTGCTTTGGAAAAAATCGAGAAACTGTTTTCTAATGTCTTGTGAGGTCATTGTATCGTGTAATCGTTTATGTGTTGATTTGTTGAATCGTTTAATCGTTGATTTGTTGAATCGTTGATTTGTTAAATCGTTATAGGTTCTTTCGGTTTAACTGTTCAACGTCTAAACGATTAAACATTTTAATTTGCCGAATATTAATTAGTTTCCATCGATTAAACGGTTCCCCGATTAAACTTTGAGTCTCTGCCCCGGATGGAAGCGGCATCCTTTTGCGCCGTGGTTCGGCGGAAAAGATATAGCGCACAGCCGGAATAGGCCCTAATTATTTTTATTGTTTAAAAAAAGAGTCAAACCAAGAAACATTTCTTAAATTTGTTCGACTAACCCTTTCCTGAGGTGCAAAAATAGGATTTTTTAAAACATGGCGAAGGTAAAATATTATTACGATTCCGAAAATTTAGCGTACCGAAAAATTAAGACCAAGAAGCGAACAAAATTTGCGTATGTGGCTTTGTTTTTGGTTGCCTCGGCGCTTTTCGGATTTTTGAGTTTTGTCGCTTTGTTGAACACCCCATTTTTTGAAACGCCTAAAGACCGCTTGTTGACGCGAGAAATAGAAAACTTTAAGCTCCAATACGCAATTTTGAATAGAAAAATGGATCAAATTGATGAAGTCTTGGAGCACGTTCAAGATCGTGATAATAACATTTATCGCGTGTTCTTTAATACTTCTGCGATTCCCGACGAGCAGCGAAAAGCAGGCTTTGGTGGCGTAAACAGATATGCTGAATTAGAGGGTTATAATAATTCGGATTTGGTAGTCAACACCTCAAAGCGTGTAGATGTTATTTCAAAACAATTGGCGATTCAATCGCGATCATTGGATGAAATTCTTAAATTAGCCAAAGAAAAAAATAAATTATTGTCGGCCATTCCTGCAATTCAACCCGTTCGAAATGAAAACTTGAAACAAATTGCTTCCGGTTTTGGATATCGTTCGGATCCGTTTACTAAAGTGCGCAAGTTCCACGAAGGCATGGACTTTTCAGCTCGCAGTGGAACACCCATTTACGCCACAGGAGACGGTGTCATAGCCAGGGCAGACAATACCGCTTCAGGTTATGGAAATCATATCGTTATTCGACATGGTTTTGGTTACGAAACGCTGTACGGGCATTTGAGCAAATACAATTGCAGAGCAGGACAAACTGTAAAAAGAGGTGATGTCATTGGTTATGTAGGAAGTACTGGACGTTCAGAAGCGCCGCATTTACATTATGAAGTTCACAAAGGCGGTGAGGTCGTCAATCCGCTCAATTTTTATTACGGCAATATCTCGGCAGCGGAATACGTTGTCATTACCAAGTTAGCAAATCAAGAAAATCAATCTTTAGACTAATGCAATTAAATTTATCTCCAGACAAACGGTATTACAGCATTGGCGAGTTGGCCAAAGCTTTTGATGTCAACGCTTCCTTACTTCGTTTTTGGGACAAAGAGTTTGACATCCTCAAACCGAGAAAAAATGCGAAAGGCAATCGGATGTTTACACCCGAAGATGTGAAGAACATTCAGTTGATTTATCATTTGGTGAAAGAAAGAGGATTTACCTTGGAAGGCGCTAAAATTCACTTGAAAGAAGGGCAAAAAAAGACTTTAGACAAGTATGAGATTATTAGCAAACTCGAGGGAATTAAGAACCAACTGTTGACGATTAAGGGTGAGTTGTAGGTTGCGGTTGTAGGTTGTAGCTTGTAGGTTGTAGCTTGTAGGTTAGGAAAAATAAAAATAGAACTTAAAATAAAATAAATAACAAACTTTAAAATTAAACAAACATGAGAAGATTTTTGCCTTGGATTATTGGAATAGGAATCGTATTAATCATTATTTTTTGGGTAATAGGAGCCAAAAACACTGCCTTGCGATACAATCAAGCAGTGGGTAAAGAATGGGGAAATGTGGAAACAGCATATCAAAGAAGAAATGATTTGATTGGCAATTTAGTGAATACGGTAAAAGGTGCCGCTGACTTTGAAAAAAGTACTTTAACTGCGGTAATCGAAGCGCGAGCGAAAGCAACCTCCGTTTCTATTGATCCGACGAACATTACGCCGGAACAGTTTGCACAATTTCAACAAGCACAGTGGGGCGTATCGTCTTCATTGTCTCGCTTATTGGTTTCTGTAGAAAGATATCCTGAATTGAAAGCGAATGCTAATTTCTTAAAACTTCAAGATGAATTGGCGAGTACAGAAAATCAAATTTTGACGTCGCGAACTCGTTTCAATGAATCGGTAGAAGTTTATAATGGTTATGTTTTAGCCATGCCACAAAGTTTTGTTTTGGGCAGCTATAAAGAAAAACCTTACTTCAAATCGGTTGCTGGTGCTGAAAAACCGGTTGAAGTTAAATTCTAAAAAAATCCAAAACGGATTTCATCTTTAGCCACAGATCATAGCTGTGCTGGTAGATGAAGTCCGTTTTTAATAAAAAACAATCCATGTCGAAAGTTGAAAATTTCCTTACGCAAGAAGAAGAGCAGGCGGTCGTAGAAGCGATTCGAATGGCCGAAATGGCTACTTCTGGTGAGATTCGTGTGCATATTGAAAAAGAAACTTCTTTAGAAACATTTGATCGTGCGAAAGAAATTTTTCATGAATTGAGAATGGATGTCACTGAATTGAAAAATGGTGTCCTGATTTATATTGCAGTCAAAAACAAATCGTTCGTAATTTGCGGTGATAAAGGCATCGATGACTTGGTCCCGGATGATTTTTGGGATAGTACCAAAGAGATTATGGCCTCCCATTTCAAAACTGGAAACTTCAAGCAAGGATTGATTGACGGTATTATTAAAGCTGGCGAACAGCTCAAAAAGTACTTCCCTTTTCAAGAAGGCGACACCAACGAATTATCAAACGAAATCTCAAAAGGATAATGAAAGCAAATATATTTAAGTTCCATTTCTTTAGTTTGATACTCTTTTTATTAGTTTCGACTGTCGGTTTTGCACAATTTAATATTCCCAAAAAACCTGACTTTCAGACCAGCATTTATGACTATGCGAATGTTTTGAGTGCAACGGAAAAGAAGCAACTCGAAGAAAAACTCATTCGTTATTCTGATTCAACGTCCACGCAAATTGTGGTGATTACCATTGAAAGTCTCAAAGGAGAAGACATCGGAATTCTTACGCCAAAATGGGGGCAAACTTGGGGCATTGGTGGCAGTGAGCAAAACGACAATGGCGTGATTATCTTATTAGCAAAAGCAGAACGCAAAATTTGGATTTCTGCCGGATATGGCTTAGAAGATCGATTGACTGCCGGTATTGGCGGTGAAATAACGCGAAATATTATTATTCCTGAATTTAAAGCAGGTAGTTATTACAATGGTTTAGACAAAGGAACCGATGCGATTATGGATGTCTTTAAAGGCAAATACAAAGGCGAGAGAAAGAACAATAAGAAAGACAAATTCCCAGCTTTACCGTTTATCATTATCGTCGTTATTATCCTCATTCTCATTTCACGTGGACGCAAAAACGGCGGAAATTCAGGAAGCTCAGGTGTTGGACCAAGTTTACTTGATGTCATTATCTTAAGTAGTCTCGGTCGAAGTGGCGGCGGATTTGGCGGCGGCTTCGGAGGCGGTTCTTCCGGAGGTGGAGGATTTGGTGGCGGATTCGGTGGCGGTGGCTTTAGCGGTGGTGGAAGTGGTGGAAGTTGGTAATGATGAAAAACTCGCAAAGACTCAGAGTGGCAAAGTAGTGTTGACTAATTAATTGAGCTCTTTTGCATCTTTTCGATACTAGAATAAAGAATAAATCAGTTGTTCGGTTAATCCGCTAGGAGTATTATTCTACTGAATTATCATAAAAAAATTCATTAAAAAAATAAGGAAGTTTTGCTATTATTGAACAAAACTTCCCATATGAAAAAATCAATTATTTAATGATAACTTGTCTTGCTTCTTGTTGTCCGTCAACTCGTAAAACAACAAAATAAGTACCTTTTTTGAGTCCTTCTTTTTCAATGATAGTTTCTCCTTTTCGTAAAGTATACATTTGGATTTCATTACCTGAAAAATCTGTTAATGTAGCGCTTGCACTATCGTTGAAATCAGTGAGATGAATGCTAAAGGTACCTGAATTAGGATTTGGCGTGATCTTTACATTTTTACTTTCCTCTTTTGTGTCGGAATTAGATGCAGTATTTGACGGTCTTTGCGTATTAGTTGCTCCAGTCAAATTGACACATACGATTATTCCGCTGGCTAAATTAGCGCATACTGTGGTTAACGCTAATCCTGTAGTACCTGAAACTTGTAGATTATTATTGTTAGCCCCAGTTATGGTTATATTTCCTGAGGTAGCCGTGTAGGTAGTCGAACCTGATGAGGTCGTTAGTGTCCAAGAAGTTACAGGCCCGCAAGTGCCGCTTACGGCGTACTGATCATTAAAGGTACCACCACTAAAATTTGTCGCTACGGTAATGTAGTTGATAACTTTGGTTGTTGTACTCCCCGCACAGGAGTTTGTACCAATTGCTTTTACCGTAAGTGTTACCGAGTTTACACCCACTGCACTATTGAATACAAAGGTAGGGTTTGCAGTAGTACAATTTGTACAAGTAACACCAGCAGGAAGAGGAGTCCAGTCATAGCTTATAGCACCAGAAATAGGTGTGACACCTACTGTGCTAATTGCTGTGGAACTTCTAGCAACGCAACTTGGGGTACCATTAGTAAATACTGGAGTTACGGGTCGTACATAAATAGTAGTTGAGACAGAAGTTGTATTACAGGCTGTTGTACCTGATGTTGCATATAGAGTAAACGAACCAGTTGCAGTACCTGATGTCTTTACAGTAACTGTTGACGATGTTGCATTATCAAGAGTAATACCTGTTAAAGTAGTAGGCACTAAATTTCCTATAGACCATATAATACTGTTGGAAGTTGTTGGGCTTACCGTATAGGTATTTACGGTCGAAGTACTGGCAATACATGTAGTCGTAGCTCCTGTTGGAATTACAAATAAAGGTGCAGCAAAATTCCTGTCAATTTGATAATTAAAAATAACAGAATTACAAGTACCCATAATTGTTAAAGTTAATTGTCCTGAGTTATTGTTATTGCCCGTATTAACCGTTAAAGTAGTTGTTCCCAAACTGGCACTAGTATTAAATGTCCATCCAGAATTGGTTGACGTCCAAGCGTAGTTTTGTCCAGATATTGGGTCAGGATAAACAATTAAAAAAGATGCCTGGCCTGTTGGTACGCATGAAGGTGGCGCAACAGCATAATTGGGTTGCGTTAGCTGACCCCCTACATTTTTTGTGACATAGGTTGTATGTTCTGGCGATACTGCATCTCCATCCCATTCATTGGCTCTACCATAACAGCATTGAATTGTAAAAGGATAGACTGAATTACCGGTGCTAAATGTAATGGAACTATTATCAGCAGCACTAAAAAGTTGCTGACAACCCTCTGGTAGGCCGCTCCAATAGTACCTGTCAAAACCAATCTCGTCGTTGGCATTGTCGCTTGCTATCGGGTCAACCGAAAAAGTATAGACAGTATTTGGTAGTACACAGTCAGCGCCAAGTATTGGTGGAACAAGATTTTTTTCTCTATCGCTTTTATAGCGTTTGTAAACATCAAATTTTATTTTACTTATGCATCGTTTATCAAAATAAGTGACAACTATTCTACCTTTACTTCTTGCCCATCGAGGATCTAGATTGGGTAGTGTCGAGGATGGCATTTCGCCAAAACGGAGGTTTTTGTTGTAGGACTGTATATTTACCGGATTGATTGCACCCATTGGTTGTTGGGGTTCATTGAATTTGGTCTCTGTTTGCATTGATAAATCGCCAAGCAATTCCCATTGAATAAGTTCAAAACCGTTAGATACGTAGAAAAAATTACCTTCATCGCCAGGAAAGTCAAATGGGTCGGACATGACGACAATTCCACCATCACCAACCGCCCCTCCAAATCCTGTGCTAGCTCCCGTGCCTGATCCTGCTACTACTACTTCGCAACCATGTGGCACTTTTATGACCGGTTGCCCAAAACTAGTAATACTTTTTAGTGAACATACCATCACTAGGAGGTATATTCTTATATCTGTTATTTTCATTGTTTTTAGTTTATTTAATGGATTAGAATAAGAAGTAAATTATTTAGTTCTTATTAAATTTTAAGTTACTGTTATTAAGTGCTTTGTATGCCTGTGGAGGACCTTTCTTAAAAAAGGGTGGTCTTGTAGATGTAAAAAATTTATTTTATCAGATTCCTTCTTTGTCGGAATGACAAAATGGATTGGCTTATTTTTTTGTAGTTGTTTCTTTTAATCATCAATCAAAAATTGTTAATCAAAAATCATCCATCTGTTATTCTTTTATAAATCTGCCGTTCCAGTTGCCATAGTTGGTGGCAAGTGAGATGATGTAGATGCCAATTTGTAAATGGCTTACATCTATATTATTGATCTTATCAGCTTTTTGTTCTAGCACTATTTGCCCCAATGCGTTAGCTATTTTTACATTATTTACACTAACCTCTATATTCTCTGGAAGTTTTATATTTAGACTATTCTTGGTTGGATTTGGATAAAGTTTTATGGCTTTTTCTAAGGAAGCAACGGTAGTCGTTTCCAAACAACTTACCGTAAGCTGCAACACCATAGTGGTGGTCGTACCACATTCGTTGGTCATGACACAAGTATAACTCCCAGCATCGGTAGATTGCAAATTAGTAAGATTTAAAATGCCTGTCGTTTGCCCGATTACGTTGACATTGTTTTTTTGCCATTGATAGCTAGTAGCATTGGTGTTTTGAATATCATAATCAAAAGTGCCACCCACACAACCATCAAAAGTAACTACATCAAAAAAACGATAGGAAGGTTTGCGGCAAATTTCGATGAGGTTGGCATTGTTAAACGAATTATCAGGAGCACCTGCACTATTTGGTGTTATAATAGTATTAGTAACCGCATCATATTTAAACAATCCACTGTTTGGTATAGTTCCGACGAAAGTACCTAAACTGGTTTTCATCAGTGAGGTTGGAAATCTAACATAGTTTCCAGGTGTAGTACCAAAATATTGCTTGACTACTATTGCATTGGTTGCTGGCGTATATTCATAGAGCGTGCCCCTAAAATCGGTTAAGTTAGTGCTGGTGTTGCCCGGCGGTACGCCACCTTCTTGGCACAATCCGTAAAGTTTACCATTGTCACCTTGTACTAAATTAAGGGGAAACACGCCATGAAGAAAATAATCAAAACTAATTTTTGTGGTAAAAACATTTGTATTTATGTTATATTCAAGTATCGTTCCGCCTCTTAAAAATGGATTTGTCATCGTGTGTATACCTCCAAACCAGGTCGTTGCTATCAGTTTTCCTGGACTTATTTCGACTAATTTAGTGGGAGCTGTACCATTATTACCATTACAGTTAAAAGTAAAAAGAGTAGTTACTGTATTGGTGCCTAAATTGTATTTAAAAATTGTTCCCTGAGCGGGTTCATTAGCTATGGTGCTTGTACAATTACCTGACCATGAAGTGCCATAAATAGATCCGTTAGAAGCAATCATCAACTCGTCATAAATAGCGTTTATAGGAATGATATTAGAAAAAGTTATAGTCTGCATTGCTACATC
>JANMML010000003.1:0-80895 GCA_031373195.1 Flavobacterium sp. | reverse complement strand
CAATCCTTCATCGCCAAATACGTTCTTTCAATATCATTATCTAAGCCAATTGAGAAGCGAATCAAACCATCGGTCAATTCCATTTCGGCTTGCTCTTCCAACGGAATCTCGCTCGAGGTGGAAGTTCCCGGCGCGCTAAACAAAGTTTTATAAAATCCCAAACTCACCGCCAAATAGCCTAAGTTGCGCTCTTGCATCAATTCCATTAATTCGTTGGCTTTGTCCAAAGTGCCTACATCAACAGTCATCATCCCACCAAAACCATATTCTGGGTTGATCATGTTTTTATACACTTCATGACTCGGGTGACTCGCCAATCCCGGATAGACGGTTTTTAATCCATCTTTTTCAAAGCACTCTGCCAAATACTGTGCATTGTGACTGTGCTGTTTCATACGAATGTGCAAAGTCCTTAAGTTTTTCATGACGGATGCGGACCGCAAACTATCCATCGTTGGACCTAAAAGCATGCTCGCGCCGTTGTTTACATCTTTCAAACTATTGATGAATTCTCGCGACGCACAAGTCACACCACCAACCGTATCACTACTTCCGTTGATGTATTTGGTCAAACTGTGAATCACAATATCAGCACCTAATTTCGCTGGTGCGACTGATAAAGGAGAAAACGTATTGTCCACAACTAGTTTGATATTATGCTTTTTCGCAATTTTCGCCAAGCTAGCAATGTCCGCGACTTCCAACAACGGATTGCTCACGGTTTCACAATACAAAACTTTGGTGTTGGGCGTGATGGCAGCTTCTACGACGTCCAGTTTCGTGATGTCGACAAAAGTCGTTTGAATCCCAAATCGTGTGGTAAAGTTTTTCAAAAATGCGTAGGTTCCGCCGTAAATCGTTCGACTCGACACCACATGATCGCCATTCCCGCACAATTGCAACAACGTTGGTGTTATTGCGCCCATGCCTGAAGCGGAAACATTCGCGGCTTCCGTTCCTTCCATCGCCGCCATGGCTTTGTCTAAATACAAATTGCTAGGCGAGGAGTGACGCGAGTACAAATAGCAACCTTCCGCATTGCCTTCAAAAGTGTCGAACATGGTTTTGGCGGAGAGAAATGTATAGGTTGAACTGTCCGAAATGGATGGGTTTACACCACCAAATTCACCGAAATATTGTAAGTCTTGAATGCGATCTGCTGGATTGAAATCTTTCATATTGTTGTTTTTTTTAGGAGCTATTCCCGCTTTTCGTTGCAATCTTTTTTGTTTTTGTCACCCCGAGCGCAGTCGAGGGGCTTTTGCCAAAACAAAAAAGGATTTCCACTTCTATCGGGGCTAGGGCTGTTGATTTATAATTGCTAATTCACTATCAAAACAACAATTTATAAACACAAAAAACAATAGATTGCATTTTATTTAGATTTAAAAACTATATTATGATAAAATTTTAGTTTATTTGTCATAAATTATATTTTTAATTTCGTTTTTGTAGTTTATTTAAAATCCCACTCGAGGCGCACCAACCACCAACAACTTACAACCCACAACCCACCATGGACAACATCGACAAAAAACTCCTCCAACTCCTTCAAACCGACTGTAAAAAAACTACGAAAGAACTGTCATTAAAACTCAATCTTTCCGTAACTGCAGTCTACGAGCGCATCAAGAAACTCGAACGCGAAGGCATCATCGACAAATATGTGGTTTTGCTCAATCGGAATAAAATCAACAAAGGATTTGTCGTGTTTTGCCACATCAAACTCCTACAACACTCCCGCGATTTTCTGACGACTTTCGAAAGTCAAGTGGTGCAACTCGATGAGGTTTTGGAGTGTTTTCACGTTAGTGGCGACTACGATTACATCCTCAAGATTTGCGTAAATAACATGGAAGAGTACCGCGAATTTATGGTCACCAAACTAACGACCTTGCAACATATTGGCAGCACGCACAGCACCTTTATGATTGGTGAAGTTAAGAACACCACGGCATTTCAACTGTAATTCGACAGATGTTAAATATCACAATATAAGCGTTTTTTGTACAACAAAATACTTTAAATTTGTGCATCAATTTTAAAAATCACTTCAATACATAAGATTTTATGAGTTCATTTGACGTAGTCATTATAGGTTCAGGTCCAGGCGGATATGTGTCAGCCATTCGTTGCGCCCAATTGGGTTTCAAAACCGCCATCATCGAGAAATATTCCACACTCGGAGGCACTTGTTTAAATGTGGGATGCATTCCATCTAAAGCATTGTTAGCTTCTTCACATCACTTTGAAGAATTACAGCATTTTGCAGATCACGGTATTGAAGTATCAGGCAATGTTAAAATCAACTTAGAGAAAATGATCGCGCGCAAACAAGCCGTCGTTGATCAAACGTCCGGTGGCGTGAAGTTCCTCATGGACAAAAACAAAATCACCGTTTTCGAAGGATTGGGTTCATTTGTAGACAAAACCCATGTGGCCATTGCCAAAGCCGATGGAACTTCAGAAACCATAGAAGGCAAAAACATCATTATTGCTACGGGTTCTAAACCATCCAATTTGCCTTTCATTAAACTAGATAAAGAACGCATCATCACTTCTACGGAAGCTTTGAAATTGAAAGAAGTTCCGAAACACCTCGTGATTATTGGTGGCGGTGTGATTGGAATTGAACTCGGACAAGTCTATTTGCGTTTGGGTGCTCAAGTTTCAGTCGTTGAATTTATGGATCGCATCATTCCGGGCATGGACAGTTCACTTTCAAAAGAACTCACCAAAGTGTTGAAAAAACAAGGTATGAAGTTCTATGTTTCGCATAAAGTAAAATCGGTAGAACGAAAAGGAAAAGCCATTACCGTTCAAGCCGAAACGCCGAAAGGAGAAGTGATTTCCCTGGAAGGCGATTATGCTTTAGTATCAGTAGGCCGTCGTCCATATACTGACGGATTAAACGCAGACAAAGCTGGTGTAAAAGTTACAGATCGAGGCATGGTAGAAGTCAATGATCACTTGCAAACCAATGTTCCAAATATTTATGCGATTGGCGATGTGGTTCGCGGTGCCATGTTAGCACACAAAGCCGAAGAAGAAGGAGCGATGGTGGCAGAAATTATCGCAGGTCAAAAACCACATATCGATTACAATTTGATTCCAGGAGTCGTTTATACTTGGCCAGAAGTGGCTGCTGTTGGAAAAACAGAAGAGCAATTGAAAGAAGCTGGAGTTAATTTCAAATCAGGAAGTTTTCCATTCAAAGCCTTAGGACGTGCTAGAGCAGGTGGCGATTTGGATGGGTTTGTCAAAATACTAGCCGATGCCAAAACCGATGAGGTTTTAGGTGTTCACATGATTGGTGCCCGTTGTGCCGATCTCATTGCAGAAGCAGTTACCGCAATGGAATTTAGAGCTTCAGCAGAAGATATTTCAAGAATGAGTCACGCCCATCCTACTTTTGCAGAAGCAATAAAGGAAGCGGCTTTGGCAGCTACAGATAACAGAGCGTTGCATGTGTAATGGTCGTAATAAAAAAAAACAATATGAAAAAAATTTTACTTCTTAGTACCTTATTTGTAGCTGGCTTTTCGCAAGCACAAACTCCTTGCACCAATGGTTTTGCTGGAGTTTATCCATGTAACAACATCGATTTGATGACGCATTTGGATTTTCCTCAAATTGGAGGTGGCAACAATACAAGAGGAAGTGGCTGTTGGGGTTGGACTGATCCATTAACCAACAAAGAATATGCACTTATGGGCTGTTCTACCCATACTGCATTTGTAGATATTACCAATCCAAGTGCTCCAATATACTTGGGAAAATTAAATGCTCACAATAATTCCTCTAGTATTTGGCGTGAACTAACCGTTTATAACAATCATGCGTACATCGCTAGCGAGGCTAATGGGCATGGTTTGCAGATTTTTGATTTGACCAGATTGAGAAATGTTACCACGCCGCAGACCTTTACTGTTGACGCGCGTTACGATGGTTTTGGAAATTGCCATACGGTTTCTATCAATCAAGCAACTGGCTTTTTGTATTGTGATGGTACTGGTACTTTCAATGGAGGACCACATGTTTTGGATCTTCAAAATCCAGTAAGTCCGACTTTCTCTTTCGGTTACGCTGCCGAAGAATATACGCACGATGCGCAGATTATTGTGTATGACGGACCCGATCCAGATCACCAGGGAAAAGAATTGTTTATTGGCGCCAATGAAACTAAAGTTGTGATTGTTGATGTAACCGATAAACAAAACCCAACAACCCTTTCTACTTTTTTCTACGGAAATACGGGTTACACGCATCAAGGCTGGTTTACATCCGATAAAAGATATTGGATTTTAGGTGATGAATTAGATGAATTGAACTTCGGTTTCAACTCAAAGTCAATCATAATCGACATGACAGATCTAGATAATCCAATATTGAAAGGAGAATACTCTGGTCCAACAGAAGCGATAGATCACAACGGATTTGTTCGTGGTAACGAATTCTTTCTGGCGAACTATACCGCTGGATTACGCATTTTAAATACATCCAATATCACGGCGACAAATACGATGACGGAAGTTGGTTTTTTTGACACGTATCCAGAAGATAATTCGGCGAATTTCAATGGCGCCTGGAATAATTATCCATTCTTCCCTAGCGGAACAATCATTATTAGTGATATTGATCGTGGATTATTTATCGTGAGAAAGAATGCGATCCTTTCTAGTGAAACATTTATAGCAAATGATTATAAAGTGTATCCGAATCCTGCCTCAAGTTTTTTTAAAATTAACTCTGAAATTAAAGTCGATACCGTAGTGCTTTATGACGTGTTAGGAAAAGCGATTATAAGCTATAAAAAATCAGATTCTTACGATGTTTCTGACTTAAAGAAAGGATTGTACTTTGTAAAAGTAAATAATGATTTTACTAAGAAGTTAATGATTAAATAATGAGAAAACTAGGCTATCTAATTGTCTTTTTGTTGCTGCTGAGTTGTGAAAAAGACGCTACAGTCAACACTGCTGTTGATTTGAAACGCGAGGTTGTCTTATCAAAGACCTACGGGGGTTCATTAGAAGAAAAAATTAATAGTATTGTCAATACGCCAGATGGCGGCATGTTGATCTTGGGATATACCAACAGTAGTGATGGAGATATCGTTAAAACGCATGCTCAAAATGATATTTGGTTGACCAAATTAGATGCGAATGGGGCGATGTTATGGAGCAAAACGATTGGCGGTTCTGAAAACGATTATGGAACTTCAATAGCAGCAACAAGTGACGGTAATTATATCATTGCTGGATATAGTGGAAGTAATGATGGAGATGTCCCTGGTAATATCGGATTGCATGATTTTTATATTTCTAAAATTACTGGTGAAGGAAATGTAATCTGGAGCAAAAACTACGGTTTTACTAATCATGATCATGCGCACAAAATAATTCAAACGAAAGACGGAGGCTATTTTGTTGCTGGTTTCGCCGATTTTTCTGGAATAGAAGGTACAGGAGAAACCGGTAATAATGGGGAAGGACATTCTATGCGATTTGAAGCACCGCAGCATGGCGTGGGAGAATATATAGGTATTAAATTGGATGCCAATGGGAATTTTGTATGGTATCGTTATTTTGGTGGAACGCTCAACGATCGAATTAGCGATGTTGTCGAAGCCAATGATGGTGGATTAATTTTAGTTGGTTCCTCAGAAAGCACCAATTTTGACGTGATGCATA
Organism: Flavobacterium sp.; assembly: GCA_031373195.1. Taxonomy (GTDB): domain Bacteria; phylum Bacteroidota; class Bacteroidia; order Flavobacteriales; family Flavobacteriaceae; genus Flavobacterium. The sequence goes on along the minus strand of JANMML010000003.1, from coordinate 75,202 downwards.
ACAAAGGAAGTTATGATTTTTGGGTAATCAAATTGGAAGCTGATGGGAAATTGCACTGGAAAGAAAATTATGGTGGCAGCGGCATTGATCAGGCGACAAGTATATGCAAAACGGGTAACAATTCCTATTTGATTGCCGGTCGAACCAATAGCACTGACGGCGATGTTTCTAATCCTCTTGGTAGTTTTGATGCGTGGGTCATCCATATCAATGATCATGGACATTTGATTTGGAGTAAAACATTTGGCGGCGCTGAGTTCGATGTTGCGACTACGATTAAAAAAATAGACAACGGCAATTTTGTTGTGGTCGGAAATACACGAGGAAATTTAGGAGACAGCTCTAATAATGGTGAAAACGACTATTGGCTTTTTGAAATTGATAATAAAGCCAACTCAGAAATACTTTGGCAGAAGACTTTTGGTGGCTCTAAAATAGATGTGGCGTCAGATTTTTATCAAACCGCAGCAAAGGAATTAATCATTGTTGGGGAATCACAAAGCAGTGACAATGATGTTGCGCAAAATAAAGGCAGTAATGACCTTTGGGTATTGAAAATAAAATAAAAAAGCCGCTCACAATGGAGCGGCTTTTTTTATGCAGTAAAAATTCCTTTATAACTATTCCAGTCTTTATAAATAAAGAAGATATTTCCCAAAAATAATAGTAACGCAATCGGAATGCCTTCAGGCATCATAAAAATATTTACCAATAGAATATTTATTGAAATTGGCAACAACAAAAGATTGGCGATTTTCATTAATTTTCCACTTACGTACGCCAAACCAACAGTTAATTCAATCAATTTTACTAACGGCATCATATAGACCGACGCTTTTAAACCGTCATCCAATACTTTAATATTTCCCGTTTGAATTGGCTCTGGAATCAAGTTAAAAAAGTAGCTAATCGAAGCGAAGAGCAGCAGCAGTCCAAGTAGTACTCGAAATACAATTAATACAATTTTCATCGTTTGATATTTTTGTCAATTATTTTCAAAATTAGCAATTATTTCTTTACGAATTCTAAGTATTCGATTCCCCCTTTTTGTTGTAATTTTGAAGTCTTATAAATATAAATTTTTTGAGAACACACACTTCAAAATACATTGCCAATCCAAAACAATTCAAGCAGCAACTTTTAACTTGGTCTCAATCGTTTCGAGAAATCGCTTTTTTGGATAGTAATGACCACAATGACCGGTATTCTCAGTATGATTGTGTGCTTGCGGTAGATGCTTTTACTTCTCTTAAGACGGATTACTTTAATGCATTCTTAGATATCAAGCAGTATCAACAAACCACGCAAGATTGGATATTCGGATACTTGTCCTATGATTTAAAAAATGATGTTGAAGTCTTGTACTCCGCCAATCATGATGGACTAGAATTTCCTGACTTATTCTTTTTTCAACCGAAAAAGCTATTCTTGCTCAAAGGCAATGATCTTGAAATACAATATCTCGCGCTGTGTGAGGATGAGTTGGAAGATGATTTTTTAAACATTCAACATGTTGCTGTTAGCGCGCCAACGGCAATAGTCAATTCGATAGATATCAAACAACGAATTGAAAAAGAAAAGTACTTCGATAAAGTCAATGCTTTGCTACAGCGCATCCATCATGGCGATATTTATGAAGTAAATTTTTGCATGGAATTTTACGTTGAAAATGCAACGATTAATCCACTAGAAAAATTTCAAAAACTCAATCAAATATCTCAACCACCATTTGCCGTTTTTTTTAAAAACAACTCCCATTATTTGCTATCGGCCTCGCCAGAGCGATACTTAAGGAAAGTGGGAAATCAAATTATATCGCAGCCCATCAAAGGAACTGCAAAGCGTTTTGCAGATGAAAAAGAGGATGAAAGGTCGAAAATGAACTTGCAACAAGATCCAAAAGAGCGCGCAGAAAACATCATGATTACCGACTTGGTCAGAAATGACTTATCGAGAACTGCTGAGAAAGGTTCTGTTGAAGTGACGGAATTGTGCGGCATTTATTCTTTTCGGCAAGTGCATCAAATGATTTCTACCATTACTTCGACTCTACGTCCCGATTATACTGCTATCGACGTCTTACGAACCTCGTTCCCTATGGGAAGTATGACTGGAGCACCAAAAGTCTCCGCATTAAAGATCATCGAAGACATCGAGGAATCCAAACGCGGTTTGTATAGTGGTGCGGTGGGCTATTTTTCTCCGCAAGTCGATTTTGACTTTAATGTGGTTATTCGAAGTATATTATATAATCAAGAGAAAAAGTATGTTTCGTTTTCTGTTGGTAGTGCAATTACTTCATTATCAATTCCAGAAAAGGAATATGAGGAATGTATGCTGAAGGCCAAAGCGATGTTTGAGGTGTTGCAATAATTCAAATCAATTGGTTACTTTTGGAAATGCTCGAAGAACTCCAAAATCATCTACACGTCAACTTTCCTTTTTTGATTGGAAAGAAGTTACTATTGGCAATTAGTGGCGGTATTGATAGTATGGTACTCTTACATCTTTTTCAGCAAAGTAAGATTTCTATCGCGATGGCGCACTGTAATTTTCAATTGCGTGGACTAGAAAGTTTTGAAGATCAAAAGTTTGTTGAAGACTATGCAGATCGAAACAACATCCCATTTTATTCTACAGTTTTCGATACTAATGCATTTGCTGAGGATTATCAGGTTTCCATTCAAATGGCAGCTCGTGAGTTGCGCTATCATTGGTTTTATGAACTTCTGGATAACGAAAGCTACGATTATGTAGTCACAGCGCATCACGCAGATGACAAGCTAGAAACCTTCATCATCAATTTGTCACGCGGTACGGGACTCGATGGCTTGTCAGGTATTCCAGCCGTAAACGATAAAGTGGTGCGGCCGCTATTGAATTTCTCTCGTGATGAAATTGAAGAATATGCAAAGAAAAATAATGTGCTGTGGCGAGAAGATAGTAGTAACGCCTTAACGAAATATGTACGCAATAGGATACGACATGACTTGGTTCCAATTTTAAAAGAAATCAATCCAGAATTTTTGTCGACATTTCAGAAAACGCAGTCTTATTTGCAACAAGCCCAACAAATGGTGGAGGATGCATCGACACTCGTTTATCAGCAAGTCGCAAGTGAAGTTAATACTGAAATTCACTTTAATTTACAGAAGTTGCAACAACTTCCAAATTATCAATCCTACCTGTATCATTGGTTAAAGGATTACGGATTTTCTGATTGGATCGCCATTCATGATTTGGTCGAAAGTCAATCTGGAAAGCAAGTTTTGTCTGCCTCATTTCGGTTGTTGAAAGATCGAAACAACTTGATTTTAAGTCCAAATGCCGAGCAATTAGACGGTGATTTCTACATAGAAAAAGGGCAAATGGAAGTTAAGATTCCCTTAAATATTAGCCTTTGTAAAGTATCTGACATTTCAACTTCTTCAAATTCAAGTATCTTTGTCGATGAAGACAAGTTGATGTTTCCATTGCAAATCAGAAAATGGCAAGAAGGTGATTTTTTTCAACCTTTTGGAATGGATGGACAAACCAAAAAGGTCAGTAAATTATTTAAAGACGAGAAATTATCTTTGTTTGAAAAGGAAGCGGTCTGGTTGCTCTGTTCTAATCAAGAGATTGTTTGGGTCATTGGAATGAGAGCAGACGAACGATTTAGAATTGACGAATCAACGAAAAATAGTATAAAAATTTCAGTACAACTATGAGAAAATTATTGTTCCTACTCACCGCTTTTTTCTTTTTTACCCATGGGAAAGCCCAAATTTTGGATCCTGTAAAGTGGAAAAGTTCTATCGAGAAAAAGTCAAATCAAACGTACTTGCTGCATTTTGATGCTGTAATTGAGAAAGAATGGCATATGTATTCTCAGTTTACAGCGGATGGAGGCGCTCTGCCAATAGAAATCGTTTTTAAGAACCAATCCGGCAATTACAAATTGATCGGAAAAGCCAAAGAAAGCAAAACGAAAACGACTTTTAATGATGTGTTTGGTGTCAATGAAACGTATTTTGAAAACAAAGCCCATTTGGTTCAAGAAGTTTCTGTGAGCAATAGTAAACTCAAATCAATTGAAGCTACCTTAAATTATCAAGCCTGTAAAGACGTTTGTATCAATTTAGAAAAGAAGTTTACGTTTGCTATTCCAGCACAGGAAGTTTCGGCGGTTGCGACTGTTTTGGATACGGTAAAAGCAGATTCCGTAGCGGTAGTTCCAGAAACGAGTGTTTCAACGGTTGCGCCAAAAACAGAAAAAACCGTGGTGGGCCATCCCAAAAAAGAAAGTAAGAAAGGACTGTGGACCATATTTTTCTTGGCTTTCCTTGGTGGTTTTGCCGCCTTGTTAACGCCTTGTGTGTTTCCGATGATTCCGATGACGGTTAGTTTTTTTACCAAACAAAGCAAAACCCCAGCGCAAGGAAAACGAAATGCGGTAATCTACGGAATTTCAATCATTGCCATATACGTTGTTTTGGGATTGTTGGTCACCGGGATATTCGGAGCGGATGCTTTAAATGCTTTATCGACGAACGTTTGGTTTAATATTATTTTCTTCCTTTTATTGATTGTTTTTGCCGCATCTTTCTTAGGCGCTTTCGAAATAATGTTACCTCATTCTTGGGCAAATAAAGTCGATCGTCAAGCAGATAAAGGCGGAATTATAGGCATTTTATTTATGGCGTTGGCATTGGCTATCGTTTCCTTTTCATGTACAGGTCCGATTGTGGGGACTTTGTTAGTTGAATCAGCTTCAAAAGGCGGCATTGCTCCAATAGTCGGTATGCTCGGATTTTCGTCTGCATTAGCGTTGCCATTTATGTTATTCGCCATGTTTCCGAGTTGGTTGCATTCCTTACCAAAATCAGGCGGTTGGCTGAATACTGTGAAAGTGTTTTTAGGATTTTTAGAATTGGCTTTGGCATTCAAATTCTTATCGAATGCGGACTTGGTATTGCAATTACACTTGTTAGAAAGAGAAGTGTTCTTAGCCATTTGGATTGCTATTTTCGGAACCTTAGCGTATTATTTATTTGGAAAAATTACGATGCCACACGACAGTCCATTACCGCATATTTCGGTTGGAAGATTGTTTATGGGATTGCTTGTTTTGACTTTTACGGTTTATATGATTCCAGGACTTTGGGGCGCGCCGTTAAAGTTGATTAACGCTTTTCCACCACCAGTTGAATATAGCGAAAGCCCTCATGGCGTTGGAAGTTCATCACCAAATTCAGCTGCGGCGATACTACCCGACGGTGCTAAATCAGGACCGCATGGTATCACAGTTTTTGATGATTACGATAAAGGATTGGCTTATGCTAAATCGGTCAACAAACCAATTATGCTTGACTTTACAGGTTTTGCCTGCGTGAATTGCAGAAAAATGGAGAATAATGTATGGTCGGAAGAAAAAATCAAATCGATTCTCAAAAATGACGTTGTTGTTATTTCTTTATTTGTAGATGATAAACGTGATTTGCCGATGAATGAGCAGTTTGTTTCGAAAAGTACTGGTGAGACGATTGAAACAATTGGCGACAAATGGACAGACTTTATGATTACAAAATACAAAACCAATACGCAACCCTTATACGTATTAACTGATTTGAAAGGCAATTCATTAAATATGGAAACCCCAACGACGAGTTATGATCCCGATGTTGCCTTGTATGAAAAGTGGCTGCGAACAGGAATAGCGAATTACAAATAGCATTAGAATCCCAATCGAAAGGTTGGGATTTTTTATTTTTTTTGATTTATCGAGTAGGGTGTTGTATTTTTAGGTTGTCTTAGCTTTGAATCTAAAATCAAATTACTATGAAAACTATAAAATTATTTTGCTTGTTGTTGGCAGTTTGCTCGTTTACTTTTTCGTCCTGTTCGGATTCTTCTCCAATAGAAAGCGATACACCAACTGCTCAAAAGAGTGTTGCTTTGAGAACTATCATTTTTGAATTACAAAAAGCCAATCCTCCGGGAGATCGGCCAGCAAATAATGCTACAAAAGCCAACCGATCAACACCAGTAACTCCTTTTTGTTTTGAATTTGTATATCCATTGGTATTATCTTACAACAACGGAACTGCAGTGACAGTAGCTAGTTCTGAAGGATTATGGCAAATTATCAATGCTGAATTGCCAAATTTGTTTTTGGATGGAATTGTTTTTCCGTTTCAAATAAATCAAAATGGCAATTTTCAAACGATTAGTTCAGAAAGTGAATTTGTTACTTTAATTAATAATTGTGGTTTTAATAATTTGTATGAAGAAATAAACACTGCCGACTGCTTCGATCTTGTTTTTCCAATCACTTTAGCCTATAATGGACAAACGATTGTCATTAATTCAGAGCAAGAACTAATGATTTTTGGTGACGCTCCGGGATTTGGCGGGGCAATTAACATTGTTTTTCCGATAGCTGTTGTGTATCAAGGGCAAACAGTTCAATTGAATACGATTTATGATTTTTATCAAATGGCGGCCAATTGTACAAATGATTGTGTTTGCACAGAAGAATATGTGCCAGTTTGCGTTCAAATGCCAAATGGGTCTATAGTAGAATATAGTAATGCTTGTTTCGCAGCGTGTGATGGTTATACGCCAAATGATTTTGTGCCATGTAATACTTGTGTTATAGAAAGTTTTATTGCAACTCCCGGAGTATGTAATTCAGCTACTTTTCAATATCCTGTGACGATTAACTTTAGTGCAGGTAATATCACAGCAACGAATTTTGAAGTGTATAGTAGTGCCAATGTTTTAATAGGGATTTATCCAATTGCGGCATTACCCGTTACCATTCCAAATTATCCAGGTTCTATTCTTGGAGCGCCGAATTTAAATTTGGTGACAGTAAAAATAAATGAGAATAACGAAAACTGCACTGCTTCTCAAATATTTACAATTCCTACTTGTGGTACTTGTATTTGTCCAACTGATTATAATCCAGTTTGCGTTCAAATTGCTGGTGAAATTGTAGAGTATACCAATGCCTGTCTCGCACAATGCGATGGATATACTGCTAATGATTTTGTAAGCTGTGGACCGCCAACAACATTTAATTTCATGGAATTACTAGGAACATGTTTCAATATTGCCTATCCAGTGACAGTGCAGTATCAAGGCGCATTGGTTACTGTTACTTCAAATTCTGAATTGGTGCAATATTACAATCCACAAACGCAAACCATGCCTGTTATGAACTATCCGATTGCAGTCACTTGGGGATTTCAAACAGCAACTTTTATGTATAGCAATCAAGCCGCATTTGAAACCGCAATAATCAATGCGAATTGTCCATAATTATGAAAAAGAGTAGTTAATTAATTGTGTTATGTTGTGTAAAGCCACATGTTCTATACATTGAGCATGTGGACTTACATTTTAAGGTAAACGCCTGTAAATGAACCAAGACCAAAAAACCTATTTATGCTCAGATGCTGTCTTTAAAGCGATTTTCGAATCGCATTTTAAGACCTTGCGAAATTTTTTGGTGTATAAATTTAAAGACGTAGAACGATCGGAAGACCTTGCACAAAATGCTTTTGTTATTCTTTGGGAAAATTGTGGCAAACTAAAACCAGAACAAGCAAAAAGCTTTCTATTTACCACAGCCATTCGATTGTCGCTCAATGCCATCAAGCATGATAAAGTAGTTTCTAATTTTGAATTAAAATCGAAACCATCAGGAATTCACCAAGAGTCGCCCGAATTTATTTTACTCGAAGCAGAGCTCAAAGTGCAATTAGAGAAAGCCATCAACGATTTGCCAGAGAAGCAAAGAACTGTTTTTCTAATGAATAGATTTGACAATCATTCTTATACTGAGATTGCAGCTTTATTAGATCTATCCGTAAAAGCGGTCGAAAAAAGAATGCATTTGGCGTTATTGTCATTAAGAAAAGTGATTAAAAATGTTTAATAAATAAGGGTGAAGTTATGAGCAAGGACATTGAAAATACTCCATTTTTAGCGGATTGGATCTCTGGAAAGATTACGACTGATCAGTTACGTCAATTGGTTTCTGAAAGCGATTTTGTAGCCTTCCAAAAACTAAAGTTAGTGACGGATTATTTGGAAGTGGCTCCTTCTAATTTGGAATCGAATTTTGAAGCAATTCAACGTAAAATTAATTCAAAAAAGAAGTTGCAGCGTACAAAAGTATTGGCACTTTACCGAGGTCTTGCCGCAGCGGCAATGCTCCTATTGTTTTTTGGACTGTATCAATTCTTAGTTTTTTCTAATGAAATTCAAACTTCCTACGGAGAGAAAAACACCATTTCACTTGCTGATCACTCAAAAGTTACCTTAGGTTCAAAATCTAGAATTTCATATGCGAACCTTTTCAAATACCACCGCAACTTAAAATTGCAAGGGGAGGCTTTTTTTGAAGTAGAAAAAGGCAGCTCTTTTGTAGTTAATACCGAAGAAGGCGAGGTTACCGTATTGGGTACAAAGTTTAATGTGATTGCACGACGGGATTTCTTCGAGGTTGTCTGTTTTGAAGGAAAAGTAGCAGTCTGCACAGCAAACGCAAGCGAGATTATTACAAAAGGACAAGCCATTCGATTCTATGAAAATAAGTTGGAACGTTGGGTTATCGAAGACGAGCAAAAACCACTATGGCTTTCGGGTGAATCATCGTTTAGACAATTACCACTTAAGTGTGTAATCGATTTGTTGGAACTGCATTATAATTATCAAATAGACTATCCAAAGTCGGCAGCTCAAACCAAAATCACCGGTAGTTTTACCCACAAAGACATCGATGTGGCGCTACAATCAATTTGTATTCCCTTGCAACTACATTACAATAAGTCTGATTCTAGAAAAATTATCATTTCCGAATGAGGTCGTACTTCTTCATCTTAATTTTCATTGCCATCATTCCATTTGCATGGTCTCAGAAGATGGAAAAGCAGTTTCTTGAGTATAAAAACACCCCACTGCACAAAGTAATTCGTGATGTAGAAATTAAGTTTGACGTAAAATATTCTTATGTTGATAGCATTGTTACTTCATTAAAAATTACGCTTCAGCCGCAAGAATATTCGTTTGATGATGTCAATTCAGCTATTGAAAATCAATCAAATCTAAAGATTATCCGCATTGACAAAAGGTATTTTTCAATTATCAATGAAATAGAAGGAACAGTGATGGCAGAACAATTGAAAGAAATTTTGGTAGAAGGATTTTTGTCGAAAGGCATCAATAAAGTCAATCAAAATATTTTAATTTATCCGCAAAAAGTGCACATGCTTCCGGGTGTAACCGATGCAGATATTTTGCTTTCTTTACAACAATTACCTGGTGTGAAAAGTCCGAATGAAACTGCGACTGGACTGAATATTCGCGGAGGGACGGCGGATCAAAATTTGATTTTGTGGGATGGTGTTCGTATTTATCATCCTGGTCATTTATTCGGAATGATTTCTGGATTTAACCCCAATATAGTGAGCAAGGTTCGATATCAAAACAAAGCCACGCATCCTAAATTTGGGGAACGTGTTGCGAGTGTAATCGAAATCCAATCCATTGATTCAATAGGAAGAAAAACACATGCAAATGTTGGAATTAATGGATTGAATACCGATGTATTTCTACAAACTCCTTTGTTGAGAAACAGCATTGGACTACAGTTATCGGGCAGGAAATCGTACACTGAGTTTTTCCAAACACCTACTTTTGATGCATTAGAAGAAAAAGTATTTCAAAATACAAACTTGGATAACTTTGATAATTCTAATCAGTTCGGTTTTGAAGATTATGCCGCCAAACTCAACTTCAAGCTGAGTGCAAATAGTGAAATTGCGCTTTCTGGAATATGGATTGACAATAATCTAGATTTCACCTCTTTGACGTCAGACCAAAATGAAAAAAATCAAAAAATGAATATTGCCAACCAAGGTTATAGTCTCAATTGGTCTCAAAAATATGGTCCAAAATTCAAACAATTTGTTTTGATTCATTACTCGGCCTATCAGTTTGCCTATGATAAAAACGAAGTAAAAACGGCAACGACTTTTGAGCTTTTTCAAAAAAGGAATCGAATTACAGACTCGGGGATAAATTGCAATTTTGAGTGGAAGCCAAGTGATATAATGCAATTTGATTTTGGATATCAAAGGCAAGGGAATGATGTTTCTCATTCGTATACCAGCAAGAATCAAGATTTGGAAATTGATCTCAATCAAAAGCAGCTATTTCTGATTTCAAATGTAGGTTTTGCCAATATGAGTGTCGATGTAGCGTCTTGGAAATTTGTCGGTGGCATGAGATACAATTCCATAGCTAAATTAAATTCCAACTTATTTGAGCCTAGGCTGCTGATTCAAAAGAAGTTTATGAAAGATTTTACTGCGCAATTTTCCTATGAGCAAAAGAATCAGATTGTAAGTCAATTTCGAGAAAGCGTGTCGAACGACTTGAGCTTAGAAAATTATATTTGGATAGTATCCGACGATTTACAGTATCCTATTCAAAAGGCGCAACAGTTTACCACTGGATTGGTCTATAAAAATCAATCGTGGTTATTTGATTTGGATGTTTATTACAAAACCATACGCGGCATTACGTCATTAACGTTTGGATTTCTAAATCCAGTCGACGCAGAACCACATCGCGGAGAAGGCTTTACCAAAGGCGCGGATTTTTTAGTTCAGAAAAGTGAATCCACATGGCGTGCTTGGCTGACGTATACCTTTCAGGATTCTCAAAATAAATTTGATGCGATTAATGACACGCACTATTTTGCCACAAATGCCAATATTCGCCATGCTTTTAGCGCGTCATTTTATAAAAAATGGAATAACTATTCTGTGGCGATAGGTTGGTTTTGGCGCACTGGAAAGCCATATAGTTTATTGGATGACTCCAATCAAATTGCATCATTCAATACGGAACAATTACCCTCTTATCATCGCGCTGATATTTCGGGGATGTATCATTTTCACAATGAGAACTCGTGGTCTGGTAAAGTAGGTGTGTCAATCTATAATGCCTACAATAGAAAAGTTGTCATCAGTAGAGAATATGAACGTCAGTACAGTTCTATTGCTGAGATAGTTAATACCAGTTTCAAAGTTCAAGATTATTATTCGCTAGGGTTTATGCCTAATATTTTTCTGAGGTTTAATTTCTAAAAAAAAAATCCCAAACTCTTGCTTGGGATTTTACTTTTTACTTCAAAATGTGTTTGCTTAAAATCTGATAGACTTCATTAATGTTATCGCCGCCTTTACCAAATTGCTTGGAAATTGGTGAAGCTTCGTCTTTAATCCATATTTTTAATTCAGCATCAAGATCTAATATTCCAGCACTTTCTTTGGAAAACTTGATTACGTTTGCGTACGGAATGGATAGATAATCTACTTTCGATCCGACCAATTGCTTTTCTACTAATATCAGTCTTTTATTGGTGAAAATAAACATGTCTTTCACCATTTTAAAAGCTTTTTCGATGTTTTCGCCGTCAATTAAGATTGGTTCAAATTCTTTAGCAACATTGTCTAAATTTACTTCAGAAGCATTTCCTAAGATCGCATTAAATATTCCCATTTTTTGATTTATTAGATTTGAAGTGACAAAAATAATTCTATTTGGTAATTGAAAACTAAAATTTTATTATTTTTAACGTCATATAAATTATACGCCATGTTAGTAAAAGTATTTGGAAGCGCCGTTTTTGGGGTCGAAGCCACGACCATTACCATCGAAGTTAATATTGATAAAGGAATCGGTTACCACTTGGTAGGATTGCCCGATAATGCTATCAAAGAAAGCAGTTACCGTATTGCTGCCGCCCTTAAAAATAACGGATATAGTCTTCCGGGAAAGAAAATTACCATCAACATGGCACCTGCCGATTTGCGAAAAGAAGGTTCCGCCTATGATTTGACATTGGCTATTGGAATTCTAGTCGCTTCAGGTCAAATTCAAGGGGAGGAAAGTGCGAATTATATCATCATGGGTGAACTTTCTCTCGATGGAAGTTTACAACCCATTCGCGGTGCCTTATCCATTGCAATAAAAGCAAAGGAAGAAGGATTTAAAGGATTTTTTCTCCCGAAACAAAATGTCAAGGAAGCTGCAATCGTTGAAGGTTTAGAAGTATATGGCGTTGAAAACGTTCAAGAAGTCATTGATTTTTTTGAAGGAAAAGGAACGCTGGAACCGACAAAAATTGATACTCAAACCGAGTTTCATAAAACCTTAGATTTTCCAGAGCATGATTTTAGCGATGTCAAAGGGCAGGAAAGCATCAAGCGCTGTATGGAAATTGCAGCTGCTGGAGGTCATAATATTATACTTATTGGTCCGCCGGGCTCCGGAAAAACAATGTTGGCGAAGCGATTACCGAGCATTTTACCACCGATGACGATGCGGGAATCTCTGGAAACTACCAAAATTCATAGCGTAGCTGGAAAGTTGAAAGAAGTTGGATTGATGAATCAGCGCCCATTTCGGAGTCCACATCATACGATTTCCAACGTCGCCTTGGTCGGCGGCGGCAGTTATCCGCAACCGGGAGAAATATCGATGGCGCACAATGGCGTCTTGTTTTTAGATGAATTACCTGAATTCAAACGCGAAGTTTTAGAAGTGATGCGACAACCGCTGGAAGATCGCGAAGTGACTATTTCGAGAGCAAAATTTACCGTTACTTATCCATCGTCATTTATGTTGGTAGCGAGCATGAATCCGAGTCCAAGTGGTTTTTTTAATGATCCCAATTCACCTTCAACGTCCTCGCCCAATGAGATGCAGCGTTATTTAAGCAAGATTTCCGGTCCATTGTTAGACCGCATTGATATTCATATTGAAGTTACTCCAGTGCCCTTCGAGAAGTTGTCTGACACTCGAAAATCAGAGGGTAGTGTGTCGATTCGAGAGCGCGTGACGCAGGCTAGAGCAATTCAATCGAAACGATTTGATGCGATAGAATCCGTTAATTACAATGCTCAAATGAGTACTAAATTGATTCGGGAGTTCTGCGCGTTGGATGCCGTTTCGCTACAATTATTAAAAACAGCGATGGAACGATTGAACTTATCAGCACGCGCATACGACCGAATTTTAAAAGTGGCGCGCACGATTGCCGATTTGGAAAGTTCTGAAAAAGTACATGCCAATCATATCGCGGAAGCCATTCAATATAGGAGTTTAGATCGAGAAGGTTGGTTGGGTTAGTTTATTAAATTAAAAAGTGTATTTTTAAAAAAAAATTATCCTATGAAAACGAAATTGTTTTTAATGCTTTTTCTATATGTTTCAATTCAACTGTTTGGTCAAGTTAAATTTGTTGCTAATAGTGATTTATTTGGTCAACGGGTCTTTGTGAAAAACAATGGACAGTTTGATAGGATTTTGCCACAAGGAAAATCGGTTGCGTATACCTACACAAATGCAGGAGAGCAAGTTTATTTTAGTAAAGACGGTCTAACTTATTTACTCGAGAAGAAATATCTTTTAACTTACGAGCAGCATGAAGCCCTAGAGCACGGTAAGAAAATAACTCCAAAACCAACAAAGAAATTATACGTTAATGTTAGCTGGGAAAACTCAAATCCCGATGTTCAAATTGTTGAAAGTGACAAACAAACACATTATGTATCCTATGGCGATGAGCACTTAAAATCGGAGTGTTTCAAAAAAATTACATATAAAAATATCTATGACAATATCGATATCGAGTATGTTTTTACAAATGAAAGAGAAAATGGTATCAAGTATAACATCATTGTGCATCCGGGAGGAAATCTTGATCAAGTGAAGATCAAATACGGTGGGGATATTAAGAAAATGAAATTGGTTGATGGCCATGTGATTATTAAAACAGCTATTTTAAATATTAGGGAAATTGCGCCAACCAGTTATCAGGACGGAGTTTCTATTGTTTCTAAATTTAAAGTGTTCGAGAATACTATTTCTTTTGACTTGCCCAATTCGTATGATAAGACGAAAACCTTAATTGTTGATCCTTGGGTTATAAATTTGGCGTTAACAAGCAATAATTATGGTTATGACGTTGACTATGATTATGCCGGTAACTATTATGTTTATGGAGGTAGTGGCCCATTTTTGATTTCAAAATATACTTCATCGGGTGTATTGGTTTGGACTTTTGCGGGCACCGTTTCGTCTATCAATTGGAATTCAGTAGGGGTTAACACAGAACCTGGTAATTTTATAGTTGATAAAGTTTTGGGGAAAGTTTACTGTGGAATAGGAGTCGATTATAATGGAACAAGAATTATCAGATTAGACACTCAGGGGATATATGATAATTTGGTCAGTACGCAAAATCAGACTTGGCAAGAAGTATGGGATATGGGATACCGTTGTAGTGACGGAGGGATTTTTGGGCTAGGTGGCTCTACGGATTATTTTACAACAGCTGGACTTTTGAATACAACAACTGGAGCCATTCAGGCGCAGAGTTTTAGCGGATTATCTTCGCCGAGACAAGATGCGCTTTCGTCTACCATTGATCCTAGTGGAAATATATTTATCATTTATGCAAGTTTTAATTTTGGGTCTCCTGATTTGAGCAATAGGATTTTAAGAATCAATTCTACTTTTAATGGTAATGATTGGATTGCACCTTCACTTTATCAAACGTTTGAAGAATACAATAACAAACAATATCCAGGTCTTAGCCTTTACTCCAACGGATTTAATGCTTTGAATGCCAATTCTGCATACCTGTACTACTATGATGGTTTTAATTTGGCAGCATACGACAAGCTTACTGGAGTTAGATTAGGATTTACTACACTTCCTGGACAATTTGCAAGACAACAGGGAGGTATTGCAGTCGATGAGTGTAATAATGTTTATATCGGAGGAGTTGGATCTATTGAATGTTTTAGTTTTAACGGAACTACCTTTACGTCAAATGGTTCAATCCCATTAACATCAACGACTGCTAGAGTTACAGATATAAAGTTTATAGAAAGTTCCAATGAACTGTATGTTTGTGGTAATGGTTTTGGTGGTGTTTATGATGCAATAAATAGCGGAACTTGCTCAGCAATTGCTAGCATTAGTATTGAGCAAACTCAAATCGGAATAAACAATACTACCGTGCAAGCTACAGTTACAACGTCGGTAGTTTCTCCATTAATTTCGTATACGTGGGTGGATTCCAATAATGTGGTGGTTAGTCAAACGAATAATTCTGCAGAATTAACGAATACAGTCACGAATTTACCGAATGGCACTTATGCAGTATTAGCTCAAATTAATGCACCATGCGGAATCACGACAACTCAAGAATTTGTTCTAAACGCAACATCAATTGTTCCTGTTTTTACGCAAGTAAATGCTATTTGTTCAGGTGCGTTGCTTGCTGAATTGCCAACCACATCAAACAATGGTATTACCGGAAGTTGGTCTCCAGTTTTGAATAATACCGCTACAACAACGTATACATTTACACCAGATACAGGTCAAGATGCAACGGAAGCTACAATGATCATCACCGTGAATGATTTTGTAATACCTGCATTTACTCAGGTGTCACCAATTTGTTCAGGCGATGCATTAGCGGGTTTACCAGCAACTTCAAATAATTCTATTACTGGAATTTGGTCTCCAGCAATCAACAATACCCAAACAACGCTGTATAATTTTGTTCCAGCACCAGGCGAATGTGCCACGGCTACTCAAATGACAATTGTTGTAAATCAACCAATTGCCCCCACATTTACCCAAGTTCTTCCAATTTGTTCAGGTGCTTCTTTAGCTGATTTACCAACGCTTTCAAATAATGCAATTTCTGGAACTTGGTCGCCAACAATCAATAATACAGAAACAACTGTGTATACTTTTACACCAGCGGTTGAAGAATGTGCCTTGTCAACGCAAATGACAATTGTCGTCAATGATATTGTTTCTCCAACGTTTTCTCAAGTTGGGCCTATTTGTGAGGGTGCAATTATATCCGATTTGCCGTCAACATCAATTAACACGATTACTGGATCATGGTCTCCAGCAATCGACAATACCCAAACTACACAATATACTTTTACTCCAGATTTGGGACAATGTGCATTAACAACTCAAATGACAATAGTTGTTAGTAATGTTATATCGACATCGTTCACTCAAGTTGCTCCGATCTGTTCCGGAAGTTTCCTTGCAAATTTGCCAACAGCATCAATCAATGCAATTAATGGAACTTGGTTGCCACCAATCAACAATGCCCAAACTACGCTGTATACTTTTACACCCAATATAGGACAATGTGGTACGACCGCTCAAATGACAATTGTTGTCAATGATAACATAATTTCAACATTTACTCAGGTTGCTGCCATTTGTGCAGGCGAATTTTTATCCAATTTGCCAACAACCTCCGATAATGCAGTTATTGGCACTTGGTCCCCGGCACTAGATAATACGCAAACCACGCTATATACTTTTGCTCCGACTATTGGGCAATGCGCGACGACAGCTCAAATGACTATCGTTGTAAATCCTTTTGAAACACCAACATTTACGCAAGTGTTACCCATTTGTTCGGGCGATTCCTTAGCCAATTTGCCAACAACTTCGGAAAATGCATATTTAGGGACTTGGTCACCAACGCTTGATAACACTCAGACTACGTTGTATACTTTTTCACCGGTGGTTGGTCAATGTGCCACTGCTGCCCAGATGACGATTGACGTCAATCCAATCCAAATTCCAACTTTTGCTCAAATTCCGTCGATATGTTATCAGGACATTGCACCAACACTTCCGACAACAGATGCTAATGGAATTTCGGGGACATGGCAACCGACAATAGTTAGCAATACTGCTTCAGGAAATTATGTGTTTACGCCAACCATTGGTCAGTGTACAAATACCAATTTCCCAATGTCAATCACGGTATATGATGATTTTGATTTTGAAATCAAGGCAGCTTGTGTAGGAAATAATTTCGTGCTTCAAGTGGTTCCACTTGCCAATTCATTTGATGTGAATCTTGCCAATTTCAATTGGGAAAACAGTAGCAATGTAAGCGTTGGGACGAATAGTTCAACATTTGATGTTACCAAGTATTTTAGTTCCAACTCGATCTTGCCAGCGTTTCCTTTATTATTTACTGCTGATGTTACATTAACTGGTGGTTGTACCGTATCACACGATGTTCCCTTAACAAGTATTTTTTGTACTATTCAAGCGGGAATTTCCCCAAATGATGATGGTAAAAATGAATTTTTTGATTTGCAATTACTCAATGTTAAGAAGTTGGAAATCTTTAATAGATACGGAACCAAGGTCTATTCTAAAGCTAATTATATCAATGAATGGGTCGGGCAATGTGATGACGGCGGTATACTACCAGATGGAGTTTATTATTATGTCATAGATTTCGAAAGTGGTCGAGAAACAAAAGTTGGATGGATTTACCTGACTAAATAAATGTTATTCAATTGTAATAGTCATAGGGCAAGCCAAAAATAGTTTGGTTGCCTCACGTGGCTCTAATCCATTTTTTCAAAACAATTTCTAAATCATTTTGCATAATGGGCTTGGGAAGGTAATCATCCATGCCAACTTGGAGGCATTTTTCCTTTTCTCCCAGCATAATTCCAGCGGTGAGTGCAATAATTGGTGTTCGGTTAGTGGTTTCTAATTTGCGAATCGCCGCTGCGGCTTCATAGCCGTTTTTCTTCGGCATTTGCACATCCATCAAAATCAGATCTAGTCTATTTTTTTTGAACTGTTCCACCGCTTCCTCACCATCGGCTGCTTTAATTAGGTTTGCATTAGGAATCATTTTGCGAATAATTGTTGTCGCTAGAAACATATTGATTGCATTGTCTTCTACTATGAGAATTTCTAACGATTGAGGAAAAATGGTGCTCGTGTGATTGAAATGGGAATTGTCGTCTAAAAGAGCTTGAATTTCCTCTTTTGTTTTTTCGGAAGTGTGTACTTCAATTTCAAAATAGAAATTACTGCCTTCTCCAAATTTACTGATAAGCTGCATGCGGCTATTCATAAGTCCTAATAATTTGTTTGAAATAGCCAATCCCAATCCGGTTCCTCCGTATTTTCTTGTCGTGGTACTATCCTCCTGAACAAAAGACTGGAATATTTTTTCTTGATTATAATCTTTAATTCCGACACCAGTATCTTTTACCGAAAATTGAAGCACAGCATTTCCTTTGGTTGACGAAATACAATGAATATCCAAATGTATTTGGCCAAACGAAGTAAACTTTAATGCATTGCTGATTAGATTTACGAGGATTTGTTTTAGGCGAATAGCATCAACAAAAATGTAAGCCGGAACGTCGGGATCGATAGATAAATCTAAAGAGATGTTTTTTTGACGCGCTTGTTGCTTGAATAGCTCAATGACTTGATGGCTGAGTTTGATGATGTTTACCTCTTCGGCATTCAGATCAAGTTTACCTGCTTCAATTTTAGAGAAATCTAGAATGTCATTGATGATTTCCATTAATGAATCTGCGGACTCCTTGACGGTCGACATGTACTCCTTTTGGTTTTCATCTAAACTGGTTTTGAGCAGCAATTGCGTAAAACCAATGATTCCGTTTAAAGGCGTTCTAATTTCATGACTCATATTGGCTAGAAATTCAGACTTTGCTTGATTCGCAGATTCAGCCTGTATTTTCGCTTTTATTAAAGCAATTTCGGCCTCTTTTCTTTTGGTAACGTCAATAAAGGTGATGATGATTTCGATAATTTCTCCCTCTTGGTTTAAGCGAGGAAATCCGTTAACTGATAACCAAATAATATCATTTGTAACAGGTCGATTTACACCACTGATTTTATTTTTATAGGGCTGTTTAGTCGCTTTGATTTCGTTGACTGGATAATTGGCTAGAGGAACCGGATTTCCATCTTCGTAGATAAATTTCCACTGCGGATCAATGGCTAACTTTCCTTGCATTTGATCTTCACTCAAGCCCAATAACTCAGATGCTTTGGCATTGCTAATTTGAATTGAAGTGTCTGGATTATGAATAACAACGCCAGCTTCAAGGTTATTCAAAATTCCGCGGTGTCTTTTTTCATTTTCAGCAAGCGAATCTATCGCAATTTTTTGTTTGGTGATGTTTTTTCCAAAGCAAGCTATACCATAAATTTCACCATTTTCGTACATTGGATTGACATTAATTTCATACCAACTCAACGCGTCAGAATCATTTCTCGGACTATAAATTTCAACACTAAATGTTTCTCCTTTAAAACCTTTATCGTATAGTGATTTCCAGTAAGACAAGTAATCTTCGTCAAAAAATTCTGTTGGAAGTATATAATCATTGTTTTCAAAATCATGGCCTGTATAAAATTTCAAACTCTTCTTGAAAGCGTCATTTAGGGCAATGATTTTATACTTGTGGTTGATGCTCCAAATAAGATCTTGTGTACTGTTAATCAATGCCGTATTTATCATCGTTTTGGAAAAAGATTAAGAAATAGTTGATATAATAAAACCAATTTACAAAAATATTCGCTACGTGGTATCGAAAGACATATGATTTCTATTCGTATTTTTGAAAATTGTAAAGAAGCAAAACAAATATTATCTATGAAAATCCTTATTTCACCAGCCAAGTCGTTAGATTATGAATCCTCTATTCCGGCGCTGGTGGCTACCCAATCAAAATTTTTGAAAGAAAGCAAAGCGATAAATGCAGTAATTAAGAAAAAATCTCCCGCTGAATTAATGAACTTGATGTCGATTTCAAACAAACTTGCGGAACTCAATTGGCAGCGAAATAAAGCATGGAAAACGCCATTTACTTCTGAGAATGCGAGACCTGCCGTCTTTGCTTTTTCTGGCGATGTTTATATTGGTTTGGATGTCAAAACACTTCCGATTGAAAAGTTGCCGATACTTCAAGAACGGTTACGCATTCTTTCAGGTTTGTATGGTATTTTAAAACCGCTCGACTTAATGCAACCTTATCGATTGGAGATGGGAACCGCGATAGCGATTAACGATTCTAAAAACTTATACGATTTTTGGAAAGTAAAGCTGACCAATGCTTTAAATAAAGAGCTTAAGAAAGGAGAGCTTTTGATCAACTTAGCAAGTAATGAGTATTTTTCTGCAATCGATGTGAAGGCTTTGAAAGTGCCCGTGATCACCCCTGAATTTAAGGATTATAAAGATGGAAATCTGAAAATGATTAGTTTTTTTGCCAAGAAGGCAAGGGGATTGATGGTTCGCTATATTATTGAAACTAATGCGGAGACATTGGACGACCTAAAGGGTTTTGACTACGAAGGCTATCGTTTTGATTCCAATTTGTCAAGAGGAAACAAACTTGTTTTTACGCGCTAGTTTATAAAGACTTAATTTTTAATTAATTGGTTGTTTTTTTGTAGGATTTTATTACTTTTACCCTCCTTAAAATTAGAAGTTATGATTAAACAATGTTTCGTTGCAGTTGGATTTTTCTTTTCTGTCGCTGTATTTGCCCAAGATGATTTGATTAACAAAGTCATTAAAAATGCCTCTTTAAATTCTAAGTTTGAATTTGAAGAAATTATCAATTTGGAACGTACTTCAGTCAAGAGTCAAGGATCGGCTGGAACTTGTTGGAGTTATTCAGGCAATTCTTTCTTAGAGTCTGAAATGATTAAAAAAGGTAAAACGCCGGTAGATTTAGCAGAAATTTTTGCTGCGCGAAATGTTTATTTGGGGAAAGCGAGAAATTACATTCTATTCAATGGTAATTTAGGTTTAGGGGACGGAGGAGAAACGCACGATGTGATGAATATGTTGCGGAAATATGGAGCGATGCCGCAACAAGCCTATACCATGGAAGATTATGGAAAAGGTGTGGTAAAGTCTGATGAATTTCAAGCTCAATTTAAAGAAATTCTAGACACTTATATTAAGAATCCAAGCCCTTCAAAAGGAGCTTCATGGGTAAAAGACATCAATAATTATATGGATGAAAAATTAGGCAAACTGCCAGAATCGTTTACCTATGCTGGAAAATCGTATACACCACAAACCTTTGCCAAAGAGGTCGTGGGAATTAATCCAGACGATTATATGGAGTTTTCTTCCTATAAAGACAATCCGTACTATTCAAAAATGGTTTTGCCTGTTCCTGATAACTGGAGCTACGACCAATTGTATAATGTGCCAATGCAGGAAATGACTGATATTATTGATTATGCCTTAACAAAAGGATATACAATTGCATGGTCGTCGGATGTTTCAGAACCTTATTTCAGCTGGAAAAATGGGGTAGCTTTCGTTCCTAATGTAGATGATTTGTATACCATATCTGACGACAAAAGAAAAACTTTATTTGATGGTCCTACGGCAGAAAAAGCGGTTACCGAGGATTTGCGTTTAGAAGGATTGTATAGTTTGTATACTACAGATGATCATGCGATGCAAATTGTAGGTTTGGCTAAAGATCAAAATGGTAAAGAATATTATAAAGTAAAAAATTCTTGGGGAGAAACCAATGATTACAAAGGCTATTTGTATGTCACCAAAGCCTTTGTTCAATTGAAATCGACCGGAATATTATTGAATAAAGCAGGGGTTCCTAAAAGCACCAAAGCGAAATTAAGAGCATAAACTAGAAACCTGTCGATTGACAGGTTTTTTTTGAACTTTTATTTAGCGAATTGCCTTTACAAAGTCGCAGATATTTTCAATACCATTTTGCTTAAGGTAGTTAATAAACGCGCTGCCAATGATGGCGCCCTTTGCGTCTTTAGTTGCTTGAGCGAAAGTGTCTTTATCATTGATGCCAAAGCCAACAATTTGCGGGTTTTTTAGATTCATTTCGGCGATTCTTTTGAAATAGTCATTTTGCGCCGTACCAAAACCAGATTGGCTGCCGGTAACGCTGGCGGAAGAGACCATGTAAATGAATCCATGTGAAACGCTGTCAATTAAGCGAATGCGGTCATTGGAGGTTTGCGGCGTAATGAGAAACACATTGATCAAACCGTATTTTTCGAATAGGATTTGGTATTCTTTGGTGTAAATGTCTACTGGCAAATCGGGGATGATAACTCCATCAATACCAGTCTCGGCACATTTTTGACAAAATTGTTCTACTCCATATTGCAGAATAGGATTAAAGTAGCCCATTATCAGCAACGGAATCTCTACGGACTGACGAATGTCTTTCAGTTGCACGAATAGCAGTTGCGTCGTCATGCCGTTTTTAAGCGCCCCAGTTGAACTTTCTTGAATTGTCGGACCATCGGCCAACGGATCGCTAAAAGGAAGTCCAATTTCGATCATATCGACGCCACTTTTTTCCAGTTCTTGGATGATGGTTACCGTGTCGTCTAGATTTGAATATCCCGCTGAAAAATAAATCGATAACAGTTTTTTATCTTCTTGTAGTTTTTGTGTAATTCTGTTCATAGTTGCAAAAGTGTTGTGTGCGTTAGGGATCACAGCGGAAATCCTCGCAGAGATTGCAGCGGAGAGCCCGACCCTTGTGGTAACGCACTATTTCAAATTAAAATAATCGATATATGTATTCAAGTCCTTGTCGCCGCGACCTGAGAGATTAATCACGATTACGTCTTGAGGCTTGAACTTTTTATGATCTAAAACCGCAAAAGCATGGGCGGTTTCGATCGCTGGAATAATGCCTTCAAGTTCAGATAATTTTCTTCCCCAAAGCATGGCTTCATCGTCGGTGATCGAAATAAATTCGGCACGTTGGCTTTCGAATAAATGTGCGTGCATTGGTCCAACGCCAGGATAATCTAACCCTGCAGAAATAGAGTAGGGCTCGGTAATTTGTCCATCATCAGTTTGCATCAATAGTGTTTTGCTTCCGTGAATGACGCCGATTTTCCCTAATGCAGAAGTGGCGGCACTTTCACCAGAATCGATGCCTTTGCCAGCGGCTTCTACGGCGATTAGGTTGACGTTTTTCTCGTCTAGAAAATGATAGAATGCGCCGGCCGCATTGCTTCCACCGCCAACGCAAGCAATAACATAATCTGGATTTTCAGCGCCTTCTTTTTCTTCTAGTTGTTGTTTGATTTCTTCAGAGATGACGGCTTGAAACCGCGCTACCATGTCGGGATACGGATGCGGACCAACAACAGAGCCAATGATGTAATAGGTATTTTCGGGGTTGTTAATCCAATCGCGGATGGCTTCGTTGGTGGCATCTTTTAGGGTTTTAGAACCGGAAGTAGCGGGACGAACTTCAGCGCCCAACATTTTCATTCGCGCGACGTTGGGTGCTTGCCGTTTGATATCGACTTCACCCATATAGACAATGCATTCCAATCCCATCAGCGCGCAAACGGTTGCCGTTGCCACGCCATGTTGTCCTGCACCAGTTTCGGCGATGATTCTTGTTTTTCCTAATCGTTTGGCTAGTAAAATTTGACCGATCGTATTATTGACTTTATGCGCTCCGGTATGACACAAATCTTCTCGTTTTAAGTAGATTTTGGTTTGATATTCCGCGGACAATCGTTTGGCAAAATAGAGTGGGGTAGGTCGTCCGACATAGTCTACCAGTAACTGCATGAATTCCTTCTTGAATGCGGGTTCAGCTGAAATTTTCAAGTAGTTTTGTCGCAGTTCTTCGACGTTTGGATAGAGCATTTCGGGGATGAAAGCACCGCCGAATTGTCCGTAGAAACCATTTTTATCAACGTGATAACTCATGAGATTTGGTGTAAAAGGTTTTGAAATTGTTGTAGTTTTTGGATGTCTTTTAGTCCAGGTTCGATCTCAAATTTACTATTGACATCGACGGCGTAGATGGGCAATTGTAATTTTTGAATGGCTTCCATGTCTTCTAATCTGATGCCGCCGCTTAGGAAAATGGGTTTCCTTGATTTGTAATTTTGTAGGAGGTCCCAATTGAAAGCAACGCCATTCCCGCCAGGAAGTTTTCCTTTGGTGTCGAATAAATAGAAATCACAAACGGATTCAAATGATTTTAAGATAGAAAAGTCAAAGGTTTCGTCAATAGGGAAGACTTTGATGATTTTACTATTCAGAACATGTAATTTACTGCAGAATTCGGGAGTTTCCTTGCCGTGTAATTGCACCACATCGAGTTGGTATTTTCTCACGTTTGTAATGATTTCGTCATACGAAGCATCTACAAATACGCCCACTTTTTGAACTGATTTTGGCAGTTTGGGCATTGTACCTTCAAAATATCGAGCAGAAGGTTTCCAAAAAATAAAGCCCATATAGTCGGGAAGCAGCGTGCTGATCTCCATGATATTTTCAGAATATTTCATGCCACAAATTTTGAGTTTCATTATTCCTAATCTATTTAATGGATTGAATAAAATGCGCTGTAAATGCCGAAATATCGTTGGATTTCATAAATAATTCTCCTACTAAAAAACCTTGATAACCAGTATTTTGTAATTCTTTAATTGATGTTATAGTGCTTATTCCGCTTTCGGATACTTTTACGAAATCTGAGGGTATATGGTGGGCGAGGGTGTGGCTCGTTTGCAAGTCAACTTGAAACGTTTTTAGATTTCGATTGTTGACGCCAATCATATCTAAACTGGGCATGATTGCTTTTTGTAGTTCTTCTCCATCATGAACTTCCAGCAATACTTCTAGTGCTAATGATTGTGCGAATTCGGATAGTTTTTTAATTTCACTTCGGGTGAGCACCGCTGCGATCAGCAAGATAGCATCGGCGCCATTTGATTTCGCTTCGAGAATTTGGTATTCGTCGATGATGAATTCCTTTCGTAGCAGCGGGACATTTACGGATGCGCGCGCTAAAATAAGATCGTCTGTGGAGCCGCCAAAGTAATTTCCGTCAGTCAAAACGGATATGCCGCAGGCGCCGGCGCTTTCATATGCTTTGGTTACTTGTTCAACGGTCAAATTATAGTTGATTTCACCTACTGAAGGCGATCGTCTTTTGTGTTCGGCAATGATTCCAGTAACGCTATTTCGCAGATTCTTACTGAGGGAAACCGTGCGACTTTGAAAGAGTTGACTTTGTTCGAGCTGTACATAAGGCACGAGTGATTTTTTGAGTTCAACCTCTCTTTTTTTATCTATAATTATTTTATTTAAAATACTCATAGTGTGTTGCTTAAAGTTTGTAACTTTTGTAATGCATTTAATCCATTTTTGGAAAGCAAACTCTCTTTCGCGAGCTGAAATCCTTCTAATGGACTTAGGTTTTTTACATTGGCAATCGCCATTCCTGCGTTGGCGCAAACGACATTATTTTGCGCTTCCGTCCCGTTTCCGGAAATAATACCATGAAATATTTTTGCAGCATCTTCGATACTCGTGCCGCCATGTATTTCATTTTGGTGAATGGTGGAAACGCCAAAATCTGCAGGTTTGATGATGTTTTCAATTTGGTTCGAAATCGTTTTGGTATTTCCAGTTAGGGAAATCTCATCGTAACCGTCAAGGCTGTGGAGTATTGTAAAATTGATGTCGGTATTTTGATATAGATAGCTGTACATTCTTGCTAGTTCAAGATTGAAAACTCCTACCAATTGATTTTTAGGAAACGACGGATTAACCATCGGTCCCAGCATATTGAAAAAGGTCTTTACGGCTAGTTCTTTTCGAATCGGCGCGACGTTTTTCATCGCTGGATGGAATAATGGTGCGTGTAAAATGCAAATGCCTGCTTCATCCATGCACTGGCGCAGATAGTCTGGATTGTGGCTAAATTTAACACCCATGCTTTCCATGACGTTACTCGAGCCGGAAATAGAAGACACGCCGTAGTTTCCGTGCTTGGCGACATGAACTCCTGCGCCTGCTGTCACAAAAGAAGCAAGTGTTGAAATATTGAAGGTGTCTTTCCCGTCGCCGCCGGTACCACATAAATCGATGGTGTTGTAATCGGATAAGTCGATGGCGATGCATAATTCTAATAATGCTTCCCGAAATCCTGCTAGTTCATTGATGGTGATATTGCGCATCATGTAAACCGTCAAGAAGCTGGCAATTTGACTCGGATTATAACTTCCGTTGGAGATGTTTACCAAGACAGTCTTGGCTTCCTCTTTTGAAAGTACTTCGTGATTGATGAGTCGATGGAGTATATTTTTCATGGTGTCATTTTTTGAACTTTTCAGCGCGCTTTATTATTAATCTCAAGAGTTGACCCAATTCGCTAAGATTTGCTTCCCAAATGGCGTTAAAACGCTTTCTGGATGAAATTGAACGCCTTTAACATCCAGCGTGCGATGCCGAAGCGACATGATTTGACCATTTTCGTCTTGCGATGTGATTTCTAACGTCTCTGGAAAATCAGCTTGGTTGACTACCCAAGAATGATAGCGACCAACTTCTAAAGTTTTCTCTAAGCCCTGAAATAATGTTTCATCATCAACGATTACGTTGATTTTTGTAGCAATACCATGATATACTTTTTCTAAGTTGACGACATGGCCGCCGAATACTTCCCCAATCGCTTGTTGTCCCAGGCATACACCAAGTATGCTTTTGGTTGAAGCATAGTGCGAAATCACCGCTTTTAGCAAACCGGCATCATCTGGCACTCCTGGCCCTGGAGAAAGGACAATTTTATCAAAGTCTTTTAATTCTTCGAGTTCGAATTCGTCATTTCGATACACGCTTACTTCACAATCTAAATCCTCTAAATAGTGCACTAAATTGTAGGTAAAACTGTCGTAATTATCGATTACTACTACTTTTTTCATATTGTTGCTCTTTACTCTTTACTCTTTATTCTTTACTCTTTTTCAATTAAATCGTTTCTGCCAAATCTAGCGCGCTATTCAAGGCGCCCAATTTATTGTAAATTTCCTGCAGTTCATCTTCTTCTTTTGAATTGGCTACGATTCCAGCTCCGGCTTGATAGTGTAATTCATGATTCTTGCTCAAAAATGTTCGAATCATAATCGCGTGATTGAAATTTCCTTCAAAGTCCATGAAGCCAATGGCGCCGCCGTAAAAACTGCGATTTGTATTTTCAATTTGCTCGATAAGTTGCATCGCTTTATGTTTGGGTGCTCCCGACAAAGTTCCTGCTGGAAAAGTATCCGCAACTATTTGCATCGTTGACGTACTTGGGTTGACTATTCCGGTGACTTTCGAAACGAGATGAATCACATGCGAAAAGAATTGCACTTCGCGATAGTTTTCTACGGTGACATTTTTCCCATGTCGACTCAAGTCATTGCGCGCTAAGTCAACGAGCATAATGTGTTCGGAATTTTCTTTTGGATCTTCAGACAATTGTTTGGCAAGAATAGCATCTTGCTCGTCATTTCCGGTACGTTTGAATGTGCCGGCTATCGGGTGAATTTCTGCTTTGCCTTTTTTGACAACCAATTGCGCTTCCGGCGAAGACCCCATGATTTTAAAGTCGCCATAATCAAAATAAAATAAATATGGTGATGGATTAATACTTCTTAGCGCTCGGTATACATTGAATTCGTCTCCTTTAAATTTTTGACTAAATCGCTTTGAAAGAACGAGTTGAAATACATCACCTAAACCACAATGCTTTTTTGCTGAGTGTACGTTCTGTTTAAATTGACTATCGGTTAGATTGGATTTTTTGTCTCCATTCTTAAAAAACGAATAGGACGCAAAATTTCGGGTTTCCAGCAATTGCTCGATGGCGTTGCAGTTGTCTTCTCCTTTCAGTGAATGACAAAAGATAAAAGCCTCGTTTTTAAAATGGTTGATGGCAATGATGTTTTGGTAGACTGCATAGTATAAATCTGGAATTTTTAGGTCGTTCTTCTTTTTCGAAATTTCAATTTTTTCAAAATAACGAACTGCATCGTAAGCGATATAGCCGAATAACCCGTTGGTAATGAACTTGAATTGGTTATTTTCTGATTGAAATCGACTGGCAAATTCTTGCAGCAGTTGTGGTACATTGACTGATTTATCCAGCAGTAGTTCTGATGCATGTCCGTCTGGAAAAGATTGGGTAAGTACTTCATTTTCGATCTTAATGAAAGCGATTGGGTTGCAACAGATATAGGAAAAGCTGTTGTCATTCGCATGGTAATCACTGCTTTCCAATAGCAAACTGCCGGGGAATTTATCTCTAATTTTTAGGTAAATGGAAACTGGCGTGATCGTGTCCGCTAGAATTTGCCGGTGCGTTGTTTTGAAAAAGAATTCTTTCATAGTATTGAATTAAAAAAGAAAGGGCTTGTCGTGATTGACAAGCCCTTTTTGAATATTTTGATAAATATACTTATAGCAGACTACTTCACGACGATTGACGTAAGCTTTTCCACCACCAAGTTGTATTTAGAATTGATTTCATTGTTGATTTATTGTACACAAATATAGTAAGGTAAATTGAATTTCCAAACAAAAAATAAAAATTTACGAAACTAACTTAGAAAACAAGATCGACCTTTAATTCAAATTCGTCATAGATCGTTCGATCACCGAGATCGGCAAAGAAGCTTCCGGAACCGTATTGAATACCGTATTTTGTTCGGTCGATAATTAGACTTGTTGTCGCTTTATTTCCTTTTATTTTTAAATCGAAAATTATAGGATTGGTTTTGCCTTTAATGGTCAGGTCACCCACAATAGAATAGGTTCCTTTTGAAATGGGCTTAATGGCTTTGAATACCAATCTGGCTTCTTTGAATTCCTCTGTGCCAAAAAAATCACTTGATTTTAAGTGCCCTTCCAGTTGCGCTTTGTCCTTTCCCGATTGGTCGGTGTTGCTAAGTGTAGTCATATCCACTGTAAAATCTCCTTTTGAGAGTTTCTTTTTTGAGTAAGTAAGTGAACCTTCCTTAAATTGTAGACTACCACTATGTTCTCCTGTGATCTTTTTACCCGTCCAAGTAATTGTGCTTTTTGCGATATTTATTTTGCGAACTTGCGCCGATATGGAAAAAGTAAAACAAATGAAAAGCAGTAGCAGAGATGTTTTTTTCATAATGGAAAAGTTTAATTAATAATAAGACTATCAATTGATTATTCCAAAGTTACAAAACATACTTTGTTCTCGATGTTTATTTTTAATTAAAAATTGAGATAAAAAAAACCTTGACAAATGAGTCAAGGTTTTTCTAACAGCAATTTTTCCCTTTTTTTAATTAGAAATTTAGAGAAACAGTTAAGTCGAAATTATCTGAAATGACTTTATCTCCAAGATTGTCGAAGAAACTTCCAGAACCATATTTGATATCATATTTTGTTCTATCCACCACTACTTTTGCGGTTGCGTTATTGTCTTTTACGGTTAAATCGAAAGTTACAGGCTTAGTAATTCCTTTAATAGTTAAATCTGCAACCACATTGTAAACACCGTTTGCTTTTGGAGTCACGGTTTTGAAGTTCATACTTGCTGTAGCAAATTTTTCAGTTCCAAAGAAATCATCCGCTTTTAAATGTCCTTCTAGTTTTTCTTTTCCTTCACCGGCTTTTAAGTCAGTTACTTCAATAGAGGTCATATCTACCGTAAATTTTCCACGAACAATTTTGCCGTCTTTCATGAAGAAAGCTCCGTCTTTTAGTTTAATAGTTCCTTCGTGTTGACCAGTTACTTTTTTGCCCACCCAGTTGATGGTGCTTTTTGCAGCACTGACAGGTTTAGTTTGTGCGGTTAGCGCAGTTGTTGAAAAAGCAATTGTCAATACTACTGCAAGTGTTCTTAAGTTTTTCATTGTTTTGAATGTTTAAATTAGAAATTGATTATAAAGTTAAAAATAGTTCTTCGTTTGATTTACGCACTTTGGTGTAATGTTGTGTTTGATCTTCATCATGACGATATCCTATGGTTGCCACAAGAGCGGCATTTAGATTGATCGCCTCTAAACCAAGAATTTCATTGAACTGTGCTGGTTCAAACCCTTCCATTGGCGTGACATCAATCTTTAGTTCAGCGGCAGCATTCAATAAATTCCCTAAGGCTAAGTAGGTTTGTTTAGCAGTCCATGCGTCTCTTTTTTCAATTGGTAAAGGAGAAATTTTTGATTTCATAAAGTCGCCATAGCCTTTCAATGCATCTGCAGGTAAACTTCTAGTTGTAGTTAGATTTTGAATTGCTTCATCGATTTCTTTATCACCAAAATTTGTTATGTTGGCAAATACGATCAGGTGTGAGGCATCTACAATTTGACTTTGTCCCCAAGCGGCAGGTTGTAATTTGGCACGTAAATCGGCTGTTTCTATAAAAATAACTTTATAGGGTTGTAAGCCGTACGATGAAGCTGCCAATCGAATTGCTTCTTTCAGAAATTTTAAGTCCTCGGCTGATATTTTTTTTGTTGCATCGAATTTTTTGGTAGCATAACGCCAATTTTGGTTTTCTAAGAAAGTGCTCATAATGATTATTCGTTTTTAATGGTTCTGTATTTTTCTAGTAATTGATTTAAATATTGTAATTCGTCTGCGGTAAGATTTGATGCGAAGGTTTGTTCATGCAATTTCACTTTAGCGTCTAATTCTTCTAATAATGTTAACCCTTTTGCGGTAATTAGGATTTCCATTTTTCTGCGATTTACGGGACAAATCTCTCGAGTCACATAGTCTTTTATTAAGAGTTTGTCTATAAGTCGGGTAGTGTTACTGCTTTTTGCTAGCATGCGCTCTTGGATATCGCACATGTTGACCGCTGATCCTTTTTGTCCTCGAAGTATTCGAAGCACATTATACTGTTCAGCGGATACATCATATGGTTTTAGTAATTCATTGAATTTATCGCCAATCACATTTTGAGCGTACATCAAATTAAGGATTACTTTCTTTGCATCATCCAAAGCCACATTTGATTTTATCACTTCTTCAATTTTCATGTCTACACTTACAATATTTGTAGGTATAAATGTATACGGTCTTATTAATATTTGTATATACAAATGTGTTATTTTTTTGTTAATTTACTCTTGTACATATTTTAAGTAATTTGTAAAAGAATATTCCTCGCTCGTTCTTCTTTTTTAATATTTTTACAAAAAAAAGTATGGATTTATCACAACAAGAATGGACGAATCAATTGGAGCAAGATGACAATGCAGTACTCATTGATGTTCGAACTCTAGAAGAGTGGTCAGAAGGTATCATTCCGAATGCCTTACAAATCGATATTTATCAGGGACAGGGATTTATATACAAAATAGACGAATTGGATAAATCCAAAAATTACTATGTCTATTGCAAAGCGGGCGGAAGAAGCGCACAAGCTTGCAGTATTATGAATCAATTGGGTTTTGAAAACACTTATAACTTAGTTGGTGGTTTTATGCAATGGAGTGGAGCAGTGGTTTTGCCCGACTAGGATTTCAATTATTTACTAATTCGGTTCTTTTCAGCTTCTAAACCAGTCTCGCGTTCTCTAGACTTCTTCACTGCATCACTTCCGAAATTATAGCTTAAATTAAAGCGAACTTGACGGCTGTCGTTTCCTCCGTCTCCAGTAATTTTCACAAAGTCATATTGTGTTTCTCCGTTCCAAGGTGAGGTGTAGAGGATGTCTGAAAAGGCCAAACGTGCGGTGAGCTTCTTGTCTAAAAATTGTTTTTGAAAAGCAATATCTAACGAACCGATACTTTTGGTTCTAAAAGTTCCACCCCAAATAGAGGGCGAACTATACCATCCTGAAACTTCCATCATGATGCCTTTTGGAAGATTAAAATTATTCTGTCCGTATAAGCTCAATGTTTGTTGTTTTATGGATAAAAAAGCGTCATTTGTGGCAATGTATTTACTTTGAAAGCCATTGACGCTTATAAATACATTCCACCATTTTTTTACCTCGAAAGGATACGAGACGCCGAAATTAATTACTTCCTCATTGGCCACGTTTCTTGAGGTAAGAAAACTTCTACTTGAACCAGATGCTTCAATTACTTGCGCAAAATAGTCGGTCACTCTTGTAAAGCTTAAACTTGTGTTTAAAGTGTAATTGTAAGTATGAGATATTTTAAAATTATCTGCGTATTGCGGCTTTAAGAATGGATTTCCACGAATAAAAGACAGTTCATCGAGTTGGTACTCAAACGGATTTAAGGATTGATAATTAGGTCGTTCGATACGTCTGCTATAAATCAATGCAAAAGTGTTTTTGTCATTGCGATTATAGGTGATTCCACCACTTGGAAACCAGTCGGTATAATTTCTTTTTACTTGTTCGTTATTGGTCGGAATTAGAGCAATTAATTCTCCATCAGAAACCGTATTTTCTACTCTTAATCCCAATTGAAAATTGAATTTCTTAAAGGTTCTGTTGTAATTTAAGTAGGCTGCATTTACATTTTCTTTATAAATAAAGGTGTTACTTCTATTGGGGTTTAAGGTCTGATTATTTCCGATAACATTAAAAAAATCTAGGGTATTGTCTGTTTTTACAAGGGAAGTTTTTCCTCCGATTCCGAGTTTCCCTTTCCAAAAATTTCGTTCATAGTCGGTCTTAAAAGTCGCGATATCAATGGTTATCGGAGTGTTTTGAAAACTGTTGTTCTCATTCAAGATCGTAATTTCATTATTGGAAAAATAGGTGTTTGGCTGATAATTCTCTTTGTCATTGTGGTACTGTCCATAGTCAATATCCATATTCAAAGTCACTCCAGTGGTGTCTTCATATTTGTAGTTTAGATTTGAATACAAATTGTATGATTTATCTTTTCCAATATTTTTGGCCACCAAAATACTATCAATGATCGCACTATTGCTCGGACGAATTGGAGTTCGTGTATCGGTATAACTATAATTATTATTAAAATTGCCACTAACAATGATTCCAAAAGTATTTTTGCTGTTGGCATAATAATCATAACCGAGTTTCATATTGTTTGCGTTGGTGTCGTTTTTGGTTTCTGACTTTGAGTCGAATATCGTATTGCTTTGCTCTCGATAAATATTAATAAAGTCATAATTACTTCCGAAACGATTGCTGTAATTACCAAAAATGTTCGATTTTTTGTCTCGTGAATTCAATGACAAAGAATTGATAGAAGTTTCATATTTACCAATATTTACTCCAGAGGATGCACTACCATTGGTTCCGGATTTCTTATTCTTCTTGAGTTTGATGTTTAGTATACCCGCATTTCCTGCTGCATCGTACTTTGAGGAAGGTTGGGTAATGATTTCAATACTATCGATATCATTGGATTGCAGTGTTTTTAGGAAGTTGATTAATTCAGTGCCGGTCAGGTACGATTGCTTTCCATCGATATAAATAAGAACACCTGTTTTTCCTTCTACTATGATATTGTCATTGTTATCGATAATAATACCCGGCGCTTTTCGCAACAATTCAAATCCGGTTATTCCTGTGGCATTCAGCGTATTTTGAACGTTAAAGACCGTTTTATCAGCTAGGACTTGCACGATTGGTTTTTTCGACTTTACGACTACTTCAGCCAGTTGATTGGTTTTTTCTTTTAAAGTAATTAGCGGTATGGTAACCGTATTGGAGTTCTTTAGAATGCGTTCTGATTGATATTCCTCGTAGCCACTTGCATTTATTTGAAGATAATAACTTCCATCTGGAATGTTCGAAAAACTAAAGACGCCGTCCTTATTAGTTAGTGTTGTTTTTTGCAAAATATCTTTTTCAGATTGAAAAAGCATCACAGAAATAGCAGCGAGATCGGCATTGTTCTTCAGTTTGATCGTTCCTGTAATAGATTGGTCTTGAGCGGTGATTGCATTAATGTAAAACAGTAAAGTGGCTAGTAGTAGTTTTTTCATAGAAAGAATTAATTGATTTGGCATTCAATCGCCAAGCGCTCGGTTTCTTGATTCGTTACTATAGACAACCAAATGCAGTTCTTGTTACAAAAAAACAATAATAATTTGAATTGAGATTATATAAAAGTAAAGGAGTTAAACCAATGTGTGGAATCAAATGATTATCTGAGACTACATTTCGCAATATTCAGGTCGAAATAATTCGCTAACAAGTTCGATAGTTATCAATCGGTTGTATTTGGTTTGCTTTTTTTATTCTTAAAAATATATACTGCAATAGGAAAATAAGCAAAACTAAACAAAGCGTAACCGACACGTTTCAATATTTTACCATAAAAAGGGTCAAGCAGCGGGCCTAATTGTGTAATGATTAAAGCAGTGAAGAATATTGCTAATTCCCATTTAGGAAGTTTTCGCGCAGTAAGAAAAGCGCCAGCGAGAAAAATTTGGCTTAAAAACCAAAAATCTAAATATTTAAAAAGAATAAACAGCTTTGAATTGTCATAGAACAATGGTTCAATAAACGTGTTTGTTTGTATTTTCTCTAACATTATATACGCTTTATCTTGAGGCAACTTAAAAACTTCTACCAAACACAAGTCAATCGTAAATTGTCCAAACAGTACAAAAATGCAAAGTATAAGAAAGAAAAAGCTAAGTCCAAACCAAATGGGATAAAGTCTATTTTTCAGAAATGAGCCAATAGCTAAATACGCTGGAATCATGAGCAGTAGCGACAGCATCAATATTAAATGCGAATTGATCCAGGATGAACTATATTTTGTCAGACCAAGGTATAAGTCTTTGTGCTCCTGATCATGCAAAAAAAGCAGCATTTGTCCAAGCGAATACAAAGGGAAACAAGCCAGGAGACAAAAAGCCCAAAAGGCGTTTTTTAATTGTAGAAACATGCTATAACGCTATTAGTAGGATTTTGACTTTAAAAATAAAGTTCTAAAAATAGTAAATTGATTTTGAAATGCAAAAGTAATATTGCTAATTGTGAAATCCCTGTGAGTATTGATGATCAATATCAAGTAAAATAAAGCTGTGTTCTCGAAAATGTTGAACTTTAACAGGTGTAAATTCGAAAGCAAAAACCTCTGATTTGCAGCAGAGGTTCTTCAATTTTTCTTATACGGATATAGTTAATCGTTAGGAATCAATGGAAACAAAAACACACGCAATGTCTACTTGTTTCCTTTCTTTAGATTTTGACACATTTTTTAAGATAACTACCATTTTTTGTAGTAACTCTCACAAAATAAATTCCTTTTTTAAAATTTGAAATATCTACAACAACATTTTCGATAGCATCAAAATGCTGGCGTTCAACACTTTTACCAAGCGCGTCAAAAATTTCAACACTTTCAATATTTGATTGCGTTGCATTAATATTCAAAGCTTCGGTTGCGGGATTTGGCAGAATAGTAACTTCAGTGTCTAATTGAGCAAAAGTTTCACTTGATAAAAGTGAACTTTCAAATCTTTTGATACTTTGTGAGCCTCCATAAACAGTGCTTCCGCTTTGCCCCCAAATGCTCCCGTCAGCAATACAAATGCCAAGTGAAAAATTCGGAATGCACCAAGGAATTGACGACAGTACAGCCCCAGTTGTTTTGTCAAATTTATGCAAGAGATCGGTGTTATAATCAACGCCATAAAGGTCTCCGTTTATTATTCTTAGCGATATTATGCCTGGAATAATATTAATAGTGTCTTCAATGACACCTGTAGTTGCATTAATATGTAGTAATAGATGTTCAGAAAAATAGTCGCTAACCCACAGATATCCGTTATCATAGGCACAACTAGCATAATTCGGATCTGACGCTGATGTAATAGTTAAAGCACTGAGTACATCTCCATTGAGTGGATTCATTTTGTATAAAATGCCATGTTGCTCTGCCATTAGCCATAAATTAGTACCGTCAAAATCTAGATCACCACCATAAAAGTTAGAACTGGATAGCGGAATAGGAATCGAGGCCACTAATTGTCCGTCTAAGCTATATTTATCGATAAATGGCAAATCTCCAGCTGTACTATATAAATACGTGCCGTCAAAACACAATCCTGAGGGTGACGGACTGGAGGTTTGAAAACTAAACTGTACATCACAATCAGCTGAGGGCGCACTTGTGCTGTGTAAGTTGTTCGGCAAGTAAGATACATCGACGCCCCCAATCATTTGACTGTATAGATTTGAAAGCGATAAAAGAAAAATAACGAGAAGGTAATTTTTTTTCATATGGTTTGTTGATTAAGTTACTTGAAGGCAGGAATCATTGTTGAATTGTATTCTAGTTTGATTGTAGAAATTTACTGCAAAATTTCTCTAGTCATTTTCTAAGTGGTTAAAGTACAGTTTTTTTATCAACAGTCAACTAATGGAGCATTTTTTTATACAATAAACTCAACAAATTCAATCGTTCCGATTAGATTTTACAGCTATTCTTGCGGTTCTATTTCATAGCGGCTTAAAAGAAAATCTAGAAACTAAAAGGTGTTTCAGTTAAGGCGCATACATCGAAATATTACTTTAATTAATAAAAATTTATTGTTTATAAATAATTATTTATTATTTTTGCCTCATAATTTAAACACTTTAGTATTATGACAAAAACAAACAAATTCGTATTTACGGTGGTAGAGATTGTTTCTTGGATCATCTTTGTTGGTCTATGCGTTGAAGCCGGCGCCTTAATTTTCAATTTTATTTATAGTCTATTTAAGCCTGAGGCTCTGCATAATTTGTATCAAAAATTGGACTTAAGTAAAATGTATGACCGCAGTCAACTGGTTTTTTACAATATGTACAGTTTTATCATAGTCATTGCGATTTTGAAGGCAATATTATTTTATGTGGTGATCAGATTAGTGACCAAAATTGATTTGACAAAACCTTTCAATAGATATGTGGCCAAACAAATCTCACTGATGAGTTACTATACTTTTTCGATTGGGATCTTGAGTTATATAGCGAAAGAAACCACCAAAAATTTGTTAGATGAAGGATACGACATCAATAAATTAGATCAGTTTTGGGCAGACCCTCAAGCCTTTATTTTAATGTCGGCGGTCATTTATGTAATCGCCATTATTTTTTCACGAGGCGTTGAATTGCAAAACGAAAACGAATTAACCGTATAAGCTATGCCAATTATTGTAAACTTAGATGTCATGATGGCAAAACGAAAGATGTCACTCAATGAACTTTCTGAAAGAGTAGGGCTGACGCTCTCTAATCTCTCCATTTTAAAAACAGGAAAGGCAAAGGCGATACGTTTTAGTACACTCGAAACGATTTGTGAAGTTTTAGATTGTCAACCAGCGGATATTTTAGAATATTCGGGAAATCAGCAATAGAATCAATAGAGTCTATAAAGTAGCACGGGCTGGATTGCTCGTGCTATTTTGTTAAATTTAAATAAAATGAACGTTGTTCAAAAAATAATTATACATTTGTCCCATGACAATTGCAGATCGAAAAGCGAGAGATAAGGAGAACCTCAAAGCCTTAATTCTAAATGGTGCTAAAAAGCTATTTTTAGAAAAAGGGATAGAGCAGACAACAATCAGGAACATTGCCGATGAGATTGATTATAGCGTGGGGACCGTGTATGTTTATTTTAAAGATAAGAACGCTATTTTTCATGATTTGCATTCCATCGGTTTTCAAGAATTAGGCAGTAGTTTCTCGACCTTGTTTACGATAGAAGATCCCATGGAGCGACTGAGAAAAATGGGTGTTTTGTATATTAAATTTGCTTTGGAGAATTCCGAAATGTACGATTTGATGTTTAACGTGAAAGCTCCGATGGAATTTATTGACAGTTCTGATGGTGCCTGTTGGAACGAAGGAGTTGGCACCTTTGATGCACTAAAAAGTACGGTAGCGGATTGCATGCAAAAAGGACATTTTGTTGGTCACCAATTAGAACCATTATCTTTTATGATTTGGAGTTTGGTGCACGGGATGTGCTGTTTGGAAATTAGAAATCGTACCAAGGGCGTGAAATTTGCAAAGCCGGAAACCATCCTAATGGACGGTTACCAAGAGTTTTTACGAATTATCGAGAAATTGTAGTTTTTTTTTGTTCATTATTTTGAACAACGTTCATTATAAAAACAATGTTTAAGTTAAGAATAATTAGAAATAATCATGAAACAACTATTTGAATTAATAAGAGACAAAAATCAAGTATTGCTGACGTACAGTTTGCTTTGCTTAGCAGGTGCATTGATTTGCTTGGTTTTATCAAGATACAGTTCTATTCAAATTCTAGGAATTAGCGGCTGGATTAAACCGATGAAGTTTTTTCTGAGCACAACGATTTTTGCATCAACGATGGGTTTTTATATGACTTTTCTCGGAAATCAAAAACAGGTAGAAATCTACTCGTGGTCGCTTGTTATTTTGTTGTCAGTCGAGTTGGTGTTAATCGTTTACCAAGCAGCACAAGGCAAAATGTCGCACTTCAATGTCGCAACTTCTTTCGATAAATCAATATTCAATATCATGGCGTTTGCGATCACCTTATTGATGTTGCATACGCTGTATATCGCAGTTTTGTTTTTTGGTCAAACCCAATTTGATGCGCCTGATACCTTAATATTGGCCATTAAGCTTAGCCTTTTAGTAACGGTTATTTTTGCGTTCGAAGGCTTTGCAATGGGAGCCATGCTAAAGCATACGGTGGGAAGTACGGATGGATCTGCCGGTTTGCCCGTAATCAATTGGAGCAAGAATCGCGGTGACTTGCGTGTCGCTCATTTTTTTGGGATGCATGCATTACAACTGATTCCGCTAGCTTCTTTTTTATTAGCAAAAACAAA
Source organism: Flavobacterium sp. (assembly GCA_031373195.1). Classification (GTDB taxonomy): domain Bacteria; phylum Bacteroidota; class Bacteroidia; order Flavobacteriales; family Flavobacteriaceae; genus Flavobacterium. The sequence goes on along the minus strand of JANMML010000003.1, from coordinate 36,720 downwards.
ACGCGATGTGGTGATTATTGCTTGCGTGTACTTGGCTTTTGTGACGTATACTTTGTTGCAATCTTTACAAGGAAAACCATTCATCAAATTATAAATCAATAAATCAACGTAAAATGAAAAACGTATTCTTAATCCTCGCAACCCTTTTATCGTATTGTTCCTATGGACAAAATGGCGTCATTAAAGGAAAAATCATCGATAAGCAATCAGAAGTTCCACTAGTTGGCGCCACCGTTTCTATTGCAAACAGTACAACTTTGGGCACGATCAGTGATGATGCTGGAAGTTTTGAAATTAATAATGTGCCTCTAGGCAGACAAATCCTAACGATAAGTCTTATGGGCTATACGTCCGCTACGGTTCCCAACATCGACGTCACTTCGGGGAAAGATGTCTTTCTTACTATTGCATTAATAGAGACTTACAACTCATTGAATGAAGTTGTCGTAAAATCAGAATCAACCAAAGCTCGGGCAATCAATAAAATGGCAGCGGTATCTTCGAGACAATTCACTGTGGAAGAGGTAAATAGATATGCCGGTGGTAGGAGCGACGTGGCCCGTTTGGTTTCAAACTTTGCGGGAGTTTCTGCAGCGAACGACAGCCGAAATGACATTGTAGTTCGCGGAAATTCACCAGCCGGAATGCTTTGGAGAATAGAGGGAATTCCAGTTCCCAGTCCCAATCACTTTTCACTTTAGGAACTACCGGAAGTCCAGTTTCTGCCTTAAACCCCAATATTTTAGCCAATTCCGATTTCCTCACTTCTGCTTTTCCCGCCGAGTATGGGAATGCCATCAGTGGTGTTTTTGATTTGAATTTGCGAAAAGGGAATACCGAAAAAAACGAATTTATGGTGGGTGTTGGCGCCTATCCCGGTGCTGAATTTATGGCAGAAGGTCCGATTGGCAAGAGAGGTGGTTCTTTTGTTGTTGCTGGGCGCTATGGTATTGCGGGTTATTTGGGTGGTGCGGGAACTGGCGCAGCCATACCGAATTATAATGATGTAGCATTTAATATGGACTTTGGTCAGTCGTCTTGGGGAACTTTTTCTATTTACGGTATTGGTGGACTTTCAAACATTGAATTTCTCGGAAAAGATGCAGAACCCGACGACTTATTCTCTGCCAAAGATGCCAATCAGGAATTGCGTTCAAACTTTGGCGTTATCGGTTTGACGCATAAACTATTTCTAAATACAAAAACATTCCTAAAAACCAATGTTTCTACCACCACTAATGCCAACAAATACGATGAAGAACGGATTTATAATTTGGGAACAATCTCGGAAACTAACATTCCTTTTACTGCTGCCAATAATGCTGAAAACCGAGCAACATTTAGTTCGTATATCAATTCAAAAGTGAGCAATAAGTTTACATTTAGAGGTGGTGTACTATTTGAAAGTTTCGATATTGACTATAGTCTAAACGACCGCGACCGGCAAGCCGACAGTAATGGCGATGGTTATCCCGATTTGAATTCTATCTACGACACTACAGGGCAATACAATGTCGTTCAACCTTATGCGCAAGGTCAGATCCGCCTTTCAGAAAAGTTGACACTTAACGCTGGTTTGCACGGGCAATTGTTCTCCATTTCTGATGAGTTTGTTGTAGAGCCAAGAGTTTCCGCGACTTACAATGTCAATTCTAAAAATAGCTTTAATATTGGCTACGGATTACATCATCAGAATGTACCTGCTCCGATTCTATTTCAAAATGAAAAGGTTGACGGGCAATTGGTTCAAACCAATAGAGATTTAGATTTAGTTCGAAGTCAGCATTTTGTTGTTGGCTATGACGCCAAGTTAGGCGATAAATGGCGTGCGAAGTTGGAGGTGTACTACCAAGCCATTGATAAAGCTGCGATTGAACGATTTTCGAGCAGTTATTCTTCACTCACCGAAGGCGCCGATTTTGGTTATTCTACTGATAAAACTTCGTTAGTTAGTGCCGGCAAAGGGTACAATCAAGGGATTGAATTAACCATCGAAAAATTCTTCAGTAAAGGATATCATGCCCTTTTTACAGGCTCGGTTTTCGAGAGTAAATACGAAGGCAGCGACGGCATTGAAAGAAATTCGCCGTTCAATAACAGATATGTCTTAAATGCCTTAGGAGGGAAGGAATTTAAAGTAGGGAAACGCAAGAAAAACACTATTTCTTTTGACGGAAAAGTGACCACTTCTGGAGGTCGATTTTACACGCCTGTTGATCTAGTTGCTTCGCAAACTGCAGGGTATGAAATCAAACAAAATGACCAAGCTTATAGTCAGCAATATGATGCATATTTTCGCTTGGATTTGCGCACTGGTTTCAAATTTAACAGCAGTAAAAAGAAACAATCCCATTTGTTGTATTTGGAGCTACAAAACGTAACCGACAATAAGAATATATTTATCAATCGTTATAATCGCCTTACGAATCAAGTCAATAGAATTGATCAAATCGGATTCTTTCCAGATTTTGGGTATAAGTTTCAGTTTTAGTATTCATTAGAAATTAGTATAGACCAGAAAACTATCGTACAACACGATAGTTTTTTTTACATTTATAGTACTCTAAAGAAAAAAAGAGTGTTTAAAAGGTAACTACCTAACTAAAAGCAACAGCAATGGAAAACCAGAAATCTTCTTTAATGGCCTTGCTCACAAGTGCGGTCATCGCAGGTAATATTCTTTTTCTATTATGGATTTTGTACAACGGGATCAATGAGAATTTTCAGGGCACGATGGTTGAAAAATTGGCTTATGTTAGCCTTGCGATTTTGTTGTCAGTCAATGCCTTTTTACTCCTTATCAATCGAAAGAAATAAAGAGCTTTGACTTGGGCGCAATTTCTGAAATATTTATACTTTAATAATTTATCACTTATCTACGAATCACTATCAATTACATTACAATGCGTGATGGTTGCACATTCTTACACAGTGCAATAGGATTATTTTATATTTTTGTGCTACTATAATTAAAGGAATTATGAAAAAACTATTACTTGCTTTGGCATTAGGTTGTGTACTATCTTCTCACGCGCAATTGCGATTAGTCAAGAACCACGACGGAAATAATTCATCCGGAGCATTACCCAGATTGGTTGTTAATGACCGATTGGTTTATACCGCTACTGAAGGAGCGATTAATTATCCATTTTACACCGATGGGACGACTGATAACAGTTCTAATATTATTGATACTACAACGGGTTTGACTGCGATGACGACGGGAACCGCATTTAGCAATGCAGTCCTGAACGGTGAAGCGCATTTCTTGGCGAGTTTCAACAGTGTAGCTACTGGTGCTTTTAGTCGAATTACCAAAGCTGGTTTTAATAGTACCGTTTGCAATGCGTATGGCAATTTATCTGCATTTACTGGAGTAGAAAATTCGCAATTGAGTCGACAAGTTGTATTGAATAATCTAATTCTTTTTGCGCCGAATATCGTGGCGGCTGGTAATGCTACTGGTATTGAATTGTACAAATCAGATGGCGCTACTATTAGTTTGGTCAAGAATATCAACACCACCGCTGCTGCTGCTTCGCAACCATCGGAACTCACGGTGTTGAATTCGTTGTGTTTTTTCACTGCAGATGATGGTAGTGGTAAGAAGTTGTGGAAAACTGATGGTACCGATGCAGGAACTGTGCCTTATATCAATCTTGGTACCAGCACCACCATTGCCAATCCATCAGGTTTGGAGGTTTTTGGAAATGATTTGGTCTATGCCGCGAATCCGAATTCGAATACTGGTAATGAATTATACAAAACCGACGGAGCTGGCAATGTGACTTTAATAAAAGATATAGCGACCACGCTATTGGCCAGTAGCAATCCGCGCGAGATTACTGTTTTGGGTAATTGGATCTACTTTAGTGCCGATAATGGATCTACTGGTCGTGAATTATGGAGATCTGACGGAACTACTGCAGGAACGCAATTGATAAGAGATATTAATACTGTTGGCGGTGGAGGAGGGATGCCGACACTGAGCAGCAATCCTTCCGACTTCTTTCAAGTGGGATCTACGGTTTATTTTATCGCAAATAATGGAATTAATGGGGATGAATTATGGAAAACAACTGGTTCGGCTGGAGGAACTGTTATGGTTAAAGATATCACCGTAGGTTCGGGTAGTACCATTATTGATGATATGACTGTTTATAATGGCAAGCTCTATTTTACCGCCTATAATATTACTGATTTTGATTCTAATTTATGGGTTACCGACGGAACTGCGGCGGGCACGGTTATGATACCAATTAATCTAACCGGAGATAGCGATGTCAGCAATCTTTTGGTTTATAACTTTGATTTGTATTTCGGTGCCGATGAAGGCACTGGAATGGGGAAGGAGTTGTATGCCTTTCGTGATGCGACCTTAGGAACAGAAATGCAGACCGCAACTGAAAAAGGAGTTGTTTTATTCCCGAACCCGTCACGTGATTACTTTGAACTGCAATCGGAAAATAGCATCAAGCAAGTTGCAATTTATTCCTTGCAAGGGCAAATGGTGAAGTTGTTTGATCGACAGTTGCAATACGACATCGCAGATATAGCTGCTGGCGTGTATATCGTTAAGATTTTAGGAGAAAGCAGCGTGATTTTGAAATTTACTAAAGAGTAGTCCGCTTCCCAAAGTTTTCATTTTTGTCAGGATGATGTGGAAATGTTTCCAGACTTTTCCTTAACTTTTAATTCGTAAAAACTAATTGAATTATACAATTTTTTCTACGAATACTGCAATACCGGTTTATAGACCAATGGCTAACTTCGTCCTATGTTTTAATTTCTAATATAACTTATCATGAAAAAAATATTGGTATCTATGCTCTTTTTTGCAGGAATGGCCACAGGCATTGCTCAGACCGAAAAAGAAGGTGATCGTCAGGAAACAGATCAGGACAGAATACAACAAGAACCGCAGCGCCCCGCTCAGGTTAACCAAGAACGCGCTGCGAGAATAGAGGCGCAACGCATCTATAATGACAAAGCCGAAAAAAAGAAAGCTAAAAAACGAGCCAGAAAAGAAGATAAAGCGCAAGCAAGAGAACTATAATCGTTTAACAATTGCAATTAATTTGATAGCATGGATTTATAATTCGTGCTTTTTTATGCTACGCTACTTTTCAAAGTTAAGTTATAGCAAGTATTTGAAGATTCCGCAAGGTTGGAGACTTTGCGCAGCGGGGTTGTAGGTACGGATTACAAATCCGCGCTATCGGATTTCAAATACCAAGTACCAAATACCAAATTCCAGATCAAAATTTCAAATTCGAAATTTCAAATTCCAAATTCCAAGTTTCATATCGAATAATGATTTTTGGCAACTGTTGGTTACTTTGGTGATTGGGAGTTTTTTTGCTACACCCCAACGCTAACGGTTATCTCTCTTCCGAGTTCGAGTTGTTCTTGGTTTCTAATGATGGCTTTAATGGGGAGCAGATAGGTGTTTCTTTTCGTATCAAACCAAATCGCGGTTTTCCATTCGGTGGCGCCGATTTTTGCCGTTGCTTTGAGTCGACCCCAGCCTTCTTCGGATGATTTTAAAAGTGTTCGTATTTCGGTAGCGGTAGTTTCAGGAAGCGATACGAAACACCAACCGCCGGTGCCAGAGTGCTGCCAAAGTGTAGCGGTAAATTCGTATTTTATTTGGCCAGTCATATTTTTTTTTTTTGGATTGAACGTGATGGATTATGAAGTTGGCTGTTTGTGTGTTTGGCCTAAGGTCAGTAGACTAGATACAGCGTTAGTTTCTTTGAAATAAATTAACCAAAAGGCGATATGTTTACCGTTCCAAATTTCCAATGGGTCACAAATCCGTACACGATGAAAAACAAAGTTGTTATTTCAAGAGCTATTAATGCAAAAAACAATAAGATTCTGTAGGTAAACCCTAATTTTGAATAATCAGTGCCAAATGCATTAGCATATCCAAATCCAATATGCCATAGAATAAGAGCAGTAACTAACCAACTAATAATGGCAGCAAAGGTGTCGTTAAATGGAAAAATGAGGTCAAGGTAAAAAAATGAATTTCCAATTGCGGAAATCAACAGCATACCCAGTAAAATCATACCTGCAATAATAGCATGTTCACTAAGATTCAATTTCTTATTTCTGAAGAGCATAAAGCTATTTAATGCTGCAAATGGCACAAAAAGGAAAATTATTATTTTGCTTTTTTGAGAGAATATTTCATTTAATGTTTTACTATCTTCATTAAGATTCGTAAAATCTTTAGCGACATTTTCGCCTTGCCTGGCGGGTAATTCCTCGTAAAAATGGCGAAGGAATATGATCAAACCGATGGTAATCAAAACCAAATAAAACACATTGTAATACCGAATTCTTTTTCCTGCGATATAATCCAGTGCCGCTTTTCCCGGGCGAGTTAATGCTTCTTTCGCCGTAAATAACATTCCTTTTTCGAGATGAAATGTCCCATGAAGGACATCGTGAGCAATAAAATTTTTAAGCGAAATACGATGCGTGTCGGCTTTTTGTCCGCAACCCGAACAAAATTGATCGGTTATTACTTTTTCACAGTTAAGGCAGTTCTTCTTTGTCATATATTTTTACAGTTCAATGTGCTTCAATTTTCTAACACGGATGCCACAGATTAGGACGGATTTTATATTGCTTTGCTTGTTGTGGGTTAACTTAATAATTCCAACAATACATTATTGTATTTATTGATATTAATTAACCGCAAGTTCAAATCAATTTGCGTGTTTCTACCATCTTTTTTCAAATAAGAAATCATCAAGTACAGCGCTTCAATTAGTTTCTCTAAATCATAATCTACGAGTCGTTTGATTGCGTACTTATCCGCTAATTCTGCAGTTACTTTTTTTCTTGAAATAGCCGCATAAGGCATTTCATAGCGCACTGCGGCTGCGAGTTCCTCTATATCGAGCATTTCGATAATCAGTAACCTGCGGGTACCATCAATAGATGCTGACTTGCCAATATCGGTCAGTATTTTTTTATTGAGTTTCAGCTCTGTTTTTAGTGCGCGTTTCAAAGCGGCGGCTTTGGTGGCCAGCGCCGCACTGTCTTTGGCAACATCGTAGATTTCTTTTATGATACTCACTTTTTGTTCTTTTTAGCACTAACGTACAATCTATTTTTATTTTTTGAAAACTTGTCGGAAAGATATTATTTTTTTGCCACGATAGGCTGCGTTTTTCTTGCTTTTTTGGTAGGTGAGTAGGCACGGATTACTTTGGCAGTTTGCCTCGCTAGGGTGTAGATCCGCATCTTCTTGGACTGCAAGTCCGCGCTATCTATCATGCGAGGAACATTCGCGCAATTGGGGTTATTTGTTATGGCTGAAAGTCAGGAGACTTTGCGCAGCGATTTGCTTAAAGGAATTAAAGTTTGTACCTTCGTTAGCAATTAACCCTAAATAGAAAATGATGAAAAATCTAAAATTAGTTGCCTATTTTGTACTCGTATTTATGAGTCTACTTTTTATTAATGCTTGTTCCTCCGACAGTGATTCTAATGGAAATACACCGACAAATGCCAACCGTAAAACAGATTTTGACGGTGATGGCATCAACAACAATCTTGACCCCGACGATGATAATGATGGAACACTTGATGACTCAGATTCAGATGATGACAACGATGGTGTTAGCGATGATCTTGATGACGATGCAGACGATGATTTCGATAATGACGGTATAGATGATGATACGGACTTGGATGATGATAACGACGGTATGAACGATGATTTAGACCCTGATGATGACAATGATGGCGAGAGTGATGATGACGACTCGGATGATGATAATGATGGCATCGATGACGGTGGGGACGGTGAAGATTAAACAGTACTCCTATAAATAAAATAAGGGTTTTGATGAATAAACTCAAAAGCGCGAATGTATGATTCGCGCTTTTTTTTATTCTGAAGTTATCCCATTTCCGTAAATGTCTGCGGACTTTGTGGCATGTAATTCACAGTATTACTTTGACTTTATGAATTGCTCAAAGTCGGGAGACTTTGCGCAGCGGGGCGTATGGAGCGGACTATCGGGTTCTGCAATTACATTATTGATTAATGAAAAAACAAGGCAATGACAATTTCAAGAACGATTAGAATAATAATCACCCACTCCAAACGAGAGCTTTCCCGCACATTGAGTACGTCCGTAAATAAAGTCAAGTTGTCTTCTACAATCTGCAACCGATAATCTATGTCTTTAAATCGGGTGTTGATTTCGAAATTGGCTTTGAGTTGCCGGTTTAGAAAATTGAGTTCCTCGTCATCCCATACCAAATTTGGGTCGTCGAGAATATATAGATTGTCGATAATACTGTTTTTTACGTTCAATACTTTTCCGATGTATTTCAGTAAATTGGTTTTTGAAATCGAGAGTTTACCACGACGTTCTAATTCTACAATATAATGTTTCGAAGACGTAATCATTTCATCCGTCAAGATTTCATAATATTCTAAAGCAACGGATTGCCCGGTATTTAAAGTTACAATACGCATCACCGATGGCGTTATTGCTGTCACAGTGACGGAGTTGTTTTTTACGATACTGCTCGCAAGTTGTGCGTCGGTTTCGATTTGGTATTCTTCATGTAAGGGATTTTCGATAAGTGTTGAAGTGTACGATTGTGCAAAACCCATCAACACTCTTTTGGCTTTTTCATCGTAATTAGCCAATACGATAACACCATAATCAAAGACATAGATGTAGCGGTTGGTTTCAGGAAACACATAAAAAATCTCTGAAAGTGTGCTAAAATGTGCCTCTGCCTCAAAGTCTTCTTTGAATTTCTTGATGTTGAATGATTCGGCAATTTGCAGGGCTTCGATTTTTATTGGCATGACGTAGGATTTACTACAAAGATATTAAAATAGTCTTTTGGTCTTTGTGTGTTTTTGTAGCAAGGAGTTTTTGTTTGGCTCAAAGTCGGGAGACTTTGCGCAGCGGGATTACTTTGACTTTATGAATAGATCAAAGTCGGGAGACTTTGTGCAGCGGGGTTTCGATCTCCACTTCAATTTTTTGCTTGCTAATAGCTGCTGTTTTTTCTTTGTTTACCAAGTTGACAGTTTCAATACAAATGTATCCCATGCTTGTTTCGGTTGCCCTGTTATATAATTTTTTAGCCCAAGATTATTCATGAATTCACATAAGTAGGTTGCGTCGATGTTTTGTGATTGAGCGTATTGAGTACAAAAACCAGTTGGGTAATCATGCATCCCGTGGTAAAATATGAACTCTAATTTGCCATTTTCTTTAAAGGGCCTTAAGGCATCAAATATATTTTCAACAAATTGCTTTTGCAATAATTCAGATGAATTATTTCCAATTGAGGAAGGATAACCAATTTCAGTAAAAGCAAAAGGTTTGCTACCAGCCATTTGTGCCATTAGGCTGATATCAGCAATAGCATCAGATGGCGGACGCATTTGCCAATTTGGTGTTGCTTCATTAGTAGGATAGTAAGTATAACAAATAAAGTCGCTAGAAGGTGCAAGAGCATTAAATATAGTGGGATTATTTACCAAGGAACTGAAAGTAAGAATTGTACCTACTTTCACAAGTGGCATTTTAATATGGATTTCATTAATTGCTTGTTGAAAGAAGTTTGAAAATGCTATTATTTCTGTTGCGTTTGAGCTTAAATACCCATCGACTTCATTCCCAATAAGAATATGAGAAACTCTGCTGATCGAAGGTAATTTGGCGAGATTATCAATAAGGCTTTTAAAACGATTTACGACTAAAGGATTGTCAAATGAAAGTGAAGAAAGGTCCGTTGGAAGTGTCTTTCGGTTACTGTCAATCATTTTTAATACTAGAATGTAACTTTTAAACTTTGTTTTATCAGGGTCTGTCAGTGTAAGCGGGTTTACAATTTGATCTTGAAATGAATATGTATTTGGTGAAGGTTCTAAATCTGTCCATTCGGGAGACATTCCGAATAAATTAACTCCTTTTGATGTTACCTCATTTATGTTTTCAAGAAGACCTTGTAGTCCCGGCGGTGAATTTTGATTTAGTAAAAGAGAAAGTCCAACTAATCCATGATTCTTCGCAACTGGCTCATCAATTTGATCATTTGAACAGGTGATGCTTGTGAATATAAAAAATAAGACTAAAACTTTTTGCAATAATTTCATTTTAATTGATATTTCATGATTAGATAATTTAAATAATATTTGTTGCATTAGGTTTTTGAATTTACTATTTTCCAAAGTAATTTTCGATAACCGGTAGACGGGTCAGATAAATTCATCACATACCATAATTAAAAAAAGTAATTAGTTTCTAATTTTATAAATGCAATTTACTACAAAATGGTTGTTGAAATTGGATTAGGGCTTATTTATTGACAATAACCTAATATGCAAATCATAAGATATCATTATCTTTAAAAAATTAAACAAAATATTTTTATCAATTAAAAACTTATATAATGACAACAACAAATGTAAAAGCTTTTGGTACCGTCGCCGCTGATGCACCTTTAGTACAAATGAATATTGAGCGTCGCGACGTTTTGGCTACCGACATTGAAATCGAAATTATGTACTGTGGCGTTTGTCACTCTGATTTGCATTTTGCAAAAAACGATTGGGGAATGACTACTTATCCTGTAGTTCCTGGTCACGAAATTGTGGGCAAGGTAAGCAGAGTTGGAAGTGAAGTAACTAAATTCCAAGTTGGCGATTTTGCTGCTGTAGGTTGTTTGGTAGATTCTTGTCGCACGTGCAGCAGCTGCGAAAAAGATCTTGAACAATATTGTTTGAATGGATGGGTTGGAACTTACGGTGGATTTGACAAACATTTAAATCAACCCACTCATGGTGGTTACTCTGAAAAAGTGGTGGTTGCCGAGCACTTTGTTTTGAAAGTACCCAACAATTTAGATTTAGCAGCTGTAGCACCACTACTTTGCGCCGGCATCACTACGTATTCACCGCTGCGTCATTGGAACGTTGGTCCAGGGAGCAAAGTGGCTGTTGTAGGTTTGGGCGGATTGGGACACATGGCCATCAAATTGGCGAAAGGAATGGGGGCAGAGGTCACCCTTTTTACACGAACCATGGACAAAGAAAAAGATGCGAAGGAACTAGGAGCTGATCATGTTGTACTCTCAACCGATGAGGGTCAAATGGCTGCTGTTGGCGGAAAATTTGACGTCATTATTGACACCGTTCCGTATGTACACGATGTGAATCCTTATATCGGAACTTTAGCTATTAATGGGACCTTAGTGATCGTTGGTTATTTGGGTGGTTTGGAACCTATTTTGAGCACCGTTCCCATGATTTTGGGAAGAAAGGCTGTGGCAGGTTCATTGATCGGAGGCATCGCAGAAACGCAAGAGATGTTGGATTTTTGCGGGAAGCACAATATTGTTTCTGAGATTGAAATCATCAAAATGCAAGACATCAACGAAGCGTACGAAAGAATGATAAAAAGCGATGTTCGTTATCGCTTTGTGATTGATATGGCTTCACTGAAAGAATAGCTTCTGAAAAAATGGGAAAGTATACAAAAGCAACTGAGGTTGCTTTTTTTGGTTGATACAACTTGATCATGAGACTTTGCGCCGCTGGTGGGCAGCACGGATTATAAATCCGCGCCATTGGGTGAAATAATCGCAGCCCAAGCTGTTGCCATTTTTTGATACGTTTTTATTTTGCAACATAAGTTGTTGCAATTCTTAATCGGTTTTTAAAATTGCAACAAGGCGTGTTGCAATTTTAGATTGATAAAAAAAATTGCAACGCGTGGCAAAGTTCTTGTTTGAAAAAAATAAAAAAACAATATGAAAACGCAACCTTCCATCAGCACCTTACTCGGCTTAAATCAGCAAGAAATGGCATTGCTACTAGGGGTGAGCCGTGGGCAACTTTCGATGTACGAAATCGGCAAACGCTCACTGCCCACATCTGCCCTGCAAAAATTAGCCAAGATCCTTTCGTATCTGAAAGAGCGCGAAACCCACGCCGGCAAAGACCCTGAACCGGTCAACCAAAAACTGCTAGAAGAATGCCGCGCGGTCTACGAGCGGGAAAAGGACTTAAAAGCCTATCGGCAGCGCAAAAAAATAGAACAACTCGAACAAAAACGTGCCACTGCCCAAAGATTGCAATGGTTGGATGAGTTCTTCGTTCAAGGAAAAATGGAAGATGCCCCTGACGCTCATGGATTAATTGCCCATAAGGCGAGAAAGGGGTTTAGTGAGAAGCAGGAAAGGGAGTTGGTGGGGTTGCGGATGCGGGAGATTCTTCCTGACTAAAAAACCAGATAGCGTGAAATTACTTCGTCAGTTCGCTACGCTCGTGTGCGGTGCATGCCATTTTATTTTGCGATTTGCTTTTGTTTGTGGGCACGGACTGCTAGTCTGCGCAATCGGGACTTTTTTCCATAATCTAAGCCCTCCACTCACTAAACTGTCCTTCCGCTTGTTCCATGATTTCCTGAAGGATATCATTTAATTCTTCGATTTTTACTTTGCCACGCAACTCTTTTTTAACCGCCAATCTTATCGCTGCTTTTGCGTCTTCTTTGTTCATCCAGTCTATTTGGAGATTGTTTTTGACGGCTTTCACCACACCGTGAACTACATCTTGTATGACGCCGCTTTCTTTGATGATTTCTTTTTTAGACGCTAGAATGTCATAAAACGCTAACTCTTCATCACTCAATCCCAGTTCTTTGATGCGATGGTCTTCGTCTTGTAGTTCCTTGGCACGTTCGATAAGTTCGGCGATGGTGGTATAAGAATCGATGGCATTCAAATGATAACGTTCTATGACTTTCTCCAATTCTTCTTTCAAGGAAGTATATTTTCTGATGTTTTTATGCAAACGCAATTTCACTTCATCCATTAGGATAGAGCGCAGCAATGCTATTTTGATGTCGATACTGTCTTTGTCTTGTTTGGCGCCCAATAGAAACTCCTCATTCAAAATCGAGATATCGGCACGTTCTAGTCCCGCCATAGCAAATACATCTACGATGTCTTCCGATTCGATGCTGCGACTAATTAATTCTTTGATTTGGTCTTTCTGATTGCCTCGGCTGCTTTTGACTGATTTGGCATTGCGAATGGCTTTTGACAAGTGTTGTGCAAATAATACATCCACTGAAAACTCTTGAATTTGCGGCTGTGATTTTACAATAGACAATAATCCTGTCAGTTTCTTTTCTTCCAACATAAACTGATTGGACGCTTCATCTTCTTTGATAATGCTATTCAATGCTTTTCTCACCAACAGTACTTTATCGCCATCGCGCAATCCTTTCCATTGCAAGTAATCAATACCTTTGGGCAACAGCGATTTACAAATGTCCACCTGACTATAAAACATATTCAAAGCTTGCGTCATATCGATGGTAGGCTTGCCTTGACCTCCACCACCTGTATATTTCGTAGTCGCGGTTTTTAGTTGGTCGCCAATCCCGATATAATCTACAATCACACCCGATGGTTTGTCTTTAAACACGCGGTTGGTTCTGGTAATCGCCTGCATCAGGTTATGGCCTTTCATGATCTTATCTACATACATGGTATGCACGCAAGGCGCATCAAAACCAGTCAACCACATATCGCGCACGATAACGATTTGCAAAGGGTCTTCGGGTTTTCTGAAACGTTTCTTCAATGCTTCGGTGGCATCTTGTGTTCGTAGGTGTTCGTTCCACTCAATCGGGTCGGTAGAAATATTACCAGTCATCACTACCGCTATTTCAGGACAACCGTCAATGGCTTTTAAAGCATTGTACATTTTCACGCTGTTGCGACGGCTCATGCAGACTACCATGGCTTTGCCTGGCAAGGTTTCCGTGCGGTTTTTGAAGTGCTTCATAATGTCTTCTGCAACTTTAGCGACACGTTCTGCTGAACCTGCTGCATCTTCAATCGCTGCCCATTTCAGGCTGCTGTCGTCTTCTATGTCAGCGGTAATGGCATCTACTTCGGCGTCGAGGTTTTCGTTCCATAAATGGAGTTTGGCTAGACGCGGTTCGTAGTATATTGGCACGGTCGCTTTATCGTCTACCGCTTGTTTGATGTCATAAATGTGGATGGTTTCTCCAAATACTTCTTGCGTATCGGCATCTTTGCTGTCTACGGGTGTTCCTGTAAATCCTATGAACGATGCATTTGGCAAAGCTTTACGCAAGTTAGAAGCAAAGCCATCTAACAAACCATATTGTGTTCGGTGGGCTTCGTCAGCCATCACAATAATGTTCTCTCTTTCCGATAGGATAGGGTGTTCTGTTTCGCCGAGTTGGTCGTCACTGCCCATTTTCAGTCGAAACTTCTCGATGGTCGTAAAGATTACGCCACCGCTACCTGTGGATAGCAATCGTCTTAAATCATCGGTGGAGTCGGCGTGTTGCACATCGCCCACTAAGTCTTTGGCTAACACAAAGTTTTCATACAACTGGAAATCCAAATCGCTTCGGTCTACTTGCACGACGATGGTTGGATTTTTGAGTTCGGGCAGGCTTCGAAGTATGCCCGCATAAATCGCCATCGAGATACTTTTTCCGCTTCCTTGCGTATGCCAAATTACCCCAATACGTCCGTCGCCATAAGGTTTTATGGCTTTCTTGGCGGCTTCTACGGCAAAGTTTACTCCAAAGAATTGATGGTATTTAGCGCCTTTTTTGATTAAGCTGCCATTGTGGTCTTCAAAGAATACAAAGTTTTTGATATAGTTCAGCAGTCGGTCTTTGGGAAACAAACCGTGAATGAGTGTGTGCATTTGAAAGTCATCCTCGATAATGGCGGTGCCATCTATACTTTTCCAAGCGGCGTACCACTCGGATGAGGCGTTGAACATCCCATGTTGGGCTTCATTGCCGTCGCTTACTAAGGTTAGCGCATTGTATTCAAACAACAATGGAATGTCTTTTCTGTAATGTTGTATTTGGTTGAAAGCTTCGTCGATGGTGGTGTTTTCATTAAACCAATTTTTGAGTTCAAACAACACTAGCGGAATCCCGTTGATGTAGATAATAATATCAGGGCGGCGTTTGTTTTTGCCCACGATGCTAAACTGATTGACCACCCAAAACGTATTGTTGTTTGGGTTTTGAAAATCGATCGGGTAGAGGTGCACCGCTTTTTCGTTGCCGTCGGCATCTTTATATTCGTAGTCTAGGCCTTTGGTGAGTTTGAGGTGAAAAGCACGGTTGCGATAATCTATATCCGCGCCTACATTGTTGCAAAAGTCCGCTACTGCCAAGTGTTGTATTTCCTCTGGTAAATGAGGATATTGTTGTTGAATAAACGCCAACAGTTGCCCCTTTAAGATCACCGCATTGGCATTTTCGGACAAATCATTGCCTTTGATGTGGCTGTATCCCAAATCGGTGAGCCAGTCTATTGTGGCTTGTTCTATTAACGCTTCTGTGGTCATAAAAATGTTAGTTGAATTTTCTCAATTCCATTAAGAATTTTGCCATTTTAACTAAATCTTTTCTTTGTTCTTGAGTTATACCTTCTGGGTCAAAATGCATCACATCATTCCGAATTATTCTAATTTTGTCTAGTTGTTTGATAAAAGGTGACCTTTCAATTGCCAAATTAAGTTTATCCCAATTTTCAGGTTTTCCAACAATTCTAATATAATCGCCAAAATTTAGATCATCAATAAACTGAATATCTCTATCATATTCCTCAGTTTTGCAAAAATCAATTAATTCAGCAATCAAAAACTTGTTATTTAAGATTTGTCTTATGTGATTTTCAATTTGTTCTAATAATAAAAAAGGCTCAGTAACAGATAAAAACTGTGAGCTAATATCTGCAATTGTAACTATTCCTGTTATAGTTTTATCACTTTTATATACCAGAACGAATTCTTTATCAATTACTATATTAATAGCTTCCATTAGTGGTGTTTCATAACTGAGAAGAGAAATATTTGTATTGATATAATCTTTGGCATCATCAGATTTGCATCCATTTGTTAAAGCATATCCAATAGTTTCCCAACTTATAAAACCAATTACATTTCTCAAACCACTCATCACAGGTAGTTGAGAATAGTTATGCATCATCATTAATGTTATTGCCTCTTTTAATGAGGATTCTTTTGTAATAGAAATAGGCTCTCTATTTGAAGATGGTAGTAATTTAATTCTTTGAATTGGATCAACTTCATTTTTTGTTGTTGCCTTTTTCTTATGTTTAATTATTATATCACCATCTATCCATCCATTAACAAAATTTGGTTCAGTTTCTAATTGATTATCATTTAGAAATCTATTTATATACGCAACATTACCAGTAGTACGTTTTTCACAACCAAAAAAGTTCAATAATTCTCTAGGAGTTATTTCAAATTCTTTACTATTGTCTTTTATTTCTTTAACTAGTTCTAAAAATTCTTCTCTTGGCATAATAATTTTTTATTTGTTAAACTCCTTTACCCTAACAGCACCACTAATCAACTTGGGCAATAACGTGTCGCGCAATTGGGTTAAGGTTTGGTTTTCTTTAATGTTACTTTCTATTATCTTAAACTTAGAATTAATCATTTCATTGAATTCATTTGCGACAATTTTTGGAGGTAATACTATTTCAATTCTCTTTAATAATTCTGTTGTTAGACTTGGAATTGCAGATCCTACATCCATTGAAGCTAAATCGATTGATTTAAGAAAATAAAAAGTATATTTTCCAAAACTAGAATCTTTTATCTTAGAATAGAACATTGTATCTACCGACCAAAATGGTTGAGAAACGTAAAACAAATTACTTAATGTCCCCTTTCTTGGGATAAGTATTGATTCTTTATCATAAAGTGATTCATTAGCATATCTCATTATACCTCCCGAACCATAGACTGGAATTATGCCATCTTTTAAATTCTTATGATCTTTGCCATATTTAATTTCTAACAAATCTTCTAATTTACCGACTTCCCAACCCACTGGTATCAAACCCAACTCACTTTCTACAAATTCTCCAGCTTGAAACGGTCCGAAATCTACAAACCAGTATTTGTATAGTGCTATTGCCATTTCTTCGAGGGTTTTGTTGATGGCGAGGTTGTTTTCTATTTTGTTTTCAATAGCATTTAATATATCAGCTATATTTTTTTGTTCAGTAACATCATTTGATAATGAAATTTCAATTGACTTAAAAGCGGTGTGATTTAAGTCTTTTTGAACAGAGCCAGATGCTATATTATTAGCATATTCAATAATCGAAGGTTGTCTCAAAAACCAAAAAAGCAAATCTTTATTTACTTTACTTTCATTTGGTATTATTTTAAAACAATTATTATGAATACAGCCTATTTTACCTCTGAAAACTAGTCCAACTTGACCAGTTCTTGAATAAATTAAGTCTTCATAATTTGCAATGCATTGTTTAGGAACTTCATTTTCTTTAACATAGTGTTCAACTGTATTATTGATTAAATCTCTAATCTTAAATAATGGCATAGAGCTTTTTTTGGTCAATAAATGATTTGTTTTCTTATTTATAGCTAAACCTTGTTTAACGTCAACTATTTCTCCTAAATTATATGTTTTCCAGTTGTTTGACATTTATATGTTTTTAAAGGTAAAGCGTTTAATGAACTGGTAGTGTTCTTTAAAGTTCTTGCTAGTGAGTTCCATCACAGCTTTATTTTTTTCCACTTCTTTGTAGAGTTCTGCAAAATTAACTTTGTAGTTAGCAAAAGTATAACTGCTATATTGAGGAATCATAATAAAATCTTCAAAATCTTGCATTCTTTTTTTATAAATACCTATTGATAATGCTAATAAAAACATGATTGAAATTAGATCTTTATTACTCGTATAGTTGAATTCTTCATGTGTTTTTACAATTCTGTATATGTTTATAAAACGTTTAACTGCTCTTGGATTTGTACCAATAATTCCAGTTAATTTTTTTATCTCATCAATTTCTTCCTGTGAGATATCTAAAGCACTAATTTTTTCTTCATCAATACCTATAGTTTTAGAATCGTTGTTTGTTGAAGTGCTTTCTTTACTTACAATATCTTGGTCAGCGGTTATTTTTTCATTATCAGCCTTTAACTTTCCAGTATTTTCTATAACTTCCTTCTCAGCCTTTCCTTGTACTAAAATTTCTTCTATCAGTTGTATTTTGGTATTTGCAAATTTTTCTATCATGTTTTTAATACTATCATCAGAGGCATCTTTTAAATGAAAAGGGACTTGAAATATTTTCTCTAAATAACTAGACGCTTCAATTAATTCAATTTCTTTATTTTCATTTTTACCTATTTGACCCGTAAATTGCATGTGATGTTTTTTTATTAAAGCATTTTTTACCCATCTTGGGTCTACACCAACTACAACAACAAATAAAGGGAAAGCCATGAGTAAGTTGACTGCTTCTAAAACTTCAACTACTCTTTCTTCAGGACAACGATCTAAATCATCGATATAAAGAATAATGCGTTCGAGTGGTCTTTTATTTGGAAACATCTTTTTGAACTTATCGGAATCTTCGTTAGATACTAATTCAGTTTTATGACCTGTTAATAAGCCACTAAGTATTTCGAAATCTTTTCGAATCAGCGATATTATTCCTAAATGTTTTTTATAATCATCACTATTGGCTCTTTTTTCTATGAAAGTATATAGTGCTTCTGTTGACAATGCACTTTTTAACTTAAATTCTATATTTGCTTGTAAATCCTTATTGAGGATAATTTGTTCTTTTAATTGAATAATATCCTCTTTATCTTTCTCAATTTCAATTGCGAGAGCTTTTTGTTCTTGTTCAAAGACAAAAAGAGCATTTTCTTTTTTTGCTTCATAATCTTCCTTTATTGCCCAAAAGGGAGCCATTTGTTTTCTTAATTTTAGGTAAGTATCGACTGCTCTTGTAAAAATAGCACCATATAAAGAGATGACAACCCAGTCTTTGTCAGTAAAAGTAAAGTCTTGCCAGCTTAATAATAGATTTACTATAAATGTAATTACAGGTGTTGCTAAAATTATAACTACAATCGCAATTGCCCAAAAAAGATTTGTTTTCCATTTATTTCTATGCAAAAAAGCTTTAATAAAAGTATATCCCGATTTTAATTGCTTGTAAAATTCTACAGGATTGTCCCAATACTTTTGTGGTACAATTTTTTCAAATTTTTCAGCAGAATCTACAAAGGTTGGATTTTCATTTAAAGTTTTTTTAATTTGTTCTTGAACTTTAAACTCTTTATCTACCGTGTTAAATATTGCTTTTAAAGTTGAATTTCTAATAGATTTTATTTTGTCTTTTAATTCCGATTCCGCTGTTTTCTTTTTTGCTTCTAAAGCAATAATCTTTTTTTCTACTTTTCCTTTTTGGGCATTTAATTCTTTTAGTTCTTCTTTAGAAATAGTTAGTTTTTGAAACAACTCTTTTTCAAGATCTTTTTTTTCTTTTTCAGTAGCGCCAGAATTTTTGATGTAATCGTCGAGACCTTCAAAAATTCGTGTTATGATGCTCGCCCAAAGGTTTGAATCCATATAAGACCATGCATTAAAATGTACATGGGCAATACTTTCGCAAAAAGCTTTTTGAGGGTTATCTTTTGAAAGTCTTTGAATTCCTTCTTTCAGTTTTCGCATAAAGAAACTCTTACCAGATCCCCATTTTCCAAGTAAGGCTATGGCTAATGGAGGCTCAAAGCTTTTTGCAGCGATGACACGGGCAAAGGCATTTACATCTTCTTTAATGTCTAAATAGTCTTCCCCATCATCAGTATCTCGTAATAAACCTGGCAATGTTGTATTTACTTTATGTTTTTTTGTTACTGGATCATTCAGAATACTTTCAATTTTTTCACTCCTTTTGTTAGAATAAATATCAATTAGCTTTTGAAAATCCTTACTAGTCAGTTTAGAAAAAATATCAATTATAGAATCTTTTTGTGCAGCGGTTATCGTAGCTTTATTATATCCTAAATCTCTTGTCGAAAAATTTAAATTTTTTATTATCCAATCTACCTTAACCGATGTTCCGTTTTTTGAACTCTCTGTAACTTTACCAATTGCCTCAATCTTTAAATGTCCAACATTATACTTATCGATTGGTGTCTTTAATATTAACAAATCATTTAATGAAATATTTTTTATTAATCCTGTAAACCTATCTTCATATACTGTTTCCCAAATATTTTCTTTAAAAAATCTTTCTTTTTGTAATTGTCCCTCCCAATCATGCCCAACAAAATAATATGTAACATTCAAATAATTAAGTAAATCGCTAACTTTTTTTAGACTATTTATTGCTAAAGACGTGTCAAAATCAGAAGGCCTATTACTATATTTTATTTTACCCTCAATTTCATTATATAATTTTTGGCCTTTTTTATCATCTGGTATTGAAACGATAATTTTACATTTTGACTCATTAATATATTCCCGAAATTCATCTAAAACTGATTTTGTTATTTCATAACTTTCGGAAATACTTAATCCACCACTTCCGCTTCCCATAAGAGGTATCCAAACAGTTTTATTTGATAATCTTTTAAGGTTTACTTTGAGGGCATTATATAAATTAGCTTTTAAACTATTTTCGGTATCTCCGTTTCCTACAGTAACAACAAATAAAATTGGTTTTTCTTTTGAGTTATAAAAATCAAATCCTTTAGTCAAGTTCAATTTCTTTAATATATCTAAACTTAAACTATATTCTTTTAAGACATATTGGTTCAAATATCCTACAGTACCAATAGAATCAACAGATACAATCGCTATATCAGCTTCTTTAGGAGAAGCACCTATTTTAACTTCAAAATGACTATAATCAAAAAAGAAAAACATAATAATTAAGTTAGGTTTTATAACTTCTCAAAATTCTCTAAAATCTTTTTTTGCAACTCATTCCCTTTTTCAAACTGCGCTTGTAACTGCGTTTTTAAAGTCTCCATTTTGTCTTCAAACAAAATACCGTCGTCTTCTACTTCTTCAGTGCCAACGTATATTCCTGGGGTCAGTTTGTAATCTTGTTTTTGTACTTCGGTAAGGGTGGCAGAGAAGCAGTAGCCGTCAACGTTTTCGTAGTGCTCCTCGTCCCTCGACTGCGCTCGGGAGGACAACTCGGTGGTGACATTGCGCCATGCGTGGTAAGTTGCGGCAACTTTGTCTATATCGGCATCGCTAAACACACGCAATTTGCGGCTTTCCATCGTGCCCATTTTGCTTGTATCTATGAATAAGATTTCGTCGGTGCGTTTGCGGTGTATGCCGTCTTTGCCGTCGCGGTTTTTGCTGAGTATGAAAATGCAGGCGGGTATGCCTGTGGTGAGGAATAGTTTATCGGGTAGGCGCACGATGCAATCAATCATGTTGTTGTTTACCATGAATTCGCGTACGTTTTTCTCGCCTTTGTTGTTCGAGGTCATAGCGCCGTTTGCCATAACGACAGAAGCGGTTCCTTTCTCGCTGAGATGGCTCCAGAAGGTTTGCATCCACATATAATTGGCACTTCCATCGGTGGTGAATTCTTCTTTAGGTCCGAATAGGCGCGGGTCGTTTTCTGGCAAATCTTCGGGGTGCCATTGGCTTACGTTAAACGGCGGGTTTACGATAATGAAGTCTGCCTTTAGGTCGGGAAATTTGTCTTGCAATAATGAGTCGCCTAAGCGCACATCAAAGGATAGGTCGCGAAGTGCTAAGTTCATTTTGCACAAGCGTAACGTACCGTCATAACGCTCTTGTCCGTAGATGGCAATGTTCTTTTTATCACCGCCATGTGATTCTAAGAATTTTAAGGATTGTACGAACATGCCGCCACTGCCGCAAGCAGCATCGAAGATTTTACCTTCGTAGGGTTCGATCATTTCTACCATAAGGCGTACGATACTTCCGGGAGTAAAGAATTGTCCGGCACCGCTGCCTTCTGCTAAAGCAAACTTGCCGATGTAGTATTCGTACACTCTGCCTAGAATATCACTTTCGGGATTTTCTTTTTGGGAGAGTTTGGGGTTGGAGAGTAAGTTAATTAGTCCACCTACTTGTCGAGCGGTGAGTTGGCTTTTTACGAAAATACGCGGCAGAATTCCTTTGAGGTCAGGGCGAAATTTCGCTAATGTCGCGTCGAGGGTGTCAAAAGCGTCATCTACAATTACTTTGATGTTGTCTTGTTCGGCATTGGCTTTTAGGTATTCCCAAGTGGCTTCTTTCGGAATGATGTATATGTTTTTCGAGAGGTATTCGTCGGTATCGTTTAAGATATCATTGATCTCGTCGTCACTGGTGGTGTAATAGGATGAAGTTTTATCTTGCACCAAATAGTTGAGTTCTTGCTTGCGGATCTCATAGCGCTCGGACATGTGCTTGAGGAAAATCATCGGCAGCACATAGTCTTTGTACTGATTTTCAGCTACTGCACCTCGCAGTTCGTTGGCAGCTTTCCAGAGTTCTTGTTCGAAATTGATGTCGGCTTTGATGGTTTGTTTTGCCATGTTTGGTTGATGGTAGGGTTTGAAAGTATTTTTTCAAACTTAGGGAAATTTGTTGGGTGGTGCAAGGGGGAAAAGCCCTATTTATCCCTTATTTTTTCATTGGTTTAGTACCACAATACTGATAGCCATTGGCTACCGCCTCATGGCTAATCGTAATTCGGATTTACTTTGTCTTTTCGCTATCGCTCCGTTTGCCTACTATTGTAGCAACGCGATCTATTAGGGTGAAAAGTTTTTTTAGTTTTAATACCCAGGGTTTTGAACTAAAAATGGATTGGATTGCATTGCCGCGGCAGGTATCGGGAAAAGTTGGTAATAATCAGGTATGGCTGTACCGTTAAGCACATTTCCTTTCCAAGGCCATAAGTAACTACCGCCGGTGAATTTTTCAAAACGAATCAAATCCGTTCTTCTTTGCCCTTCGAAGTTTAATTCGCGGGCGCGTTCATCCAGAATAAAGTCAAGCGTCAATTGCGGTTGTGTAATGCTTGTTGCATTGGATCGAAGTCGAACTTGATTTACATAATTTAATGCCTGCGAAATTGTCCCTCCAGACGCTCCTCTTACAACACATTCGGCATACATGAGATATACATCTGCCAATCGAAATAATGGAAAATCAGTATTAGAGAATTGCGTTGCCGTTGACGCTCCTGTAGTATTTGAATTTCTGAATTTTGTGGAAGGAAAACCGTTTATCCATGTGTTATAATTCGTCATTTCATAGGTATGCCCGGTAGTCCAAAAAGCCTGCGCACGAACATCACTAGAAGTCGCTAACTCAGCTGCAGAAAATCCAAAAAGCCCATACCATGCTTTTGTCGCTCTGTGTCCACTCCATCCTTCAGTTGCACCAAACTGGGATAATGGGCTCATGGTTGTAATATTCAAATTTCCGTTGATGATGTACGTGGTATTTCCGTATGATTGTCGTGTCGTTGCCTCTGCGACCAGCGGAAATATCATTTCGGGGGAAGTATTATTATCCCCTGAGAAATTTTGGAGATAATTTGATGATAACGAATATCCTCCTTCATTAATCACTGAATTTATATTAGTCAATGCCTCATTGTATTTGTTTGCTCCGGCAAATATTTCGGCATTTAGGTACAGTTTGGATAACAACATCTTGCCAGCAAATTTATTGGCTCTGCCGTACTCATTGGTGACTGGCAGATTATTGATGATGGTATTTAATTCTGACTCCACAAAATTAAATAACTGTATTCTGGAAGATTGCGGAGCATTCTGTTGTGCTGGCGTTGATTCAGTAATTAAAGGAACACTTCCAAAAGCGTCAATGAGATAATAGTAGGCCAGTGCTCTTAAAAAACGTGTTTCACTGAGTAGGACTGTTCTGTTCGTAATATCAGTAGCGCCGTTTAACACCACAATAAATTGATTGGACTTTACAATTATATAGAACAATTTATTATAATAATATCTAAAAAACTTATTGTTCGAATCCCAACTTGCGGTCGTTGTTAGCTGGTCTAATCCATTATCTCCCCATCTGTTTTTGACCCCATCTGCGGTGAAATCTTCTAGATTCAATAGACATCGTATAAATGGACTTTCCCCAGAGTCTTCGTTAGCTATATAGCTGCTTGCTGGTCCGTTAGGTCCTGATAGTGAAAAAATATCGTACAGCGACACCATAGTAGCCGGAGCATTTAAACCAGTAGCACTTGGTCTTACGAATGTAATGCTATCCAAGTCAGCGGTTCTGATAGACTGTTTGTGTATTAATGTGTTTTGCTTCCAGAAGTATATGGAGTCATTTTGCGCTTGTATTGTGCTTGCTGATACACACAGTAGTATCGTTAGAAGATAGTATATTTTTTTCATGACTTATTGCTTTAGGAATTTAATCGTTTCTTGTTGGTTACCAATGGTTAAAGTGCACAAATACATTCCTTGTGGTAAGGCAGATATATCCACTTGAGTTGCTGATTCGTTGGCTGGTTTTTGATTTAGTAACAACCTTCCTTCCAAGGATACTATTTGAATATTGTTAATGCGTTGCATGGTGTTTGACCCCGAAATATTCAGCAAGTGGCTTGCCGGATTGGGATAAGCATAATACTTATTTTTTGCTAATTCAGGGACTGTTGTTGCCAAATTGAAGTCGGTGAAGCTCACATAACGCAATCCTGACAAAGCAAAGATACCGCTGCTGCCAGCGTTATTGGTTACTAGCATATTGCCGTTATCAAAGGTCAATTTCTGAATGTCTGCCACAGGATAGGAGGTCTGACTTCCTGTGATGGGACGAACGAACATGGTTTGTGCGTTGACGCCTAAGTAGCAAAAGAGTGCGAATGCAATATGGATTCTTTTCATCTGTTTGTTTTTAGATTGTAACAAATCTAGTTTTTATTGGTATCATTTCCAATTATTGATTTTGGGTGGTGTTTTTCGGCGTTATTTGGTGGGCAGAGATTACAAATCCGCGCTATCGGGTTGGCTGTCTTATTACACTGACCGATAACGTTTTCTTGCTAGGGCTTGTGGCGGCTTATGGAAAGCTTTTTTTCCATAACCGCACGAGCGAAGTTAAGAAAAGTAAACGAACAATTTACCGTAAAACTAGCCATGAGATATAGCATTTGTTAGGCGGTGTTAAGAGTTGAAGTCATTTGCAATCGCGGCCACATCTCCCATTTCGAAATCTATAAATCGGTAGACAGTTTCACTTGTTCCATCATTAAAATTTAGTTTTGCTGTGCAAAGAAATGCTCCATATGCTGACGTGGCAATAGCAAATCCGTTACTTCTATCAGAACTTGTATAAATATTTTGATTCCAAAATTTACCAAAATAATAATCAACACTAGATACTTGAATCAAATTGCAGTCTTTTTTTGGAACTATATAAATTAAAATATCATATAATTGACCATCTTTTTGTGATTTGAAAATTTTGTGAACTAACATCGCTCCACGTTGAACTTTGTAGTAATTATTCCTATCAGTATCTCTCAAATCATCTTTATCTTTTTCTGTTTTAAAATGATTGTTTTTTATTTGACTATTTGGAGCGACTTTTAATGAATCAATTTCGAAAGAACCGATTTTAATTCCGGCTCCATGTTTCAATCTATTCAGCATAGTTGCTAACGCAGTCAAAATAAATTTTCTAACTGAGAAGAATATTATCAACCAAAACATTATCCAGAATAAATCTGGAAAAAGATTAGTCCATTCAAAATTTGTGTTTTCTGTAGTTTTCATATTCTTTTCAATATTTACTGTTTTGGGTCTAATGCCACTCGGCTCCCGCGCAAAACTGCCGCAAGATTGAATTTCTTTTTGTCTTGTATCATCCGACAACAGGCAAGGAGTTGCTTGTCGATATTATCTCGGGCGATTTGCTCTGGGTTTTGGTTGATCATGGGTTTGTTTGTTGTTTTTTCAAACTTAGGGACATTTGTTGGGAGGTGCAAGGGGATTTGCGCCTTTGGCATTTATTGTTTTTAACAAGTATTGTACTTTGTTTTTCGTTTGATTTTCACTTAAAAACCGCTGAGCAATCAGGTTTATAATTAATTTTCGGTTTTTGTGTTTTTAAATGATTTGCCCAGAACGTAGCCCGAAATACCGCCAATTAGAGTACCGAGGATCTCACTGTTGATTTTGTCAGTCAATCCCAGCAGTAGTATCGTCGAAGTAAGCAGAAATATTGTAATAATTTCAGTAATCAGACCAGTACTGTAGATTGAGGTATAGATTACAACATCGCCATCTTTGTCTTCTTTGTCGTGCGTTTTTCTGTTTTTAAAAAAAAGTAGTGGTACTAGATACAGAATTAAAATAAATGAAATAAACACGGGGAACCCCCATTTAAATATTGTTTCAGTAGTATCTATTTTATTTTCTAGGGTATCCAGCAACGAGAATTTTTCGACATTGAGTTTTTTTAATTCCTCATCTAACTGGCTTATTTTGGTGGTGACTTGAGTTTTAAATCCGACTACGATTTCCTGTATTTGCTTATTTATTCTAACCACATTTTCTGACGAAAAAGTTGCCTTGATTTTATTGATGTCTAGTGGTGAAATGATTTTTCCATTGTCATCGTACTGGAAATCCATTTGGATTTCCCTTACCTTCAAGTTAATGTTTGAACTCAGGTTCTGCAGTTCTACACTTTTCGATTGATCGATGTAATCATAAAGGCTATTAGTAAAGGCTCCTAAATCCTTAAAGCAATTGTTGTATAACTTGTAGTAGGACTCCGCTTTCTTGGTCTTTAGGAATTCTTCTATCAATCGTGGTATTTCCGTTTGATTAAGTGGTAACTTTGAAGAGACTTCAAACGGTTGGTAGATACTTGAAAGTTCTTCGTTTAATTTTTTCAATCCTTTTTTTGCCTCCTTTTTTTCGTTAATCTGGTCATTAATGTCATCAATCTTTGATTGAAGTTCATTTCTACTGATTTTCTCATTTTTTGATGAAATAGGTTCATTTTTGTCAGTAGAGACAGCACTGTTTTGGGCATTTGCACTATTTGTAACAACGAGCAATAAGAGTAAGGAAATTGTTTTCAATTTAGGTATTTCAATATTGTAAACTTTGGTTATATTTTTAAACATGATTTCTACTAATTTAATTAAATAGAGTTTTTTTTAGATGATAATTATATTGCTAGCGTGTCGATTACTGTTATTGCAGATTTACGATGCGTGCCTTTTTACTTTTTATTTTTTTTAGTTTGTCTAGAACTGTAGACTGCAATTACGTACATGCAGTACCGAGAGATATTATACACTTGATCAAGTTCTAAATCCGCTTCATCGGGTTAAACATTTTTTAATTTCTCAAGACTTGATTGTTGTTCATATTCAATCGCGATCTATATTGTTGTTCGGTTTTGGTATATCGGCCATAATTATTTATTGTTATTTTTTAATTTCAATTCCCCATGCTACAATCAACCCTTTTACATATTTGATGGTTGCTACTGTTGCTCGTTTGTCGATGATTGATTTTGAAAGCATCAATAAAACTAATACTGCAAGTAAAACACTTAGGACAATCTGAAAGATCAAAATGTATAGTCCGTTCAAACATGGTAAAAAAGCGTTGGTCACGTCGCCGTTATATTTTACCCATTCGCCAAACAGAATAAGCAACAGCATTCCTGCAGCAGCATAGCGTGTCCATTTGCGGCTGAAAGTGCCGATGAATGGGAGCCTTTGTGTTAGTACTTTTACACGAGCGTTGACCAGTTGCTCTAATCTATTGAGTAGTTTCAACGAATACGTAGGCCAAGGGTTATGTTCTCCTTGTCGCGCTTCGACAGCGGTTCCTGGTAGGATCGGAATCATTGGCACGTATCCGTCTTCGTTAGTTTTTATACTGGCTTTATTGGCTCCTGGCAGTGCTTGGATATGTTCTTTTGGAAATACAAAATGATGCGTCAGGAAACGTTGTGCATTTTTTCGTCCCAAATGATAATCATGTTTGCGGAAGTCCTGAGAAAAGAATCCGCCGAATCCACCAAAGACTGCACAAGCTAGAGCTTTTGCGGCAATACTTCCTCCTTCACCTCGTCGAAGTGGTGCAATCAGAAATCGTGTATAATTGTCTTTGTCACACGCCATAATCATTTCTTCTGGCTTGAATAAATTCTGCGACATCACTGCTGAAATCATCGGCAGTATCATTGCGGAAAGGCTCGTGTCTTTTATGGTTGGCTCATTGCCAATGTCAGCATAGTTCGGGAAAGGGTCAATAATGATTAGCGCATTTTTTCCCGGCTCCAGATTGTCCTGACTGACCAATCGAAATTCTCCTTCTGCTGCTTTAACATGCTTTAAGCTCTCTTGTGCGGTATAGGTTGCAGCATTCATATCTGTATTTGCTGGTGGGGTCTTTGTTTTTTTTGCCCAGACCGATCTTGCCAGTTCAATGGGCTCGTTATTCAGTGCGCCACCATCGATGACTACAAACGGGTAGGCCGTTGCTTGGCTGGTGTTTAATTTTAATTTACCTGAGATTTCCAATCCGTTTTTGGCGATTCTTTCTTCATACTCTGAGGTGTCTCTTTCGATCAAGCGGGCTTTGAATCCGACAGGAAATGCGCCGGTAGCTACTGCAGCTTTGCGGAGTTTGTACCAATCCTGCTTCGAGGTTTGTTTACAGAGTTTGAAATACTGGTAATCGGCATGATCGGTCATCCCATAGGGAAGGCCACTTTCGCCGTTGAGGTTAAATTCGTAGGGAAGCCCTCTCAGATTGCTTAGCGTCAGGTACATTTTGAGCTCTTGGTCAATATATTGCGGCAATTCGGTGTAAACAGGAGCTTGCCCTCCGTCGTAAATCACTTTATCTGCAATCTTGTCTAAAGCTTCTGAATTGAGTAAAGAGTATAAAGGCTCGTCTGCTTTTAAGTCGTCGTTGTTCATCAGTCCTTCGATGTCTACTTCTTCAACCCAAGATTTGTAGAGCAGGGAATCCTTATAATCGGTTACCCCTTTGCCTTTTGCTTTTTCTCTCCTGAGTAATTCCGCAGCGGTAATGGCGGCGACCATGCCACCGGCAGAAGCGCCAGTGATTACTTTAATCCTTACCTTGTGTGAAGGCGTATCCGCTATTTCTCGGGCTGCTTCCCAAGTTTCCAAAACTTCAAGTAGATAGTCGATTACTCCGGCGGTATAAGCCCCAGCAGAAACCGCTCCGGCCATCACCAGCCCAATTTCGAAGGCATCACTTTCTGTTAAAGTATTCGTTTTTTCCATAATTGTTGTAGTATTAATTAAAAGCCTTTCAATTGCACTGGTGGAAATGAGCTCCATGTGAGGCCAACAGTAAACTGGTTGCCCTGGTCGACAAAGCGGTAGTTGTAATTGTCATGGCCATAGATATAGCTCATCAGAAATCCAAATGCTTTAGATCCTTGAAAAGGGTAGAAGCAAAAGGTGGTTTCGGCGCGTAATTTTTCTACCGATTGGTGCGGATTGTCGATATATTCAAAATTCTGTTTTGCCGAATACCTGATGCCTTTGAGCTTGCCGGTTTGAATGATATGCATGAATTCTCCAGCAAGAGAATAGTGGTTACGACCATACAGGACAATATCATTCTGTGTATAGCCACCGAAATTTAGAACTCCTAAAAAATAATTGTGATAGAGCATGTATCCTGCTGTGACGGAGTAACCACTTATTGGCATAAAGCCACCATCAAGTTTGTATTTCCTATAATTGAGTTGCAGTTCGCTCAAATTGGTAGAGAAATTCCCACTGCTGCGGTTGAGAATTTCAGAGAGCTGTGTATCGGGTGTGATGGTAGTGTAGATGGCATTGCCGTCAACCGATTCGTCTTCATAGTCTTCAGAGAATGAAGAACGGTTCTGTCCGTTGGAGTAATGCCCGCTTTCGAGTGAGAATCCCCAGAATTTTGCCGTAAGCGTATCTTTACATTTGATTTTAAACATGTGCTGTGTGCCCAGTAATATTTGGTATGAGGGCATTTTTACGGGTTTCGAATTGCTATTGTACATACGGAGTTGTGGTTTAAACGCGACATACCAGCCTTGTGTATGTGGCGCGTTTGCCATCAATCCATTGATAAAATTGTTGTAGACACTATAGCGCATAATCGGATTGGCCTCAAACAGTATGGTTTCCTGAGGGGTATAACTTGTCATGTAGCGAACATTGGGATCGTCACCGTACGGATAGATTTCAGTAAAGCCATTGAAGGCGCTTTGCCCGAATAAAGTGGCCGTAAAAGACAGCAAGAATAGCGTTTGAATTGTTTTCATTGGCGTATTTTTAAAGCATGATTTTTTTAATTGCTGCCAGGTTTGGGTTTCCGGTATTGGCACTGACTGTCGAGCCGTTCGAGATGTTGTTGTAATAAAATAGAAACTCTACAGTTGTTTTTTTGAGCTTTGTAACCATCTTTTGTGCTGTGACAATATCGGGTGTTTCGATATAAAACAATTCACCCAATATTTTATATTTGGTGGCGTGGGCAGCGACAATGACTTCTACTGATGCAATCATGGTGTCGTTAGCGTTGAAGACTGCTAGGATGTTTCCGTGTTTCATAATTTCGTTTTTGTTTTATTATTTTGGTTAGCCGATATCAAGAAAGTTTAATTTGTTTCGTAGCGCTCTATAGGAAGTGCTTTAGCTATTGGGTTTTCATAACTTCTTAAACAACTCCGCCACTTTCGGATCGATTGTATAGTTTGTATCGCCGCTGACAAATTGGAAATCTTTGGCTAGTTGTCCCTTTTTGAATTCATAGACGCGCACGACAAAAGAGTGTTTTTGGGCAATGAACTTGCTTTCAGGGTTTTTTAGTAGCGCTTCTAAGGTCGCGATGTTCGCCCATTTTCGTTCTAATTGCCTGCTATTGTAGGTCTTTTCGAGATAGGTGTAGTTGGGTGCGAGCGCTTCGTTGAGACTGCTTTTGATTACCATGAAAATATAGGCTCGTTTAATGGTACAGTCCAAACCACCGGTGCCCCAAAGTTTTTGCCACCAGCTTCTTTTGGGTGCATTTGGGTTGGTTTCCTCTGGCTTGACCGCTTTGATGTTGGAGATGATTCCGAAGCCGCCAGTAGTTTCGAAGTATTTGAATTCTTTGAGCGCTTTTACCTTTTTTACTTGGGTGACGAGTTGTTGGTTGCAGTCGATGAGTTTCTCGTTGTCGTTGAAATAATCGTCTAAGTACAGTTGATACGTAGGCCGCAAGCTATATAGGTCTTTGACGTTGTATATTTTGCTGGTGGGCACCATCACACCATCTGAAGGGACAGCGCTTAGCGTGTCCGATTGGGCGCACACAGTGGTTGCTTTCAGGATGAGTGCGACTAGAAACGGTATTGTATAGATCGAGATTTTCATGTTGCTCAATTGGTTTAAGGTGTCTGGTTTGGCTCGTCGGGTGTTGTTTCGCCACTTTTGCTTTTGTAAAAGAAGTACCCTAACAAACCTGTTACGACGGGTAGCATAAAGTTGAGCACCATGCTGGTACGGTCGAGTGCTTGTAGGAAGCTTTCATGGTCGTCGCAAGAAAAGAGGATGACGAATATCATCGTCGTGATGGCGGCGAGATAAACCATAGAGGTGTAAAAGGACAGTCTGAAATAGATTGGGTCTTTTAACGTCGGGCTGTTTTCTTCTTTATTAAAAAAGCTGCTGCCGATAATCAAAGCGAAAATCGAAGCAAGGTATTTGGCGATCCATTCCCACATCTTGGACGCTACTTCAGGTGGACTAAAAACACCGGAGCTCATAATCGTTTGAAAAGCGACATAGGCGAGTAGGAGCATGCACCAAAGGAACCAGAGTCGGATTAGTTTTTTTTGTGCTTGGAAGAAAGTCATTTTTTTGGTTTTTTGTTAGTGAATAGGGCATTGACTTTCGGATCAATTTTATACCCGTTGTCGCCCTTATTAAAAGTATATTTGTCTTGCACCTGTCCTCTTTTGAATTCGTAGACGCGTACGACAAAGGTGTGCTCTTGGTTGTTGTATTTGTTATTTGGATTGCTGAGTAGCAACTTTAGGTTTTCGATATTGGCCCACTTGGGTTGTAGCACGCGCTTGTTATAAAGCCGATCTAGGTAGTCATAATTGGGAAGCAATTCTTCGTTGAGGTCTTTTTTGATGATTAAAAAAATGTAAACCCGTTGGTAATTTTGCGTGGCACTGCCCATGCCAAGTAATTTCTTGACAAAGTTGCTATTGCTTTCCTGGCTACCGTATTTTTCTGAATTTTCATTGATTTCTTTTGCATCGGTGATGATTCCGAATCCACCATCCGTTTCAAAATATTTGTAATCTTTTAGCGCTTCGTTTGACGCAAGCTTATTTGTGAGCTTATTGTTGCATTCCAAAAGACTCATTTTGTTGTTGAAAAAATGGTCGTAGGTTTTTTGTTTGGTGGGCTTTAGGCTGTAGAGGTCCGCAGGCTTGTATTCCCCAGCGCCGGCATTATTATTTACCATGTCTACTGTATTCTCTAAAATAAACTTTTCAATATCATCAGCAATGCCGTTCTTGTTGAGATCAATCATCCTGCCTTTATTATCGACGGCAGTTCCGGCAATGGAGTTATTTTCCACATCCAAATAATCAGCAATACCATCTTTGTCGGAGTCGTTCTTCAACGTTTCTAGTTCGACTATGCGTTTTTCTAGACGGTCGTTATTTTCCTTGAGTTTGGCGATTTCTTTAGTGCTCGCGCATCCAGTGAGCACCAAAATTGAGAGCGCTATTGTAATTATTTTAGTCATCATATCGTTAAATTGTATGTCCTTGGACTATTGTTCAACATCTTCACAGGGGTTTCCTATTGATTTTGGATTTCAATGCATAATCGAAATAATCGCCCGTAGCTCCCTCTTATTCAGTCTCAAAAAATAAGAGGAGCAAATCGGGAATTTGCAGTCGTTAGACTGTGTGGCTGATACTACTGTCGTGTGTTAATCTATGCCCTATTTTTTTTTTTTTGGTCAAAACTTTGTGCAATGAGTTTTAACTATTAATAAAACGAGCAGAACATCACTATTTATTAAAAGAAATTTCTATTGTCTGTGATTAGTTTTTGATCTTTGTATCTACCATAGTCAAAATCTAATCGATTGGCCCTTACAGCAATTGGATACGCATTCCCGTTTTCGGCGGTCATTTTCAATGTTTTTTCGACGGATCTGCTGAAATCTAATTTTCCCTCACCCGCATCGGTAAGTTTTGCTTTAATTTCTGCCGAAATATTGAAATCTGTTTCAATTTCCACCACGAGGTTTTTTGCATATAAAATACCTGTCGTAACTATTACATCGTTTTTGTTTAGATTTTTTAAAAGTGATTCGTTTTCAGGATGCAAAAAGTCGCAAGTTGACAGATAGGCTTCTAAAGTTCCTAAATCAATTTCTTTGGAACTTGAATTATCGTAACTGATGATTATATTTTTGCCATATTTTATATCCGCTGCTATATCTACATTTGATAATCCAATTGATTTTAAAATTTCTTTCAAAACAGTAATACCAACATTAAACTTATATTCATTCTTTGCAGATGAGGTTACCTTTAATGCATCATTCGAAATTGTGTTCAAAACAATCGAACTTTTAAGGGCATAATCCAATTGGTCATAATAGTGTTGAATCCTATCAAAATCTTTTTTTAACCACAATTGTCCTACTTTGTGATTTCTAATAGGGCTTTCAATTAAGTCATACCCCACTTTTCTTAAACTGCTTGTTAAATCCATATGTTAATAATTTTTTGTTTTGCCTACTCTTAGTTTCCCTTTTCAGCTTGCGGGATTTTTAAAATATTATTCTAAAATTCTTTATATATCTGTATTGTCAAAATTATCCCTTGCTATTTATTCTATTCTATCACAAGAAATTAGAAAAGATTTCTTTTTAATTTTGATTTTTTAATTTTGATCCTCTATTATATAAGTACCGCTTATTTTACAACATGCTTTAATCAACTAAAAATGAACCATTAGCATTATCTCTAATTAAATCTCCTCTAGTTTCATTAATTGCTGTTCTAGCTTTAGTGATTACTACTTCTGCACTCTCTCTAGAAGGTATTTCTATGAAACACATTATTGCTATATTCTAAATTTCGTCAACTTTAGCTCCTCTTTTCTTCTACAAAGGTTTTGCTTAATTGTTGTTAATCCAAATTTCAATTTGTCCTTTAGGAACTTTTTGCTCAAACCCATATACTCGCAAAGAATAATATTTGTTACCTAAAAGTTCGTTCGATTTATCTGCTAACCCTTTGTCCTCATCATGAAAATATCTAATAGTGTTTTTATAATTGCCTT
Source organism: Flavobacterium sp. (assembly GCA_031373195.1). GTDB lineage: Bacteria > Bacteroidota > Bacteroidia > Flavobacteriales > Flavobacteriaceae > Flavobacterium. The sequence goes on along the minus strand of JANMML010000003.1, from coordinate 2,469 downwards.
TTACATTCTCAATACCAGGTGCAATCCAATCATTTGATCTAAATTTAGTTTGGATTGCAAGAACATCATTTTTTTTGTTTTGATTGGAATATTGTATGTAAGCAACTTTTTTGAGGATTAAGCTAATTGATTTAGCTTTTAAAGTATCTATAGACTGTGAAATCGGCTGAAATTTGAACATACTATCAGTTGCCTTGATTACTTGCGTTGGCACTATAACTATATTGTTATTACTAGTAAATTTAGATTTAATTTCTTCTAATAATAATGTATCATTTTGTTCCAAAAATCTTGTTGGAATCAAAATTTTACTGATAATTTCATCAGAATTACTTTTATTTTTAAATATTCTGTCATAAATTATAGATTGAGCAAACCCTGCTAGCATTGATCGGTCTTGAGGTTTTAAACTTCCATCATCAGTTGTATTTCTCAAATATCTTTCTAACGATAAAAATGAAAAATCAGATGTTATAACTGGAATTGAATCTTTTGAAAATTTTTCTATTAATTCACAAACTGTTTTTCCTTCTTCTGTAACAGCTTTTAAATTGTTGATCTTATCGGTTAATTCACTTGTTCGATATGCTGTATAAGCTGTAATAATTGATATAATTACAGTCACAATTGTATTAAAATTTGTCAAATAACTTTTATTTTCTTCCATGATTTAAAACTTTTATTACCTACTCTAATTCCTCTTTTCGGCTCCCGAGGTTGTATTAAATCCGTAATTATTTTTCATGGTATTGAAATTCAGCGGCTAAAAGGTTTTAATTTACAATTAATCCTCTTTGTTTGAAATTACACCAGCGCTTGACAAAATAATTTTTCTTACATTTTTGGGTTGTTGGTTGTAATTTGGTCTACGTGAAGTGTAGAGTCGGTTTTTTTCTTTGCGCAAAATGTTAACTTTATCGCTTTGATTTCCACCCAGAACGTGATAGCAAGTGGCATCTTCGCCTATATATATTCCTACATGACCTGCTTTTTTACCTTCACTAGTTATCCTTACAAATACTAAGACGTCCCCTAGCATTGGCTCATCAATATGTTTTCCAAATGTGCCCCAATTTAAAGCCCAAAGTGGATCTTTTGGAGATTGTTTGTTGGATCGTTTAGCAACAACTGCCATAAACAAGCCACACCATGGAATTTCATCTGCCTTATACACATTGGCAACATTTCCGCCTACTTCTTTTGCCCAACTGATTATGACAGGATTGTTGGATGTTCCTAAAATTTCCTTAGTATCATAGAGTTCTAAAGCTTGTTTTACCATGATCGGTCCTGATTCTTTAAGTAACCATTGATATTCTTTCTCTAATTTCATAATTTCTAAAATTTTAATTTCCGCCTACTCTAAAATCTCTTTTCGGCCTCCGAGGTTATCTTATTTGGTACGTAAGGTTTTTGCATATGGAAACTTATATATTCCGCTCCACCAGCGCCACACAATCCGCCACTGTCTGACAATCTTTAATTTCTTTCCTACTAATTGTTCTTTCCGGCTGATACTGTTTCAGCAAGGCGTTTAATTTTAGGAACAGTAACGTAAATTGTCCTTCGGCAAATAACAAATGGGTTTTTAAGTCCAGTTTGTCCGATAGTTGCTGACCGTGGGTTTGATAATCGCCTGCGATGTGCAGCAGCATTGTTTTGACGCGGTTTTTTGGGCTTTCGTCATGGTTCTCGGGCTGAATGGCGTAGCGCAGGAATTGAGAAGGGAGCAAACCTTCAATGGTTAATAGTTCATGTTTTTCTTCAACGAGTTGCAATTGTTTGATGATTTTTTGCAAATCGGTTGCTTGAATGGTCAGTTGGTGTAGCATTATAGTTTGGTTACGTTTTTAGATTTAGGTGAGTAGCGGCGGCGATAGTACCTTTGAAAATTTAATTTTTTCTGATGTTCTTTTAAGTGGTTCGGCATTGAAAGGTGGGCTTAGAATATGATAGTTTGTTACAGGATAGACGAAGCCGAAAGTTGTTGATTGGCTGCTTTATTTTTTGTTTTTTCTGGCGATGTTATTTTATTTTGTGCGATGATGGCACTCGTACTTTCTAAGAGATGCGTTACGGCGTAACCACTAGCCATCAGTAAGATAATGCGTTCGGTACTTAATGCCGCTGAATTGGTATTGGTCAATAACGCCAGTACAACGCCTACTGCAAAACCAATAAAAATAACCCCCAGTCTTTTGCTCGGATTGGATCGGTCCGAAACAGTTGACAAGGGGTTTTTCTCTAATTTAAGTTTATATAATCCCATCCCAATGCGAAATGCTTGCCCTATTGCACCCAAAATACCACTAATGAGTACGGCGTAGATAGCATCACAATTATTGCAAATGAAGTCCATTGATATTGGATTTAAACTTTTGTTAAAATTAAAACCATATTCTCTAAGTACCTAGAGGTAAAACTACTAGGGCGCAAGTTTTTTCCTCAGGGTTTTCCTCAGGGTTTTCC
>JANMML010000002.1:0-31197 GCA_031373195.1 Flavobacterium sp. | reverse complement strand
AAAAACTATGTGAGCAAAAAGGAATACACAGGAGCCAATTTTCTACTGAATTTCGATGTGAAATTTGATGAAGACGGCAAAGGGTATCTAGTGCCTATAAAGTTTGTACAGCCTTACTATTTAACCTTTAATCAAATCAGGGAAACTAAAGCTTCATTGAAAAAGGATAGTAAAGCAAGACGAGTAATTTATTACACGATGATTTTTAATTATGACAACGGCACATTAAAATTCAAGACTACCGATAAGGCAAAGTTTACCGAGTTTGTAAAATCTCACGGACTAACCAAAGAAGATTTGAAAGCGCATTTAGTAAAGATTCCAGTAATTAAATATTACAATGTTTTTAGGGCTGATGATTGTACAGGGTTAAAATTCCCAAGCGATAAAATAGATAGTAAAAAGGTTAATCCGATTGAACAAGCGCAGCAACTTATTGACGGATATAAAAACCCGCCTACTTATACTTTTGTTGGGGATAGAGCCTATTATCAACCTAGTACTGATACTCTCAATATGCCTAAAATAACTGCCTTTAACAAAGAGGCATCGTATTACTGCACCTACTTTCACGAGCTGACCCATTCGACAGGAGCAAAAAAAAGATTGGATAGGGATTTCTCCGGAAAGTTTGGTAGTAAAAATTATGCTTATGAAGAACTCATTGCAGAATTGGGAGCAGTTTTTATGTGTTCAGAAGCAGGGATATTGTTTCAGACCAAAGAGAACTCGGCTAAATATCTTAAAAATTGGAATACCGTTTTAGTTGCTGAATTAGAGAATGACAACCGTTTTTTCCTCAAAGCTTCGGCACAATCTCAAAAGGCTGTGAATTATATTTTAAACAGAAACTCCGATAGTGAAAAAGAAAAGGAAGAAGAAAAAAAGGAAGAGCCAGTAAAGAAAGTAGCTGTAAAAGTTCCAGTAAAGAGACCTACTAAAGTCAAAGCCAAAAGCAAAACTAAACAAGGGGCGCAATTGGATTTGTTCGCAGGATTGGGAGCAAAAGCCAAAACTAAAAAAGCTACTGATGTAAACAAAAAAAGAGTTGTGCAAGTATCAGGAAAAACAATTACTGGAGTGAGTGAAAAACCACTTCCAAAGGATCGGAATAAAAGTTTAAATCAGTTAGAGAAATTAGGTTTTGTTTCTGCCAATTCTGCACCAAAAGAGGCTAAAGATGTTTTTGTATTGGGTGGAGAGATTGGGAAGTTTTTACAAAAGCAACAACCACACAAGGCACTTATTCTGATTAAAGGGAATAAGCACAGTTCAAAATCACAGTTGGCTATGCAAATTGCTAACGCTTTTGGAGAACAACAAACGCCAGTAGCCTACATTGATTATGAGCAAGGTGGAATTGAGAGTAAAGATACTCTTGACAGCATTAACCGAAATACAACCGAGAAAGGTAGAAAATACATAGCGATAAAAGGTTATTTAGAAAAGCCCTTTCATGAATTACAGGATTTCTGTAAAGTGGTCAAAGTGATTATAGCGGATTCCGTTACTGATTTAAAAATCACAGCCGACCAGTTGAACTTTTTAAGAACCACTTACTCGAAAGTAATATGGTGCTTTATATCTCAAGTAAAAGAAAATGGGGCTATGTATGGCGGTAACAAAATGGCGCACAATCCAACTTCTGTAATTCATTGTTCTTCGCATCAAGACCCAAAACATAGGTTTGCAACACTTGAAAAAAACAGAGGGAATGACCTGACTTTTAAATACTCGATGTATTACAAAAAGGTAGTTAATGAACCTACAGAGGCAAAAAGTAAAAGAAAATTATCGTTTAAAGTTAAATAATTAAAATTCAAAATCATGGTAAGCAAAAAAGCAAAGCCGAAAGGCAAAAAAAGAATCTCAGCTAAAAAATTATGTAGTAGTGTAATTACAAGGGAAGGCGTTAAGAAAGATGGAACATTAAAGAAAGGTTATCGCTACGTTAAGGGTGGTAGAGTAGTTAAAGCGAAAGCCAAAAAATAGTTTTTATTTGTTGGTTGATGAAAGCTGTGTTGCAGGAATGTACCCGGCTTTTTGCTTTATAGTTTGGTAAGTTTCATTTATTAAATATTTACTTCCAAATTTGTTATAAAACGTTCATAATGATTTAGAGAACGAAATAATTATTTATTCGCAGAAAGTTTTACTACTTTTGCATCGGATGAAAAAGAAATTTGCAATAATAAATTTTCTATTAGGGTTTGTAGTATTGTTCTCAATACTATTTCAATCTTTACATAGCTATGAGCATTTAGCAAAGCAAATTTCTGAAAAGCATTGCTACCACAAAATTACTGCAAACGGTCAAATCACACATCAACATCATAATTTTGATAAATGTCTAATCTGTGAAGTAACATTTAGTCATTTTACTACAACTGAATTTTACGCTTTTAAGGTAAAAAAAACATTTACACCATCCCGATATTCACTCTTTTACTCAAAAGAAATATCTCAATTTTTTAAAGGAAGCCTTTTTGCGCTTCGTGCGCCTCCCATAGTTTAGCGTATATTCATGAATCAACCATTTCAATCCATTGAAATGGTATGTATTTATTATATTTTAAACTAAAATAATGCTGAAAAACATTCTCGCTTTTTCTCTACTTGTTTCGTTTTGTGCTAATGTATTTTCACAAAACACAATTAGTGGAAAGACACTCACTCAAGAGCAAATCCCGTTAGCTGGTTCTCACGTCCATATTGGTAAAAAAACTGTTTCAACAGATTTTGATGGTAATTTTATTTTTAAAAACTTACCAGTTGGCAGTACGACAATTCATATTTCGTATGTGGGCTACCAATCAATTGACACAATCATAGATATTAGAAGCGATTTAAAAATCGATTTTTATTTAAAGCAAAATACAGCTACACTTCAAGAGGTTTTGATAAAACAAAAAAACTCTTCTTTAAATAAATCTGTGTTGGAACAAAAGATAAAGACTGAAACAATTGAGAAGTATAGTAATCAAACGTTAGGCGATGCCTTGAAAGAAGTTGCAGGAATTTCTAGTTTGAAATCTGGAAGTACAGTAGTTAAACCTATTATTAATGGTTTATACGGAAGTAGAGTTCCAGTAATCAGCAATAATGTGAGATTAGAAGACCAAGAATGGGGAACAGAACACGCTCCAAATTTTGATATTAATGCAGCAGGTAAAATTACTGTAATAAAGGGAGCGTCAGGATTGCAATATAGCGGTGATGCTGTAGGTGGTTTAGTTATCATTGAACCTGTTTCGGTAAAAAAAGATACGATGTTTGGAAAGACAATCTTAAATTTTGATTCAAACGGCAGAGGCGGTTCTATTAGTTCAAGTATTCATAAAGGCAAGAATCTTGGGTTAAGTTGGAATGCTTTATCAACATTCAAATACATTGGTGACAAAGAAGCTCCAGCTTATGTATTATCTAATACGGGCAATCGTGAAGCAAACTTTTCTGGAGATATTAAGTTTACAGGAAAAAATTATGATATAGCTTCATTCTATAGCTACTACAAAGCACTAATTGGAATTTTAAGTGCTTCTCATACAGGAAATGTAAATGATTTGTATAATTCAATCAACAATCAAGTTCCTGCTGTGGTTAAAGATTTTACCTATACTATCAAGAACCCTAAACAAGATGTTCAACATCATATTGCCAAAGTCAATTTTAATTACCATTTCAATGAAATGACATCAATTGCATTACAATACTCTTTTCAACTAAACAAAAGATTGGAGTTTGATGTTCGCAGAGGAGACTATAACAATATTGCAGCTTTAGATTTAGATTTAAAAACCCATTCTTTAAACATCGATTATAAAAAAAGCCTACACGATTGGTCAATAAAATCAGGCGTTAATACTTCACTTCAAAATAATTACGCAAATCCTGCTACCGGAATCAGACCATTAATTCCAAATTATGATAAAACCGATTTTGGCATATATGGGATTGTTAATCACGATTTTTCAGATAGTTTTTCTGTAGATGCAGGGTTAAGATATGATTTTTCTAAAATACAGGCGGCAAAATATTATCAGAAATCGAGATGGGACGAAAGGGGTTATGATAGCGAATTTTCAGATTTTATAGTTGGGGATTATGGTACACAATGGCTCACAAAGCCTCACTTCGTTTTCAACAATTTTTCGTATAGTGCTGGGTTTCACAAAAAATTGGCTAAGGATTGGGATTGTTTCACGAACATTAGTTTTGCATCACGAAACCCAAATCCGTCTGAATATTTTAGCGATGGATTGCATCATGCTACTGGAATTATTGAATTGGGAGATTTAGGATTAGACAAAGAACAAGCGACAAAGTTAGCGGTTACGATACAAAAAAAGTGGAATAGTTTTTCTTTGGAAATTAACCCATACATCAACAGTATTCACAATTATATGTTTCTGACACCAGTAGGATTTGAAACTACAATTCGTGGTGCTTTCCCTGTTTGGGAATACCAACAGACAAACGCCAGACTTTCGGGAATTGATATTCAAACTCATTGGAATATTACAAACCAGTGGGAACATTTATTTTCTTGTGCCTATGTAAATGGAAAAGATGTTACTAAAAATCAGCCATTGATTGATATGCCACCATTAAGCATTAACAATAAAATCAAATTCTCAAAAAAGGAATGGAAAGAATTATCGCTTGAATTAAAAAGCGAAATCGTATTTAAACAAAATCAATATCCAAACAATAATTTCAATACAAATATTATTGAAAATGATGCTTTTGTATCGGTTTTAGTTGATGTAAGTACACCACCACCTGCATATCATCTTTTGAATTTCTATTCTGAAATAAAATTTAAAACTTTCAAAAAAGGAATTACAACATTAGCATTCACTGTTCAAAACATTTTAGACACAAAATATAGGGACTACTTAAATCGTCAGCGATTTTTTGCAGATGAAATAGGTAGAAGCTATCAAATTCAATTAAAAATTAATTATTAAAACACTTATTATGAAAACAAAAATCAGTAACAATCAATTTAATTTAAACACAAAAAAAATGAAAAATTTAAAAATTACCGCATTGGCTTTAGTAGCAGTATTAGCTTTCTCTTCTTGTAGTAAAGATGATGATACTCCCGCACCGCCGGTTAACGAAGAGGAATTAATCACTACGGTTACAGCCACTTATACCCCTCAGGGCGGAGGAACTGCTGTTACATTAAAATACAAAGATTTAGATGGTGATGGACCAAATGCTCCAGTAATTACAGTGTCTGGAGCTTTTGCACAAAGTAAAACGTATGATGGTGCTGTTACATTTAAAAATGAAGCGACAAACCCAGTTGAAGATATTACTCCAGAAATTATTACTGAGGGCGTAGATCATCAACTTTTTTACCAAAAAACGGGAACTCTAAATGCCTTTACCTATGCAACAGCCGCTAGTAATTTTGATGTGAATGGTAAAGTAATTGGTTTGCAATCTGTTTTCACAACGACTGGAGCTGCAACAGGAACTTTAAAAATCACATTAATACATGAGCCAAATAAATCAGGAGCAAATGTGGCTGCTGGAGATATTACAAATGCGGCAGGTAGCACCGATGCAGAAGTAACTTTTAATATTGAGGTTTTATAAACAAAAAAATATTTTTTTATTTTAAGGCGCACGAGAGTGCGCCTTTTTTTATTAAAAAATGGACTAATAATCCCTTTTTGTATAAATAAAAAAAGCCTCTTAAAAAGAGGCTTATATATGTATTGACTATTTTAGTTAAGAAGAAACTAATTCAGATTTCCTCAAAACTTCAATAGCGGATAAAGCATCATCATTAGTCAAACCCACCATAGGGCTTGTAAGAACAAGTTTTTTTTTAATTTTACTTGGTAAACCATTCAATGACTTATCATCATCAAGAATAACATAATCATTAACGCTCTTGTTTTTAAGTTGCCAATTTAGAATTTCTTCCTTACGGCTCAAAAAAGTAGTATTTTCATCAAGCTTCCCAACAATAGATGCATCAATACCTCTTTTCTTGAAAATCTTTCGCCATTGAGGTTAAACTATATGTAGATTTATGAGATGTAGTTAAGACAATAGAAGCCCCAGTCTCCGAAATAATTCTTTGAAGACTTAAAACAGCTCTAGGGTTAAAACTTGAAAAACCATCGTCTAATCTCTCAACGGGCTTCCAAGAAGATGCCGAAAGCATCACGCCATCTATGTCTAATAATATTAACATGGTACAAAGGTAATGTCTTTTTTCAAAATCAATAATATTAGAATATGTGAAATAAATTTCTAAATTGATGAGAAGAAATTTATGTCATAAAATGAAAAGAAAAAGTACCTTTGAATTATTGAAAATTAAAAGAATAAAAATTAACATATAAGTTCGGTTATATTCCGAACTTATTTTTTATATTTGCAATAATTATTATGAGAGTAATAGGTAAGAAAACAATTTTAAAATTAAAAAAGAAAAACATCGGCAATAAGAAGTTATGCGATGAAGTCGATAAATTGATAGAAGATTTAGAAAAATTTGACCCGAAGCAATCAGTTCTAACTGAAATTAGAAAAGATGCAGATTGTGTTCATAGCGATGGTTTCTATTTTTTTGATATTAATATTCACAGGACATTAATTTTAGTTGAGTTAGATGATGACGGCGAAGCCACAATAATTTGGACGGGAACGCATCAGGAATATGAAAGAGTTTTTAAAAATAATAAATCAACCATTGAAAAATGGCTTAGAGATAAAAACCATATTGAATAATGAAAACAAACTTTGACATAGAAAAATTCATTGATAGCGGTTCAATTAATAATGAATTGGATTTAGAAAGAGCCATGATTGCCGATAGAAAGTTAAGATTGCTATCTAAAGAAAGTGTACATTTTAAAAATCTTAGAAAAAAATTAAGGGATTTAATTGAAGTATATGAAAGTAAAGAGTGGTCTAATTTAGATACTTTGACTGATGAAAAAGTAATTGAAAGTGACAAATCTGAGATTATTGCCGAACGAGAAAGAATTTTTTTAGAAAACAGAAAACAGCAGATACGCAAAAAATTAAAAGCCCTTGATTTGACCCAAGAAAATTTAGGTCATGTTTTGGGTCACAAAAGTAAAACGCACATGTCCGAATTAATGAACGGAATAAAGCCATTTACTCTTAAAGATTTAATCATAATAAATAGATTATTGAAAATAGATATAAAGGAACTCATTCCAATATTTTTATCAACAGAGGATCAAATTAAAGTTAAATCAGCAGTCATTGAATTAAACAAGCCACAAATCAAATTAGAAAAAGCAGATTTGTTATTCAGTTTTTAGTGAAGTTCAATAACCAGTTCAACCATTGAACAAATAAATTTAAGCTTTTTTGGCTAGTCATTTTTTTTCATTATATTTGTAATGGATGGATTCGGAAATTTGCAAGTCAGAATTGAGGAGCAAAAGCGAGACCCTATTTAGGAATAGAAAATTAAAATTCTACATATCAACGTATTAAAGTCGGAAAACAATTCCCTCTTTCTCCGCGAAGAAAAACCGAAAGCGTTTGCTTTCGGTTTTTTTGTTTTATGGCGTGTCGAAAGTGCCAACTTTCGTAAGCGCCATAAAACAAAAAAACATAAACGCCCTGCAAGCGATTGGTTTTTCTTCGGCCAGTATTCCCCCTAACGGGATCAACGAAGTTAATCCCTTTTATTCTTACAGAAGGCGTAACTACTGCAAGGGCGTTGGTTTTTCTTCCCAGGTTCCCCACGTTGGAATCAACGAAGTTAATCCCTTTTATTCTTACAGAAGACGTATCCGCTGCAAGCGATTGGTTTTTCTTCGGCCAAGATCCCCCTAACGGGATCAACGAAGTTAATCCCGTTTGTTCTTATACATAAGACGTAACCGCTGTAAGCGATTGGTTTTTCTTTGCAGGATCCCCGCACTGGACCAACAAAGTGAATCCCCTTTATTCCAATAAAGAACCACAGCCGTGGTGATTAACTCCATTTTACACCTCAGAAATTTAGTTGCGCATTCCGAAACAATTCCTATCTTTGATAGCATCAAATGATAGCATCAATGAAACCGCCATATGAAATTACACAGACGATTTTAAAACTTATAACTTCAATTTCTGAGAAGATTGGAGAAGTGAATGCTAACTATTTAAACAAACCATCGCCAACACTACGCAAGCAAAACAAAATCAAGACCATCTATTCATCACTTCAAATCGAGGGAAATACACTTTCTCAAGAACAGATTACAGCATTGATTGAAAACAAAAGAGTGATTGGACCAGAGAAAGATGTAACTGAAGTTCTCAATGCAATTAAAGTATATCAAAATTTAGAAAGTTTTAGAGCTACTGATGAAAAATCATTTCTAAACGCGCACCAAATAATGATGAAAGGATTGATAACCAATCTCGGAAAATATAGAAACAAAAGTGTCGGGATTGTAAAAGGGTTAGAAGTTGCGCATGTTGCACCGCCATTTGAAAACGTCCCTTTTTTGATGAAAGATTTATTTACTTTTCTAAAAAAATCAGATGAAATTACTTTAATTAAAAGTTGTGTCTTTCATTACGAAATGGAATTCATTCATCCATTTCTTGATGGAAACGGAAGAATTGGAAGGTTGTGGCAAACCATTATTCTGATGGAAAAATATCCAGTTTTTGAGTTTTTACCTTTTGAAACCTTAATCAAAAAAACACAAAAAGAATATTATAAATCTTTAGCACTAAGTGATAAAGCTGGAAACTCAACTGTATTTATCGAATATATGTTGCAGGTCATTGATGAATCGCTTGGTGAACTTCTGAATTATAAAAATCGCACGCTTCGGGAAATGGACCGGATTGCGTATTTTTTAAAAATTTCATCAAAGCAATTTACAAGAAAAGATTATATGACCACCTTTAAAGATATATCAACAGCTACAGCTTCGAGAGATTTGAAAAAAGCAACAGAATTAAATCTTATAACGAAGCAAGGGAATAATAATCAAACTGTTTATATCATAAATAGCTACAGTTGATCACAAATACCAAAAACCATGGCTCGTTTTTCGGTAAATCCGCGCGTACACTAAACAAAAAAACCGCAACCGCGGTTTAATATCAAATCATAAAGCCAAATCTTACCCTCTTACAGTCCTAAAATCTTAAAGTCCTACAGTCCTGCAGTCTTACCGTCCTACAATCCAAAGCGCAGCGTGTCCAAAGCCCCTCGCTGCCCACCGAATCCCTTCGCATGGTTTTATAATTTAAAAAAACCGAATACCGCAGATTTATAATTAGGCAACTCTTTTTTCCCTATCTTTGAAAAGCTACCAACCAATAAATCAACAGTCTATGAAAAAAATTTTACTCCTCTCGTTTGTATTCACCGTAATCACCGCACAAGCTCAAGATTATTGGACTGAATTCTCTACTTCGCAACCAGCTCCATCTACCGGTGTACGAAGTATTTCAATTGTGGATGATAATGTAGTATGGCTGAACAACTCTAATGGTGATGGAAGCGGTGATGTTATTCGTCGTTATTCACGGAGCACAGATAGTGGTGTTACATGGACAACAAACGCCATTGATTTGGGAGTTAGTTCAAATGATCTAGATATCGCAAACATTTCTGCTGTTTCAGCAACGACAGCTTTTGCTGCTGTTTATCCAAATGGAGCCGGAGTGCTAGGCGGTATTTGGAAGACTACTGACGCTGGTATTTCTTGGACCAGACAAAATACAGCGCTCTATGACGGACCTACTTCGTTTTGTTCGCTAGTTCACTTTTGGGACGAGAATAATGGCGTAGCTGTGGGCGATCCTTCGGGAGGTTATTACGAAATCTATACCACCAACAATGGCGGTACAACTTGGTCAAGAGTGCCTGCTGCTAATATTGGTCCTTTACCTATTGCTGATAATGATTACAGCCTAATAAATAAATTTACAGTTACTGGAAACACGATTTGGTTTGGTAATTCGTACGGAATTGTTTATAGATCTACAGACAGAGGATTGACTTGGACCCAGTGGCAATCACCTATTGATGATTTTGGTGGAGGAATTTTTGGTCAGCAATATGCAGAACTTGCTTTCACCAGCGAAACCAAAGGCTTATTGCAAACCAGCGACTACCAATTGTTTGAGACTTTGGATGGCGGTCAGACATGGAATCAGGTCTTTTTTACGGGATCATTAAGAAATTTTGGTATTGCTGCCATTCCTGGGCAACCTAACCATTATATCTCAATTGGGGAAGATTTAGATAACAATGAGCGCGGTTCATCGTATACGATTGATGGTGGACTTAATTGGGTTAATATTAATAATAATCCTGACACTAACTACGTGACAGGCGGTGTCATTGCCATGCGAAGTGCACAAGTTGGTTTTGCTGGCGGATTCAGTAACTCTTCCTCTGCCGGCGGGATATACAGATGGAATGGTGGCAGTTTGTTTCCACCAACTAATAGCAATATATCAATGATTGCCTTCATTGATTTAAACAACGACGGTGCGAAAGATGCGAATGAACCGTTCTATACGCAAGGAACTTTTAGCGTGCAGAAGAATTCCGACCCTGCCACTTTCATCAGTACTTCAAGTGGCAATTACCTTTTGTTAAATGTAAATTCGATTGATACCTATAATTTGAACTATTCACTTCCTACTGGAAATTAATGTTTTCTGTCTGCAACATCATACAGCGATGTTAGCTTAGCAGCTGGAGTTGGCACAATTGTTTATGTTTTCCCGATAGTACCTACAACTGTGATTTGTACAAATTTGTCAATTAATCTCTCGCCAATGGTGGGTTCGCCAAGACCTTCGGTTGTTTATTCAAATAGGTTAACTTATCGAAATATTGGTAACCAAACCATCGCATCGGGTACTATTTCTTTTGACAAAGATCCCATTGCCACCATTACCAATATTTCGCAGACCGGTACGGTGGCTACCGCAAACGGTTTTACTTATACATATACCAACCTGCTGCCTCAAGAGGAAAGGAGTATCGTTATCAGTATGATTTTACCAGCTATTCCTGCTGTAACCATTGGTCAAATAGTTACAAACACAGCATCGATAACGCCCACAGATAATAATCCTAATGATAATTCAACTTCTCTATCTCAGACAATTGTAGGGTCCTACGATCCAAATGATAAGAACGAAAACCATGGAGGCAGAATCCAGCATGCTTCCTTTACCAATGAGGATTATTTGACCTATACCATCCGTTTTGAAAACACTGGAAATGCGGAAGCTTTTGATGTTAAGATTGTTGACGAACTCGATGTAAAGCTCGATGAGACAACCGTCGAGATGATTGATGCCAGCCATGACTATATCATGGAAAGAATTGGTTCGGACTTAACCTGGACCTTTGCCGATATTAATCTGCCGCCGTCGGTTGAAGATACGACTATCGGAAAAGGATATGTAGTTTTTCGCATCAAGCCAAAGCCGGGCTATGCAGTGGGCGATATTATCCCGAATACGGCCAGTATTTATTTTGATACGAATCCACCCATTATTACCAATACTTTCAATACAGAATTTGTTCAAAGTTTGGCCGTTAGTCAATTTGATGACACAGATTTCGCTGTTTATCCAAATCCCACCAACGGATTTATCAATATAGACTCGAAAAAAACAAGTTTGGTAATCGACGCTATTACTCTAACCGATGTCCTTGGGAAAGAGATAGTCAATCAAAAATTAAACGGATCAAATTTATCTATCGATCTTTCGCAATTGTCAAACGGCCTTTATTTCCTTAAAATAAATAGCAATGGAATGGAAAAAGCGATTAAAATTATCAAAGAATAAGTTTATTAGACTTCAAATACTCAAGCTGCGCAAAGTCTCCCGACTTTGCGCTCAAACCCAGATAGCGCTCGGGTGTAATCCGTGCCTTCAATAAACATAAAAACCGCATCAACTGCGGTTTTATATCAAATCAGAACGAAAATCTTACAATCTTAAAATCTTACAATCTTACAGTCTCACAATCCAAAGCGCAGCGTGTCTTCAAGCTGCCGTTTCCATCAATACCCCACATACTCCGTAATCTCCAACCCATACCCAATCATTCCAACGCGTTTGGTGTGCTCGGCGTTTGATACGAGTCGAATTTTTGAGATGTCTATATCATGCAGGATCTGAGCACCGATTCCAAAATCTTTATTGTCCATTTTAATTTGTGGTGCTTTGAAAATACCTTTCGACTGAAGTGTCTTCAACTCAACGATGCGATTCAATAAGTTGGAAGTCTGCATTTCTTGGTTGATAAACAAAATAGCGCCTTTTCCTTCATCATGCAACAATTGAAACATGTCATCCAGCTTCTTGTCGGCATTATTCGTTAATGTGCCTAGTATATCATTATTCACTAAGGTCGAATTGATTCGGGTGAGTATGGGTTCACCAATATTCCAAGTGCCTTTGGTTAAGGCGATATGTACTTGCTTGTTCGTGGTTTGTTCATACGCGCGCAAACGGAATTTCCCAAATCGGGTTTCGATATCAAAATCTTCTTTTTTTGTAATCAAACTATCGTGTTGCATGCGGTATGCCACTAAATCCTCAATAGAAACCAACTTCAAATCGAATTTCTTAGCCACGGCTACCAATTGCGGTAAGCGTGCCATGGTGCCGTCTTCGTTCATGATTTCAACAATGAGTCCAGCGGATTTGTAACCTGCCAATCGTGCAAAATCAATCGCAGCTTCGGTGTGTCCTGTGCGTCGCAATACGCCGCCTTG
The DNA here is from genome assembly GCA_031373195.1 of Flavobacterium sp. Classification (GTDB taxonomy): domain Bacteria; phylum Bacteroidota; class Bacteroidia; order Flavobacteriales; family Flavobacteriaceae; genus Flavobacterium. Next base: position 18,433 of record JANMML010000002.1, on the reverse strand, counting down.
TTTTGCTATTAGCGGGAAAATGTGTCCCGGCCGAGCCAATTCATGCGGTTTGGTGTTGGCATCGGTCAACGCCAAAACGGTCTTGGCTCTGTCTGAAGCAGAAATTCCGGTTGTTACGCCGTTTCCCCTTAAATCCACAGAAACGGTAAATGCGGTTTCCATCGGATCGGTATTATTATTCACCATGGCGTGTAAGCCCAGTTCTTTACAGCGATTTTCTGTCAATGGAACGCAAATCAATCCTCTGCCATGCGTCGCCATAAAGTTGATCATTTCTGGCGTAACCATTTCGGCTGCAGCAAGAAAATCTCCTTCATTCTCTCGGTCTTCATCGTCAACAACAATAATAACTTTCCCTTGACGGATATCTTCAATGGCTTCCTCAATGGTGTTGAGTTCTATTTTTTCAATTTCCATAATATTATTCATTGTTTGAAGGAAATACTTTTTTAAAAAACTTATGAATTGGTGTCATAATCAAATCCATATTCACCAAACCGATGTCATTGGTTGCTCTGTAAGTCAATAAAATGGCTAAAGGCAATAAGATCATGGTGGAAAGCCAACATCCTAAGAAAGGGCTTATTTCATTTTCTTGCGCGACTTTTTTTCCAAAGGTATTGACAAAGTGAAAGATGATAAAGATGGTCACCGCGAAAACAATCGGTAATCCCAATCCACCTTTACGAATGATGGCTCCCAACGGGGCTCCAATAAAAAACATAAGTAAACATGCAAATGAAATTACAAATTTGTCATACAAGGCCATCCAGTGCTCATTAATGGTTTCTATCTTATCGTTAAGTCCTGCTCGGTAACTTTCGATAGAAAATACATTACTTGTAATGTAATTTCCGGCAAGGTTTAAAATACTCGCTTTTTCGGTTGTCGAAAATTTTGATAATATATCGGGTGATACGTTGGAGTTGGTTTCTTTGGTTACTGGAGTTTGATTTGAATTTCCAGTTCGCTGGTACATATTATCTGATATAGAAATTACTTCTTTTTTATAATTGGCTTTCAAAGAATCAAGCGTATACAATAATTCTTTCATCGTAAGCATCTTATCTGTATTTGTGATTTTCAGGTCTTGTTCTGAGGTGGTATTTAATTTCGTTAAATCAATATTGATGACATATTTCTTGAATGAACTTTTTGCAAAAGGAAGTTTCTTTCGATCTTCATATTTTTTCGGCACGAGATCTTCATAATAGTAGCCATCCTTTAGAATCAATTGCAAGATGCTTGATTTTTCACTACTGACCAATTCCCCTGATTTTGATTTTATTACATTCTTGCTTCCATCAAAATTGCTTGATTTTTTGTGGATAGTGACACCGGTAAGGAAATTGCCATTTTCGCCAGATTTTTTATCCACCTTAATGTTGTAGCTTCCCACTTCACTAAATTGCCCTTCTGCAATAGCCATTGCGGGTTTTACTTGTGCAATCTCTTTTCTGAAATTAATAAATTTATATTCTGCATAGGGAATTACATTGTTGGCAAAAAAGAACGCTGCACCACTTAGAATTAGAATGAACAATGTTAACGGTCGCATGATTCTTTGCAAAGAAATACCGGCGGATTTCATAGCAGCAAATTCATAATTCTCTGCCAGATCACCAAAAGTCATTATGGAGGCTAACAATACAGAAAGCGGGAGAACCAACGGAACAAGGCTCGGCATTTTAAAAAGCAAAAATTTCAGAATGAGAATAAAATCTAAATCTTTACCTGCTAACTCGGAGATAAAGAGCCAAACGGTTTGAAGAATGAATATTAAAGAAAGGATAACAAATACAGTCGCAAATGTTGTGATAAAGGATTTAAGAATGTATCTATCGAGAATTTTCACTTACAATTAATCTAACTTATTGATGTAGTATTTTGGATATTTACTTGCGTCAAAGGTAAATTGATTTTTTGATAATGGTTGGTTGATTTTAAAAGAATTAACCGTGAGTGTGGTTTTGCTCCCATTCTTTCCAACTTCTATCAAATTGTAAATGTTCTTGGTTTGAATGTCAATGCCCAACAGAATTTCTTTTCGTTGATCTTTCCCACTGGTCGGGACTAATTTGACATATTGTATTTGTCTTCCTTTGATATTTTGCTTAATATCCCAAGTATATTTATATCCGGTATTGTAAAAGGTAAGCATTTTTGAAGGTGTAATCGCCGCGTCATCTTTTTCATCTAATTTGGATATCGATACTTCTTCATCCTCAGGGTTGATGGTGTAGATTTTTTTTCCATCGAAAATTTTGGTAACGCCCATCAAGTTCAACACATACATATTGCCTTTCATGGTCACATTACCTTTGCTTTCTTGATTGATATTTTCTTTGGAGTTATTTAATGCGTACTTAAAGTCGATGATGATATTGCTGTAGCTTTTCACTTTAGCAGTAACTTGATCTAATAAATCTTTGGCTTTTTTGTCTTGTGCGGTAGTCGCGTAATTGATGAAGAGTAGAAATGCAAAAAGGGCAATCTTTTTCATGTTAGAGGTTATTTTGTTCATTATTGAAAAACTGATCCAAAGCGCTCAAATCGGTTATCGTCACATTTCTTGCCTTACTTCCTTCAAATGGTCCAACAATTCCAGCGGCTTCCAATTGGTCAATTAATCTGCCAGCTCTGTTGTATCCTAATTTTAATTTTCTTTGAAGTAACGAAGCGGAACCTTGTTGTGCGGTAACAATAATTTCAGCAGCTTCACGAAAGAGTGAATCTCTTTCAGAAATGTCCATATCAAGAGTGGTGCCACTTTCCTCGCCGATAAATTCTGGAAGTAAGTAAGCGTCGGGATATGCTTTTTGTGATCCAATAAATTCTGTGATTTTTTCCACTTCTGGTGTGTCGACAAAAGCACATTGCACACGAACTAAATCATTGCCGTTGGTATACAACATATCGCCTCGACCAATCAATTGATCGGCACCTTGCGTGTCTAAAATTGTTCTTGAATCGATTTTAGACGTTACGCGAAATGCAATTCTTGCAGGGAAATTGGCTTTGATGATACCTGTAATTACATTCACCGATGGTCGTTGCGTGGCGATAATTAAATGAATACCAATGGCACGTGCCAGCTGAGCTAATCGGGCAATAGGCGTTTCTACCTCTTTACCAGCGGTCATAATCAAATCGGCAAACTCATCGACAACCAAAACGATATAAGGCAAGAATCGGTGTCCGTTTTCAGGATTCAATTTTCGTCCTTTGAATTTTTCGTTGTATTCTTTAATGTTTCGCACCATTGCGTCTTTCAGCAACGAATATCGATTGTCCATTTCGACGCAAAGCGAGTTCAAGGTGTTGATTACTTTGGTATTGTCAGTAATAATCGCATCGCCAGAATCAGGTAGTTTGGCTAAATAATGTCTTTCGATTTTATTAAACAACGTCAATTCGACTTTCTTCGGATCGACCAAAACAAATTTTACTTCAGCCGGATGTTTTTTGTATAAGAGCGATGTCAAAACCGCATTCAATCCCACCGATTTTCCTTGTCCAGTCGCTCCAGCCATCAATAAGTGGGGCATTTTCGCTAAATCGACAACAAAGGTTTCGTTGGAAATAGTTTTTCCCAAAGCAATCGGCAATTCCATTTCTGCTTCTTGAAACTTCGCAGAACCGATGACGCTTTTCATAGAAACCATCGTTGGGTTTTTATTCGGAACTTCAATTCCAATCGTTCCTTTTCCTGGAATAGGGGCAATGATACGAATTCCTAGCGCGGACAATGACAATGCGATATCGTCTTCTAAACTTTTGATTTTTGAAATACGAATACCCGCTTCAGGTACAATTTCATACAAAGTAACTGATGGACCAACGGTCGCTTTGATTTGCGCAATTTCTATTTTATAGTTTCGAAGCGTTTCAACAATGTTATTTTTATTTTCTTCTAGTTCCGCTTGGTTAATTGTAATTCCTCCACCGGAATAGTCTTTCAGCAAATCTAAAGTTGGAAATTTATAATTGGACAGTTCCAAAGTTGGGTCAAAAAGACCAAAGTCGGCGACTAACCTCGAAGCTAAATTTTCTTCAATGGTGGCTTCTTCTGGTGCTTTTTCGATGACAAAAGATTCGTCGTTGGTGGTAATAAGCTGTGGAGTAGGAGGCGCAACAGGCGTTACTTTTACTATTGGCTCCAAATGAATTTCTGAAGGATTGGCAATGGTGGGTTTTAATGTTTCCTTGTTGATTTCAAATTGACTCGGTGTTTTTAATTCTGGTTCTTCCTCAAGGTCTTCTTCTACATCTTCCTCTTCTTTTACTGCAAATTCCTCCAAATTGTAGGTGCTGTCAGACATCGGCATTTTTACCGAAGCCAAATCGTCCGAAAGTTCCTTTTTATTGCGTTCAAAAAACGATTTAACGGTCTCTGGAGAAATTTTAATTTTAAAAATCAAGTAAATGGTGATACCCAAAATTAAAACCAACAAAGTTCCAATTCTCCCAATGTAATCTTGTGAAAATAAATTCATTTCGTAGCCAATCGTTCCGCCCAATTCCGGTAAAGTGTTGGCAAAGAATCCAAATAAAATGGAAATTAAAACGATGGCAAACAAATCCCAAAACCAAATATTCTTTAGTTTCTTGAGCGGAATATCCAGCGCTAAAAATGAACCCGTAAGAAAAAACAGCTTCACGAATAAAAAAGAAGCCGCTCCGAATCCTTTATAAATAAAGAAATCTGCGATAATGGCGCCAAATTTTCCCAACCAATTTTTTGATTTTTCACCACGCTCCGCTAGCAATTGAAGCGTACTTTGGTCTTCATGGCCATAAATAAAAAAAGAAATAAAAGCAACGAGCAACGCAATCGAGAATAAAACAAACAGACTTCCTATAAATAGTTTGTGTTGTCGCGAAATCTTCCACGACTTCTTGTTTTCAGAAGCGTTTTCCGCTTTGTTTTCGGAGGTTTGCTTTGCCTGTTCGCTAGGGCTCGAGTCTTTTTTAATAGATTTTGCCATTGAAAATACTTTCTTTGAAAAACGTTGAATTATAGAAATTTGGGAACATAAATAATCAAAATCACTGCAATTGCAGTCATGGCGGCAAAGAATACCGCACCTGCTGCAATATCTTTTATGAAACCAATTTTTTCATGAAAATTAGGGTGAATAAAATCGGCGATTTTCTCTACTGCAGTATTCATTCCTTCGATGCTCAACACCAATCCAAGTACTAAAATTTGAAACAACCATTCTGTACGGGAAATCTCGAAATAGAAACCTGCAATGAATAGTAAAACACCGACAGAGGATTGCACCATGATACTATGCTCTGTGGTAATCAATTTGATCGCGCCTCTCAAAGCAAAGCCCATACTTTTTATTCTTCCGGTAACAAAGGTGTTGTCTTTTTGAAATTCCATCAACAAGTAGTTATAGTGCCGCTAAAGCAGCTTCGTAATTGGGCTCGGTTGCAATTTCCGGGACTTGTTCCGCATAAACAATCGTTCCTGTCTCATCTACAATGATCACGACGCGAGAATGCAAACCACCAAAGATTCCCTCGGTAATTTCTAATCCGTAGTCTTTTCCAAATTGACCCGTTTTAAAATCGGATAGATTGATGACATTTTCCAAACCTTCTGAGGCACAAAATCTGCTTTGCGCAAAGGGTAAGTCTCTGGAAATGCACAATACTTTGGTATTCGATAGGCCGCTGGCGATTTGATTGAACTTTCGTACTGATGCCGAACAAACTCCTGTTTCAACACTAGGAAAAATATTTAAAACCAATTGATGCCCTGCAAAATCTTGCAAAGTGCTTTCGGATAGTTTGCTGTTAACCAAGTTAAATTTTGGTGCTTTTGAACCCACTTTTGGTATTTCACCTGAGGTGTTTATTGGGTTTCCATCGAGGGTAATTGATGCCATTTGAATGTATTTATATAAGTGTCCAAAAGTATGAAATTATTTCGAGAATAATTTTTAGAATTTTTACCATCTTTTGTTAGGTTTGTATTATTAGTATATCGTAATATTGCAATATAAAAATACATCGAATATGGGAGCTTCAAAATCTGCCTCTTTTTCAGAGAAACACAACGAATTGGCCAACCAATTTAAAGCATTATCACATCCGGCTCGAATTGCGATTGTCGAATATTTATTGTCTGTTGACAGCTGTATCTGTGGCGATATTGTCAACGAATTGCCGTTGGCGCAACCCACGATTTCACAACATTTGAAGGAACTCAAAAACGCCAATATCATCAAAGGAAGTATTGAAGGAACGGCGATTTGTTATTGTATTAATTCTGAAACGATGGTTAAGATAGAAAGCTATTTCTCTTTGATTTCTAAAGCTTTAAAAAGTAAATGTTGTTAAGTAAAATTATTAAAAATTAAAAATTAAAAATAATGAAACTATCTCAATTCAAATCGCAACTCGCACAAACTGAAAATCTCTCCTTTGTGCTGCAAAATGGGACAAATGTTCCTGCGCATTTTCACATCACTGAAGTGGGAATGACGACAAAGCAATTTACCGATTGTGGCAATACGTTTAGAATTCAAAAAACGGCTACGTTTCAATTGTGGACTTCAGTCGATTTTTACCATCGTTTGGAACCTCAAAAAGTTTTGAAAATCATTGAATCGACAGAACACATGTTTGCCGGAGAAGATTTAGACATTGAAATCGAATACCAACAAGAAACCGTCGGGAAATTTGGTTTAGATTTTCAAAACCATCAATTTGTTTTGACTAATACCCAAACGGATTGCTTGGCAAAAGATCATTGTGGTATTCCTGAGAAAGTAAAAGTATCGCTCAATCAGCTGCAAGAAACCGCTGCTTCTTGTTGCGAGCCAAACAGTAATTGTTGTTAAAGATGAGTCAAAAAGAACATTGGGAAAACGTTTTTGCCACCAAGCAAGAAACGGAAGTGAGTTGGTATCAAAAATCACCGAAAACTTCATTGGATTTTATTTCGAATTTGAATATCCCAAAGGACGCGAAGATTATTGATATTGGTGGTGGCGATAGTTATTTGGTGGATGCGCTTTTAGAACGAGGTTTTACGAATATCACTTTGTTGGATATTTCCGCCAAAGCAATCGACCGCATAAAGGAAAGGCTAGGAGACAAGGCCAATCAGGTGACGTTTATCGTTTCTGATATTCTCGATTTTAATCCATCGGAAACCTACGATTTGTGGCACGATCGCGCTTCGTTTCATTTTCAAACGGATGAACGTCAGATTGAAAAATATGCGGACATTGTTGCCAAATCTTTAGCCACAAATGGAAATATGATTATCGGAACTTTTTCGGAAAATGGACCCAAAAAGTGCAGTGGTTTAGACATTACACAATATAACGAAGCGTCAATGAAAGCCGTTTTTGAACCTCATTTTGAATTCTTGAATTCGATTACAGAAGATCATACCACGCCATTTGACACGATTCAAAATTTTATTTTTTGCAGTTTTAAAAAGAAGTAACAGATGTATTTAAAATTAAACACAACCATCCAGTCGATTTCGGAAAAAACGGTTTCACCAGAGCGACAAGCCATCTTGCAATCGTTGGTCGATTATATTCAGACGAACGTTTCAGCAGGAAAAGCCATTCGATTGAATTTTATCTGCACGCACAATTCCAGAAGAAGTCATTTGTCGCAAATTTGGGCGCAAACAATGGCGTTTCATTTCGGAATCAAAAATGTGTTTTGCTATTCGGGCGGAACAGAAGCCACGGCGATGTTTCCGAAAGTGGGCGAAACATTGGAGAATCAAGGTTTTGAAATTCAAAAATTGAGTCAAGAAAGTAATCCAGTTTATGCGGTGAAGTTTGATGAAAATGAGCCTGCTCTTATTTGTTTTTCAAAAAAATTTGACGATGCTTTCAATCCAACTTCTGGGTTTGCCGCCATCATGACTTGTTCCTCAGCTGATGAAGGCTGTCCGTTTATTGCCGGCGCAGCAGTGCGATTGCCGATTCGGTATGACGATCCTAAAGCTTTTGATGGAACAGATCTAATGAATGCCAAATATGCAGAGCGAAATCTCGAAATTGCACGCGAAATGTATTTTGTATTTTCTAAAGTAAAATCATGAAAAAAAGACTTTCCTTTCTCGACCAATATCTGACGCTTTGGATATTTTTGGCGATGTTGTTTGGTGTTGGTATTGGGTATTTTATCCCAAGTTCTTCCGATTTCATCAATTCGTTTTCATCGGGAACGACTAATGTTCCGTTGGCGATTGGTTTGATATTGATGATGTATCCGCCGTTGACGAAAATCGATTTTTCGAAGATTCCGAAGATGTTTGAGCAACCCAAACTGCTGACGGCTTCTTTTTTTATCACGTGGATTGTCGGTCCGTTTTTGATGTTTTTATTGGCTACTTTTTTCTTGCGAGATTATCCAGAATATATGACTGGACTCATCATCATCGGAATTGCGCCTTGTATTGCAATGGTGATTGTGTGGAATGAATTGGCGGAAGGCAATCGCGAATTGACCGCAGGATTAATAGGAATTAACAGCTTGCTGCAAGTTTTTTTCTTTAGTTCCTATGCTTATTTCTATTTGAAAGTCATGCTGCCCTTGTTTGGAATCAAAGGATTGGAATTGAATATTACGATAGTTGAAATTGCACAAACCGTTGGCATTTATCTTGGGATTCCTTTTGTTTTAGCGGTGATGAGTCGTTTTATGATTCGGGAATTTATTGGTAAAAAATGGTTCAATCAAAAGTTCATTCCATTTGTTTCGCCGATTACGTTGATGGCGTTGCTGTTTACGATTGTAGTGATGTTTAGTTTGAAAGGCGCGATGATTGTCGATTTGCCTTTGGATGTAGTTCGAATTGCGATTCCACTGGTGATCTTTTTTGCGATTATGTTTTTCTTGATGTTTTTTGTGTCGAAGAAAATCGGCGCTAATTACCGTGACTCCGCGGCCTTATCTTTTACGGCGGCTGGAAACAACTTTGAGTTGGCGATTGCTGTTTCGATTGGTGTTTTCGGAATTGACAGTGGGCAAGCTTTTGCTGGTGTTATTGGTCCGTTGGTTGAAGTTCCCGCATTGATAATATTGGTAAATGTTTCGTTTTGGTTGAAGAAGAAATACTTCTTATAGCAGATTTCTCTTTTTTGGTCGGGTTCGCGTGAGGGCGGAGGCGAAAATGACGTCGGTGCTTTTTGTATTTTTTGTAGGCGAAAAAGAGCGACCTAGAAGCTCCTTTGGTGACTAACAAAAAACCGAAAAGCGCCAAGGAATTGCAGCCACAGACCGACGGCATGGAATGGCAGCAGCGAGGAAATGCCGGCACGCCAAGAATAAAAAAAGGTGAACATTTGACTGTCCACCTTTAATTCTAATTATAGCTGTTATTACGCTAAATCGAAGCGATCTAAGTTCATGACTTTCGTCCAAGCTGCCACAAAATCCTTTACGAATTTCTCTTGCGAATCGCTGCAGCCATACACTTCCGCCAAAGCTCTCAATTCTGAGTTCGAACCGAAAATCAAATCGACGCGTGTTCCGGTCCATTTGATTTGACCTGTTTTACGATCGCGGCCTTCGAAGGTGTCTTGTTCCTCTGAAGCGGCTTTCCAAGTGGTTCCCAAATCAAGCAAGTTGACGAAAAAGTCGTTGGTTAACGATTCTACACGTTGGGTGAAAACCCCGTGATTGGAGTGATCGAAGTTGGTATTTAATACACGCAAACCGCCTACTAATACCGTCATTTCTGGTGGTGTAAGTGTCATGAGTTGTGCTTTATCGACCAACATTTCTTCGGCAGAAACCGAATATCTCTTTTTCATATAATTGCGGAAACCATCAGCCAATGGCTCTAACACGGCGAAAGAATCGATGTCAGTTTGCTCTTGCGTGGCATCGGCGCGACCTGCGGTGAAAGGAACCGTTACGTTTTGACCTGCATTTTTGGCTGCAGTTTCGATACCCACGCCACCAGCTAAAACAATTAAGTCGGCTAACGAAAGGTGTTTTTCTCCAGCTGTGCTGTTGAAGTCCGCTTGAATTCCTTTGAGTGTTTCAAGCACTTTTGCCAATTGCGCTGGATTATTTGCTTCCCAGTTTTTTTGAGGAGCCAATTGAATTCTTGCCCCGTTAGCGCCACCACGTTTGTCAGAACCACGGAAAGTGGATGCTGATGCCCAAGCGGTCGAAACCAATTCGCCGACTGATAAACCAGAATCTGCGATTTTAGTTTTTAACGTAGCGATGTCGTTGGCATCTATTGATTTATATGTCACTGTTGGAATAGGATCTTGCCAAATCAGTTCTTCGTTAGGCACTTCAGGACCTAAGTAACGTCCAATTGGTCCCATATCGCGGTGTGTTAACTTGAACCAAGCGCGTGCAAAGGCGTCAGCAAATTCGTCAGGATTTTCGAAAAATCTTCTTGATATTTTTTCGTAGGCTGGATCAAATCGCATGGCTAAATCCGCAGTGGTCATAACCGGATTATGCGTAATTGCCGGATTGTGTGCATCGGGAACCGTTCCTGCGCCACCGTTATTTATTGGTTTCCATTGGTGTGCACCGGCTGGACTTTTAGTCAATTCCCATTCGAAGCCAAATAAGTTTTCGAAATAATTGTTGCTCCATTTTGTTGGCGTTGTTGTCCACGCGCCTTCGAGTCCACTGGTGATGGTGTGCTCTCCTTTTCCTGAACCGAATGAATTTTTCCAACCCATACTTTGTTCTTCGATGGAAGCACCTTCTGGTTCTGCACCCACATATACATCTGGGTCTGCGGCACCGTGCATTTTGCCGAAGGTATGTCCACCCGCTACAAGCGCTACGGTTTCTTCATCATTCATCGCCATACGACCAAAAGTTTCACGAATGTCATGCGCAGAACCAAGGATATCTGGATTTCCGTCCGGCCCTTGTGGATTGACATATATAAGTCCCATTTGAACTGCCGCCAATGGGTTTTCTAATTCACGTTCGCCGGTATAACGTTGGTTATCCAACCATTTTCCTTCAGTTCCCCAGTAGATATCTTCTTCTGGTTCCCAAATATCTTCACGTCCACCGCCAAATCCGAAAGTTTGGAATCCCATTGATTCAAGGGCACAGTTTCCTGCCAATATCATCAAGTCGGCCCAGGATATTTTTCTACCATATTTTTGTTTGATTGGCCACAATAAAAGTCGCGCTTTATCTAAGTTTCCGTTGTCCGGCCAACTGTTGAGTGGTGCAAATCTTTGTGCGCCAGCACCGCCACCGCCACGACCATCGGAAATTCTATAAGTTCCAGCGCTATGCCAAGCCATACGGATAAAGAAAGGTCCATAATGTCCGTAATCCGCAGGCCACCAATCTTGTGAATTGGTCATCAGGTCGACAATATCTTTCTTAACTTCAGCTAGATTTAAACTCTTGAACGCTTCGGCATAATCGAAAGATTCGTCCATTGGATTAGAGACATCGGCATGTTGACGTAAAATGTTTAGTTTGAGTTGATTTGGCCACCAGTCGGTATTTCTGCTACCAAATCCAGCGGTTTGTTTTACAATGTCATTAGAAAAAGGGCATTTGCCTTGACCGTTTCCGTTGTTGTAGTGTTCCATTTTATAATTGAATTTTGTTTGAAATTTTGTGAATGCTAAGGTATCGAAAATGTTCTTTTTTTTTAATGAACTTTATCATGTAAATTGAAGATTTAATTATTTTTAATTTACTTCTTGCAGTCGCAAATCTAGGTGAAGTTGTTTGTCGTAGGAATAGCTTTTAATTATAATTTACTATTTGTTGATTGTCTAAACTTATATTGCGGGTTTCTTCTCAATATTTCATTTCCTTTTATATATTTGTTTTGATTAAATTAAAAATTCTCAACATGTCGTTATCCAAATTATTCCGTAAAAAGTCAGCCCATGTAATCGTTCAAGAAGGTGGAGATGGAGAAGATCATTCTGGGTTGCATCGGGTTTTAACGGTTCGAGATTTAACTTTTTTTGGAATCGCTGCCATTATTGGAGGCGGAACTTTTAGCGCGATTGGAAACGCTTGTTTTTCGGGAGGACCGGCGGTGGTAATTTTATATATCATGTGCGCCATTGCTTGTGGATTTACGGCGATGTGTTACGCAGAGTTTGCCTCTCGTGTTCCAGTATCTGGCAGTGCTTATACATACGCTTATGTATCTTTCGGAGAATTATTCGCGTGGATAATCGGATGGGCTTTGATCATGTAATACTCCATTGGAAACATTTATATTGCGTTTTCGTGGAGTGGCTATTTTACCAATCTATTAGAGACTTTTCATATTCATTTACCCGAGTGGTTGACCATTAATTACAAATCTGCACAAGACGCTGTCATGGCAAGTAAAGGCGATGAAGGACTGATGGCGTGGCGAAACGCACCCGTCATCGGTGGTTTGAAAATCATCTTTGATTTACCAGCGGTGGTGATTAATCTTTTGATTACCTACTTGGTATATCGAGGCACAAAAGAGTCAAAGAACTTTAGTAATATCATGGTGTATATCAAGCTAGCCATCATTGCATTAGTCATTGTGGTAGGTGCTTTTTATATTGATATCGACAATTGGACGCCTTTCATGCCAAACGGTTTTAGTGGCGTTATGGGCGGTGTTTCGGCAGTTTTTTTCGCTTACATTGGTTTTGACGCGGTCTCGACATTGGCTGAGGAAAGTAAGAATCCGCAGCGCGATTTACCTAAAGGAATGATTTATTCCTTGGTCATTTGTACAGCAGTTTTTATTGTTTTGGCGCTCGTCATTACCGGAATAGTTTCCTATGAATTATTAGGCGTAAGTGATCCGTTAGCGGAAATTTTCGCATTGAAAGGCGTGAAATGGATGTTGTTTATTGTGTCAATTGCTGCAGTAGTGGCTATGACTAGCGTGTTGTTGGTGTTTCAAATGGGGCAGCCACGAATTTGGATGACGATGAGTCGCGATGGATTGATGCCCAAGAAGTTTTCGGAAATTCATCCTAAATATAAAACACCAGGATTTGCAACCATTGTTACCGGTTTGGTCGTGGGTGTTCCGATCTTTTTTACCGATGAGAATTTTGTTCTTGATTTTACGAGTATCGGAACTTTGTTCGCTTTCGTATTGGTTTGTGGTGGTGTTTTGATGCTTTCGCCTCAAAGTGAAAGTGAATTGGCGGAGCGTGCCACGAAAGGAAAATTCAGAATACCGTATATCAATGCCAAGTATATTTTTCCGGTTATTTGTTTAGTTGGCTATGGATTAGTACAATTTTATTTGCCTACTTTTTTCCCAAATACATTTAGCTATTCAAACGATTTTTTCGCCACTAATCTCCCAATGGTCCTATTTATTATTCTTTGTATTGTCATGTGTGTGTTGGCTTTCTTAAAAAACCTTTCGCTCATTCCATTATTGGGATTGGTGTCGTGCTGTTACTTATTGACGGGAATGGCGGTATCCAATTGGATGTGGTTTGGCTGTTGGTTGGTGATTGGATTGGTGATTTACTTTGCTTATAGCATAAAGCATAGCAAGTTGAATAGGAGTGAAGTATAATATATTATTAGTCACAACCCGAGCGAAGCGAACAGACGCAGCAATGCACGAATTGACTGTAAGGAATTCGTGCATTTGCGGCTAAAAACTTTTTTTAGAGTTTCACAAACTTCTTAGTTGTTTTTCCAAAATTGGAATTAATTTCCATAATATAAGTGCCTGTTTTTAGCGCCGTTACATCAATTGAAGATGAAGAACTCAATTCAGAGCCAGCAAGTGTTTTGACCAATTGACCTAATGTATTGTAGATGGCAATGGATTGCAAATTTACTCCAGAAGCAACATTTATGTTTACCGTATTTGTTACTGGATTTGGAACTAATACAACATTGACAGTTTCCTTTTGATTTTGGATATTTAAGGAAGTACAATTTGCATTACAACTCGTACTAAGGTTCATGTTTTGGGTGTTTAAATCAAACTGAATGGCTTCAAGTTCACCTTCATCATAACAAATACTTTGAAGACTTGGTAAATTAAAGAACACTAATGGATTCAATATAGGATCTCCAAATAATAACATTGAAACCACATTGTTTTTTATAGAAATTGTTGTCAGATTTGGATTGTTATCACAAATAACAAAATAGACAGCGGTACCACAAATATTCAAATCTGTTAGTAAATTGTTAGAACAGTCTAAGTAATTTAACGTAGAAAAATACTGAATACCCTCGAGGGAACTAATAGAGGAAAAACGTAAATCTAGTGCAGTGGATACTTGTGCTTCACTAATTTGAATTTCAGAATCATTGTTTGTATCAACTCCGTTCGCAATCAGTTTCGCTTTAAAATTCACATCTGGAATGTTCACAATCTGCCCAAAAGACAATAGAGAAATAAAAATAAATAGCGCTGAGAAGTAAAGTTTTTTCAAGATTAGTACAATTAAAGTTTTACAAATTTCTTAGTTGTTTTTCCTTCATTAAAATTAATTTCCATAAAATACGTTCCGGTTTTTAAGGCAGTTGTATCTATCGGCAATGACGAATTTAAGTCAGCGTTACCAATAGTTTTGACCAATTGTCCCAATGCATTGTAGATGGAAATGGATATCATTGTCGTTGAATTATTTTTTTCAATTGTAATTAAATCAGCTACCGGATTCGGATACAAAACTATCGTGTCTTTAATTGTGTTAGAAAAAGAGCTTAGCAAAACATCACAATTCGGTCCGACGAACATTTGTACCGAAGGCCCAACGATAAATTCTCCATTGTTGTATTCTTCCCCATCATCTACACAAATCGTTGACAAATTAGGCAAATTGGATAAATCCAGTGTTATGAGACATTCCGTGCAAAACTCATTACTCGAGATGATATTGTTTCGAATATTAATCGAAGTTAGGTTTGGGTTGTCACCACCATAGAGGATGTTAACCGCTGTTTGGCTGCAATCTAAAGTTGTGATTAGGGTATTTTGGATCTGTAATTCAGTTAGTTGTGAAAGTCCACTTAAGTTAATCGAAGTAATCGACGAGTTACTGCAAGCCAGGTATTCAAGGTTCGGGAATTGCTGCGCATCGAGTGTGGTCAATGAACTGTCATAGCAAGACAAATAACGTAAGGAAGGTATATATCCGTGAATAAAAGTCGTAACATAATTTCCAGCAAAATCGAGTCCAACTAAATTCGGTGCCCCTGTGAGGTCTACTGTTGTCAATGGATTACTACCGCAAGTCAAACCGGTCAGACCAGTAAGTCCCGTAAGATCCATAGACGAAAGTGAATTGGAGTTACATAATACAAAACGCAAATTTTCTAGTCCAGTAATATTAAGCGTATTGATTTGATTCCGATAACAAGACAGTTCTTCTAAAGCGGTCAGCATACTGAGATCTACAGTCGGGATATTGTTTCCGAGAAATGTCAGTCTCTTTAAATTACTGAAAGCGGCGATGCCTTCCAGAGATAAGATGTCATCGGCAGCGTAATTATCGTCGGTGGAGGCATTCAATTCCTCAATATTTTGGGCTTCGCCGAGTTGAATTTCGCCATCATTATTGGTATCTACATCGGAGAAATTAGTAGCGTCGATCAGTTTGGCACAATTGGTATTCACCAATTTGAACTTAAACTTTATATCGGGAATATTCACAATCTGCCCGAAAGACCAAAAGGTAATACAAATAAATAGCACTGAGAAGTACCCTTTTTTCATGATTAGTACGATTAAAGTTTTACAAATTTCTTAGTTTTTTTTCCTTGATTTGAGTTGATTTCCATAAAATACGTTCCAGTTTTTAACGTAGTAACATCAATCGCTAAAGAAGTGTTTATTTCATTAGCGGTCAGTGTTTTGACCAATTGTCCTAGTGGATTGTAGATGGAAATAGATTGGATATTTACGCTAGGTGCAACGCTTACGTTTACCGTATTTTCCGCTGGATTTGGATATAAAACAACTGTGTTCTTCAAATCAAAATCGCTAGTACTATTGGTATCAATTACTAATGGAATATCACAATTTGGACCTCCGAAAACTTGCACATTTCCACTTGAATTATAATTTGTGTAGATGAGCCAATTTTGCTCTCCATCATCCATGCAAATAGTTGATAAACTTGGCAAATCGTCAAATCTGAAAGGGAAGTACAATAAGTCAGGATCGCCATAAGAAAAATAATTATTTCTAACGTTGATATTGGTCAAATTAGGGTTATTAGAGCAATTAAGTTGATTTACGAGCGGTGCTTGGCTCACATCTATTTGGGTAAGTGAATTTAAACCTAATTCTACTGTCGTTAAAAAGTTTAGACCGTTAAAATCTAAAGCTGTTATACCATTCGAAACCGCATAAAGCGACAAGAGATTTGGCAGCGCTTGTAAATCTAGAGAAGTTAATGCATTTTCGGAACATGCTAAATATTTTAGTGCTCCATTGTTGCTAAAAGCGATATTGGTCATCTCATTTCCATCGCACTGAAAATTTTCTAAAGCAGTAAGTCCAGAAAGATCAATTTGCGTTAGATTGTTATAAATGCAATAGATTAGCTTGAGGTTGTTCAATCCAGTAACATTCAATTGCGTCAACTGATTTTTACTGCATCGCAAGTCCTCCAGGTTCGACAATCCACTAACGTCTAAGTTCGTCAATTGGTTGTAACTGCACTCTAAAGTTATGAGATTAGTAAAAGGAGAAACATCTAGATTTGCAATAGCATTTCCTTTGCAATTGAGTTCTCTCAAATTGATAAAATTGGCTAATCCGTCTAAGGATAAGATGTTTCCAACCGTATTGAATTCATTGGTAGCCACATCCAACGTCAACACATTAGCGGCTTCACTCACTTGAATTTCACCATCATTGTTGGAGTCGACATCGGTCGGCCAAGGTGGACTGGGCAGTTGCGCACAGTTGGTGTATACCAATCTATTCTTAAAATTCACGTCTGGAATGTTGACAATCTGCCCGAAAGACAACGAAGTACAACATAAAAGCGATAAGAAAAAGTACAGTTTTTTCATAAGAATAAGTTTTAGCTTCGTAAAGTTACTTTATTAATTTTCAATACACTAACTTTTTCTGCTCTTTCAAAGTTAAGTTTTCAAGAACTTTCGGCGGCTTTCAATTAGAATTGAAATAAAAAATCCGCTGAAAACGGTTCTTCAGCGGACTTTAAATAAAATTATTATCTGTTACTTGTACTAAAAAAATATTGGGACACGGATTGTACAGATTTAAAAAGATTAAAACGGATAATCTATTTGATGACAATTAAAATCTGCTCAATCTGTGCCATCTGTGTGCTATTTTTTGTCAATTGGTTACAAAACGGACAGTCATAGTAAATTATTTACCATATGTGATTTACGATTAAAGTGCCAGAACCGACAACCAACAACCGACAACTCACAACTACAAAACCCCCAATTCCGCCATACAAGCTTTCATCGCCAAATACGTTCTTTCAATGTCGTTATCCAAGCCAATCGAGAAACGGATCAAACCATCGGTTAAGCCCATTTCGTGTTGCTCCTCCAGCGGAATCTCACTCGAGGTGGAAGTTCCAGGCGCGCTAAACAAGGTTTTATAAAATCCCAAACTCACCGCCAAATAGCCCAAATTGCGCTCTTGCATGAGTTCCATCAATTCGTTGGCTTTGTCTAAAGTTCCCACATCAAGCGTCATCATTCCCCCAAAACCATATTCAGGATTGATCATGTTTTTATACACTGCATGACTCGGGTGACTCGCCAATCCGGGATAAACCGTTTTCAAGCCATCTTTTTCAAAACGCTCTGCCAAATACTGTGCATTATGACTGTGTTGTTTCATTCTAATGTGCAACGTTCGCAAGTTTTTCATGACGGAGGCTGAACGTAAACTGTCCATCGTTGGACCCAATAGCATGCTCGCGCCGTTATTCACAATTTGGCCGAAGGACCAGACGGAAATGCACAAACATAATAAAGTGAAGTATAGTTTTTTCATAAAAAGAACTTTTAGCTCCGTAAAGTTACTTTATTAATTGTCAATAAACTAACTTTCCATTTCCATTCAATGATAAATAATTAAAATATAACAATCGGATCTTACTTTGAATTCGATGGATTTCAACAAGAATTCATAAAAAAAAATCCGCTGAAAAATACTCTCCAACGGATTTCAACTAATTAACTAAAACTATCTTGTATCTTGGTTCTTGTCTCTTGGTTCTTTTTTTGATCTTTCAACCCACAACCTACAACCCACAACCCACAACTCCTCCCTACAAAACCCCCAATTCCCCTGGACATCGGTGAAAAACACGTTGCCATTCGCGTCTGCCGCCGGGCCTTCGGTGAAGAGGAATCCCAAGTGCCGCTGCTCGACCGGGCCAATCGGACCGAGGCCAGCGATGTTCGTCGCCGCCGTCTGCGCCGGACGGAACAGGAAGAAGTTTGGCCCGGCCAA
>JANMML010000028.1:0-59807 GCA_031373195.1 Flavobacterium sp. | reverse complement strand
AATCGGTTCACAATATCCTTCTGGAGTGTACAACATTATTGTAACTCAAGGAAGCAACGTGAAAACGGTAAGAGTTGTTAAAAGATAATTAGATTGTCTTCATAAAAGAGAAACCGCTTCGGAAACGAAGCGGTTTTTTTTTTGAAATTATAGGAAGCGTTGTTTAAAGCGGTAAAACTTTCATCTTCTTCAAATCATATTTTTTTTGTTTAACTAAAATCAAAGTTTTGGCTCAAGAAAACAATTATACTTAAACAGGCGTTAAATTTTGTAAGTATATGTATATAAATTAGTTAGACAGTATAATTTTTTAATTAAATTCACAAAAAAATTAAACTTCAGAACTATGAAAGCTATTTTACTTTTATCTTGCGCTTTGTGTTTCTCCATTGGAAATGCACAAAATATTACATTCACAGATACCGTATTGAAAGACGGCCTGATTGATTCTCCACAGATCGGATATGGAACTAGTTTTATCGACTTAAATGGAAATACAATTCCTAGCGTTGATACCAATAACGATGGCGAAGTTAGTATTTCAGAAGCGCTAAATATAGAGCACATTGATATCTATTATCTACCATTCACAAATTTGGAAGGATTACAATTCTTTACAAATGTAAAATCAATTAATTCCGTTAATAGTTTTTTAACAAGCTTTAGCTTACCTGAACTTGTAAATTTAGAGAAACTCACTTTAGCAGCAGCCTCTGGTCAGCAAACGCTCACTAGTTTTGATGTATCAGGCAATTTAAATCTAGAAATCTTAGAGTTAAATACGAGTAGTGTTAATGGCATCGATTTATCAAATAATAGTGCTTTAAGAGAATTGCGAATTTCTGGCGGATCAACGGCAACAACTCTTAACTTAGACAACTTAATCAATCTAAGAAAGTTTAGTTATTATGGAAGTTTAACTTCTCTAGACTTGTCAGATTGCATCAAGCTCATTGAAATTTCGATAGGCGCATATACTGCACAAGACATTCAACTTTCCTCACTTGATTTGTCAAATCAGCCACTACTTGCAAACCTTGACATCAGCAATACTCAGCTTACAAATTTAGATTTAAGTGCGAATGTAAATCTCGACAATGTATACCTTCAAGGTAATCTCCTTCAATCGATAAATTTTGGTGGTATCGCTTATGTTAGAAATCTTTTTTGTGAAAATAACCAATTGACTTCGTTGAACCTAAATAGTTTCCAGAATCTAGATGGTCTTTATTGTGGTTACAACAATTTGACCGAACTTAAAATAAAGAATTTCTCTTTTGAAGACTTTATCGATTTTAATGGCAATCCAAACCTAGCTTATATTTGTTGCGATGCAGAACAGGAAGTTTATATCCAGAACCAAGCATTAAGTTACGGCAATTATCAAACGGTAGTCGATTCAGCATGTGAAAGCAATGGGATTTTAGGAATAAGACTAATAAGTGATGTTGACAATAAAATTACCATTTTTCCAAATCCTGCAACAAATTACTTATCGGTCAATACTACAGCAGCTTTTGACAATATCGAAATTTATGATTACAACGGAAGATTAATTAAAACATTTAGAAATGCGCTCGATAAACTTGATGTTACAAATATTCAAGCGGGAATGTATTTCTTAAAGGCAAATGACAACGGCGAATTTGTTACTGTAAAATTCATTAAAGAGTAGAATTTTATCTGCAAAAAAAATTAATATAAATTGTTATCCCATCTTTAATAGAGATATAAAAGTTAATGTAGGACTACTTTGTGATCCCATAGGTTGAATCCTTACTCAATATTTTAAAACAAAAAAACGTTCAAGTGATTTACGATATAATTCTTCAAGGTTTCCTAAGTTTAAAATGAAAATTCAAGTAATACAATCAGGATTATTTCATGATCCGTAGGGTGGGAACCCAACGCACTTTCTTAAAACAAAAAAACGCTCAAGTGATTTGTGATCTAATTCTTCAAGGTTTCCATGATTCAAGATAGAAATTCATAATAAAACAATGAGGATTATTTTTCAAATGATCCTCAGAGAGGAAACTTTGTACAAAAAAACAGAACCCGAAACAATCAAGCTATTTGTGATGTAGTTCTTCAAGGTTTCCATGATTCACGATAGAAATTCATCATATGTAATCAGGATTATTTTTCAAATGATCCTCAGTGGGGAAACCTTGTACAAAAAACAAAATCCAAAAACAATCAAGCGAGCTTGTTGTTTTTGGATTATAGTTTTTTGTGGGGAGAGCAGGATCCGAACCTGCGAAGTTCACACAGCAGATTTACAGTCTGCCCTCGTTGGCCGCTTGAGTATCTCCCCAAAGCGTTGCAAATATAAAAACTGTTTTGGTGTGAGCAAATTTAATTTTGACTAATATTTGAACTTATTTTTAACTTATTGGAATAGAATGGCATAAAAAAAATCTCCCGAAAAAGGAGATTTTTGATTCTAAGTAGTATGTTAAATTACTATCCTAATAATTGTGCGATTTTAGCTTTCAATTCAGCGCCTCTCAAATCTTTTGCGACAACTTTACCTGAAGCATCGATAATAAAAATTGAAGGAATTAATTTAACGGAATATTGAAGCGCAATCGGGTCTTCAAAATCTTTTAAGTTTGATAGGTGCGTCCAAGTCAATTTATCACTTGCAATTGCTTTTTTCCATTCCTCAGCCTTTTCATCTAAAGAAACACTTACGATATTTAATCCTTTGCCGTGAAATTCTTTGTACAGCGCCACCATATTCGGGTTTTCTTGACGACATGGTTTACACCAAGAAGCCCAAAAATCGATGATTGTCACTTTTCCTTTACTTTCTTTTAATGATACCATTTTACCTTCTGGATTTGGCGCAGAAAATTCAGGTGCAACCGTGCCAATTTCAATTGGTGCTGTTGTAGCGACTGGCTTTGACAACTCATCTAGATTTTTCTTAATCTTTTTACCATGTTTAGTATCTTTTACAGATTTATCCAAACCATTAAAAAATTTAGTAATCTTTGCAATATCAGGCGACATTTGATTGAACATGCCTTCAATAATCAATGCGGAAATAAAAGCTTTTGGATGTGAACTTACATATGATTCAGATTGAGTCGTAAATTCATCTTGAAATTTGCTGTATTCCTTACGCAATTTATTCATCACAACGGTATCTTGCTTTTGTTGCGCAGCCTGCATAACAGCTGTATTGTCTTTTTGGAACTTCATCATTTTCTTTTGAATAGCAGCACCTTTTTCTTTGTAGCTGTTCAATTCCTCATTATTGTATGTCCCAGTTACTTTGGTAATGTTGATACTGTCTTTGTTGATCGTCATTTCAATATCACCATTTTCCAATATAAATGGAATTTTACCTTCAACTGTTTCAATGTTAATCAAATGCATATCCGGCTCTTTGGCACTTCCTGTGAAAGTAAATTTTCCTTTCGCCAGTTTTACCGTATCAATCGGTTTTAATTGTCCAGTTTCATCTTGAACTTCTAAAATCACCGATTTTCCATCAGCAATTCCTTTAATGGTTCCGGTAACAATGTATTCATTTTCTCCAGCTTTGTTACATGAAATCAATACAGTAAGCGCTGTTACTACTAAAAGAAATTTTTTCATTCGTTTATTAAATTTGAAATTAAGTTTGCAAAAGTATCTAAAAAAAATAGGTCAGGACTATTTTTACCACTTAATTTTTTGTTATTGTTTTTGGCTTTTTATTTTTGAGTGGATGGACAAATAAATTGCGTCAGAGCAACTCCTGCAATGCGAATGCCGCTCATTCCTTTTTCAACATTTATCAAATTGTGATAACCTCTCGATTTAAGAATTGACGCCATAATCACAGAACGATATCCGCCAGCACAATGCAGATAAAAAGTCTCGTTTTTTGGAACTGCACTGAAATTGGAATTGATCGAATCCAAAGGAATATTGAGTGCATTTTCGACATGCTCTGCCTCATATTCGCTGGGTTTTCTGGCATCTACCACAATACTTGTCGGGGAAAGTTCACTGGCAAATTGCTCTGGTTTTATAGAATCAATGGAATCGGTTTCAAAGCCCGCTTGCTCCCAAGACACAATGCCTCCTTTTAAAAATCCTAACACATGATCAAAACCAACTCGTGACAATCGTGTGATCGTTTCTTCCTCTCGACCCTCTGGAGTAACTAATAGAAGCGGTTGTTTTACATCAGCTAGCAGTGCGCCGACCCAAGGTGCAAAATTTCCTTGTATTCCAATAAATATAGAATTTGGGATATGCTTTTTTACAAAATCATCTTCGTGACGAACATCCAAGATCACCGCTTCAGACTGATTCGCCAATGTTTCAAATTCGGCAGGTGTTAGTGCTTTCTTGGATTTCTCTATGATGGCATCTAAGCTTTCGTAACCTTGAATATTCAACATGACATTCTGCGGAAAATAAGCAGGCGGTAATCCCAATCCGTCTAATAATTCTTTAGTAAATTCCTCTCGAGTCATATCAGCCCGCAAAGCGTAGTTGGTCTTCTTTTGATTTCCCAAAGTATCGGTGGTTTCTTTGCTCATGTTTTTCCCGCAAGCACTTCCTGCTCCATGACTTGGATAAACAATCAAATCATCCGGTAACGTCATGATTTTAGTACGAAGCGAATCAAATAAATACGACGCTAGTTTTTCTTGGGTCAAATCATCGACTAAAGCTTGTGCTAAATCAGGTCGACCGACATCTCCAATAAACAAAGTGTCTCCAGTGATAATTCCGTGTGGTTTTCCATTTTCATTTGTCAACAAATAGCAAGTACTTTCTAATGTGTGTCCTGGAGTATGAATCGCTTTTATGGTATAATTTCCAACCATAAATTCTTGGTTGTCTTCTGCGATAATAGCATCAAATTCTGGCTTAGCCGTTGGACCATATATTATTTTTCCCCCGGATTTCTTTGCTAAGTCGAGATGACCTGAAACAAAATCAGCGTGAAAATGCGTTTCGAAAATGTACTTAATATGCGCGTTGTCTTTGGCAGCGCGATCTAAATAAGGTTGCACTTCCCGAAGTGGATCAATAATTGCAGCTTCGCCATTATTCTCAATATAATAAGCAGCTTGAGCAATGCAACCAGTATAAATTTGTTCGATTTTCATGAATGTCGATTTTTGTTTGACAAAACTACATAAAAAAAGAGTGTCTAATTACTTAAACACCCTTCATTTATGACTTTTAAAATTAAGCTTTTTTCTCTTCAGTAGCTTTTTTAGAAGCGCAACATCCACCTTTTTTTGCTGTTCCACATGATTTCTTTTCAGCGGTCGAACAAGATTTTTCTGTCTTCGCTTTTTTCTCTTGTTTTGGTTCTTCTTGTGCTGAAAGTGTAATTGAAAACACTAAGGCAACTAAGGTAAAAACCGATATCAATTTTTTCATTTTAATTAGTTTTTTGATTAATAATGAGTCAAATGTATATTTTTTTTTCATGTCAAAATGTAGTTTAACATTATTTTGTTTTTTCCGCAAGTACTTGCAGTATTTGTTCTTTTGAAAGCACACCAGATTGCCTCCAAAGTTGTTTGCCGTTTTGATACAAAACCATCGTTGGTACCCCGCGGACTTGCCATTGCGAAGCTAATTCTTGATTCTTATCGACATCAATTTTTACAATCTTGATTCGATCTCCAAGTTGATCCTTCACTTGTTTTAGTACTGGTCCCAATACTTGACATGGACCGCACCAAGTGGCAAAGAAATCAACCAAAACTGGTTTTTCAGATTGGATTAGCGTGTTGAATTCGGTCCTCATTCTTCCTTTTTTTTGCTAGTTGAAATACCAAATGGCACATACAATGGACAAAAACTAACTAAACTAGTTAATACAAAAACAATTCCGAGGCTCAACAGTACTAAACCAAGAACGCCCATAATAACGCCCGTGAAGTACAGAATCGCAATTGCAATCGCTGCGGTAATTCGTATTTTCTTATCGGTGTAACCCATGTTTTTTTTCATAATGGTGTCATTTATCGGTTGAGTAATCTATTTACATTGGCGCAAGTACCGCCGTTAGTAACATTAGAATAGCCATTTCTTTCAAGAATTGATTTTGCTTGGCTACTTCTCATGCCGCTTCTACAAAAGACCACGATGTTCTTTTTGTCTTTGAATTTTGACAATTGATTTTGAATTTGATCTAATGGGATATTCACAGCGCCGTTGCAACTGCCCGAATTAAATTCTTCCTTGGTGCGCACGTCGACCAAAAATGAATTTTCAGATAATGCGTTTGAGAGCTCGTTTTCACCTGTTTTTGCAAAGATATTTTTAAATATTTCAAACATTTTTTCTAGTTATAAAAGTGTGGTTGGACAAACATAATTGGTTTTTGGTAACGTCGTATTCTTGATGCCGACAAAACCGTCAGACACATCAACGAAATTGTCCCAGCCTCGTTGTTTCAGTATAGATCCAGCGATGATACTGCGGTATCCGCCAGCGCAATGCAAAACGAAATTCTTATCTTTTGGAAATTCGGCTAAGTGATTGTTGATTTCATTGAGTGGAATGTTGATGGCGTCAATAAGGTGCTCGGAATCGAATTCTGATTTTTTTCGAACATCGATGATAGTCAATTTTTCTTTTGCCATATGATATTCCAATTCTAAGGCAGAAATTCGATTGATAGTATCAATTTCTTTTCCCGTTTTTAACCATGAATTGAAACCGTCATTGAGATAACCAATGGTATGGTCGTACCCAACTCTAGATAATCTAATCATGGTTTCTCCTTCTTTGCCAGGTTCGGTCACCAACAGAATTTTTTGTTTGATATCGGTAATCATTTCACCGACCCACATAGCAAAACTGCCATCCAAACCAATATTAATACTATTGGGAATAAACCCTTTTGCAAAATCTGCTGACGGACGGGTATCTAAAATAAGTACACGGGTTTCATTGGCAATGGTTTCGAATTCTATTGGACTTAGTGGTTTTTTTCCTCTTGCCATCACGGCATCTAAACTTTCGTAGCCATTGATATTCATCAATACATTTTTGGGGAAATATCCTGGAGGATTGGTCAAACCAGTCAATAATTCTTTGACAAACTCATTTTCCGTCAATTTTGGATTCAAAGCATAATTGGTTCTCTTTTGATTTCCTAATGTATCAGTGGTTTCTTTACTCATATTTTTACCACAAGCGCTGCCAGCGCCATGATTTGGATACACAATCAAATGGTCAGGCAAAGGCATAATCTTATCGCGTAAGGAATGATACAGCAAACGTGCGAGTTTATCTTGCGTTAAATCGGCGATAACATGTTGCGCCAAATCTGGTCTTCCTACATCGCCAATAAACAAAGTGTCGCCAGTGATGATGGCTTGTTCTTTGCCATTTTCATCAATTAATAGATAGGTGGTGCTTTCCATCGTGTGACCTGGCGTGTGCAAGACTTTGATTTTGTAATTTCCAACTTCAAATACTTGGTTATCTTCAGCAACAATTGCGTCAAAATTGGGCTTTGCTGTTGGACCGTATACGATTTGAGCATGAGCTTTATGGGCCAAGTCTATATGTCCCGATACAAAGTCGGCATGAAAATGTGTTTCAAAAACGTACTTTATTTTGGCGTGGTCTTTTGCCGCACGATCAAGATACGGTTGCACTTCTCGCAAAGGATCAAAAATAGCAGCTTCGCCATTACTTTCTATATAGTAAGCCGCATGCGCGATGCAACCAGTATAAATTTGTTCAACTTTCATGGTATAAATTTTAAATGATACCGCAAAGTTAAGTTGGGAATACGCTTCGAACTATGACTTTTGTCACACAAGGCAATTATTTCAGAAAGAGTTCTTTAGTAATGATGTAGAGTCCCATAATCAAAACAAACCAACCAAAAGCGGGTTTCAATTTGGCACCGTCAATTTTTTTAGACAATTGTGTTCCGATAAACATGCCAACAATAGCAATTCCGGTAACTATAAAAAGAAGTTGATAATTGATGGTAATGCCATTAATCAAATCGCCGGTAAAACCAATTAGGGAATTGATGAAGATGATAAATAAAGAGGTTCCGACTGCCTGTTTCATTGGTAAATTGGCGAAAAAGAGTAGGGCAGGAATGATTAAAAAACCACCGCCAGCGCCTAGAAATCCTGTTACAAATCCGACTAAGAAACCGATAAAGGCCAGTCGTGGAATGTTGAGTGCTGCTTCAATTTGATCTCCTTTTGATTTTCGAATCATCGACAGTGACGCAGCAACCATCAAAATTCCAAATACGAACATAATCAATAGGTTCTTGGTGATTTCTAGTTGGCCGATTGAAAAGAGAGAATCAGGAATATTAGGCAAGACCAGTTTGCGAACAAAAAGTAGCGACAAAACCGAGGGAATTGCGAAGTACAACGCCGATTTGAGTTGCAGATTGCCCAATTGATAATGACGGTACGAGCCAAACATCGCGGTTACACCAACTATAAATAGGGAATAACTCGTGGCGTTTTCAGGGTCGATTTGAAATAGATAGACAAGGATCGGTACGGTAAGAATACTGCCGCCGCCGCCAATAAGGCCTAAGGTAATGCCGATTAGTATAGAAGCGAAATAACCAAAGTATTCCATGAATTATTTTTTATTTGAGTACTTCGATTTGATTTCGATGCAATTTTAGTAGGCCTCGTTGTTCCATTTTTTTCAACAAGCGCGAGATTACTTCTCTTGAAGTATTGAGTTCAGACGCAATTTCTTGATGAGAAAGTTTGATTTCGTTGCAACCACAAGCTTCTTGGTGACGTTTCAAATAAAATTCTAATCTTTCATCCATCGCTCGAAAGGCAATGTTATCAATGACTTCTAATACTTCTTCAAATCGACTTCTGTACGTTTCAATCACGAATTCATACCAACTTCGATGTTGCATCATCCACTTGTCCATTAAAGGCAACGGAATGAGCATCAATTCTGCGTCTTCAATTACTTTCGCCATGATTTGGCTCTTTTCATTTTTTGTAGCGCAAATCATCGATAAGGCACAGGCTTGTCCGGGCTGTAAATAGTACATTAAGAACTCGCCGCCATCATCATCTTCTCTATAAATTTTGATTTGCCCACTGAGCACCAGCACTGTGTTTTTGAAATATTGTCCCGTTCGCATAATGACCTCGCCTGAACCAATAGTTTGATAGGTAGCACTTGACTCTATCGCGTCGATTAATTCTTTGGAAAAATTTGGAAATAAACTCTTTACGGTGGAATTCATTGTGTTTTTGGTGAGACTAAGATTTACTACAAAGCTACATAAACTGCCAAAACAACACGTCGAATTCCCGCTAAAATTCTTTTAACTAAAAATTAATAGTCGTTCTCTAAGTCGACTTTCTCAAAAGCATTACTTTTATAAGCTATGGAAAACCAAGTAAGAAAGGGATTTGTTTTCAAAAACTACCAAGCGCCAAATCTGTCGCCGTTTGATAAACTGTTTCCTATTTTCAAAGAATTAATTACCCATACTTCGGGTGATTTTGACGAAGCTATCGATTGGTTGCGACAATTGGATCAGGAATACCAATTGACCGACGAACATTATACCATTGATGATTTTATTGAAGACTTAAAGAAAAAAGGCTACATCCGCGAGGAGTTGAAAGACGATGGAAGTTCAGGACTTGGAATCACCGCAAAAACCGAACGCGCCATCCGTCAACAAGCTCTAGATCAGATTTTTGGAAATCTAAAAAGAGCAGGAACAGGCAACCACAAGACCAAGCAAGCTGGGAATGGCGATGAGCATACCGGTGAGTTTCGGGAGTTTTATTTTGGCGATGGACTCGAGCGTATTTCCCTAACGGAGAGTCTGCGAAATGCACAAATTAATAATGGTGTCGATTCTTTTCAGTTGACCGAAAATGATTTGGTGGTTGAAGAAACGCAATTCAAAGCCCAAATGAGTACCGTACTCATGATTGATATAAGTCATAGTATGATCTTATACGGAGAAGACAGAATCACGCCGGCAAAAAAAGTTGCGATGGCTCTGGCTGAGTTAATTACAACTCGTTATCCAAAAGATACTTTAGATATTTTAGTATTTGGAAATGACGCTTGGACGATTGCCATTCGAGATTTGCCTTATCTAAAAGTGGGACCTTATCACACCAATACAGTCGCAGGTTTGCAGTTGGCGATGGATATTCTTCGCAGAAAACGAAATACCAACAAACAGATTTTTATGATCACCGACGGAAAGCCAAGTTGCGTCCGGGAACGCGATGGTTCGTATTATATGAACAGCAACGGTTTGGACGAATACATCGTCGACAAATGTTACAATCAAGCGCAACAAGCACGAAAATTGCACATCCCAATTACGACTTTTATGATTGCTCAAGATCCGTATTTGCAGCGGTTTGTCAATCATTTTACCGAAGCCAATCAAGGGAAAGCATTTTATACGGGTTTGAAAGGATTGGGAGAAATGATTTTTGAAGATTATGAGGCGAATCGGAAGAAGCGAGTGAGATAGAATTAGGAATTACGAATTACGAATTAGGAATTAGGATTTTAATATATAGCAATGAATATAGAGACAATTAAGACTTTAGGAGCATTAAGGAATTCGGGATATGTGAGTAGAAGCATTAAAGATGAATTGCGAGATAATCTTCGGGAGAAAATCAAATTGGGAAAACCTGTTTTTGAAGGCGTTCATGGATTTGAAAATACCGTAATTCCTGAATTGGAACGTGCGATTTTATCTAGACATAATATCAATTTGTTGGGACTTCGTGGGCAAGCAAAAACACGATTAGCAAGGAAAATGATTGAGTTGCTCGACGAGTACATTCCGATTGTCGCTGGTTCTGAAATTAATGATGATCCATTAAATCCCATTTCTCGTTTTGCTAAAGACTTAATAAACGAAAAGGGCGATGAAACTCCGATTGAATGGTTGCATCGAAGTAATCGTTTTTCCGAAAAACTAGCCACGCCAGACGTTACTGTTGCGGATTTGATTGGTGATGTCGATCCGATTAAAGCGGCCAATTTAAAACTATCTTATGCCGATGATCGTGTCATTCATTTCGGAATGATACCGCGGGCGAATCGGTGTATTTTTGTCATCAATGAACTTCCAGATTTGCAAGCTAGAATACAGGTGGCTCTTTTTAATATACTGCAGGAAGGCGATATACAAATTCGCGGATTCAAATTACGGATGCCGTTGGATATGCAATTTGTATTCACAGCAAATCCTGAAGATTACACCAATCGTGGCAGTATTGTGACGCCGTTGAAAGATCGAATTGGTTCTCAAATTCTAACCCATTATCCTGAAACCATTGCAGTTGCTAGAACGATTACGCAACAGGAGGCAAACCTAAACGAAGTACAAGACAAGTTGGTGTACGTTCCTTCTTTAGCCAAAGATCTGCTGGAACAAATTAGTTTTGAAGCGAGAGAAAGTGAATATATCGACAACAAAAGTGGCGTGAGTGCACGTTTGAGCATTACTGCATTTGAAAATTTAGTCAGCACGGCAGAGCGTCGGGCTTTACAAAATGGTTCGGATTATACCACCGTGCGTTTGTCAGATTTTATGGGAATCATTCCAGCGATTACTGGCAAAGTCGAATTGGTTTATGAAGGAGAGCAAGAAGGTGCAGCACAAGTAGCGCAGCATCTTTTAGACGATGCCATTCATACTTTTTTTCCGGCTTATTTCCCTAAAGTTGAAAAGCTTGAAAAGTCGAATGAGAAAACACCGTATTCAGATATCATCGATTGGTTTTTCTCGGAAAGTGGCTTTGAATTGTTAGATGATTGTAGTGATGAATCTTATAGAGCAACGTTGGATGCTATAGCCCCGTTAAATGTTTTAATCAAAAAATACCAACCTCAAGTCGATCAAAAAGATGTATATTTTATGAAAGAATTTCTACTGTGGGGACTGGTAGCTTACGATAAATTGAGTAAAGATCGCGTTGATGAAGGTTACCAATTTAAAGACAAGTTTGGCAGTTACTTGAGTAAACTATAAAAAGAAAGGGTTTGTAATTTACAAACCCTTTTTCAATTATTCTATGTTACTTACTTTTCGATAAGGGAAAGCGGTAAAAATATGACGTTTAGCAAATCGAGCGGGGGATTCTGCGTTGACCATTTTGATATAAGTGGCTTTTGGAACACTAATATATTCGTAAACACTTCCGTTCGAAAAGTTTACAATCAATCGAATGTTCTCGTACTTGTAGTCGGTCACGGTAGCATTGGCAATTGTATCTTTGTATTCGGGTAATCCTTGTTCGATTGTCTCTGCATTGATGCTTACTAAGAAGTGATACGCCTCGATGATTTCTTTACTGTTTTCTTCTGCTTGCTTTAAACCTGCGTCGTCACCGGAGAATTTATCTGGATGACTTTCTTTCATCGCATTGCGATAAATGGTTTTTAATTCTTTTAGTGTAACTGTTTTTTCAACATTCAACAGCTTTCTGTATTCCACAATTTTTTTCATATGCTAACTCTTATTGTTTTGTTATAGGTCATATGTAATTCGCAAATCATCAATAGGTTTTTGAAACCGATTTTAAGTGATGCTCATTTCATAAACAACGGTAACGTATTGATTTTTAATGTTTAAAATTGAATTCCAAATTTGTGATATTTCAATTTTTTTGCAAAAGTACATCTTTTAGTAAGAGATTTAATAATTATTTTCCGTTTCTTGTTTTAATGGTAACACTTTAACAACAGTGCTTTCAGAATCCCTTATTATATTGCCTATATTTGTGCAATAAATTAAAAATATTTCATGAAAAAATTACTATTCGCATTGTTGTTATTGATCTCTTCTATTTCCTCTGCTCAGCTAGTGATCAACGAATTCGATTCAGATACGCCTAGTACCAATGACAAACAGTTCATCGAAATAAAATCAGCTTCACCAAGTTTTTCGTTAAGTGGTTATGTTTTGGTATTATTTAATGGTACGGGAAGTCAAGCAAACTTGAGTTATTTTGCCTTAGATCTCGACGGTATTACTACTGATTTAAATGGGTTAGCATTAATTGGAAACAGTTTGGTTTCACCAGTTCCCGCCGAATTAATAACAGATAGTGCGTTTCAAAATGGTCCAGATGGTGCGGCAATCTATTTGGGAAATGCGTCAGATTTTCCGGGCGGAACAACTGCAACTACCACCAATTTGATCGATGCCTTGGTTTATGACACCAATGATGCTGATGCTAGTGCACTGATGACCGCATTAGGCGTAACGGTGCAAATAGATGAAAACTTAAATGGTCTTCAAACCACCCAGTCGATTCAACGAAAAAATGATGGAACCTACGAGGTAAAATTGCCTACGCCAGGTGCCACTAACGATGGGAGTGGTTTTATTTACAATGGATTGTCAATCAATGTCGCAGCTTCAGAGTATACGGAAGGTCAAAGTTTGGACATTACTTTCACTACGCAAACCAATGTGACTGTGCCATTGACTTTCAATTATTCTTTATCTAGTGGTAATTTCAATACCTCTGATTATACTGGTAGTTTGTTAGTAACGATCTCGACTGGCACAAACTCCGCGGTGAAAACAATTACTTTAGTTGACGATGTTGTTGATGAGGGAGATGAAAACATGAAAATTAACATCAGTACCATTCCGTCTCAATACGTTCGAATGAATGACAATGTGCTCGTTCGAATTGTAGATAATGATTTTGCAGTAGCTGCATGGGGAACACCGTTAAACCCAACCTATGGATTGGTTTCAAGTACAGCACCTGTGGGTTATTACGATTCACTAGAAGGGAAATCTGGAGCAGTTTTGAAGCAAGCCATTCAGGATATTATTGCCAATCCAGCAGTAGTGCATGCCCATAATTACGGAGATATTGAAACTATTCTTAAAAAAGCCGATCAGAATCCGTTGAATAGCAACCAAGTTTGGTTGATGTATACCGAAATTCCTCGCTCAAAATTAGATATTCAGGAAACGGGCATCAATACCGGAAAATGGAATAGAGAACATATTTATCCGCAATCTCGTGGAGGTTTTGCGGATGGAACTGAGAGTATTCCGGATGGAATCAATTTATGGGCAACTACAGATGCAAATGATATTTTGGCTGGCCATGCCGATGCGCATCACCTTCGTGCAGAAGATGGACCTGAAAACAGTTCACGTGGCAATAAAGATTACGGCGAATACATGGGACCAGCGGGCAATCAAGGCAGTTGGAAAGGTGACGTAGCGCGCGCTGTTTTTTATATGGCCGTAAGATATAATGCTTTGAGCGTTGTTAATGGCAATCCTGCGAATACAACAGTCGGGCAATTGGGCGATTTGGCTTTGTTGTTACAGTGGAATCAAACGGATCCAAAAGATGATTTTGAAATGAATCGGAACAATTACATTTACACCTGGCAAGTCAATAGAAATCCGTTTATTGATTATCCGAATTTGGCTGACTATATTTGGGGTGCCAATGCGGGACAGCCGTGGTTTTCAACACTAGCAACGAATCAATTTAATGAGGAGCGTCTTGTGATTTACCCAAATCCAGTAAAAAGCGTCCTTAATTTTGCGACAACTCAAAGCATCAAAAGCATCTCGATTTATGACATGATGGGGCGTGAACTTTATACAGAAGCGGTGCAAAATAATTCCGCTGACTTAAGTTCACTTCAGTCTGGTCATTATTTACTGAAAATTGAAACTTCAATCGGGAACCGTATTCTTAAGATTGTAAAAGAATAAAGAAATCATCTTTACCGTTGTTATTCAGGTGTGCTGAACGGCACAAAAAATCGATGAAATACCGTTTTATCCCAATGGTATCAATACTTTCTGTATTTTAACGAGTTTTCTAGTTATTGATAGAATAAATTTATTTTGTGGTAAATGGCACAGTAACTTAGCCCTCGAATTAAGAAATATAAATACAATCTTAATCGAGAAACTATGAAAAAAACCGCCCCATTTTTTGTAGCATTTGCCAGTTTTTTTTCCTTGTGCATTTTTGCGCAACCAAGTAAAGAACTTTTGTCAAATGCTTTGAATGAAGATAAAGAATTAGTTGCAGACAATTCCGACCTTACTATCGCAGATATAGAATCGTATCGAGTTGAGGAGCGCATCAACATGAATTTTGGTGGACGAATTACGACTTATGAAGTGTCAACTTTAAGCTTGGTGAGCACAAACGACTTAGGTCCCAATAATGTTCGAGTGGTGACCCCAAAATACGTGCGTGCCAAACCAGTTGCCAATAATAAAATAGCGCTACAACCCATTAAGGTTGATGCAAAAAGTTTAAAACCTACCACTGTTGATTTAGTCATCCCACAAAGGAAAAAGGATTACGTAGAGATTGATATTGCAAGATCGTACGAAAGGATTTTAGAAAAAGGTTATGAATCCCTCGACATGCTGCATATTGTTGCGAATCGCCGGTTCTTTGATGGTGATCTTGAAATCGCCGCCAAGTGGTATGCGAAATTGTTTGAGTTGAGTAAGAAGGTAGATTCCGTCTATTATTATCGTTTTGCGCAATGTTTGAAAGCGATTGGACAAAACGAGAAGGCCAATCAAATGATGATACTTTTTGAAAACAGCACGAAGTCGAAGTAGAAAGCGAACAAAATCAGCAATTTATTTCCTCGCTGTCGCGCAACTAGAGCGTAGCGACTGGCGTAGCAAATCGAAGATTCGACGAAGGCAATTCTTTTGCGTGGCAAACCGCCAGCTCCTCAACGTGTTCCTAACAAAACTCCATCACTAAAAAAAACTAATTCAATCTTGTGTGAAAAATTTCACTTTGAAAAATTTCACACAGAATTTGTGTGAAAATTTTGCTTTTGAAAAAACTCACACAAAGTTTTCTAAGATCCTAAACTTTGAAATTACGCACCAGTAACTCAAACCATTAATGTCTAGCAGTACAACGGTACCAATGCGGTTCTTTAAATTTAACAATTTCCAAACACTACTTAAAATCTCTAAATTAAACACCATTCACCCGATATAATTACCTTTTTATCGGTAAAACAGCTTTTTGATTCCAATAGAATATACATTTAGACGACTAAAATAAAAACATCATTTCCAAAGTACAGAGTGATAGTTTAGAGACCTTCATATTCTCGCAGAGAGGATAGATAATGCTGCGATTTAATATTAAATGACAAGCTCAAACAAAGATTAGAAGTAATGGAGGACTTGTACATTAGGTACCTACCATTTTTGAAAACTGAAACCAAATAGTCATATGGCACACATGCTATCAGAAATTATATTAGAAAATTTTAAATCAATTGTTTCACAAACATTTGAACTTTCAGATTACACACCATTAATCGGATATAATAATGCCGGAAAATCAAATATTCTTAGCGGAATAAAATGGCTATTGAGAAAAAGTAGTCTAAGTTCTGATGCATTTAATCAAATTGGTACACCTGTAACTATGGAAGGTACAATTGATGGAATAGATGAAGACTTATTAGACTTATTACCACAAAACCATAGAAACAGTATTGAGCCTTATATTGTATTGAATCGCTTGAAAATCAAACGTGTCCAAAACAACCCTAACGACACATCTGCCAATATTCGTTTGTTTGTCTATAACCCAAATGCCGCGGATCCAAATAATCCTTGGATTGCAAATCCAAATGGAATCGATAATGCTTTAAATATTTTATTTCCTGAGCCAATTCATATTGGCGCTATGGAAAATTCCGAAGATGATGTTAGTAAATCACGAGCAGGAACAACTATTGGAAAACTCTTAGCCGAAATCATTGAACCAATTGAAAATCAATATGGTGAAGATATAAGAAATATGTTGGATGGACTAAAGGATTTATTAGACGCCGATGGAGTTGGTCGAGCAGTTGAGTTAACTGATTTTGATACAGCAGTTAATGAAAAAATTGATATTTTTTTTCCAGACGTAAACATTAAATTACATATTCCAACTCCTGAGCTCAAAGAAGTATTTAATAAAGGAACAATAAAAGTTTATGAACCACATTCACAATTAGGACGAGATGTCTCTTCATTAGGACATGGAGCACAACGTTCAGTTCAGATGGCTTTAGTTCGTCATTTGGCAGAATTAAAACGAGCTGCACAGAATCATGTTACAACAACACTTCTATTAATCGATGAGCCTGAACTTTATCTTCATCCACAAGCTATCGAAGTAGTTAGAGATGCTCTAAAAAGGCTTTCAACTCAAGGATATCAAGTTGTTTTTTCAACTCATTCTGCAATGATGGTTACTCATGAAGATGTAGGTAATGCAATTTTAATTAGAAAAAATAGTCCTTTAGGTACATATAAAAGGCAGACATTAAAAGCAGCAATTCCACAAGTCACATTAGATGCACCTAGCCAACTACAACTTATGTTCTCATTGAGTAATTCTACAAATATTTTATTTTCAGAAAAAATAATTTTAACAGAAGGTAAAACAGAACTTCGAATATTGCCTGCGATTTTCGAAAAAGTAACTGGAAGTACATTAGGTATACATAAATACGCTGTTGTTAGACAAGGTGGGGTTGCAAGTACAAGAAAATCAATGATGGTTTTAAATACAATGGATTTGCCAACTAAAGCTATTGTTGATTTAGATTACGCATTTAGAAATGCAGTCGGCGACGGCTATCTTTTAGCAGCTGATGCAGACTTATTAGCCTGTCAACTACATCTAGGACAAATTGCAGCAGCTAACGGAATTGCCCTTGAAGCAGATGGTTATCCAACAAATAAAAATAGTTCGATGTCCGCATCAGATGCATTTGCTTTTCTTGCTAACGAACCTGCAATTCAAGCCAATATAAATAATCTTCATAATAAGCTATTGGCAAATAATATTTGGCTTTGGAAAAAAGGTGCAATCGAGCAACATTTGGGCATTCATGGAAAAGCTGAACATATATGGGCAAATTTTGTTACTCAATTAAAAGCAAATCAATTGAATGTTGCTGTAACTGACCACGAAGAAATAACTGCTTGTGTCAATTGGTTACTAAATTGATAAAACGGCAGGCAACACTTGCTAAAACTCATGGCTAGTTTTTCGGTAAATTGTTGTTTCTTTTTCCTAGCTTCGCGCGGTATGCAATGAAAAAAAAGATTTCCATAAGCCGCCACGAGCTGAAGCATCGACCGTTAGCCGTTATTGTAAAAAAACAACCAACAACATAAAACTATGGATTATTTATATGAAAATTTAGGAGACGAAAGATTTCAAGAATTTTGCAGTTGTCTAATTAGTAAAGAATTTCCAAATATTCAAGTATTCCCAGTTGGTCAACCTGATGGTGGTAGAGACTCCGTAGTATATACAATGCATTCAACTAATAAAGAATTCATTGTCTTTCAAGTTAAGTTTGTGAGAAATGCAATGCAAGAAAAAGATATTCATAAATGGTTTACTGACACAATAAATGGTGAAGTCGATAAAATAAATAAGCTAATTCCAAAAGGAGCTAAAAAATATTATTTATTAACAAATGTAAAAGGTACTGCACATCTAGATAGTGGAGCAATAGACAAATTAAACAAAATTCTAGAGGAAAAAATTAGTATTCCTTCTATTTGTTGGTGGAGAGAAGATTTATCTACCCTTTTCGAAAAAGATCCATTATTCAAATGGTCTTTTCCTCAAATATTAAACGGTCAAGATGTTCTAAATTTAGTGTTATTTGATAACATTAAAGACAATAAAACAAGAAGAGAAAATGTAATTAGAGCTTATCTGGTTGATCAATATGAAATTGATAATGAAGTAAAATTTAAACAAATTGATTTACAAAATCGATTATTAGAATTATTTACTGATGTTCCTATTAGAACGAAAAAAATAAACACAAAAAATAAATCGTTAAGGCACTCTTTAAATTTATTAGGTCAAAACTATGGAAATGATGAATACTTTATAATCGACGATATTAACAATAATAATAATTGGTGTGCAGCAGAATTCATACTACATCCAAAAGTTCAAAGTGAAATTGACAAGCTTTTACTAGAAGGAGGTCCTGGTCAAGGTAAATCTACTATATCACAGTATATCTGTCAAGTACATCGTGTACGTTTGTTAGATAAAAAAAATGATATTGATTTACTTAAAAAAAATATTAATGATACTCCTATTAGATTGCCATTTAAAATTGATCTAAGAGACATCGCATCTTGGGTTGAGAAAAAAAATCCATATCAAGTAATTCTTACGGATGAATATTTTAAAAGCAATTGGCAAAAATCATTAGAATCATTTTTAATTGCACATATATTTTACCATTCAAAACAGAATGAGTTTAGTACGAACGACTTTCTTGAAATATCAAAATTAAGCCCCATTCTATTCGTATTTGATGGCTTTGACGAAATAGCGAATATAAAATTGCGTGGAGAAGTAATTGAATTTATAAATAGCGGTATTACAAGACTTTCAGCAAATTCAAAAGCAATTCAAGTAATAATTACTAGCAGACCCGCTGCATTTTCAGATTCTGTAGGATTTTCAATTGATAATTACCCTCATTTTGAACTAACTGATATCACACCTCAAATAATCAACGAATATGTTGAAAAATGGATAAAATCAAGTAAACTAGGGATTAGAGATGCAAATGAATTAAGGAAGTTAATTAATGAAAAGTTGGAAATGCCTCATCTAAAAGACTTAGCAAAAAGCCCGATGCAATTGGCTATTTTCATCAGTTTATTAAGAACAAAGGGGCAATCTTTACCAAATAAAAGAACAGCTTTATATGATAGCTATATTGACTTATTTTTTGATAGAGAATCTGAAAAGAATGAACTGATTAGAGATAAAAGAGATTTAATAATTGACATTCATCAATATTTAGCATGGGTACTCCATTCTGAAGCTGAAATGTTAAAAAATAATGGAAGTATTAGAATTGAAAAATTAAATGTCCTTCTAAAAAAGTATCTAGATGATGAAGGTCATAATACTGAAATAGCCGACCAATTATTTGATGTAATGAAGGAGAGAGTATGTGCATTAGTATCAAGAGTACAAGGTACTTTTGAGTTTGAAGTTCAACCATTACGAGAATATTTTTGTGCTAAATATTTATATAAATCTGCTCCACATTCTTCAGCTGGAGCAGTAAAAAATGGCACGAAACCTGAACGATTTCAAGCTATCTTAAGAAATTTTTATTGGCAAAACGTTGTTCGTTTTTTTGCTGGCTGCGCTGATGCAGGTGAGTTAGATATGCTAATACAAGAATTAAAAGATTTACAAAAAGATGATATACTTCAATATACGAATTACCCAAGAATTATTACTTCACAAATACTATCAGATTATGTTTTCACGCAAAAACCAAAAAAACTAAGTGAAGTAGTTAAAATTATTGTGGATGGCATCAATATAGGAAATATTATTAATCAAAATAATCGTTCAAACGAGCCATTGCTCCTACCAAACGAATGCGGTAGAAAGGAAGTAGTTTTGGAATGCTTTAATCAACTTATATTATTTCCTAAGAACGATTATACAACTGAATTGATTTCAATTCTAAAAAATAATCCATTGGAAAATTTAGAAATATGGACTGAACTATCGAAATCATTTAGTGGCGAAAAGTTAACTAATTGGTTGGAATATGGCTACAAGATTGGCGTTATTTATAAAATTCCAGAAAAGCAATTGATAGATATATTGGAAGAAGGAAATCAATTAGAGACAAAAAAAAGATTGCAGATAATAATTAATGGTAATCGGGCTGAGATAGTAAATAAGAACTTGAAATACAAAGAAATTGTTTTCAATTGTATATTTAATGTTGAAATAAGTGCAATTATGAGCACTAATAAAACAGATAGTTTAAATTTCATATCGTTAGTTTTGCATCCATATATTTTATCAAGAATTGCGAGATTTAACGAAAGTGATGAAACATTTATCAATCATTTTATGCGTTACAATCAAAACAGGCAACATATCGATACATCATTTAATTTGATAACTGATTTTGAAATTTTAGACGATATTGATAGAAAAATTGGAGGTTTCAAAAATTCAATATCTTCATTGTTTGAAATCCCTTTGAGTGAATTCAAATCAAATATTGAATTATGGGAAATTCTAATTGAAAACATAAGAAAGCAACTTAAGGATAGTAGAATATCTTATATAGCTGCAGTTATTGCCGCAGGTATTAAATCAAATGATAAGATTCCAGAAATATATAAAGACTTATCTAACGAATCGCTATCCTTATGTAAAAGAGTTAGATATGCTAGACTTAAGTCAGGAAATTTAAAATTCTGGGAAGAGCAACTCACAAATAAATCCGAAATTAATTTTAAACTTCTAGTTTTCTTTAATTGGGCAACCACTAAAACAATAATACAGTTTTTACCTGTTGTTACTAACATTTTAGACAAATTAGATCCAGTCGATTATAAAAATCTGATAACCGACATGTCTAGGATTTTACATACATCTCCATTTACTAAACAACAACAACAGGACCTTGAAAAAGTACTAGAATCTCAAAATTTATCAGATGAAGTTAAGTATGTTTTAAGTAACAGATTTGACAATAATAAAGAAAAGTTCATTTACAATAATATTGAAAAAAACACAGGTGTTTTCCGAAAAACAGTTGAAATAAAGTTTAAATACTTAGTAAATAAATTTTTAGCAAATCCGAAAAACGAGGAATTACTAGATAAAATTAAAGAAATGTATCAGAATATTTATTTATATGATGAAAGACATTATTATGAATATCAAAATAATGATGTTATTAAAATTCCATTAGAAATTGCTAAAACAATAATGAGTAGTTGTAAGGATTATCCAAAGATAATTAGCTCTTTGGCAGAAAAAACATGTAGACAATATTCTAATGAACATCTCACTCCAATTGGAGAAATAGCAAACAGAGACAAATGGTTTGAAAACAACTAAAACAACAACGACCGGCTAACACTTGCTAAGACTCATGGCTAGTTTTTCGGTAAATTGTTCCTTTGCTTTTCATAACCTCCCCACGATTGGGCAGAATTACATTCCGTGCTAATAACCAATATAAATCCTGTGTGAAAAATTTCATTAAAAAAAAATTCACACAAAATCTGTGTGAAAATTTCATTTATGAAAAAATTCACACAAACTTTTCCAAAATTCTTAACTTTGATATGACCCACCAACGATACCGTCATGAAAAAAGAAACCACCATCACGCAATTACTCGGCATTACCCAACAAGATGCGGCGATGCTGCTCGGGGTCAGTACAAGCCAATGGTCGATGTATTCCTCCGGAAAACGCGATTTGCCTGCGCCTGCGATGGCGTTGCTCGCCGAGATGCTCGCCTATGTGAAGTCGGCTGAGGCCAACGCAAAAAACAAACCAGCTGCCGACGAACCAAGAGAAACCCAAGAGTACCTGGAAGAGCGGCTGCGCTACAATGGCTACCGGCAGCAACAATTGGAGCGCAAAATAGCGGCGGCACAAAGAAAGCAACTCGCACAATCACGGAGGGCGCTACTTTCGGAGTTTTTAGAAATACGAAAAGCAGGGAAACAAGTCGTTAAAGGACATGAAGTATTGCTAATAAAAACCAGCAAAAAAGGGGAGACCACTCCATCGGATTGGCTAACGGAACGACAACACCAAAAGGAATTGCTAGAACTGGAGCGCAGTATGCTCGAGTCGAAATTAGTAGCGCTGCGCAAGGCTGAGGGACCGTAGTTAATTGAGGCGGTAAGGAAGCTTGGAAGTAGTTACTTTCCGATACAGAAATAAAGAGTAGCTTATTTAATAGGGCTTCAATGATATGAGGTACAAATAAGGTACATCAGATGAAAATTTAACCTTGTAACTAAACAATTTCAATAGAATTGAAAATGTAGTTAAATCCCTTGCAAACGGCTGTTAGTGTTCGGCGTTTTGAATTTTCTTTTTCGGTGCATTCTTTTTTCGGATTCTTTTTCAAATTCAAAAATCTATAGTAAGATTTTACAACTTTTTATTTTTCGAGCCTTTTGTATTTCCGATAAAAACAGAACTTTTAAGTTGCCAAAACTTCGCACATTTTCACTTGTAATTTTGAGTTATTTTAAGCAAACTTGGAAATCGCTTTGCATATCTTGTATATAAATAGGCTACTCAATTTAGCAAGTTCACCAAATATAAAAATAAACTTTTAAATCTTTTGCCAAAATTTTCATTCTAATAAAAAGCCACAATAGTTGTGGAAAAAAAATAATTTAAAAAAAAATCACAAAATTAATATTCTTGTATAAAACACATAAAAATACAGATACATTTACAGAATATAAATGGCTTGTTTAGTTGCTGGTAATAAAGATTTTTAAACCTAATTTTAGACTATAAACTAAACATTAGTAATTGGGGATTTAATAAACATATAAAATTTGCCGTAAATAATTCCCCAAATTATAGCCCCAAAATGAAAAAACCTCAAGTTCCATACAACGAGAACGAAAGATTAAAAGAATTAGATTCCTATAATATTATAGGAGAAATGGAAAACTTTGATTATGATTTCTTGACGCAAATGGCCTCTCAAATTTGTGGCACAAAAATCTCCTTAATCAGTCTGATAACTGATGAGAAACAATGGTTTTTATCTCATCACGGATTGAAAGTTAGAGAAACTGATAAAGAATTTGCGTTTTGTGCACACGCAATCAATAAGCCCGAAGAACTATTTGTAGTAGAAGATTCTAGAAAAGATGAACGTTTTCATGATAATCCACTAGTGACGGGTGATCCCGAAGTAATTTTTTATGCAGGAGTTCCTTTGGTCAACGAAAATGGTTTTCCCCTCGGAACACTTTGTGTTATTGATAATAATCCGAAAGTTTTAAATGAACAGCAAATTCAGTCGCTGAAAATGCTTTCAAAACAAGTATTGAACCTACTTGAATTGCGCAGAAAAACGAAAGAATTAAATCAATCAAATGCAGCGCTTTCCAAAACAACAGTCTTGTTCAATGAAAGTCAAAGAATTAATAAACTAGGTGCTTGGGAGTTAGATTTAGAAACTGGAATTACCATTTGGACTGACGAAGTATATAAGATTCACGAAGTAGAACTCGGTTTTGAACACAACAAAGTAAACGGCATCAATTTTTATCATCCCGATGACCAATCCATTATTAAAACTGCCATAGAGCATACCATAGCCACAGGAAAATTATTTGATGTGACTTGCCGGTTTATATCTGCCAAAGGCAATTCGAAAGTAGTAAGAGTTACTGGAATACTCTGGAAAGAAAATGGAGAACATCCAAAATTGCTTGGTTCGTTTCAAGATGTGACGACTTTTGTAAAAGTCAAAGAAAAAATGCAAAAGGCTTTGGCAAAAAATCAAGCTTTATTTAATG
The DNA here is from genome assembly GCA_031373195.1 of Flavobacterium sp. Classification (GTDB taxonomy): domain Bacteria; phylum Bacteroidota; class Bacteroidia; order Flavobacteriales; family Flavobacteriaceae; genus Flavobacterium. Next base: position 35,410 of record JANMML010000028.1, on the reverse strand, counting down.
CTAGTTCCCAAGTTTGTATTATTAGTACAGATACTGAAGGGATAATTACTTCGTTTAATTATGGTGCCGAATTGCAATTAGGCTATTCCGCTAATGAATTGATTGGAAAAGAAACACCCGAAAAAATTCATCTTAAAGAAGAAATAGAAACCATAGCCAAACAAATATTTCCCGATCAAAACATTAGTGAATTGAAAACTATGGATGTTTTTTTATCAAATCCAAAACTAGGAATTCCAGAGACACGAGAATGGACTTATGTTCGCAAAGATGGAACACATTTTACGGTGCTACTTTCGATAACCGTAATCAAACAAAAAGAAATCATAACGGGTTATCTTGGCGTAGCTGTTGATATTAGTGGAATGAAAAAAGCCGAAAAAGAAATCGGAGATCTATTAGAAGTGACTCGAGAACAAAACGAACGATTGCGAAATTTTGCTCATATAGTTTCCCATAATTTAAGATCTCATTCGGGTGGTATTTCTATGTTACTTAATTTTATTGAAGAAGAAAACCCCGAAATATATGCGCTAGAACTTATGCAGCATATCAAAAATGCCTCTGAAAATCTTTCTGAAACTATTAAACATCTTACAGAAGTAGTTCAAATAAATATGGAGACTGAACAGAATGCTTTTTCTATCCTCTTAAAACCTATAATCGATAAAAATATTAGTAGCCTATTAGCCTTGGCCAAAAATGAAGGTGTCAAATTCATCAATGAAATTCCGAGTGATATCACAGTAAAAGGAATACCCGCCTATTTGCAAAGTATTGCTATGAATTTTTTGAGCAATGGCATAAAATATTCGTCTAAAGAAAGAGAAAGTTATGTGAAGATTAGTGCCGAAGTAACCAATGACTTTATAATTTTAATATTCAATGATAACGGGCTTGGTATTGATTTGACAAGACACAAACAAAAATTATTTGGAATATACAAAACCTTTCACCAACATAAAGATGCTCGAGGAGTAGGATTGTTTATAACCAAAAACCAAATAGAATCTATGGGCGGACACGTAGAGGTTGAAAGCGAAGTGAACGTTGGAACTACTTTTAAAATATTTTTGAAACATGAAAAAAATTAACATAGTATGCGTCGTTGAAGACGAACCGATGCAAGTATTCATTACCACAAAAATGATTAAAATGACTGGAATGGTCGAAAGTTTAATGATTTTTAATAATGGTAAAGATGCCTATGATAAGTTGAGAGCCATAATCCTTTCGAGTGAAAAGTTGCCCGAAATTATTCTTCTAGATTTAAATATGCCCATTTGGGATGGTTGGCAATTTCTAGATGAATTCACCAAAATACCCATTACTAGTAAGGTAATCATATACATATTAACCAGCTCAAATAATCCTGACGATTTGAAAAGAGCAGAAACCTATAATATGTCTAAAAATTATTTAGTAAAACCCATAACCTTAGGCCAGTTGAAGACAGTATTAGCTGAAATTTAATAATAAAAATTTTCATGCCTTTTTCTGGGAACTAGCTTAATAATGCATCTATTGAAAATATGTAAGCATCAATTTACTACAAAATTTGCAATTGCTTGAAAAGGATGTTGGCAGTAACATGTTTTTTTTTTGATTAATTGTAATGAAAATTTTAATACTGTGTCTTCGTTGTTTTGTACATCTTTTGGATTATCATATACTTAGTAATCAGGAAGTCTTTTTTTAGAATATTTTTTTTCGCCAAATCGGTAATAAAGGAAATACCATCAATGTCTGGATGTTATAACAGAACTAATTAGGTAAATTCTTTAATTTCTTCAAAGAAACATACGTAGAGACTGTAAAAAACAACAGATCATTAGCCCATTCTTTATTGATTTTGAATTGCTTTTAACAATTTTTTCCACAATCGAAAAGGTTTTCAGGATATAAAAAACCACTATTCTAAAATTTATTCCAATGTATACTTATAATACGATACCTTCGCGCGAAAATCACTCCCAAATTCTATCCAAAACAATATCATGAAAAAAAAATTGCACAAGTTTAAACTCTTAACACTATTATTTTTGTTGTTGGGTTTGTTTACTAGTAGAAATGTTTTAGCACAAACTAAAGGACTTATATACAAACAGGCAGGTAATGCTCTAGGAAAAAGTGTTTTGGATCCAAATAGTGATGGTTTTGCATCACCAACTATATCAGGGTTTTCAGGGACAGATTATGGAACTGGAAGTGAACTGCAAATGATCCCTCTGCCTGTTATAATCGATGAGCCTTTAGGCGATTTAACCACCGGCTCTGCTGGTGGTCATACTGATATTGTAACCAATAATACTTCCTCTAGACAATCTTGCTACGTATTAGTGAAAAATGTAGGTGGAATTGATTATCTTATCGTACGCTTTAGAATGGGGGGCAATTCCACTTCGCCAAAAGCATATTCTCTCTTATTGGATACCGATGGCAGCATCACAAATAATTATTCTTCTTCAAATCCTGGTTTCGAAAGAGAAGTGGTATTGTCAGCTTCTAATTCAGTGTCTATTTATTCGCACAACGGATCGGGTGCCACCTTATTGCAAAGCTACAATGTTGATAATTACCAACAGCGATCTGTTGCTTTGAGTACTGTTAGTGGAGATGCAGATTATTTCTATGATTTTTTCGTACCATTGTCGGCAATAAATGCTACTAGCGCTGTTCGTTTGGCTGCTATAACTGTAAATTCACTCTCAAGCGGATTAGCGGGAACCATTTCGGATATTAATGGGCTTAATGATACCAGCTATGGAGGCAATCATACAGCCATGTTTCAAGCGATTATTAGTGCTTCACCTTCTGTAACATTAACAACTTTAACCACAGGCTATACATTTCCCAATTTGATTACTTCAGCACCTGTAATTACAAGTGTTTTGACCACAGCTAGTGCTTCAATTTCAGGAACAAGTCAAGAAGCAAATGGAACTACGATTACGGTCTATAAAAACGGAACGAGTATCGGCACAGCAACAGTAACTTCAAACGCTTGGACGCTAACAGGAGTTTCAGGGCTAATCGCAGGGAATTTAATAACAGCCAAAGCCACTGCCACGGGTAAAGATATATCGGCGGTTTCCAATACCGTTGAGGTTTCGGCGGTTCAGACGTGTTATACTCCAGCACCGATAAATCTAGTTAGAAATAATGGTCAAATCATTACAGGAAATTATGCTCATGCAAGTGGAGGAACTATTGTAGCGAGTACCGTTAGAATAAGACTTTATAAGCAAGTAAATGCTACAACATTTATAGAGATTAATGCGGCTTCAACTGTTTATGTAGCCACCAACGGCACTTGGTCTTTTCCGACAGGTTTAGAACAGAGTCTTTTTAATACTACGAGTGTTATTGCAACAGCTACCTACAACAGTTGTGTTTCAGGATACTCTGCTGTAAATAAAAAAACATCAGGACAGGTAGGAACTACGACTGCTACGCCAACGATGATTACGACTCAAATTATAGCTTCGCCTTCTATAGCCAGAAGTGTTCAGGTAACTAATAATGATGCAACAGCAAGTAATTTAATTTTATATATCAACGGATATCAAGTAGCCATTTCGCCAACTACAATTGCTTCAGGTGCATCCTATACTTTTAATTATACCGGTTTTATCGAAGGTGATATAGTAACCGCAAGAGCACAATCAGCAACAGTAGATTATTGGATTTCCAATCCTACCACTGCTGTGATTGTAGTAGCATCCGCAACACCAACTATAGCTCCTGTAATAACAGGAACCTACACTGCGGGTTCAGGAAAAACCGTTACAGGAACTAGTGTTGAAATTTCAGGTACAGTAATTACATTGTATAAAGCGGGTACAACTTTATTAGGGACAACAACAGTAAATTCATTTGGGAATTGGTCCATTGCGGGTTTGACTTTAGCTACTGGCGATGTGCTTACAGCTTATGCGAAAGCAACGATTAAGACTTTAAGTGCTATTTCAAATGCTGTGACAGTTGCAGCTTCTGTGCCAACTGCACCTACAGTAACTGCACCTATAACAGCAGGTCAAACCACAATTAGCGGAACTGGAGGATTAGGAACAGTTACGGTTTATGTTGATGGTTCTTCCATTGGTACTACCACAGGTGCAAGTTGGACTTTATCCGGTATAGACCCATTATATGTTTATAGAGGAGGCGTTGTTACAACAACAAATACCGTAAGTGGCGTGCCTAGTGTATCTTCCAATCAAGTTACCATTCAAGGTGTGGTTAGTTTTTGTATTACAGATGCAAGTGGTAATCCTATAACAACTAAATTATCAGAGGATCCATTTTCTATAAGAATTACAGCAATGAGTGGCGCTAACTGTACTGGAAGCGTTTTTACCAGTTTTACAGGAACCATTACGATTAGCAGTTCCAATCCTATGGTTTCAGGAGGAGGAACAACGGCCAGTTTTGTAAATGGTGTTTTAACAACTACTATAGCAATTGGAGGTTCAGGAAACGGCGTTACTATTAATGTTGTTAATACAAACGATCCAACAGCTACCGGTACAACTTCATTAAATGTAACAGCTATAACGGCTGTTGTTTCTTCAAATCAAACTATTTGTTCGGGAACAGCACCAGCTAATTTAACATTAGCAACTAATTTGAGTACTATTGTAAAATGGCAAAAATCATCGGATACATTGTTTACTTCACCCGTAGATATTGCAAATACTACAAGCACTTTATCAGGAGCAAGCATTGGTAACTTAACAGCAACCACTTATTTTAGAGCAGTACTTTTAACAGGAAGTAGTTCGACTGTTTATTCTAATTATGTAACCATTACCGTTACACCGGTTTCTGTTGGAGGAACCGTTACAGGCGGTATAGTAACTTGTTCAGGAACAACTAGTGGATTGTTAACTTTATCAGGCCATACAGGAACAATAGTACGATGGGAATTTTCAGTTAGTCCGTTTAGTTCATGGACTACAATTGCCAATACAATAACAACCTATACATCAGGAGTTTTGACACAAACTACACAGTTTAGAGCTGTGGTACAAAGCGGTGTTTGTTCGGAAGCAAATTCCGTAACAACTACGGTTTCAATTAACACAACTACATGGAATGGAAGTTCTTGGGATAATGGGGCGCCGACTTCAATTACTGCGGCTGTGTTTACCGGAAATGCTATTATTGGAACTGATTTAAATGCTTGTTCACTTACCGTAAATAATGGTGCTGTAGTATCTGTTACTTCCGGATTTGATGTTATTTTAAATGGTGCTTTGACTGTGTCATCTGGTAGTTTCACACTTAACAATACTGCCAATTTAATTCAAAATGGTACAAACTTTACCAATTCGGGTAACATCATTGTAAAACGAAACTCATCTGCTTTGAAACGTTTGGATTATACGTTATGGTCCTCGCCAGTAACAGGACAAGGACTGTATGCATTTTCTCCTTTTACATTACCAACTCGTTTTTATGTATATAATACGGCTACTGATTTGTATAATAGTTTTAGTGGATTTAATTTGACAGGTTTACAATATCCTGCTCCTTTAGTAGCGCCAAACGGTGTTAACGGAACAGATAGCAACAACGCTACGTTTGGTCAAGCAAAAGGATACTTGATAAGAATGCCATGGGACCATCCTACAGTTGCAACAGTTTGGAATGGTACTTTTACAGGTGTTCCTAATAATGGAAATGTAAATTTTGCAATGACTACAGGATATAACGCTGTCGGAAATCCATATCCGTCGCGAATCAATGTTAAGGATTTTATTGATGGAAATGTTAGTACTTCGGGTACTTTATATCTATGGAGAAAAACGAACGATACCACGGTGCCGTCCTACGCAACACTCACTAAAACGGCTTATGTTGCCAATGGTGTCGCTGGCGGAGATACAGGAACAGGATATTTTAATCCGGGCGATGAAAACAGTTGGGTGCTTAATATCGGACAAGGATTTATTGTAAATGCTACTACTAGTACAAATTTAACCTTTACCAATAGTATGAGAAGAAGTTTAAATGCAGACCAATTTTTTAGAGTACCTCAAAGTGTAAATACAGCAAATAATGGGTTGTATTGGTTGAATCTGAATACAGATACGGGTATTTTTAGCCAAATGGCTGTCGGATATAGTCAAGAAGGAACGCTTGCCGATGATAGAGGTATTGATGGAAAAAACATCAATCATGAATTTTATTTAACTAGTTTAATCGGAACAGATGAATATTCAGTTCAAGGGCGACCTGAATTTCAAGACAGTGATATAGTTCCTCTATCTTATAAAGTTGCGACCGCTGGTAATTACACAATTGGAATCGATCACACTACTGGACTATTTAACGGAGGCCTGCAATCTATTTATCTAAAAGACAATGTAACTGCTTCAATTTATAATTTGAGTGCAGGAGTCTATACATTTACCTCAGTAGCCGGTACTTTTAATAATCGTTTTGAGATTGTTTACCAATCGCTGTTGGGTAATCCAACCTTTACAGCTAATACAGTAGTTATTTATAGCAATAATAATGGGTTTACAGTTAATTCTGGAAATTTCATTATGGCGTCAGTTAAAGTATTTGACGTTAGAGGTAGATTAATTGAAGAGAAAAAACACATCAATGCTAGTGAAATTGATATAAATGGAGGATTTGCCAACGAAGTACTATTAGTTCAAATCACTTCAGTAGATGGAGCAGTGGTAACTAAGAAAGTTGTAAGATAACAATAAATCCCATTCTATTTGAGAATCCTGATACCCTTTCGGAAAAACATCTTCTATTCCATTAACATTATTAAATCTGTCTTTGGCAAAAACAATCAGGATTAAAAGAAAATAAAAAAAGGTAAAAAATAGATTGTTTATGTATAATTCTATTCCAGTTCTATTTAAGAAACCCCCGATCGCACGGAATTAGATTCCGTGCCAACAAACAGGATAAATTCTGTGTGAAAAATTTCATTTCAAAAAAATCCACACAAAATCTGTGTGAAAAATTTCATTTTGAAAAAATTCACACAAACTTTCCCAAAATTCTTAACTTTGTCATGACGGACAACCAATACAGTCATGAAAAAAGAAACCACCCTCACGCAATTACCCGGCATTACGCAACAAGATGCGGCGATGCTGCTTGGCGTCAGCGCCAGCCAATGGTCGATGTATTCCTCCGGAAAACGCGATTTGCCTGCGCCTGCGATGGCGTTGCTCGCCGAGATGCTCGCCTATGTGAAGTCGGCGGAGGCCAGTCCTAAAAACAAACCTACTACCGACGAACCAAGAGAAACCCAAGAGTACTTAGAAGAGCGGCTGAGCTACAATAAATACAAGCAACAAATATTGGATCGCAAAATAGCGGCGGCGCAAAGAAAGCAACTCGCACAATCGCGGCGGGCGCTGCTTTCGGAGTTTTTAGAAATGCGAAAAGCAGGGAAACAAGTCGTTAAAGCACATGAAGTATTGCTAATAAAAGCCAGCAAAAAAGGGGAGACCACCCCATCGGACTGGCTAATAGAACGACAACATCAAAAGGAATTGCTCGAACTGGAGCGCAGTATGCTCGAGTCGAAATTGGTAGCGCTGCGAAAGGGTGGGGCAGTGTAGTTAACTGAGGCGGTAATGAAGCTTGGAAGTAGTTACTTTCCGATACAAAAGTTAGCAAAAATATTCCCTAAAAGCTCGTCATTCGTCACTTGCCCGGTGATCATACCAAAGTGATACAGTGCTTCTTTAATATCAATCGCCATCAAATCGGACGAAAGATTAGTTTGCAAGCCATGTTTCACTTTTTGAATTTCTTCCAATGCTTTGTGCAATGAATCATAGTGACGCGTATTGGTTACGATGGTCTCGTTATTCCTTAAAGCTCCTGTATTGACAAAGCAAAGCAGTTGGTTTTTGAGATCTTCGATACCGATTTTTTGTTTTGCAGAAAGGATGGTAGGTTGTAGGCTGTAGGCTGTAAGTTGCGCCAGTAGTGATTTTGATTGCTCGTCATTCAATTGATCGATTTTATTTAGAACGAGCACCAAAGGTTTCAGTGGAAATTGATTTTGTATTTTACCGAATTCGACCACTAAAGAATCCATCGAACCCTCAGCATACAACCGATAACCATCAACCAAAAACAAAACCACTTGCGCTTGTTCTATTTTCTCAAAAGTTCTCTGAATTCCAATACTTTCCACCACATCTTTGGTCTCGCGAATTCCAGCGGTATCAATAAATCTAAATCCAATGCCGCCAATAACCAATTCATCTTCAATCGTGTCGCGTGTTGTTCCTGCGATTTCGGAAACAATCGCTCGTTCTTCATTCAACAAGGCATTGAGTAGTGTCGATTTACCAACGTTGGGCTCGCCTACAATCGCAATCGGGATTCCGTTTTTAATCACATTTCCGATGGCAAAGGAATCTATTAAGCGTTTTAAAACCAGCTCGATACGCTGAATCAACTCATTGAATTGTGTACGATCTGCAAATTCAACATCTTCCTCAGCAAAGTCTAATTCGAGTTCAATTAAGGAGGCGAAATTCAGTAATTCGTTTCGCAATTGTGCAATTTCATTCGAGAATCCACCGCGCATTTGTTGCATTGCGATTTGATGCGACGCTTCGTTGTCGGACGCGATTAAGTCGGCGACGGCTTCTGCTTGAGATAAATCGAGTTTACCGTTCAAGAAAGCACGTAGTGTAAATTCGCCTGCCGTTGCCATTCTGCAACCTTTGCGCAACAATAATTGTATGATTTGTTGTTGGATAAAGGTCGAACCATGACAGGAAATTTCAATCGTATTTTCGCCAGTGTAGGAATGCGGTCCTTTGAAAATAGAAATCAAAACTTCATCTAACGTTTTATTATCGTCAACGATATGCCCCAAATGCAGCGTATGGGACTTTTGCAGCAGCAGATTTTTACCTCTAACGGAGCGGAAAACGTCGTGAGCAATGCCAATCGACTCCAATCCCGAAATTCTAATGATAGCAATCGCTCCAGCTCCAGATGGAGTAGCAAGTGCAACGATGGTATCATGATGTAACATGGTGTTTTCTTTTTTGCAAAAGTACACAAAAATGACTTTAAGTCTTTCATAACTCGTGAAGTCGAGTAGAAGTCGATGGGAATGCTAATCAATTCAAATTAAATGCACCGTTAAAATGATAATTGTCATTGAATTAAGCCCAATTCTATTGTATCTTTAGCATACGAATAGTAACAACCAAAATCATATTAATATGAAAAAGATCATTTTTCCAACAGACTTTTCTGAAATTTCAAAGAATGCTTTTTTATATGCTTTGCATTTGGCAAAAAATACGCACTCTGAAATTACTACGTTGCATACGTACCAATATCCCGCTATGAATTATATGGATGTGCCGATATATTTGCCGGAGATTTATGAAGTTACGGAATTGAGTCAATTTGAAAATTATAAAGGGCATATTCCGGTGCTACACAAAATAGCAGAGGGCCATCATTTGGGTCATGTGAAAATTAATAATGTGTTGGAAAGTGGCGATTTGATTGACAGTATCATCGATTTGACCAAAAAAGAAAATGCGGATTACATCGTCATGGGAACGAAAGGCGACACTGGACTTGCTGCCACTTTTCTTGGTTCAACTACAGAGAAAGTAATGAACGATGCCAACGCCGTTGTTATCGCCATTCCAGAAGATTGCGAGTACCAACCGATTAAGAAAATTTTATTCATAACAGAGTTTAAGACCGAGGAAATCGAAGTTTTGAAGAAAGCCCTAACCATTGCCAAAGCTTTTCATTCTCACATTGATTGTCTGTATGTAAAACCCAAAGAAAACCCCGTAGATGGCAGGATTATCCACGATTGGAAAGTGATGTTTGGCAATGAGAATGTCTCTTTTCACTGCATTGAAAGCGATGATAAAGAAGGATTGATTTTAGAATTTATTCCGTTATATCATATCAATATGCTGGCGATGACCACGCATCACAGAAATTTCTTTCAACGTATTTTCGACGTGAGTTTATCAAAAAAGTTAGCTTTTCATACCAAGATTCCAATTCTGGCATTTCATCCATAAAAAAAACCGCAACATCCTAAAATGTTACGGCTTGGAAATATAATTGGGTTATTAGGGTTAGTTGTTGAGCATTACTGGCATGACTAACATGGTTACCGTTTCTCCTTCATCTAATCCGTCGGCAGGGGTAAGAATACCAGCGCGATTTGGTAATGACATTTCTAAAACAATCATATCCGATTGCAAGTTGGTCAGCATCTCCGAAAGGAATCTTGAATTAAATCCAATTTGCATGTCGTCACCTTGATAATCACAAGTCAAACGTTCTTCTGCTTTATTAGAATAATCAATATCTTCCGCAGAAATATTTAATTCCGCTCCTGCAATTTTCAATCGAATTTGATGTGTAGTTTTATTTGAGAAAATCGCAACACGTCTTACAGAGTTCAAGAACTGCGTGCGATCAATCATTAACTTATTTGGATTTTCTTTTGGAATAACCGCTTCGTAGTTTGGATATTTTCCATCAATTAAGCGACACATTAAGATATAATTGTCAAAAGAGAATGTTGCATTAGAATCGTTGTATTCAATTTTGATTTCAGAATCAGATGCTCCTAGAATGCTTTTCAAAATATTCAATGGCTTTTTCGGCATAATAAAATCTGCCACTTGAGATGCTTTCACATCGGTACGAGCATATTTTACCAATTTGTGTGCGTCAGTAGCAACGAAAGTCAATCCTTCTGGCGAAAATTGAAAAAACACACCTGACATTACAGGCCGTAAATCATCATTTCCTGCTGCAAAAATGGTTTTGCTGATGGCAGTTGCTAATACTTCTGCAGGCACTAAAGTAGTCGATGGATTGTCTAAATTGACTGATTTAGGAAATTCTTCTCCTGGTGCGTATGCCAAGGCGTATTTACCGGAATTGGAACTAATTTCAATCGTGCTATTTTCTTCAACGGTAAATGTCAAAGGTTGTTCTGGAAATGTTTTTAGTATTTCCAACAATAGTTTCGCTGGAACGGCAACACTTCCTTTGCTGGTAGAATCGATTTCTAAAGTGGCTGACATGGTCGTTTCTAAATCTGAAGAAGAAACAGTCAACATTTTGTTATCCAATTCAAATAAGAAATTATCTAAAATCGGCAGGGTATTGCTACTATTGATAACACTTCCCAGCACTTGCAATTGCTTTAATAAGTACGAACTCGATACTATAAATTTCATTTTTTCTTGTTTATTCGTTGAATTGTTTAATCGTTGAATTGTTTAATCGTGTAATCGTTGAATTGGTTATTCGTTGATTTGTTTTTTAGAAGCTAATCCTGCTATCATTCCAATCTTTTTTGTTTTAAAGAAAAACAAAAAAGGATTTTCCTTTCACACGAGCAACGCGAACTGGCGAAGCAATCAGGGCTAAGGTATCATCTCCAATCTCGCAGCCGTTTAAACGATTACACGGTCACACGATTCAACCTTTTTTTCCATCTACATCGGCTAGGACAATTATTTTCCTTAACCCATCCATTTTACAAATATATCTTAAACTGTGAAATATCAAAAAGAATTTTATTAACATTAAGCACCGTATTTCCTTTTTCTCAAATAGGTAAAAAGGAAGCCAAAGATTGCTAAAATTACGATTGGAAGTCCGACAGTTATCCCTTGTATCACAGAATAATCTTGGTAGACTTTTTCTTTATCCAATAAAGGCAAATTGACTTCTTTGCTTCGAATGTTAATAAGTCCATTATCGTCTAGCAGATAATTCACGCAATTCATCAAAAATTCTTTGTTACCGTAGAGTTTATTCGTCCATTTATCATAGCCCAATTCTAAAGGCTGGTAATTTTTGTCTAATTGATTACGGATGATATCGCCGTCCGCAATGACAATCATTTTATTATTTTTTCCCTCCGATTGAAAAGTACTTTCGGGAAAAGGCAAAACACGGTTTTTATAGACGGAATTAAATTTTCCTTCCAGCAAAAGTGCTAATGGAATGTTTCCAGTGTTTTTGAAATCGCCTTGCTCTGGCCTTTCCGTTACCATATTGAGATTAATGTCGACGGGCGCTCCAACTAATTTTGAATAGGGTGAGGATTGCAGTAAGACTGTTTTTTTGATATCGTTTTTCAAGACTTCGATACCGTTGGTAAACTCAAATTTAAGAGCATCGACATTCGACACAATGGGGTTTTTTCCTGCCGGGTAAACCAGCGGTGAATAGAACCAAGGATACTGGGTGTATTGTGTTGCACTGCCTTTTTCGCCCGTTGCAAGCGCTATTGGTGTTGCCATAACATCTTTAACCAAAGTTGGATTGATTCGAAAGCCGTATTTAAAGAATTGGTCATTTAAATTTAAATCAAATGGATACGCCAAAGTTGATCCGGAATCATTGTATAAGCTATCCATTTCGATATTTACTTGGTCTATCAGCCACAAGGTTTTACCGCCATTCATGACAAACTGATCGAGTACCATTTTCTCTTCATCTGAGAATTTTTCTGTTGGTTTTGCAATGATGGCCAGATCGTACTTTTTGAGGTAGGCCAGGCTTTCATTCGGTTTTTTCGCGACAGAATCTAAGGTAAAAGTGCCAATGAAGTAATTTTCGCGTACTTGCTTGATAAAATCCGCCATTTGCAAATCATGCAATTCACCATTTCCTTTAATCACAGCGACTTTTTTCTCTTTTGCTTTTGCAATGGTGTTGAATGCATTGGCGAAAGCATATTCTAGATGTTGCACCGAACTCACCACTTTTTCTGCTGTTGAAGCGCCCATGATATTTTTGAGTAAAGGCACTTTGGTACTTCGACCATTATAGGTGGCGATGGCCCACGGAAAAACCACTTCTTGCGTTTGCTTGCCTTTGTCTTCAACGGTAACGTTTACAGGTGTTAATCCACGTTCTAAGAATGATTGGATAATGGTGTCACGCTCTTCCTCATTTTCTATCGGATTGACAAATTGAAACGTCACATTTTTGTTGTATGCCTTAAATTCTTCGAGGATTTGTTGCGTTTCGGTTTGCAGTTTTTTGAATTCACCGGGAAATTGCCCTTTTAGGAAAACATCGATGATGAGCGGTTCTTTAACGTCTTCGAGAATTTCTAAAGAAGTTTTTGAAAGTGTATAACGATGATCTTGCGTCAAATCGAATCGGTAGAAGAACTGACTTGCGATGCCATTAATCAATATCAAAATGGCTAGCGTAAATAGTACGGTTTTGAAGTTTTTATTTTTGACTGTTACCATTAGTTTCGAAGCGATTTTAATTTGAAAACAGTGAAAGACAAAAATGCGATGGTAATGCTGGAGAAATAGATAACGTCTCTGGTATCGATGACACCTCGGCTCATACTTTTAAAATGGCTGTTCATTCCCAATGAAGTAATGGTGTTTTCAAAATTGGGGAAATAAGTTGCTAGTCCATCGAAGGCAAAGTATAAAAAGAAACAGACAAAAACGGCTAGGATAAAAGCGACGATTTGATTTTCCGATAATGTCGATGTAAAAACGCCGATTGCTGCATAGGCCGCGATGACGAATAATAGTCCAAAATAGGAGCCCAATGTGCTACCTAAATCGATGTTTCCTTCAGGCATACCATAAACATATAATACAGACACGTATAGTATCGTTGGTACTAAAGCTAGTAAAATCAGAACTACAGCGGCAATAAATTTTCCGTTGACAATTTGCCAAGTACTTATTGGTTTGGTAAAAAGCAGTTCTAAAATGCCTTGTTTTTTCTCATCCGAAAAGCTTCGCATGGTCACTGCGGGAATGAGAAAAAGAAAAACGAGTGGGGCGATGGTAAAAAATGGACTCATATCGGCAAATCCGCTATTCAAGATATTGTAATCTCCTTCAAAAACCCACAGATACAAGCTGCAGATAATCAAAAATACCGCTATGACTAGATATCCGATTGGTGCGCCGAAAAAAGATTTTATTTCTTTGAGAAGGATGGCTTTCATTTCTTATTTATTCGTTTAATCGTTGATTCGTTTAATTGTTGATTCGTTTTGTCGCTTGGTTACGAATTATGATTATTGACTTTTCTTCGGTTAAAGATTGCCAAAGGTATGATTATAAGTATAAAATAAATAATACTGAAAATGATTCCTGTGAAAGGAGCCATTGATAGTCCCGTATCATGGACAGCTTTGTTACTGGCTTCTACTGATTCGGGTGTAACTTCATCTTGATCTATGAATCCGTTTCCATCTAAATCGAAAGATTCCAGTTCTCTTTTTGTCAAATAGCGGATAATAAATACCATCCCGATAATTGAAACGTAAAAAAACAGCGTTGAAAAAAATGCGATTGCGAAATTATTGAGTCGATTGTTGTAGTATTTTCTATTCCAATAGGCTAATAAAAAAACAAATAAAATTTCAAAAGCTAAAAACGAAAGATATTGTATCATTCCACTTGGATATTACAATTATATAAGATTCACAATTGGCTATTTCAAGCTAACTAGTTTGTCGACGCTCCACGCTTCTGGTTTAGCATTGAATAGCTTCTTCGTAAACGTCCATACATCATAAAACAATTCAGACTGTCTATAGTTTTCAAGATCGGCTTCGGTTTCCCAATAGCTGTAAGTAAAGAAAATACAGGGATCATTTTTATCTTGATACAGTTCTAAGAAACGGTTTCCTTCGGCATTTCGTATTTTGGTTTTCATCATTTCGAAATTTTCCAAAAAGGCGGGAATATTTTCTTGGTGGAAGCTCATTTTTACAATGCGTACAAACATAATAGATTTAAGATTTATGAATAGTTGTTTATAAGAAGTTGATGGTAATGGTATCACGATAACCCAATCCTAGTAAGCTGGAAGCGCTTCCTACCCGCATGGGATTGCTTCTAAAAATGGCAATTTCTAAAAAACCTGCTTCATTAAAAATGGCCAGCTTGTCGCCTTCATAATTTTTCAACGCATAATTCGTGCTTTTGGAAATATCCGAATATTTTGCCCAAATATTTTTGATTGGATTTGATTTTTTTTGACTTTTTCCTTGTAGTAATGGGATTTCGTACGGTCTTCCTTTAGCAATTTCTAGGAATAACTTTTTTGTAATATTGGTGACTACGTTTCCGAAATGGTCGATATAAATCACATTGCCTTTGATTGCGCTTTTATCACTAGAGATAATAGGTTGCAATTCGGTAACCTGTTTCAGCGTCTGGATTTCTTTACCAATCACGTTCAATAGACCGCCTTTCGCAATATGACAAGCAACGGTTACTAAAACATCAGCATCGGTAGCGTCAGTAGGTAATCGATCGTGAATGGTTATAGCCACTAATTTCTGAGGCGTTTGATGTTGCAAAAGCATTGTTAGTATCCCATTATCTGCTCCAATAAAATAATGGTCATTCCATTGCATGGCGACGTGTTGGTTTTCTTTATTGAATTCTGCATCAACACCAATAAAATGAACTGTTCCTTTAGGAAAGTGACTATAGGCAGCGCCAATAATGTAGCTCGCTTCAGAAGTATTAAATGGGTCAATATCGTGTGAAATATCGATGATATTCGCTTCGGCAAATTCTGAAATTATTTTCCCCTTTAATGCACCTACAAAATGATCTTTTAAGCCGTAATCCGTCGTAAGTGTAATTATTGACATAAAATTGTTTATAAATAAAAAGAAAACCGAACTAAAAACTCACTAAATTTGGATACAAAGCTACTAATTATAGTTATTATTTTTAACTTAATACTACCTCAATTTGAACGAAAGAATTATTGAACTCGATGATATTGCTCCAAAAGATTTCTGGGGCGCCCAAGATGCCCATCTTGAAACGATAAAAAAATACTATCCCAAACTAAAAATTGTAGCGCGAGGCACAACACTTAAGGCCTTTGGAGAAAAGGAAGTTCTCGATGAGTTTGAAGTTCGATTCAATCGTCTGATGCAACATTTTACCCGCTACAACCGGATTGATGATAATGTCATTGAGCGAGTGATTCAAAGCAATTCCCAAGACGAGCAGCGCATGCCGGATCACGACAAGATTTTGGTGCATGGTTTGGGTGGAAAAATCATAAAAGCGATGACGCCAAATCAGCAATTGCTGGTTGATTGTGTGAATAAGAACGACATGGTATTTGCAGTTGGTCCAGCTGGAACTGGTAAAACATATACCGGAGTCGCTATGGCGGTGAAAGCACTAAAGGAGAAGCAAGTAAAAAGAATCATCCTTACTAGACCAGCCGTAGAAGCAGGAGAAAATCTTGGTTTTTTACCTGGTGATATGAAAGAAAAGCTCGATCCGTATATGCAACCATTATATGATGCATTGAGAGATATGTTGCCACCGCAGACTTTGGAAGATTATATTTTGAAAGGAATTATTCAAATTGCGCCTTTGGCATTTATGCGAGGAAGAACGTTAGACAATGCCTTTGTGATTTTGGATGAAGCGCAAAATACAACACATTCTCAAATGAAAATGTTCCTCACACGTATGGGAAAAAACGCCAAATTCATGATTACAGGCGACCCCGGACAAGTAGATTTACCAAGAAGGACAATTTCAGGTTTGAAAGAAGCCATATTGGTGTTGAAAGATGTTGAGGGAATTAGTATCATTTATTTAGATGATAAAGATATTGTTCGCCATCGTTTAGTGAAGAAAGTCATCGATGCCTACAAACAAATCGAAAATAACGATTAGAAAGATTACCCATCAATAAAAAATGCTTACAAAGATTCAGTTCGATGTATGCATTTTTTTGTTTTTTCAGAAGCTAATCCTGCACCCGAGCCTTTTGGCGAACTGGCGAAGCAATCCGCTAAATCTTTTCCCGTCTAAAGAAGCCGGAAAAAGGATACCGCTGCTACCCGCCTTGCCGCGAGGCAGGTCAGGGCTAGGGTACATCGTAAACCACAACTCCCAATATAAATTTTTAAATTAAAATGGATAGCCAATCGCCAAATTAAACACCAAATTATCACTGCGCCACGGGCCATTACCAAAATTCACTTTGTCAAGCACCCAACGTTGTCCATCAGGTAAATACGGAATCCGCAAAGGGAAAGCAAGATCGGTTCGCAATACTAAAAACGATAAGTCAAATCGCAGTCCAAGACCCGTTCCCACAGCAAGTTCGTTGAGGAATTTTCCAGAGAATTTAGCACCAGGTTTTTCAGCATTATCGCTCATCAACCAAATATTGCCGGCATCAATGAATACAGCGCCATGCACAATACTAAAAAGTTTCGCGCGAAATTCGGTATTGACTTCAAACTTAATATCACCCGACTGATCCGGAAGAAAAGCATTCGTTTCCGAAGCCGCATTGAAAGTTCCAGGACCAATAGATCTGGCACGGAAAGCCCTCAAGCTATTCGTTCCTCCAATAAAAAACTGTTTGACATAAGGCAACTCCGCCGAATTTCCATATGCATAACCAGCACCAACAATGATGCGGCTTGCCAGCTGCGATTGATCTCCCAACTTCATATAATGTCTAAAATCAGCTTCTGCTTTGGCAAATTGGCTGAAAGGAACCCCAAATACTTTAATCGTATCGCCTTTTTTGATATCCGCTTTGGTGAGCAATCCAGCTAGATTTCCCGCCAAATCAAACGAGCCTTTAAAATAAAGTGTATGCTTTTTCGCCGTTTCCATCGTATTGGTGTACGTATACGAATAGTTGGGGCCGAAAATCAATTGTTTATCAATGACTTTATTGAGTGATTCGTTTGTGGCTGCTTGTTCGCGGTACAAAGGCGTCACGTTCGCTGGACTCACATAAGTGATGTCGGTTACGTTAAGTTGGTGTTCCTTACGCATGTTTTCTTTCCACAAATAACCAAACGAAGTTTTGAGCGAATTCAACGAATACAATTTCGACCTCAATTGGTATTCATAACCAAGCGTAGCCTTTGTTTTCGGTACAAATCCACTTGATGAACTTGTCTTAAACGGCGTGAGGAATCGTGGCCAAATCAGATTCATTTCCGTTCCGGCACGGTATACATCAAAGCCTTTGTTTTGACCACCAAGTTGCACTTCAAGTCCACCAAACAGACTAACAGTAAAAAGTTCTGCACCTCTAAAAGTATTTCTATTGCTCCAACTGATGTTGACTTCTGTTCCGGTATAATTGGCTGAATTAGTTTTACCCAAGACTTCAAAACGAAACGATTTTCTCGTTAATGGTGTCAAATAATAAAATGCATTGAGGTAATTTCCTATCGTATCGGCAATCGTGAATTGGTTTTTTACAAATTTGAAAGTCCCTAAATTCACCAGCCGATTCAGTGATAAATTGTGATTGGTTCGATTGTATAAATCATATTTTTTGAAGTAAAGCGTGCGGTCAAATATTCTGGGATTAAAGGTTTTCTCCCCATCAATAATTGTAAAATCATGGTATTTCTGGATGGAATCTGAAGAAGTAACTGCTTGATCAGAATTGACAGAATAATTCGGATACACAATGATATCATTGATTTTATATACATTTCTGGCAAGCTCCGGTGTTTCGGGTTTTACTTTTAAAAGCAAATCAACTTGATGTTTTCCTACCGAGGTATCAACTTGTACTTTCAAATAATCTGCTCCAAAATAGAAATATCCTTTTTCCTTCAAATGCGTATCAATGCGTTGTCGTTCAGCTTTTACTTTATCAAGATCGTAATTTTCTCCGGGTTTCAGAAAGCTTTTTTCTTTAATGGCCATCATGGCTTGTTCAAGTTCCATAGTGTCGGCAGGAAAAATAACCTGTTTGATTTTATACGGACTGCCGGGTTTTACGAGGAAATTCGAAGAGGCTCTTTTTCCTCTACGGGTTGAATCTGCAGCAACCCGCGTATTGAAATAACTTTTGTTTTCCGCATAATTCTGCAAGATGTTTTTATTGAAATCCAAATCAAAATTACTAAAAAGCACCGGCGGTTCGCCCACTTTATAACGCAACCAATGGCGAAATCCTTTTTCTTTTTTAGGCGCACCAGCAATGTTGTAGATATAGAGTTTGAACCGTAGTCCAAGTACCCGACTGTTTGGCTTCGGACGCAACATACCTTCCATAACTTTTCTGAGATTCTTGCGCTCTTTTCTCGAAATGGAATCATCTTCAACTTTAATTTTTCCACCCGTATAAAGCAGTTCCCCTTGAGGTAGATACTTAGTGTTGCTGCACGAAGAAGCCAGAAAGAGTAGGAGCAAGCTGATGTATAGCGTTTTCGTTCTCATTATAATTTCTTTTTTGTATCGAGTTTGACTTTGTCTTGTTTCGCACTACGGAAAATCTCCCGAAATTTATCGTAGTTTAAAGTGATGATAAACGATACGCCAGTTTCAATCACTTGCCCTTGCAAAGCTACTTGGTATTGGTTTTTACGATAAGCCCGCACGCGATACCTTCCGTCTTTCGACAATTGATAATCTGCCGAAATATCGCCTGCAATATTGTTTGCCTGCTGGTTGGTTTGCTGCTGGCCCTCGAGTGCAAAACTACTGCCAACAGTAACTTTCAAACGGTCATCCAACAATCTTTGGGAAACGCCGACATTCAAATCGGTTTTATTTTGCCGTTGCCCTGAAGTGTAATCATCGGTCGACTCGAGGTCGAAATCGAGTTCAACACCTTTAATTAAATCACCCGCCAGATCATTCAATTGTTGCGACAAAATTTTGCTGGCACTTTGTCTGGCCAATGCGCCCGATGAAGTACCGTTTGACTCACTGGCAAAGGGATTTTCACCTATAAAACGATTCAACAACAGCAACGCAAAAACTTGTTTATTAAGTTCCGCTGGTTCTTGACGCAATTGTGACAACCTAGTTTGTGTACTGTTAATGATTTCTGTCGAAACGGTATTGTTGCCTTCCGGAAGCACAATGTCAAAAGTGATGTCAGGTTTGAGCAATTCGCCTTTCATAATCAGTTCGGTCTCGAAAGGAATTTTTTGTTTGTAGGTATTGCGAACTTCAGGACTCACATTACCAAGTTGATTGCCCAAAAGATCAATCGGTGCAGCATCGGTTTTGTATACTGCCGTGATGTTGATGTCGGCTGCAGTTGGCTCGCCGGTCCACAAGATGTAACTTCCTTCTTTTATATCAAATTTTCTTTTGATTAAACTGAACGTCATTTCGTACATACCTTCCGTAAATTCGTAACGACCGGCGAGTGTGGTTTTACCGGAGGAATCGATACCGCCCGTCAAACGTGCTTCACCTTTGAGTTTGAGGTAATCGCCGTTGCCTTTATCAATGATCATGTTGAGTTCGGCTTGTTTGTCGATTTCAATATTCACAGATGCTTCAAGACCTTTGATTTGAGTTTTGCTAATCGAATCGTTTGCGATTAATTTTTGATTGATAGTAACATCATCTTGATCGATAAATTCGACAATGCCTTCACGATCTTCAATTGATGGGTCTTGTTGCGGCAGTACAACAGTCAGCTTGGTGTCTTTATTTACATTGATATTGCCATCAATAATCGGTTTGTCAGTATTGCCTTTGATTTTAAGCCGTGTATCAACATACAACTGTCCGTAAAACAATTGGTTGTCTTTTTCTTTTGAATTCAATACCTGAAAATTGTCGGCGCCAACCGAAAGATTGAAATCGTAATCTATAAAATTGGTTGTAGGCATCGAACCATCAACCACAATGATGCTATCCTTTTCGTCTTTGATTACAAATTTGTTGATGACAATGCCGCTATCATTCACGGTAATTTTATCATTCATCGATTTGAAGTAAGCGTTGGCTTGTTTTACACGAAAAGCAATGTCGTTAAATTGCAAATCACCAGCGATATGAGGTGCTTCTGTTGTGCCTTTCACTT
Organism: Flavobacterium sp.; assembly: GCA_031373195.1. Lineage (GTDB taxonomy): Bacteria > Bacteroidota > Bacteroidia > Flavobacteriales > Flavobacteriaceae > Flavobacterium. Next base: position 14,557 of record JANMML010000028.1, on the reverse strand, counting down.
TAAATTTACCACTAAAGAATCCGCTGCCTTGTGAGATGTTGCCCATCGCAAAACCTTGGATGCTTTTGAGGTTGAGTTTCACCAAATCCAAATTCATGTCGAAAGTGTTGGATTTTGAATTGAAATTTCCATCGAGTACGACATTATTATCTTGGCCGCTGATGACGATATTGGTCTTATAAGTGCTGGCAATGTCGTTACTGACTTTAATGGCTAGATTTCCGACAGTATCTTTGCGAAAATTGAAATCAGAAATCTCAAGATCTGCGGTAAAAAGCGGGCTTTTTATCAAATTTTTAAGCTGTGCTTTTCCATTGATTTTTCCACCAACCGAAAGTGAGTCTTTTTGGGCGAAGTTCGTGATGGTTTCGATTTTGAAGTCCCTGAAACCAATATTCAAGGGTGCATTTGGACTTTCAGATTCCGATTGTGCGCTCAGCATATTGTTGTCTTTTTCGAGCGAAACTTCATTGGCATAAATTCCATTTTTGCCGAAGCGCATTACGTTGTTTGGGTTCATATTCCAAGAATCGTAATTCAAAGTGAGTTTGTCGTTGAGTTTAATTTCTGTCGATGCCGGCGTGGTTTTCAAAGTGCCAGCAATCCTGTAGCGTTCTATGTCTTTATCGTCTTTGAGCAATAAACTATAATCAATCAGATTGTTCTGAACTTTTCCTGACAGACTCGTGTAAGGCAATTTGAACTGAGCGTTTTGAATGTCATCGACAAGTATTTCATAAACTAAAGCACCTTCTTTTGTGTCTACTTTTATGTTGCCGTTGGTTAGTTTGTTTTCCTGATAGACTATTTTTGGAATGTTGGCATGGAGTACTATCGAATCATTGACCGAATTATAACGCCCATTAATATGGATTGGTTCGAGGCTTTTCAAATCTGGCGCCAACTGAAAAATTATCGGATGGTCTTTTATGGCAATAGTAAACGCCAATTGCTGTGGATTGGAAGCCTCTTTTGTAGAACCTAGATTCGCATCATAATATTTTGCCATCGAATTGGTAATCGCATTGCCAAGTTTTGATAATTGATATTGGCCATTCACGTCAGCATCCAACATTTGAGAACGCACAGTGATGGTCTTTTTTTCAGTCGTTGCCGTTGCCATTACGGTGATGGTGTCGAGCACAAATTCGTTTTTGGCATTGGCAATTCGTAAGTGATGTGCGGACAGTTTTCCATTGAGATAATCGATATTGGCTGTCGGAAAATCGGCATCTATTTGACCTTTGAGTTTTAACGGTCCGGCGTGCAGATTCAGTTTTTCGAGGTCGGCTATGTCAACATTCATTTTCAATTTTACGGCAGGATATTTATCTTTGAAACTACCTGTTGTGGTTAAATTAAAAGCCAGATTCGGGTCTTTCATAACGACTGCCGCATCGAAAATACCTTTGTTTATGGTCCCGTCGAGGTTGGCATTTCGATAGGTATATTGATTATATTGTGTGCTGGCGATTTTTCCTATGATTGAAGCAGAAGCTGTTTTTGGGTTGAGTCCAACGCCTTTAATGGTTGCAGTCAGCGAAATTTTTCCAAGCGTCGGGTTTTTGATGAGTTTGCCTAAGTCGAAATTCGTGAAACTTGTGTTAGCTTGATAGACTTCGTGATCTTTTCGTTGATCGTTGAAATTTGCTTTGACTGTGGCATTTCCGAAACTGCTGTTGAGATTCATGTTGGTGAAAAAATTCGATATTGTACCTTTAAAGGTGCCGCGCGTTGCCAATCTGGCCGGCAATTGTATCGTTTTCGGGATTGTGTTTTTTGGCAGTATGCTGTAAATGTCTTTCGCTGTCGATTCGAAATTTCGAATGTTCATATCGAAATATGTTTTTTTTACGTCGGGCAGACCAACCATGGTTCCGCTTGCCGCCAGCGTTGTGTTGCCGATACCGCTAATTTCTAGATTTGGGATATGAATGTCGTTGACTTTCCCATTGACTTTCCCATTGATTTTGATGATTGCATTCGCATTGCTTCGAAAAGGATTAGTATTCGCGAGTTGCGGTGCAAAAATCAAAATGTCTTTGAAACCAATTTGACTATCGACCAAATTGGCATTGACCTGGAATTGACCAATATCTTTAGAAGCAGTTTCAATTGATGGATAACCAATGATGATTTCATTTTTAACCAACGTTTGCGGTGTTTTTAGGTATAATTTTTTAAGATAAGACGATTTTCTACCATAATAGAATTGCGTTTTGAGCGATTGCACCTCGATACCACTTTTTTCCCTTACGGTGAATGCGTAAATGTTTCCGGAAATTCCTTTTGAAGTGTACGCGAATTTTTCGCCATCGAGGTTGAAGTTTTTGATATCGAGGTGCTTGTAATCGATGCCTTTTTTTGTTGGCGCTGAATTTTCATCATCAAAACGGAAGGCGATTTCTTTGAGTTTGGCTTGGTTGAGCTTGATTTGCCAACCTTTTTCAGGCAATTTGGTGTTTGGAGCGGCTTCAGTTTTTGGCAGTTTGTTTTCCTTCTTGACGAGTGTGAGTTCACCGTTTAAATTATCGATGTCAAAGTTTTCTATATCGATAACCTGGCTTTTAAGATCGAATGTATTGATACGAATGAATGATTTTTCAAGAGTTAATCCGGTATTGAGATTCGTGCCGGCGTTGTCATATTTTATGTCGATTTTTGATAGTTCAATTTGTCCTAGTTTTAATTTTAAATCTGAATTTTTTGCCAGTGAATCGGCAATTTCTTTCGTGTTGACTGCAATTTCATGAACCAGTAACCCTTGTTTGAGTCTAAGAGTCAATCCGTCGAGTTTGATTTTTGGGACATCGAAATCGAGATGGTCTAAATCGAATTTATTAATCTTTGTGTCGAAATGATGGATGGCGACTTTGAGGTTATTTTTGGTGATGGCATCGTCAAACGTCACTTTGATTTGGTCAAGATTGATGTTGCCAATCGAAATCTTAGTTTTGGTATTGGATTTCGGTTTTTCTTTGGAAGCAAACGCTTTGATGATATAATCAAAATTAAAGACTGAATCTTTATTTCTTTTGATGTGTGCGTTGATGCCGTTGAGATCGATGTTGTTGATTTCGACTTCACTGTTGATTAGTTTGAAAAGCGAAATGTTGGCTTGCAATTTTCTTGAGTACAGCAAAGTATCTTTTTGTTGGCTTTCAAGATAAACTTCCTCGAGGGTAACATCCTTTGGGAAACCGATATCGATGTGGCCAATCATTACTTTAGTATGAATTTTTCCTTCGAGATAAGTAATCGCTTTGTCTTTGATTTTATTTTGTACCAGCGGAATTTGAATGATAAGAACAAGCAATATGCAAAGCAACAGAATAGAAGCGATGATCAACAGGAGAAATTTTGTGCCCTTTTTTAAGTATTGTTTCAAATTGGCCCGATTGGTTGATAAAATATTAAGGTCGATATAAGTCATAAAAATCCAAAGTAGGTAAAGATGAGGATTTTTCGGCTCATTCTTTTTATACAATTATGTAATTATATTATAATATTTTTTGAAATGACTCGGAATATGAATTTCAATTTTGACTATCTCTAAAAACAATGTATTTTTGTGGCACACTGCACACAACACAACGAACATGAACACCACAATCACTACTACAAATTTTAATTTTCCAAAACAAAATTCCGTTTATCGCGGTAAAGTCCGTGAAGTTTACAATATTGATGATCAATATTTAGTCATGGTAGCTACCGATCGACTTTCAGCCTTTGATGTTGTCTTACCAAAAGGAATTCCCTATAAAGGACAGATTCTGAATCAAATCGCAACCAAGTTTATGGATTTGACTAAAGACATCGTGCCTAATTGGCTGATTGCGACGCCCGATCCCAATGTTGCCGTGGGTTATTTATGTGAACCGTTTAAAGTAGAAATGGTCATTCGGGGCTATTTATCTGGACATGCCGCTCGCGAATATGCCGCTGGGAAAAGAATGTTGTGTGGTGTTACGATGCCCGATGGACTAAAAGAAAATGATCGATTGCCCCATCCCATAATTACACCAACGACAAAAGCAGACAATGGCGAACACGACGAAGACATTTCGAGGGAAGCGATACTTTCTAAAGGAATAGTTTCAGAAGAAGATTATGTCGTTTTAGAAAAATATACCAGAGCTTTGTATTTGCGTGGAACTGAAATTGCGGCCAGTCGTGGCTTAATCTTGGTGGATACGAAATATGAATTTGGCAAAACGAAATCGGGTGAAATTGTGTTAATTGATGAAATCCATACGCCCGATTCTTCTCGTTATTTTTATAAAGACGGTTATCAAGACCGACAGGATAGAGGAGAAGATCAAAAACAACTGTCGAAGGAATTTGTGCGACGTTGGTTGATTGAACATGGATTCCAAGGGAAAGAAGGGCAGAAGATTCCAGAAATGACTGAGGATTATATTGAATCTGTTTCAGACAGATATATTGAACTCTATGAAAATATCTTGGGTGACTCATTTGTAAAAGCAGACGTTTCGAATATAAACGATAGAATAGAGAAAAACGTTTTGGAATACTTGTCAAAGCTGTAGACTAAGAATGCAATGAAGATAAGAAGAGCGTGGATCGATTGATTCGCGGTCTTCTTTTTTTTTTGAAGGTTATTAAAATGTTAAAAGTTTTGCTGTCCCGTAACACAAGAAACTTCTAAACGTCTATTGGCTTGAATCATTAATCAATCAAAAATCAAATCTTATGAAAAAATCAGTTATTTATTTGAGTGCAGCATTACTTGCTTTTTCAACTAGTTCTTTTGCTGTAAATGTGCAACTTGAACCAACATCGCACACTGTTGCTTTATATGCGAAAAATACGCCCTTGTGTATCGCAATTCAAAAAGGGGAAATAGATTTTGTAAAGAAATTAATTAGCTATGGCGCCGATGTTAACGAAAAGTCGTTTGGAATGACACCGCTGATGATTGCTGCTCGTTATAATAAAGTGGAGATTATTAAACTACTTTTGGATAGTGGAGCCCGACAAAATGAAAAAGACGATAAGGGATTTACAGCGTTAAAGTATGCGCAATTGTCATATGCAAAAGAAGCAGAAGTTCTTTTGAAATCGGTGTAAGTACATAGAATTATTGAAAGCTAGAACATAAAGTTCTAGCTTTTTTTTGATGGATGTTTAAATTAATATTTGTTAAATAAAGGTTAAATTGTAGTACTATGCAAAACAAGGTAATAGTTTTTGACCGTATCTTTGTATAAGAAATTAATAGAAACAATAAAATCAATCAAAATTTAAAATACAAATAATCATGAAAACAACAATTACTCTTTTAGTCGCAGTGCTGATGATCAATACATCATCAATCGCTAACAACTCAGACAATTTTTCAGCAAAAGCTATCGCAAACAAAACTATTATTGAGGAAGTGGAGCAAGGAGATTCTTTCGAATCAAATCCGGTAACAATCGAAAATTTTAAATTGGCTCCAGTAGAAGACCAAACGATAGTCAATCCTGAAACCATTTTGAACCTAAAATATCAAAGAGATATTATGGAACTTATCGGGCAAGACAAAAAAATTATTGAAAGCGCATCTGAAAACACAACGCTTTTTGTAATTAGTGAGCAATCGATAGAAGATATCATCAGCATTAATAATCAAGTTATCGAGTCTGATCTTGATACAACTGTTCGTCCGTTATATCTTGATAAAACTTTAGAGGATGGTATTGCAGAAGACAATTTGATTATTGAAAACGAATTGAATGGTGTTGCACAGCCTTTAGATTTTGAAATCATCAATAAGGTTCAGACGATACTAAAAAAAGAAAAATTGCTTTTCTAAGTTTAGCACATTTCATTATTAAAATTGAAGCATCATTATGAAAATAGTGGTGCTTTTTATTTTTGGTTAAATCCACGACGCCTTAATTGCCTGTCTTGCCATTTAGAAAAGATTAATAAGCCGCAACAAGCGCCAATTGCGGCCACTAACATATCAGATTGGGTATCCCAAATGTAGCCTTGTGTTCCCAGAAAAGCATCACCTTGATCTCCAGTAGAAATCGATACTGCCCATTCAATCCATTCGTAAGCGGCGCTGATCGCCAAGCAGATTGAAACAATGATGAAGTTGAAAAAAGCTTGATTCGCAATGACTTTTTTTCTAATGAATAGTTCTCTTATAATCAATGCGGGAACGAAACCTTGCGCAAAATGTCCGACTTTGTCATAGTTGTTTCTGCTGTGATGAAAAACGTCTTTGAAATAGTCAAACAGTGGCACTTCAGCATACGTGTAATGACCGCCGATAAAGAGAATAATGCAATGTCCCAAGATCAGCGAGTAGGTTAGATTGGTCAACCGAAATCGCTTAAACGTTAACGCTAAGATTACAAATCCAATGAGTGCAGGGATAATCTCGAGAAAGCATGTAAAATATTCTTTCGGCTGATAAATCGACCAAAAAAAACCAAGAAAAAAAAGGCAAACTAGTACATAAATGGTTTTCATGGGCACGGTTTTTTAGCCCCGATAAGAGCGGAAATCCTTTTGCGCCAGAGATTAGTTCGTTATTTGGCTTGGGTCGGATGGCGCAAAAGATTGGGAGCGGATAGCGGGACCCGAGCCCCAAAAGAGCGAACGGACGAAGTAAATAGCTCCTACAAATTATTTGAAATAGGAAAAGGTTTCTTCATTTTCAAGTTTTAAGATGGTTTCATATATTAGTTTGATGACATTTTCTACATCTTCTTTATGAACCATTTCTACCGTGGTGTGCATATAACGCAATGGCAACGAAATTAACGCTGAAGCCACGCCGCCGTTACTATAAGCAAAAGCATCGGTATCAGTTCCGGTTACTCGAGAAGAAGCCAATCGTTGGAATGGAATTTTGTTGTCTTCGGCAGTTTTTAGAATTAATTCTCTTAAATTGTTTTGCACTGCCGGCGCATAGGTAATTACTGGACCTTTACCAATTTTAGTTTCTCCTTCAATTTTCTTGTCGATCATTGGCGTTGTTGAATCGTGACAAACATCGGTGACAATCGCCACGTTTGGATTGATGGTTTTGGTGATCATTTCCGCACCACGAAGACCAACTTCCTCTTGAACAGAATTGGTAATGTACAAACCAAAGGGCAATTTCTTTTTATTTTCATGAAGTAATCGAGCCACTTCAGCAATCATAAATCCGCCCATGCGATTGTCGATGGCTCGGCAAACAAATTTGTTTTCGTTTAGAATCATGAATTCGTCAGGGTAGGTGATAACGCAACCAACGTGAACGCCTAATTCGTCTACTTCTGCTTTTGTCGCGCAGCCTATATCAATGAAAATATTGTCTAATCGTGCAGGTTCTTCTTTGCCACGATTTCTTGTATGAATGGCAGGCCAACCGAAAACACCTTTTACAATGCCTTTTTTAGTATGGATATTCACTCTTTTTGATGGCGCAATTTGATGATCAGAACCACCATTTCGGATGACATAGATGAGTCCATCATCGGTAATATAATTGACGTACCATGAAATTTCATCGGCGTGCCCTTCGATGACTACTTTGTATTTTGCATCGGGATTAATCACACCAACTGCTGTACCGTAGGTATCTGTAATGAAAGTATGTACGAATGGCTTTACATAATCCATCCATATTTTTTGCCCTTCCGCTTCGAAACCGGTAGGAGAGGCGTTGTTCAAATAGCTTTCTAAAAAGGTCAGTGACGACTTTTTAAGTATTGATTTTGTACTCATAGTGTTTTTTTGGCTAATTTATAAATTTGGCATTACAGTTGTAAGTTTAATGTATAATTTTGATCCATAAATTTTCTATTATGAAGTTCAATCCATTCTTTTTTATCGCTTTATTTTTTGCAATGGCTGCTCATGCGCAGATTATTGAGCAAGATACTACTAAAATGGGGTATCAAGTAAAAGATACCGATACGCTTTCCGAACCGATTCAGTTGCATGAAATTACGGTTTACAGAGACAATATGGATCCAGAGACTAAAAAACAATTTCTTTTACTTCGTAACAGAGTTTATAAAGTGTATCCTTACGCTAGAGTAGGTGCAGAGCGTCTTAAGATTTTGAATCAAAATATGGCTGCTTTAAAGACCGAAAAAGAAAAACGGAAATACTTTAAAATTGTAGAAGATTATATGGAGAAAGAATTTTCTCCCAAATTGAAAAAGCTTTCGCGAAAGCAAGGACAAATCTTAGTGAAGTTAATTGCCCGTCAAACAGGATTTACTTCCTACGAATTAATCAAAGATTACAAAAGTGGATGGAAAGCTTTTTGGTCTAATGCTACAGCCAGAGTTTTTGATATTCGACTTAAAGCGAAGTATTCCCCCTACGAAGTCAATGAAGATTTTTTAATTGAATCAATTTTATACCGTGCTTTCAATAGCGGTCGATTGGTTCCCCAAGAAGCGGCAACTCCGATAGATTATGACACTTTATCTGATTTTTGGGAAGCTAAAGCCAAGGAAATCAACAAATAAATTTATTTTATTAATCAGAGTTTGTTACCTAAAAAGAACTATTTTTGCTAGGTAACAAACTTTTTTTATGAAAAAATTCTACTTTATTTTTGCACTTATTTTATGCGTGACTTCTTTGCAGGCACATGCAAATTCCAATTCAAGTAATCTATTATCGTCCAATGATGGCAAAGTGAGTTTAGGCGTAGTCACAGGGAATTTTAGTATCTGCTTGCCAGGTCCAAATACCACACAATTGTCTGCATCTTTGCCTCCAGCGCCAATTACAGCGACTACTCCGTGGTTTTCATTAAATCCGGCGGTGGCTACAATTAGTTCTACAGGTTTGGTAACTGCTGTAAGTTTTGGAGCAACAACGATTTCATATACTGATAGTTTGGGAAATGTATATAGTGAAAATGTTTATGTTAGCAGTTTTCCGACAATAACAGCTCCGAACGGAACCTCGACTTGTGAGGCAGGAATCCTTCAACTCGAAGGTTCACTATTTCCAAATGCAACGACACCATGGGAATCATTAAATCTCAGTATAGCAACGGTTGATAGTAATGGACTTGTCACTGGAGTTTCTGCTGGAGTAGCGAATATACTGTACCGAAACTTAGGTGGATGTACGACAACTATTGCGATAACAATAAATCCATCACTAGTGCCAACAGTAACCTGTGGTTTTTCAACTCCTACAAGTGTGACATTCAATTGGAATGCGGTTCTTGGTGCTCTGACCTACGTTCGAGCGTATACCATCAATGGAGGTTCTTTCATTTCTGGTGGTAGTGGTCCATTGCTGTCTTATACAATTAGTGGTTTAACTCCGGGGGATGAGGTAACCCTTTTTGTTGCTCCATCCGGTACAGTTGGAAGTTGTTATCAAGCTGGTAGCAGTAGCTGTGTAGCAAGTGATTGTCCCAATGCAGGTATTGATGGTGCCATAACTATTTGTGAAACCAGTACATCGCCGATTAATTTATTTACTTTAATAACTGGCGGAACTAGTGGAGGCACGTGGACAAGAACTTCAGGTGCAGGAGGAACGTTTAATTCTTCCGCGGGATTATTTTCACCTGGTATCGGAGCTACTTCGAGTACTTTTACGTACAGTATTTTAGGTACAAGTCCCTGTCCAAATGATACTAGTGTCGCCACTGTAATTATTAATCAACAACCTAATGCTGGGCTTGACGGTTCGACGACAATTTGTGACAGTAGTGTCGCAACCATTGATTTATTTTCATTGATTTCAGGCGAACAAACAGGAGGAACTTGGACAAGAGTCGCAGGTACAGGTGGAATTTTTAGCGCGATTAGTGGGACATTCACACCGGCTCCTGGATCAACTACAAGTCTTTTTAGTTATAGTATTGTTGGCGTTGCTCCATGTGTTAATGACGTAAGTACAGCCACTATAAACATTAATTCTCAACCAACTGGTGTGATTTTGTCGGGAAATCAAAGTCTTTGCGTGGGATTAACTACCACATTTACGGCGACACTTGCTGGCGGAAGTTGGAGTTCTTCAAACAATAGTATAGCGACCGTAGATTCTGTAACTGGAGTAATCACGGGTGTTTCAACAGGTGTCGCTACCATTAGTTACACGGTTGTTGCTTCTGCTCCTTGTACAAATGCTATTTTTACTAGAACTGTTACCGTTGGTGAACTTTTTCAACCCACTATTGATGGGTTTCAGGGGGTTTGCGTCGGCTCGAATACAGTTTTTACTGCAAATCCGCCAGGAGGAATATGGACTTCTTCAAATAATAGCATCGCAACAGTTGATTCGACAGGTTTTATACTTGGGAACGCAACGGGAACAGCAACGATTTCATATACATTATCTGGGTCAGTTGGATGTGCAACCGGGACTGCTACAAGAGTAGTTACGGTTACCACCGTACCAACATTACAATTAAATTCATCTCCAAGTACAATATTTCAATCTGTATGCGTAAATTCACCTATTGATCAGATACTTTATTCAGCAAGCAACGTAACTGCTTCTGATATACAAGTAGTAGGTTTGCCAGAAGGAATTTCAGGTTTATTTAATTCTGGCTCCTATAGTATCGAGGGGACACCTACAGCAATTGGAACTTATCAATATACAGTTCTAGCATCAGGACCTTGTGGTGGAGTCTCCGTTACAGGAACTCTCGTTGTTTTACCAAGTTCTGCCTTATTTCTAATTTCAGAACCATTTACTTCCGATCAAGTAGTATGTTTAAATTCACCTATTACTCCCATAGATTATTACGTTTTTGATGGGGCTACGGGAGCTTCTGTTGTAGGTTTGCCTCCGGGTATTGCTGGTTCTTTTAATTCCGAAGTATTCACGATTTCAGGAACAGCAACGCAAGAAGGTACGTTTCCTTTTACTGTTACAACATCAGGAGGATGTGGCGTTGTTTCAATTTCAGGCACAATTACTTGTAGTCTGCTAGTCAGCGCAAATTTAGTTTGCGAGCAAAGTCTAGCCACAACAATCAATTCTGTTTATATTGATTGGAATGATCTTGTAAATGCTGTAAATTATGAGTTTACTTATTCCATAAACGATGGTCCAATAGTGAGTGGTTCAGCAACAATTTCTAACTACGAGATCTTAGATGTATTACCAGGGCAAAGTGTCTCATTTACGTTAACAAACGTGGAGGGCGTATCTTGTTTTCAATCTACATCAACGAATTGTGCTAATTTAGGAAGCACGTCATTCGAATCAAAAGTTTTCCAATCGTTTCCTAATCCTGTCCAAAACATCTTAAATTTAAAATCTATTCAACCCATTAGAAGTATTCAAATATTTAATCTGATAGGTCAGGAGGTTTTCAAATACGATTGCAATGAAGTGGAACTCCAGATCAATTTGTCGCATTTGAGCAGTGGTAATTATCTAGTAAAAGCGCAATCAAATGATTTGACAAAAACCTTTAAAATTGTCAAAAAGTAAATCTATTTTGTAATTGTTTTTTATAAACAATCGCCTTCAATTCGTAAATGAATGAAAAGTTATAGTAATTCACTTATTATGAAAAAAATCTACTTCGCTTTTACGGTCTTGTTAAGCATTGTTTCCATTCATGCTAAAACTACAATTATAGGTTGTCCTACTGCAGGAACAGATGGCTCAATTACCATTTGTGAAACTAATTCGAGCTCCATATTTTTGGCTGATATAATAGTAGGAGAAAATTTTGGAGGAACTTGGATAAGAACTTCAGGAATTGGAGGTGTCTTCGATGGTCTAACGGGTACATATATAGTAGCGCCAGGATCGACGACTTCAACTTTTATGTATACAGTAAGTGGCGCGTTTCCTTGTTTGGACGACAGTAGTACAGTCACGATAAATGTTAATCAACAACCCAATGCTGGTATTCCCGGTTCTATAACGATTTGTGATAGTAGTTTCACAACGATTGATTTATTTTCCTTGCTTACAGGCGAACAAACTGGAGGGACGTGGACGAGAATTATTGGAGCAGGAGGAATATTTGATGCGATTGCCGGAACCTATATACCAACATCTGGAGCAACTATTAGTATTTTTGAGTGTAGAATCGCGGGAGTTGCGCCATGTGTTGATGATTTTAGTATGGTGACTATAAATATTAATCAACAACCTGATGCAGGTATCGATGGCTGTATTTCGGTTTCCGACGAAACCCCTTTTATCATCGATTTGTATTCGCTGATTACGGGAGAACAAGTCGGAGGAATATGGACAAGAACTTCGGGATCTGGAGGTACATTTGATGCGCTTGCAGCAACGTATGTTCCTGCTATTGGCGCGACGACAAGTACTTTCACGTATTCAACGATAGGAACCCCGCCATGCGTAGACGATAATAGTGTAGCAACAATAGTGATTAACGGACCACCGTGCGGAACGCTTTCTTCAACTAATTTCGATTCAAATTTATTCGAATATTATCCAAATCCCATCAATGATGTTTTGAATTTGAAGTTCGCTAAAGCAATTAAAAATGTTCAAATAGTAAATGTTTTAGGCCAGGAAGTTTTCAACAGCGACTATAATGAAAATGACCTTCAAATCAACTTATCTCATTTGATTAGTGGTACCTATATCGTCACAGCGATGGTTACTACTACTATCCGAACATTCAAAATAGTAAAGAATTAGTTTTGGAGTAGTATATTTTTTTCTTAATAAATCGGAGGTAATTGCTATAAAATGGAGTAACTTTATAGTGATATAAACTTAGTATTATGAAAAATTTATTCATCCTTTTTATACTGTGTTTTGGTATGGCATCCGCTCAAGTTGATGCAATTGCAACCGGTTGTCCTACTGCCGGAACTGGAGCATCTATTACAATTTGTGACAGTAGCGTAACGCCAATTTCTCTATTTGGTTTACTTGTTGGTGCCAGTTCTGGTGGGAATTGGACAAGAATATCAGGAACCGGAGGAACTTTTGATGCGTTATTAGGAACATTTACACCCGCCGAAAATGCCACGGATACTAGTTTTATGTATACAATTATCGGTGTAGCTCCCTGCCTAGATGATTCTAGCATTGTATTTATGAATATTATTCATCAACCAACAGCTGTTATTCTGTCTGGCAATCAAAATGTTTGCATAGGTTTGACCAGTACATTTGGTGCGTCGGATCCTGAAGGAATATGGAGTTCGTCAAATACATCTATTGCTAGCTTAGATGCAGGAACGGGAGTTGTTCTAGGTATTTCTGCAGGAACTGCTACAATTAGTTATACAATCATTTCTGCGCCCTGTGTAGATGCTGTTTTTACAAGAACAATTACTGTCACGGCTCCTCCTGAGCAACCCAGTATTTTAGGATATGGAGGTATATGTGCCGGCTCTTGGACTACATTTTCGGCAAGTATTCCGGGAGGTTTCTGGAGCTCGTCCAATAGCTCGGTTGCTATGATTGACACAACAGGATTTGTACTAGGGATTACCTCCGGCACAGCAATCATCACATATACAATATACGGAAGCGGAGGCTGTGGAAATAAATCGGCTAGTAGCAATGTTAGAGTTACGTCAACGCCATCGATAGTGTTGACTTCTGATCCGAGCACAGCCAACCAAACAGTGTGTCTCAATACGCCGATTATTCCAATTACATATTATATCGATCTTTTAGATGCCTACGGTGGTGATGCTACAGGTCTGCCAAATGGTATTTCGTTTACAAATAATGCTGGTATCTTTACGATTAGCGGAACTCCAACACAAGCAGGTTCTTTTTCATACATTGCTCACGCAGTAGCTTGGTGCGGTGCTGCTTCGCTTCCTGGAAATATTACGGTTTTGCCAGCAACAGCTACTACTTTGTTTTGCGATCCTGCGCAAGCGACTCCCAATAGTGCTTTTTTCGATTGGGCACCAATTCCGGGAGCAACAAATTATCAATATGCGTATGTAATAGATAATGGTCCAGAAATAAGCGGATTTACAACAGTTTCAAACTTTGAAGTTGCAAATGTCTTACCTGGACAAAATGTAACTTTTACACTTGTAGATGCACTTGGTGTTACTTGTTTTCAGTCTATATCAACAACTTGCAGTAGTTTGAGCAACGAATCTTTCGACTCAATTGTTCTTAATGTCTTCCCCAATCCTGTTGAAAATATGCTGAATGTGAATTCTCCTCAAGCCATTAAAAGCATCCAAATTTATAATTTGTTAGGACAGCAGGTTTTTGACAAAGACTATAATGAAACTGGACTTCAAATCAATCTAGCTCATTTAAGTCGCGGCACCTATCTTGTGCGAGTGCACACTGTAAACGTGATTAAAACTTTCAAAATAGTCAAAAACTAGCTAAATTTTTTCTCGGAGCTATTTCCCGCTATTCGGTACAATCTTTTTTGTTTTTTGTAGCACGGAGGTAGTTTATGCTGAGCGGAGTCGAAGTGCAGTCGAGGTGCTATTTTGAAAAAAGCAAAAGGATTTCCGTTGCTATCGGGGCTATGGCATTTGTTTTCAATTGTCTTCCCGAGCGCAGTCGAGGGATTTTTTTTATTTTACTAAGCGAGTCTTATTAAATCCTTTGCGACCTTAGCGTTAAACCTTCG
>JANMML010000027.1:0-54968 GCA_031373195.1 Flavobacterium sp. | reverse complement strand
CCTGGATTTTGGTCTCTTAAAGGGCCGATAAAAAAATGATAATCTGATAATTTAGGAAAAGGCGTTTGTGATAGATCAAAACGTACGGGTCCACTTACAACATTACTTTGTTTGTTAGCAGATTCATTTGGGTCAAAATAGTTATCTTCTTCGTTTTTAGAACAAGAAATAATCAATATTGTAAATGAAACAAGGCCTACGACAGCAAAGTAGATTCTATTCATAAATAAATTTATTAGTTTTCAAAAGTAATAATTAAAATAACATAATTGTTAATTCATCCCACTTATAAACAGAGAATATACTTATTTATTAGATATTTAACAATTGTTACACTAGCGCGTTGAGTTCCATCTCAGTTGACTCCAGAAGTAAAAAAAACAAATACGGAAAGCAGAAAAATAGAAGTTTACAGCAGTTTCTGTTTTATAGAATCTGCAATTTATTATTGTGAAGGAAAGATCTTTAAATTATTTTATGTTTTGATTTTAGCTGCTTGAAAATATTTTAATTTACGGTCCGCTTAAAGAATTCATATGTAATAAAAGAGCACCAAAATGAAGAATTTATTCAAATTGATGCCCTTAAATAGGATAGTTTTTTTAGTGTTTTTCTATTCCTTAATAAATTTTTGAGTAAAGCCTTTTCCTTGCTCGTTTGTCAATAGTAAAAGGTAGGTTCCAGTTTGTAAGGTTCCGATATTAATTTGTGATGAGGTTAATTTTGTTTCTAAAATCATTCTTCCACTAAGATCGAATATTTGCGCTGCTTCAAGTTTCTCCGTTGAATTGGCATCTACGCTAATAGAAATAACTTGTTTTGCTGGGTTAGGATAGATTGTAAATACGCTATTCGTATTGCCATTTACTGCTAAAGTAGATCCTTCTGTTACCCTAAGCGCGGCATTAATTTCAGGATTTGCGATGGTGTCTACAATTCCTGATGGCCATTTGATTACTAGTTGTGTTATGGCTGTAGATTGACCAAGGCCGAAATGCGCATTTAAAGAACTCATGTATCTAAATCCTTCTCCGCTTCGGATATCTCTAATTTGAATTCCAAAATCACCGTAAATCTCAATTCTTGCTCCGATACCATTCGTATTACTTTGCGTTCCTTGTAATTGTACTTTGAACCAATTATTTCCGTTTGGAATAGCAAATCTAATATTTGTTCCGTTTTGTATGTCAAGAAAACCATCATTATTTAAGTCGCCAACAGCACCTACACTTATTGCAGAGGCGCCACCAGGTATGGCAGGATATGCTGTTGGTGCAAATGTATTGTTTCCTTGGTTAAACATGATTTTACCACCGCCTCCTAGTACATCTACACGTCCGTCATTATCGAAATCATAAGCCACATTATCGATATTCGTTGATAGATTTGTATCCCATCCTGAACCAGCCGTAATGTTTGTAAATGCTTCCTCCACGGAATTACTGGTGTCTAAATTATTTCTAAAGAATTTATGCGTGCTTCCGCTAGAAGTAATGATAATATCCATATCGCCATCATTGTCAAAATCTGCAATACCTGAAGACCAAGTTTGAATTGGCGTAACATTGATTTGAGCCAGCGCTGAGATATTGGTGTAAACTCCATTCCCGTCGTTTCTGTGCAATTCGCATGGAGGTCCAGAGCATTTAGAGATAAACACATCGGTATCTCCATCATTGTCAAAGTCTGTAAATAATGTGGAATAGTTACCGCCATTATCGCCTAAATTCATTGCGCCCGGTATAACAGCAACTTGGTAATGGGTTAAATTTCCATTTCCGTCATTCAAATAATAAACGTTTGGAGCGATATCATGGCAGGAGAAAACATCTAAATTCCCATCTTGATTTAGGTCTGCAAAATTAGTTCGTTGACAAAAGATATATTCACCAGGAGTATAACCAGTATATCCGGTTCCTGCTTCTTGAGATGTCCAGATTGAAAGTCCACTTCCGGCGCCCAAAACTAAATCATTATATCCATCTCTATTATAATCTCCAGCTGCCATACTCCATGAAGGCATAAAACTAGTACCAGAGATTGTAAAGTCAGAAACTGTAAATCCACCTCCAGGTTGTTGATAATGGATTTTTAAATTATTGGCACTGACGCCAACAATGTCGTCGATATTGTCATTATTCATATCAACAACACAAATATTGTAATTACTAGCAATAGTAGGAACATTCTGAATTGTATAGTCAATAGGAATAACTATCGGAGTTTCAGTAATTTCAAAATCAAAGCCCGAATCACTATATTGATTACTCCATGCTATATAATAGGTTTGACCAGCCGACACTGCAAATGTTCTTTTAGAAAGTAATGATGTGTTGTCCGAATCGCATGTAATGATTCCAGAATCGTCATCACTAATAAAACAAGTCAATGCAGTACATGTGCCTGTATACATGTTAAAGGTGGTATTCATGCAGGTATTTTGCACCAAGTCAGACGATATGGTTACGTTGGCGCTATTGGTTGGTGTATATACATACCATTTCGCCATGGTTCCACTAGAGCAAGCTGTATTTATAGTGTCCTCGTCGATGGCATTTACTGTTGTGACTCCTGCATTCACTGGAGTTGCTGAACTACATGGGTTTGGTACAAATACATTTTCTGTCAATCGAAAGGTAAATCCTGTTGAGGTCCAACGATTATCGAAGGCAATATAATAGGTAGTATTTGCAATAACATCAAAAGTTGCGGTTGAAGAAAGGCCACTTCCACCGTCGTCATCACCTTCATGACAAATTAAAGCATCGCAGCTTCCTTTGTAAACATGAAAACGAGTATCAATTAATGGTGTGTTTTGCACCAAGTCTGTGGTAACGGTTACCGAGTGATTTTCAGTGGGTGTATATACATACCACTCTCCTGCTGGTGGACGATCGGCAGGAACAGCTCCGTATTGTGTGTCGCATAAAGGTAACGGAACCTGTGTGCCGTTGATGGTGCTTACCACATAGAAACCAGGAACAATTGATATAGCAGTGGCACAGGTGTCCTGTGCTTTGACATAATGTCCTGTGATAAGCAGAATGAGAAACAATGTAATTTTTTTCATGATTTTCTTAAATTAAATGAGTGATAATAAAGCTGTGTTTTTTGACTATTCCTTAATGAATTTTTGACTATATCCTTTTCCTTTTTCGTTTTGTAAGAGTAATAAGTAAGTTCCAGATTGCAACGATTCGATGTTAATTCTTGTCGAAGTTAATTGCGTTTCAAAAACCAACCTTCCACTCAAATCAAATATTTGTGCTGTTGTTAATTTTTCAGTAACATTTGAATTGACATTGAAAGAGATAAATTGTTTGGTTGGATTTGGATAAACACTAAAAATGGCATTTGTATTCCCGTTTACCGCTAGCGTAGCGCCTTCGGTTACGGTGAATGCTGCATTTATTTCTGGATTTGCATAGATGTCAACAATGCCAGAAGGCCATCTTACGATTAGTTGATCAATGGCGGTTGACTGACCCAAACCGAAATGACCATTTAATGAACTCATGTACTCAAATCCTTCTCCGCTGCGAATGTCTCTTATTTGTTTGCCGAAAGTCCCATAAATTTCTAATCTGGCTCCAATCCCATTGGTGTTGCTTTGTATTCCTTTGAGAATTACTTTAAACCAATTATTTCCGTTTGGAACAGCGTATCGGATTGTATTATTATTCAGGATATCTAGAAATCCATCGTTATTCAAATCACCGACGGCGCCGATGGCCATTCCTGTATACAATGTTTGAGCGAATACATTATTTCCTTGATTGAACATAATTCTACTACCACTTCCCAAAATATCAACTAAGCCGTCGTTATCAAAATCGTAAGCTACATAATCTCTATTTGTAAAGGAATCTTGATCTAAGCCTGATCCTACTGTAATATTTGTAAAAGCTTCTTCTGTTTCATTTGTAGTATCAAGGTTATTCTTAAATAATTTGTTTCTAACGCTACCATTCGATCCAATCATGATATCCATGTCGCCATCATTATCAAAATCTGATACTGCGGAAGACCAAGATTGGATTGGAGTCACATTGATCTGCGCTTGTGCGGAAATATCAGTAAAAACACCTCCACCGTCATTTCTATGCAATTCACATGGAGGCCCAGAACATTTAGAAATAAATAAGTCTCTGTCTCCATCATTATCATAGTCAGTCCAAATAGAAGCGTAATTTCCACCACTTGGAGTGATTCCTAACATATATGCTCCAGAGGTTGTCCCAGATTGGTAGTAGGTCCAATTGCCAGCGCCATCATTTAAGTAGTATACGTTTGGATCAACGTCGTGACAAGAAAAAGCATCTAAATTTCCGTCATTATTAATATCAATAAAATTGGTTCTTTGACAGAAAATATAATCTCCGGGAGTTCTGCTGATGTACTCCGTCCCTGTTGCATTCGATTCCCAAAAAGAGAGCTTGTTTCCCGAACCCAATACTAAATCATTAAACCCATCTCTATTGTAATCTCCAGCTGCTAAACTCCATGTAGGAAGTGTTGTGCCATTCGGGACTGTGTAATTGGCAATAGAAAATGTACCTCCAGGTTCTTGATAATGTACTTTCAAATTACTCGTACTTACACCCGCAATATCATCTTTACCGTCATTATTCATATCGACTATGCAAATATTGTACGTACTATTGATGGTGGAAATGCTTTGAGAAGTATAGCTTATAGGAACTGGAATTACCGCTTCAGTCAAGCTAAATTCAAATCCATCAGCGCTCCACTTATTGTCCCATACAATATAATAAGTAACTCCTGCTACAACCGTAAATGTTTTTTTTGATAAAAGTGAATTTGTACTTCCAGCGTCACATTCAATTTCACCTGAATTATCATCGCTTGTAAGACAGTTTAATCCTCCAACACAACTACCAGTATAAACACTGAAATTGGTGTCTTTACATAAATTTACAATTAAA
This sequence comes from Flavobacterium sp., assembly GCA_031373195.1. Lineage (GTDB taxonomy): Bacteria > Bacteroidota > Bacteroidia > Flavobacteriales > Flavobacteriaceae > Flavobacterium. The sequence continues at coordinate 50,022 of JANMML010000027.1, read as the reverse complement.
TCAGAGGAAACGGTTACAATGTAATCTTGCGTCGGAACATAAGAATACCATTTGGCCAAGGTCGCAGTTGAGCAGTTTGTTGCAATATTTTCTCCATCGATGGCATTTACGATTGTACTACCAGCAGAAATAGTGGTTGAAGTATTACACGGATCGGGTACAAATATATTTTCATTCAACTGAAAAGTGAAACCAGACGAGGTCCAGCGGTTGTCAAACGCTATATAATAAGTTGTGTTTGCAATTACGTCGAATGTACTTGTAGAGGAATTTCCTGTCCCGCTATCATCATCACCTTCATAGCAAATTAGGTTGTCACAACTTCCTATATAAACGTGAAAACGAGTATCTCTCAAAGGAACGTTGATACTTAAATCCGTCGTTACAGTAACGGTATGGTTTTCCGTTGGAGTATAAGCATACCATTCACCTGCGGGTGGTCGGGTTGCAGGTACTTGTCCATATTGTGTTTCACAAAGTGGAGAAGGCACTTGACTTCCATTGATGGCACTTACCGCATAAAAACCCGCAGTTATGGGTGTCGCCGTAGCACAAGTGTCTTGGGCTATCATGTTTTGGACCACTATTAGCAATAAAATAAGAGTAGTAATTTTTTTCATAATAATATATTTTCGATTGTAAATTGTGCTTTAGCTTCGGTTTTATTACTGACAATCTTCTAACGAATTAATCCACTGTCCCATCAACGCAATGCCTTCATCATGTAGCATGGTTCTTCCATGCAGCGGCATTCTAAATGTTTCGTTTGTGGTATTGATTCTATAAAATAACATGGATCTTTCTGTGCTTCCTGGTTTTACAATTGTATTTAAGTCAGAGGGAAAATTCTGCGTATCTTGTGTGTCTACACAAGCCCCCATATTGGTGTTTCCAACACCATTTGCGAGTCCAGTTTCGCTGTATGCAAATCGCATTGGTCTGTAATCGCAATGTCTGTCAGTAGTATGGCAATGCGCACAATTGATGTCTACGTATGATCGCGCTCTTTGTGAAATTGTTTTTGTAAGATCGCGGTAATCTACAGTAGTATTTTCTTCCGAAGGTAAAGTGAAATTAGAATTTAGATAGCCGACTTGAATCCATCGCATCAATTGATTTCTAGAGCTTGTACCGTAGTTGTAATTGAAATTTAGATTTTGCGGTTTTATACCAATAGGTATATAAGTAGTTTGAACTTCATTATCTACCAATTCTTGTCTTTTGTGACAAACTACGCATTGTGCTTCTGAAGGAATTCTATATTCAGTGCTTCGTGTTTGGTTGTTTTCATCAAGCCAAGATACCGGCGTAAAACTTCCTTCCAAGCTAAAAAACGCTTCGGTTTGCTCATCGTTCCAAACATAATCGGCAAATATCCAACCTGTTGATTTTCGGATCATTAGTCGTGTTTCAATTATTCGTGTTGTATTGTTTGGCAACACATTGTCGTAGTAGAAGGTTTTTATTAAGACTGAACCAATTGGCAATTCAAGCACTTTGTTATCTCCATTGTATATTGCTTTGGTACCTTTTGGCATCCAAACAAATCGTTTTTTATGAGCATAATCTGAAAACAAAGAACTTGCAGGTTCGTATGGAATCACTTTATAACCAGGTTTTTGATTTTTTAGAGGCCCAACAAAGAACTTATAATCAGATAATTTCGGGTAAGGTGTTTGAGCTAAGTCAAAGCGGACCGGGCCCGCAATGTTATTTCCTACTCGATTTTCGCTATCTGATGCGTCTGTATAATCTTCATCGTCGCTTTTGGAGCACGAAATAATTAAGATAGTCAGTGATACAACTCCAATTAGAAGTTTATAATAGTTTTTCATAAGTTTATAAAAATTCGAATCAAAAATAGTAAAAGAATTAATTAAAATGTTATTTTATTGTATAAATTATAGTCAAATCTCTTGTTTTTGAGACATTTAACATTCGTTAAAGCAAGGTGTTCTGAGTTCAAATTGCGAGCGCTGCAATATGATTCTTTACGAAAAAAGCAATTTTAAAATCGTTCTCATAGCTATTCTAAAAGTAGCGACTTTCGAATTGATGTAGCGCCGAAAAAAAAACACCCTATTCTATAAAGATCAATAGGGTGTTTTGCGAAAAGCTATTTACTCAATGTAAATTTGCTTGATGATAAATCCGTTTATAGGCAGTTTACTCTTTGGTGAATTTTTGAGAATACATTTTCCCTTTTGAGTCGATGAGTCTAAGAATATAGGTGCCTTTTGCAAAAGATTCTGCATTTACAGTATCGTCTTTGATATCAGATTCAAAGATTAATTTTCCTAACAAATCAAAAACTTGTGCTTTCTTCATGAGAATTGAATTGTTCGTTTTGATATGCAATATATTTCTAGTTGGCACAGGATACACGTCAAATGCCGAACTGTCGAAACTCACGTTTGCCAACGATGAAGAACCTTCAAGTATATATAATGATTGGTCTTGAGACGGATTGTCGATTATGTCGACCGTTCCAGATGGCCATCTCACAATTACTTGAGATATTTGTGTTTCGGCTCCAATACCAAAGTGCGCATTGATTGTGCTCATATTTTGAAATCCAGATCCGCTTTGAACATCTCTGATTTGTTTTCCCCAAGCACCGTAAATTTCGATTCTTGAACCGATTCCGTTTCTGTTACTTTGAATCCCTTGCAAATTAACTTTTAACCAGTGATTTGCATTACCATTGTTGAACAACACATTGGATCCATTTTGAATATCTAAAAAGCCGTCGTTATTTAAATCGCCAACTGGACGATCAACTGTTGACAATGGATAAGTATTTGGATTTGGAGTAAAATGAAAATTCCCATCGCCGAACATTATATTACTTCCTGAGCCAAGCACATCCAAAAAGCCGTCGTTATCAAAGTCAAAAGCAACATATTCTCTTCCAGTGAAAGATACAGCATCGTATCCAGAACCAACTGTTACGCTTGTAAACGTTCCATCACCGTTATTTCTTTTGACGTTTGTGTTTCCATCTGACAATGAATTTACTCCTACAATGATATCCATCCATCCATCATTATTAAAATCACCAATTGCAGATGACCAAGTTTGTTCTGGATCTGCCAAGTTTGATGCGGCTGCAATATTTGTATAAGTGCCATCACCGTTATTTGTAAAAAATTGATTGATGTTTCCTCCAACACCAGAGCCACCTTGGCCACATTTTGATAGGTGCATATCGATGTCGCCATCGTTGTCAAAATCGCTCCACAGGGACGCGTAATTTCCTCCGCTTGCAAAATCTCCAATGCCACCTTGAATATGATTCATGTTTACACCGTCGTTCATATATCGTCTATTCGGGGCATTGTCATCACAAGCAAATCCGTCTAACTTTCCATCATTATCAATATCTACAAAATTGGTGCGTTGAACTAGATAACTTTGCGTTTTTCTATCAGTAGTATATGCAGTTCCATCTGAATTCGCTTTCAAAAACACGACGCCACTTCCGGAACCATACAATAGGTCATTATAACCATTATTATCGTAGTCTCCCGCAGAGATACTCCACGAAGGTAAAACTGATGTGTTGGATAGCGCGAACGTCGAGGTTGTAAAACCGCCACCTACTTGTTGATAGGAAATTGCCAATTGAGTAGTGGTAATGGCTGAAACAATATCGTCTCGAAAATCGCCATTCATATCTGCGATACAATTGTTATAGTTACCTGCTATTCCGCTAACCGCTGTTGTAGTAAATGAAAGTCTATCCGGTGCTGGTGGCGGAGCAATCAATAACGTAAAGTCGAAAGTGCTGTTACTGTATCTGTTGTCAAAGGCGATTATATACACTGTTCCGGCAGTAATAGAAAAAGTGAGCTGTGATGAATTAGTTCCATTGAAGTCATCGTTTGAGCCAACACACGTTAGATTCGAACAACTTCCTGAATAAACGATGACACGAGTATCTCTGTTGTTATTTTGAGGCAATAAGGTCGAAACAGTTACGGTATTGTCTTCTGTTGCTGTAAACGTATACCATTTTCCTTTTGTTGCTGGAATTCCGTTTTGGTTTGTTAATCCACAAAGTAGCGTTGGCGCGACACCTGTTTCATTTGTAAATGAAGGAGCGGTTGTCGTAGAGCCAATTGCGATTGTTAAAGCGCTATCACAATTTCCTTGTGCTATTGCAAAAATAACGCTGAGAAAAGTGAAAGTGAAAGAAAATGTTTTTTTCATTAGGTTTGGTTTAGGTTTAATATTTTTTATTGATTGTAATTACTCGCATGTTTGTGTCAACGACAAAATCCACTCTTCAATCAATGAAACTCCTTCATCGTGAACAATCGTTCTTCCTAGTAAAGGCATTCTTTCACTTTCATCATTGGTACTCATTCTATAATGAACGATAGATTTATCAAAATTTCCAGGTGTTATTAGTTTTTGAAGCGTCGGGCTAATTTCCTCTGCAGCAGTTACACAAATCCCAATATTTGTAGGGTTTCCTGTTTCACTAAATGCAAATCGCAAGGCTCGGTAATCACAGCGGGCGTTGTTTTGATGACAGTGTGCGCAATTAATATCTACATAGGACCGAAGTCTCAAATCGATTGGTTTGGAAGTGTCATGATAATCGACCGTGGTAACAATAGAGGATGGATAACTCTCTAAATAACCTTGCTGAAGTAGCTGAAGAAGTTGATTTTTATTTCCTCTTGGATATAAATAATCGACATTTAAGTTTTGGGGTTTTACACCAATTGGAGTAGCTTGCTCATTCAATTTATGACAAGCAAAACACTCGGCATCTGAAGGAATTCTATAGTCAGTAGTGACTATTTCATTATTTGGTTTTTTAAAAGTAATTGTTTGACTGCTTCCATTGGTAAAATCTGCACCAGAAACTAGGAAAGCTTCAGTTTGTTGATCATTCCATAAATATTCATAAAATTTCCAACCCTCTGATTTGAGAATCATGACCCGTGTTTCGATAATTTTGGTAGTGTTTCCTGGTTGAACAGTGTTGTAATAAAATGTTTTTATTAAAACTGTCCCCACAGGGAAACTCAGTGCTTTATTGTCAGCTACGTAAGTCGCTTTTACTCCTTTTGGCATCCAGATGAATCTTTTTTTCAATGCATAATCGGTAAAGAGTGTACTTGCAGGGGAATAAGGAATTACTTTGTAACCAGGATTTTGGTTTTTCAAAGGGCCAACAAAAAAATGGTAGTCTGATAACTTAGGCAATGGGACTTGAGTAAAATCAAAATTTACAGGTCCTGAAGGAATATTGCTTTGTCGGTTTTGTGGTTGGTCTAAATAAATCTCATCATCATTTTTTGAGCAAGAAAGTATCAGTGCTGTAAACGAAATGCAAATAAAAAGGAGTAAGGTAATTTTTTTCATCAAAGTACAAATATATTTCAAAAATATCAAAATAAGTATTATGATTTACAAAAGGCAGCAATAATATTAAAATTTGAATTCGATTGTTGCGATTAATGTATTTCTTAATGTTAATAAGGTATAATGTGCCATGCAAGAAATTAAGCGTGTCTTTAAATTAAAGTAGAATTTCCTCATCCTCTGTTTCTGCTCTTTTCAAAACCGATTCAGGTAATGATTTTTTTGCTTTTGCTCCCATTTTTTTGAGCTTTTCAACACTTGTTATTAAATTGCCTTTTCCATCTACCAATTTATTCATTGCGGCATCGTATTCGGTTTTAGAGTCTTTAATTTTGTTGCCTACTTTTACCAAATCTGCCACAAATCCTTCAAATTTATCATACAAAGCACCAGCCTGACGCGCAATTTCGTAAGCGTTTTCTTGTTGTTTTTGATTCGTCCACATACTGTCAATAGTGCGTAAAGTTGCCAATAAGGTTGATGGTGTCACAATTACAATATTTTTTTCGAAAGCTTTATTGTAAAGTGTAGTCTCTTCGTTTAAAGCGATGGCAAATGCCGGTTCAATTGGAATAAACAGCAGCACAAAATCAGGGCTTTCCATTTGATACAAATCGTGATAATTTTTTTCTCCTAATTGATCTACATGTCGCTTAATTGAATTGATATGCTCACGCAAGTAGCTCATTCTCAAATTATCATCTTCTTCGTTGCTGAATTTTTCATAAGCAGTTAAAGACACTTTTGAATCAACAATCATTTTTTTACCATCAGGTAAATTAATCACGACGTCAGGAAATACACGTTGTCCATCTTCTGTAGTGTGGGCCTGTTGCACATAATATTCTCGATCTTTTTCCAAGCCTGATTTTTCTAAAACGCGTTCTAAAACCAATTCACCCCAATTGCCTTGCATTTTGCTGTCGCCTTTTAGTGCTTTGGTTAGATTGACGGTCTCTTTACTCATCTGCGCATTCATTTCACTTAAACCTAAAATTTGCTGACGTAAGGCAGCATGATAATCGATGCTTTCTTTATGAGTGTCTTCTACCTTTTTTTCAAACAACTGAATCTTATCTTGCAGTGGAGACAAGATATTCTTCATGTTTTCTTTGTTTTGTTCCGTAAACTTATTTGTTTTTTCTTCTAAGATTTTGTTGGCTAAATTTTCAAATTCCTTGGTAAATTTCTCTTGTAATTTTTCTACTTCTTGCTTTTGTTCCAGATTTCGCTCCCATAAATTTTCAAAATCAGTTTCCTTCTTAGAAAGTTGAATGGCTAAACTGTCTTTTTCTGCTCTAATGGTTTCTTTTTCAGTTTGGGTGGTTTTCAGTTGCTCTTGTATCGACTGTAATTGTGAAGTTAAAGCAATGAGTTTCTCTTCCAATCCAATTTTATCGGATTTCGATTTCGCGCTAAACAAGAGTTTTCCGAGATATAAACCGATGGCTAAGGCTATGCAAAAAGTGAAAAGAGTTAGTAAAATGGCGTTCATTTTTGAGTGGATTTGAAAAAAGTAAAAGTAATGAATAAATATCAACCTCAATTCGAAGGTAATCAAAAAATGCAGCGCTCGACTTGCATCAGAAAGTTAGAGTTCGACGATTTATTAAATTTCTTTTATTTCACATAATACCATTGAAAAATATTTTAATAATTTTGCGGCATCGTTTTTGAAAGGCGCTGTCAAATTTTGTAAAAAAAATCACTAACATTAAAATACAATTGCATATGAAAATCAAGTTTACTTTACTTTTTACTTTGGTAACAATGGCTTACTCTTTCGCTCAGATGGGTTCAGTTGGACATCTGACGATTTTTTCGGATAGCGGGGATAAGTTTTTCCTCATTTTGAATGGAGAGCAGCAAAATGATGTCGCTCAAACCAATCTTCGAGTAGAAGATTTGAATCAACCGTACTACAATGCAAAAATTATTTTTGAAGACAAATCAATTAATGAAATTTCAAAAAACAATTTGATGATTACTGATGTTGACGGAGTTTATTCTGATGTAACCTACAGAATAAAAAGAGATAAAAATGTGAAGTCGAAAGCAAAATTAAATTACTTCTCAGCCATTCCAGTAGAGCCAGGATTTGTGCCTCCGAGCAATGTGCATGTAGTGCATTATGGTCAACCAAGACCTGTAGTTGTTCAGCAAGTTGGCGGTGTTTCACAAACAACAACAACAACAACGCAATCCAATGGAGTAAATGTTGGAATAGGTGTGAACGCAGGCGGAGTCAATATGGGAATTTCCATTAATGATTCGATGGGAGGCAATGTGAGTCAAACTACTACAACAACAACGACGCATTCTGGGACAAGTATCGGACATGTCGAAGAAGTTGAAGTGCGCGGATGCGGCAGAAGATCTTGTATGACGCCTGGTAATTTTAATGTAGCAATGGCTACAATAGAGCAACAAAGTTTTGAAGACACAAGATTAAAAACTGCGAAGCAAGTGATTACCGCGAATTGTTTGAATGTTGATCAAATCATTCAAATTGCAAACACCTTTAGTTTTGAAGATAACAAATTGAATTTTGCAAAGTATGCGTACGATTTTTGTACTGAGCCTCGTAATTATTTCAAGTTAAATGGCATATTTTCCTTCAGCAGTAATGTCGACGATTTATCTGATTACGTTCAGAGTAAACAATAATTCGATAAATAAAATCATAAAAAGACCGTCAATGTCGACGGTCTTTTTATTTTTGTACGAATATGAAACAACAACACTTTATTCTTCACAAGCCATACGGTTACTTAAGTCAGTTCAAGTATGAACTAAAACGGAATAAGAAATTGTTGGGAGAATTATATGATTTTCCAGCAGGAACAATGGCAATTGGGCGTTTAGATGAAGATTCTGAAGGTTTGCTTTTGATTACCACCGATGGTAAAATCAGTGATTATATTTGCAGCAGTAAAGTCGATAAGGAATACTATGTTCAAGTTGACGGTGTTATAACATCAGAAGCAATTGAACAAATATCAAAAGGTGTCGAAATTGGATTTGAAGGCACAAAGTATTTAACTAAAACTTGCAGTGTACATAAGGTAGAATCTGAACCAAACTTCGGACCTAGAGCCAAGAAAATTCGAGACGAAAGGCATGGTCCAACGTCTTGGGTTTCGATTACCGTTAATGAAGGCAAATTCCGGCAAGTGCGAAAAATGACTGCTGCTGTTGGTTTTCCGGCGCTTCGTTTGGTGAGAGTTCGAATCGGAAACGTTCAGTTGAATAATTTGAAATCTGGTGAAGTCATTGAAGTGCCTGAATTTAATATTAAATGAATTATTGACTTTAAGACTGTAAGATTTTAAGAAAGCAATAGCATCTTACAATCTTACAATCCTAAAATCTTACAAACAAACAATCCGATAAAAATGCTTAACATCGTTTTAGTAGAACCAGAAATACCGAACAATACAGGAAATATCGGTCGACTTTGTGTCGGAACCGAAAGTCGTTTGCATCTCATTCATCCCTTTGGGTTTCAAATTACGGACAAAAATGTTAAGCGTTCTGGCTTAGATTATTGGGTGCATTTGGATTGGAAAGAATACCAAAATGTGGAGGAGTGGATTACGGTAATTCCAGACAAATCAAGAGTTTTTCTGCTTAGTTCACATGCAACAACATCGTATTTGGACACCCAATTTCAAGATGGCGACTGGCTTGTTTTTGGTAAAGAAAGTGTTGGATTGAGCGCTGAGGTTTTATCGAAATTTGAAAACCATTTGAAGATTCCAATATCTCCTTTAGTTCGAAGTTATAATTTGGCCAATTCGTGTGCTTTTGTAATTGGAGAAGCAAAAAGACAGCTGCGAATTAAGTAATAATAAATTTCCCTTTCTCCGCATCGAACATAGTATTTTTATCTTTAAATAAAAGGTCGAAAGTTCCTTTTGATATCAAATTACATGGGCTATCTTGAACACATTTCCCTTCCGTCATCACGATTATTTCATCACTCAATTGAATCGCCATGTCGATATCGTGGGTGGAAAAAAGTATACATTTTTGGGTTTCTTGCGTCAACTTTTTAAGCAGTTTGAAAAGCGAAACTTTATGCTGTAAATCTAAATGAGTCGTTGGCTCATCCAATACGATCAGTGGTGTGTCTTGTGCCAGTGCTCTTGCTATCATTACGATTTGCAATTGACCGTCGCTAATTTCATAATGCCTTTTGTCGATTAAGGATTGCGTCTGCGTCAACGCAATCGCCTTTTCAATTTTTGCCTTATCGACCATTGATAAAGTGCCAATCCAATTGGTATAGGGCTGTCGTCCTAGTGCAATCAATTCATAAACCGTGAGATTACTTGGCGGTAATTTTTCAGTCAAAACCAGACTCATTTCTTTTGCCAACGTCAATGAATCAATGGCTTGTAGTTGCTGTTGGTTTAAAAGAACTTTTCCATCTAAAGGTTTTTGAATACCAGTTATGGTCCGCAGTAAGGTCGACTTTCCAATCCCATTAGCACCAACTATAGCAATTAATTTTCCTTCTCTTAAAGTTAAGTCAATGCCTGTAGCAATGCAATTTACTTTTCTTTGCTGTTGGTAACCAATGCTGAGGTTTTCTGTTTGAAGTACGACTTTACTTTCCATTAGTTCATCATTTTTCGTTTTCGAACCAACAACCAAATCACGACTGGCGCGCCAATAATTGAGGTAATCGCGTTTATTGGAAGTGTAAAATCGCTGCCAGGCATCTGCGAAATAAGATCACATAATAGCATTAAACTCGATCCGATCAAGAGGGTTGCCCAAAATAACACACGATGATTACTCGTGTGAAAAAGTAGTTTTGCTACATGCGGTACGGCCAATCCAATAAATGCGATTGGTCCAGCAAACGCTGTAATACTTCCCGCTAAGATACTTGTCGCAAATATTATTCGTAGTCTAGATTTTTCATAATTTAGTCCAAGACTCCGTGCGTAATTTTCGCCTAACAATAAAGCATTTAGAGGTTTGATACTAGCCAAACTAATAGTTAATCCTATAAAGACAGCGATGGTTAAAATTAAAATAGAATCCCACGACAAGTTTCCTAAATTCCCCATCGACCAAAAGGTAAATTTTTGCAGCTGCTCAGCCGAACTAAAGTAAGCAAGTACGCCAACAAAAGCGCTGGTAAAGCTGCCAAACATTAAGCCGACAATGAGTATCGCCATTGTATCTCGTAGTTGCTTCGATACAAACAAAACGGCGACAAGTACCGCTGTGCTTCCGAGGCAAGAGGCGAGAATAATTCCGTAAGAAGAAACAAAGATTGCACTCCATAATGGCGGTATAAAACTAGAACCTAAAATAACCAATGCGACTGCCAAACTAGAGCCAGAACTCAATCCTAAAACATACGGTCCTGCGAGAGGATTTCTAAAAAGTGTTTGCATTATCAACCCACTAATCGAGAGCCCCATACCAACTAAAATGGCTGTGATGGCTTTTGGTAAGCGGTAGTTAATGATGATGTAATCCCAAGTTGATTTTGACGAATTGCCGCCAGTCAGCGATGTCAATATTTCTTTTTGTGGAATCGTCACCGAGCCAAAGCTTATATCCAAGAAAAATAAAACCAATGCCACAATAAATAGCAAAGCAAAAAGCATGATATGTCTGGAGTTCTTTGTCATTTATCTTAGCCGGTCAAAGAAGTACAATTTATGGTCTGGTAACAATTTGGGATGTAAAATTTTGACAAGATCTTGTAAAACTAAGTCGGGTCTGTTGGGCGCCAATTCAAAATAAATAAGTCCACCAGTTTTTCCTTTTTTCGTACTGTATGAGTATACGTTTTTTGTTTTAAAAGCTCTAAATTGACTGTAATGTGGATTGGAAGCGGTCATTTCATCCAAAGAAGTAAATTGTCCCGGACCGATCCAAAAATCTGCATTTTCTGCTTTTAAAAAAACGGACTCAAATGAAAGTGAAAGACTGCCAGTTCCATTCGTCTCTTTCCATAAATAATTGGAGTTTGCATCTTCCATAAAAATTGCACCCCAGCTGTTTCCTTGTGGCATATACCATTGATTTTCAAAAATAGCTCCTGAAAAAACAGTCGGTTTGTTCTTTATATTTTGAGCAAGTTGTCGTGTTTTTTTGTAATTGGTTTCAATCGATTTAAAAATAGAATTTGCTTTAGCATCCAATCCATAAAGTGCCCCGAAGAATTTGATCCATTCGGCTTTACCTAACGGTGATGATTCGTTCCAGTCGCCATTAATAATGACCTTTAATCCGTTTTTTTGCAAATTGTCGAAAGTTGGATTGTTATTGTCAATTCCATGACCGACTAGTGCATCAGGAGCAAGTTCGATGAGGAGTTCGGTGTTCAAACTTTGGTCTGAGCCGACGTCCTTAATCTTGCCATTGTCAATGAGTTTTCTCACTTTTTCCGAGGATATATAGTCGGTATGAGGAAAACCAATGATGGTGTTCTCTACACCTAACATTTCCAAGGATGGAATGTGCGTCGTAGAAGTAACCACAATTTTTTTCAGGGGAATATTAATAACGGGAAATTCTATCAGGCTGTCCGGAATCACTCCAGTTTTTTCTTTTAGGATATAAGTGTAGGCTTTACTAGCATTGGGCCAAGGATTTTTGATGGACATGATCGAAAAGCCTTTGTGGTTATATATTTCAAGCCCTTTGGCGTATTTAATTTGATTGACTTGTGTAGAAAAACTTTGGTTTGATTTCGCTAAATCTTGCTTACATCCAACTGCAATTAGTGCAAAAGAAAGTAAAACGAAATTCAGAAAAAGATTTTTCATGGCCATTTATTTCAAAGTCAGCAAAGGTAGGAGTAATCCATTTTATATTTCAAATTTTATTTTTAATTCCCTTTTATAAACCTATCTTTGCCCTCGAATTAAGGTTGTGGGTTGCATATTTCAATTCACATTAAAAGGGAATTAGGTTCAAAACCTAAGCTGTTCCCGCAACTGTAAGCTACTAAGCTTGTTGTTAACTACAAAACCACTGTTCGCGTTGGCGGATGGGAAGGTAAACAACAAGACGCAAGCCAGGAGACCTGCCTTTTTTCATAATCAATATCGAATCTTCGGGAAAAAGATTCTGAAATTATGACTGCGAAAAAGCTGCTTTTATTTTGCGTTTTGTTGATGTGCCAAGTCATTTGTGCGCAACAGGATTCTATTGTGAGTTTGAGAGAAGTGATCGTGAGTGATTTTCAGTTACAGCAGTATTCAAATTCTTTAGCGGTCCAAAAACTCAACGATACTATTATCGAAAGAAATCAATCTTCATTGACTGGTTTATTGCAATTCAATTCGGTGATTTACCTCAAGCAAAACGGTTTGGGAATGGTATCGTCTCCTTCTTTTCGGGGAACAACGGCGCAGCAAACGGCGGTGATTTGGAACGGAATTAATATCAATTCACAACTCAACGGACAAACCGATTTTAACACGATTACAACACGGGATTTTGAGAATGTCACCGTTCGAGCTGGAGGTGGAAGTGCTATTTATGGCAGCAGCGCCATTGGTGGAAGTGTCCATTTAAATAATGAATTAACTTTCAACAATCAATTCAATAATTCGCTAACGACAAATTATGGCAGTTTTAACACCCTGGATTTGAATTGCAAAACATCGTTTTCGAATGAAAAGTATGCGCTTAATATTAGTGTGTCTCGCAACAGCTCTGAAAATGACTATGAATACTTGGGCACCAATGGTAAAAAAAACGAGAATGGACAATTTAACAACAGTAGCATGAATGTTAGTGTTGGCTATCGTTTAAGCACAAGAAATAGGATTAAGTTCTACAGTCAATTTTTTGATAGTGAGCGGCATTTTTCAGGAACGATCGCGTCAACTTCAAAGAGTAAGTATCACGATTTTAATAGTAGGAATTTGGTTGATTGGATATATACTAATGACAAATTGAGATCTTCACTCAAATTTGCTTTTCTATCGGAACAATATCAATATTTTGCCAACTATTTGTTCGATGATTTTGAAAGTTCCACAGCGGAGACTTTTATCGGAAAATACAATGTTAACTATCGATTCACGCCAAAGGTAGACATAGAAGCCGTATTCGATTTTAATCAAACGAAAGGAATTGGAACTAGTATCGGATCTAATGTCCGAACCATTGGTAGTGCCAGTGTTTTGATGAAATATGCGCTTGCAAAACAATTGCTTCTGGAATCGAGCATACGTCAAGAAACAACTTCCGCTTATCAGAGCCCGATACTTTATGCTTTTGGAATTCAGGCACCACTGACAAAATGCTATCAAATAAAACTAAATCATTCTAGAAATTTTAGAATCCCCACTTTCAACGATCTGTATTGGATGGTTGGAGGAAATCCTGAATTGCGTCCAGAGCAATCAAGCCAAACGGAATTGGGACAAGAGATCCATTTCAAAGGAGTAAGACTTGTTGCTACCGTTTACCACAATGCCATCGAAAATCTAATTCAATGGAAACCAATAGGAGGGATTTGGATGCCGGAGAATATTGGAAGTGTAAAAAGTTATGGTACAGAATTTTTGTTGGAGGTGATAAAAGAACTCGGAGCGCATACCTTTAATTTGTCGTCGACCTATGCGTACACGGTATCTACAAATCAAGATTTAGATACGCAATTGACTTACGTTCCGTATCACAAATTTAATGCGAATATTTTGTACACATTTAAGAGATTAAGCTTCAATTATCAATATCTTTTTAATGGTGCGGTCTATACTTTAAATGACAATCATACAAAATTGAAGGAATATGTGGTTTCCAATGCTGGGGTTTACTTTACCTTCGGGAAGGATCGCCGGTCTTCATTTGGACTCCAAACTCTAAACTGTTGGAACGAAAGCTACCAAAGCGTTCCAGGCAGACCTTTACCTGGTAGAAATTTTCAAGCGAATCTAATTTTAAAATTTTAAAGAAAAATGAAAACAAACAAATGGTTATCCTTGGTTTTTTTGATGCTGGTATTTTTTACATCTTGTTCGAGTGAAGAGACCACTCCAAGCCCGTATGTACCGCAAGGTGATTTTGATAGTGGCGTTTTGGTTTTGAATGAAGGGAACTTTGGGGATATAAATGCTACCATGTCCTTTATTTCTTTTGACCTAAGCAGAACCCAAAATGACATTTTCTTGGGCGTAAACCCAGGTACGATTTTGGGAAACACGGCGCAGAGCATTGGATTTAATGGTAATCTGGCATACATCGTCGTCAATGTTTCAAATAAAATTGAAATCGTGAACAGATACACCATGGTGAAAGTGGGTGATATCACTGCTGGTTTGGACAGTCCAAGATATATTGCATTTGCCAATGGAAAAGGGTATGTGACCAACTGGGGAAGTGGCGTTGGAGGCGGAACGATAAAGGTCATCGACCTCGGGTCGAATACTGTTGCATCAACAATTATAGTGAATGATTATCCAAACAAAATCATAGAACATGCTGGGAAGTTATATGTTTCTCATAATAATTTGGGAGAAAAGGGGACTACTATTTCCGTTATTGATGCTGTAACGAACAGCGTGAGCAGTGTTCTAGAGGTAGGTGATTTGCCTGACACGATGAAAATTGAAGGCGATCATTTGTGGGTGGCTTGTTTGGGAATATCAGATTTTTTGACACCAACAAATAACACCTCTGGAAGTATTGTCCAAATTAATTTAGCTTCAAATGCCATTATTCAATCGCTTTTTCCGGCCAATAATACAGAGCGCATTGATTATATGGATCTTTACGGTGACCATATTTTTTATTCTAAAGGTGCTAAAATCTTTAAGTTTTCTCTAACAGGAACCACTTTGCCCGAAACTCCTGCATTTACCACTGATGCTGCTTATGTTTACGGTTTTGCAGTAAAAAATAATAAGATTTATGTTGCTGATGCGAAAACTTTCAATGTAAATGGTGAAGTTAAAATATATTCCTCCGGTGAGCAATTTGATCCCAATCCGATTGGGACTTTGTTGAATACTGTTGAAGTTGGTGTCGGACCTAATGGCTTTTACTTCAATCAGTAGTATATAAATAAACAAAAGGCTTTCTAATTAGGAAGCCTTTTTTGATTTTAGCTATTGTCGAAAGGGTTTTGAATCAACGTACATTTCACTTTTCAATCGAGCAATCGTACTGTTATCTTGAAGTGCATCAAAATTTCGAATTCGATTTTGGGGTACAGGTCTGCCACTTCCAACAATTGTATTGATTGCTAAATTGAGTAGTGGTTCGTCGCTATCGCCCAGAACGCCCAGATTGCCAAAGTCTTCTTTCAATTCAATCGTTGGTGCCAATCCATTAATGTAATCCCCAAAACCTACTTTATTAACGATTTTCAATACAATAGGTTGCATCGCATATCGATGTTTGCTACTGCTATTGGTTTTAGAAAAATTTGGGGAATCATAAAGCGTCACAGATCCGACATTCTTTCCAGTCGTAACATCACCAATTTGAATCACGTTGATATAAGGTGTTAGTCCGTTTATCACCAATTCGCTCGCAGAGGCAGAACTCTTGGTCGTTAGGATGTATACTTTATTCAAATTCAAACTTGACAAAGTTTCGTTGTTACCCAGTTTATTTGTAAATAAGTTGAGCAGTGTAGACGGATTTGTCGAATTATAGTAATCTTCCAATTTGGTATTCCATTGTTCTTTTGCAAAAACTTGATTGGTAAATTGTCCAGTAATCAAACTCGCTAGTCTTGTTGCTGTGGCCACTGAACCACCGGAATTGTAGCGAAGGTCAAGCACCAATTCGGTTATTCCTTGTGATTTTAAATTACTAAAGGCGGCGTTCAATTGTGATTCGTAATTGGGGTAAAAACCGTTATACATCAAGTAGCCAATGCTGTGCGCTCCTGAATTGATAACCGACGTCAAATAGACTGGATTTTCTGAAATTACAGATTTGGTCAGGCTCACTGATTGCCCGTTGGGCGTAATATTTCCCGAATCATAGTCTGCAAAATTCATTGTATAGGAATCATTGTTCAAAAGCGCACTATAGTTTTCTTTGGTAAGCGCAGTTCCATTGATAGCATAAAAAATAGCACCACGTTGCACGTTTTTTAAGGCCGCATCAGAATTGGGCAAAACGTAGCGCACCACTCCAAAAACGGACGTTTGAGAAGCATCTTTATAATACAGTGCGAAATCAGCCCCATTATTCTCGGTAGTGCCTGAAAGTATTCCCTCTAATTGGTTGTAATCAGAAAAAATCACACTAAAACGATCGATAGCTTCGCCAGGATTGGGATATAAACTTCTGGGTTTGTTCAACAATTGTTGAAATAAATTCTCAGGCTGAGAAAATCCATATAGAAAAGAATTTAAATCTGATTGATTGCCAAAGCGGTTATCGGCGAGATTTGGCACGTCATTTTGCCACAGATAATATAAATTTAGACCTTTCCAAACAAAATTGTTAATGGCAATATCTTCAGGAACTTTGTTGTCTTCTTGTACTTCACAACTTTGAAAAGTGAAAGCTAACGACAATAAAAACAGAAAATTATAGATTTGGTTTTTCATAATAGGGATTCATAGCGTGAGTAAATTTAAGTAATTTGAAATTATTTTCGCTTCTTTGTAACAAATAATAATGGGGTTCGTCTTGACTCTAACGCTTTCAAACGACTAAGATAATATGAATCAAATTGAGTTCTTGCAAGTCATCGCTCCATTTAAAGACAAAGTCTTTCGCTTGGCCAAACGATTGCTTGTTAGCACTGAGGAAGCGGAAGATGCCACGCAAGAAGTTCTTGTGAAATTGTGGAATAAGAATGAGAGCTTAGCTACTTATTCGAGTGTTGAAGCTTTTGCAATGATGATCACGAAGAATTATTGTCTAGATCAATTGAAGTCGAAGAGAGCAGGAAATTTGCAGCTTGTACATTCAAATTATACGGACCGGCAACCAAGCTTGCAGCAACAATTAGAAGATTCGGATACGCTTTCTTGGGTAGAGAAAATTATCAATGATTTGCCGGAGCAACAACGTTTAATCATTCAAATGTGTGATGTCGAGCAATATGAATTTGCAGAAATTTCCAAAATTCTTGATATGAATGAAACGGCCATTCGGGTAGCATTATCAAGAGCCCGAAAAACAATACGAGAAAAAATGACTAAAACACACCTTTATGGAATCGGATAAAATAGGATTATTAGTTACCAAGTATTTTGAAGGAGAGACTTCTATTGCAGAAGAAATCGAATTGAAAAAGTATTTTGCTTGCTCTGAAATTGCTCCTAATTTGGTTCAATACAAACCATTGTTTCAATATTTAGCTTCTAATTCTTCCCATGAATTTACGAAAGGGATACCATTGTTGGAGTCCAAAAGTAATCCTGTAAAGTGGTTGTCAATTGCGGCTTCTGTGATTGTTTTGCTTGGAGTAGGATGGTATACCTTTACTACTTATAGTACTTCAAAACCAAGTGCCGATCTGGGTTCATTTGACGATCCGCAGGTTGCTTTTGAAGAAACACAAAAAGCCTTAGTGCTTTTGTCAACGCAGGTGAATACTGGAATAGAAAGTGTGCGTTATGTTCAAACCTATGAAGATACACGAGACAAAATTTTTGTGACAGCGCAGTAGCAATTTAACAATAAAATCAATTTTAATATTTAATAATCACCCGAAACGGAGCCGAACTGTTTGGAGCGTAGCGGAACAATCAAAAACAAGAAAATGAAAAAATTTGCAATCACAGTTGTACTGGTTTTAATGTCAAGCCCATTCTTTGCTCAGGGAGCATTTGATAAATTTGACGGTCAAGATGACGTAACTTCAATTATCGTCAACAAGAAAATGTTCGATTTAATGAGTAAGGTCAAAATGGACTCGTCGGACAAGGAAGCACAGCAATATCTCAATTTGATTAAGAAATTAGATAATTTGAAAGTGTTCACCACTAAAAGCACTCGCGTTGAGAACGAAATGAAAGCGACTGCCGACAAATATATCAAAACCTCAGGGTTAGAAGAATTGATGCGGGTTACTGAAAATGGGCGAAACATCAAGATTATGGTGAAGTCAGGTGCAAAAGATACGCAAGTAAGAGAATTACTAATGTTTATTGAAGGCGCAAAAGGAGATGATACGGTTTTGATGTCGTTGACTGGCGATTTCGATTTAAATGAAATTTCAGTTTTGACAGATAAAATGAGATTTCCCGGCGGTGATGATTTGAAAAAAGCGACGAAAGGTTCTAAAGGTCCAAAATAGATGGTGATGAAATCTATTCCGTTTATAGTTGTGTATTTATTCACATTGATTTTAAACAGTTGTCAATCTGAACCAAGTTTGCAGCGCTATTTTGTCGACAAGTCTGAAAGTAAAGATTTCATTGCATTGGATCTTTCCCCAAGTATTCTAAACATCGATAAATCAAAGTTGACTGCTAATCAAAAAGATGCGCTTGGTTCTTTTGACAAAATGAACATCTTAGCTTTCAAATTAAACGATAAGAACAAAGCCCAATTTGAAATTGAGCGGTCTAACGTCAATGCCATTTTAAAAGACGAAAAATACCAAGAGCTCATGAAATTTGGTTCTGGAAAAGAAGGCGCTTCGGTCAGTTTTGTCGGAGATGACGAGCATATTGATGAATTTGTCTTTTTCGCTAATAAGAAAGAAAATGGTTTCGCCGTTGTTCGCGTTCTAGGAAAAGACATGAATCCCACGATGATATTTAATATGATTTCGGTTCTTAAAGAGGCAAATGTCGATTTAGATCAGTTGAAGCCACTGCAGGATTTAATGATAAAATAATAAAAAAGCCTTCTGTTTTTAGAAGGCTTTTTCATTTATTTCTTAAAGTATTTGAATGGCACGAATAACATTCCGAAACATTCTCCATGTTCTTTACCTACATGTTTATGATGCATCTTGTGCGCTCTTCGAACCGCTTTTGCATAGATGTTGTTGGCGTTTCTAAACAACTTAAATCGCTGGTGAATGAAAATATCATGAACCAAAAAGTAGCTCCAGCCATAAGCGAAAATTCCCAAGCCAATCGCTAATCCTAGGTTGAAAATATCGTAGCGCCAAAGCGAAAAGAAAATCATACTGACTACCGCATAAAAAATAAAAAAAGCATCATTTCTTTCAAACCAAGAATCGTGATCTTTTTTATGATGGTCAGCATGTAAACTCCATAAGAATCCGTGCATAATGTACTTATGACTAAACCAAGCCATAAATTCCATAAAGCAAAAAGTGACTAAGAAGACGAGGATATGTACCCACATGATTGTTTGTATTTAGATGATGTTCAATTTGTAACTAAAATAGCATTTGGCAAAAAGACCAACTTTTTCATAATCTGGAACCCTAATTCTGGTATTTTTAATTTCTGCTGATGGTGTTTTGCTTAATTTGTGTAATAATTTTTTGTAATAAACGTAAGCAGTGTATACGCCAAACTTAGCTTCCAAAGGCAAATTGATGATGCCCTCAAATCCAGCTTTAAAGTCTGATTCTATTTCTTGAATGATTTTATTTTTCGATGCTTCATTCAATTGATTCAGGTCTGTTTCTGGAAAATAAGTTCGATTTAGTCCTTCAAAATCTTCCTTTAAATCGCGTAAGAAATTTACTTTTTGAAATGCAGACCCCAAACGCATTGCAGCCTCTTTTAGCGCGTTGTATTTTGCATTGTCACCATTGACAAAAACCTTGAGGCACATCAATCCAACTACATCTGCTGAGCCATAAATATATTCGTTGTATTCTTCTTGGGTCGTATAGGTCATTTTTGTCAAGTCTAATTTCATACTTTTCATAAAAGCTGCAATCAACTCATAGGGAATATTATATTTCGTGACCGTATGCTGGAATGAATTCAATACCGGATTAAGACTGATTTTATTTCGTAAAGCCGCATCTAAATCTAACTGAAAAAGATCAAACAACTCTTCTTTATTATAGTCATGAAAGCTATCCACAATTTCGTCT
Organism: Flavobacterium sp.; assembly: GCA_031373195.1. Taxonomy (GTDB): domain Bacteria; phylum Bacteroidota; class Bacteroidia; order Flavobacteriales; family Flavobacteriaceae; genus Flavobacterium. Next base: position 29,657 of record JANMML010000027.1, on the reverse strand, counting down.
GCAAAACGCACAAAGCCATATATATTATAGATGTCTTGTCGAATGCTTGGCGCTAACATGCGAACTGCAGAAGAAAAGGAAGTACTGTAGGTCTTTGTGACATTCCTACTGCATTCAAACGAAATGGTGTCAAAAATAGATTTCATGCTTAAATGTGTTTCTCAATTAATTCCGCTACTAATTTTCCAGAGATTAAAGCGGGAGGTACGCCAGGTCCCGGCACAGTTAATTGTCCGGTAAAATATAAATCCTTTACTTTTTTACTTTTTAATTTAGGTCTTAAAAATGCGGTTTGAAGGAGCGTGTTCGCCATTCCGTATGCATTTCCTTTGTATGAATTATAATCTTTAATGAAGTCATTCACACAAAAAGATTCCTTAAAAATAATACTATTTTTTAATTCTTGTTGTGTTAAATTTTCTAATCGAGTTATTATTTTTTCAAAATAGCGATTTCTTATATCCTCATTATCCTCAATTCCAGGCGCAAGTGGTATTAGAAATATGGCAGCTTCTTTGCCATCAGGGGCAGCGTTGCTATCTGTTTTTGATGGAAAACTAGCGTAGAAAAGTGGATTTTCCGGCCATTTCGGATCATCGTAAATATCCGATGCATGCACATCAAAATCGACATCAAAAAAGAGCGAGTGATGCTCTACATTTATTATTTTTTTATCAAAACCAACGTAGAAAAGGAGTGAAGAGGGTGCAAAAGTTTTGCTGCTCCAGTATTTTTCAGAGTACGCGCGGTCTTCAATATTTAATAAAGTTTCGGTATGATGATAGTCTGCTCCGCTTAAGATTATATCAGCAGGTATGTTTTCGCCATTGACTATTAATCCACTCGCTTTTTTTTGAAAAACGAGTATTTTAGATATGTTGCTGTTTGTGTGGATTTTCACGCCAAGTTCTAATGCTAATTTTTCCATTGCCAACACGACGCTATACATTCCGTTTTTTGGATGCCAGGTGCCCAAACCAAAGTCAGCGTAATTCATAAAACTATAAAACGAAGGTGTGTCCGAGGGTTTAGCTCCCAAAAATAGTACAGGAAATTCTAGGATTTGGATTAGCTTTTTATTTTTAAATCTTTTGCGAACGTCCTTACTAATATTGCTGAAAAACTGACCTACTTTTTTCGCAGTTTCAATAGTCACCAATTCCAAAGGAGAAACACCAGGATTGTATACCAAATCTTTAATTGCGATGTCGTAATTGCTTTTGGCTTCCGCCATAAAATCGGCTAAAACAGCACCACTTCCGGTCTCAATACTTTCAAAAGTCTCGATGATTTCTTCCAGATTATCTGCTATAGTCACAAACTCATTCACTCCGAAATATACTTGATATGCGGGAGACAATTTATGCAACTTATAGTAGTCGGTTGGCTTTTTGTTGAAGTCGGCAAAGAACCGTTCGAATACGTCGGGCATCCAATACCAAGTTGGACCGATATCAAAGGTAAATCCGTCTTTTTTTAATTGTCGCGCTCGTCCACCAATAGTGGGGTTTTTTTCATAAACGGTTACCTGATGTCCTGCTTTTGCCAGATAACAGGAAGCTGCTAACGCAGAAAAGCCTGAGCCAATTATTTTAATGTCTTTAGAAATCATTTTTAGATGATGGATATTAATAAATCAATCAGAAGTTTTTACTACAATTCCTCTACTAGATCCGCTATAGAGCTAAATACTTTTGTAGCACCATTAAGCGTCGAGGGTTTAATTTCCTCAACCATACGCCCAATCAACCATATTTCAGAATCGTCTTTTAACACTGTTTCTTGAATTTCTTTGATATAGTTGTTCACATGCTCTTTATCAGGTTGAACAGTCATATAAGAAACGAAAACAATGGAGTCGAAATATTTGTTTAAGTCATTGAGACTTTCGGTCGGAACACTTTCGCCCAAGTAGATTGTTTTGTAGCCATGAAGTAAAATTTCATAATTCAAATACATCAGCCCTAGTTCGTGAATTTCATTCATTGGCAAATAAAGTACAAAAACCTTATCTTGTTTCGTTGGTTCTAATACTTGAACTTTCTCAGTATTGATGAGCAGTTTTTGCTTAATTAGATAACTAATAAAATGCTCATGCGCTGGAGTAATTGTATCTGATTGCCACAACAAACCAAGCTCAGTCATCAAGGGAATAAACACTTCGTAGAATACTTCTCTAAATGATTTTTCAGCTAATAAGGTGTTGTAGGTGGAGAAGAATTTAGTTTGATCAAAATTCATCATTGCCATCTTAAAGGCACTTATGGCATGACTTTTTGCACTTTTCTCGGAAATAATTTCACGTACCAATTGTGGAATTTTCTCTGGTGGATACTTGGAAATTTTGGATATTTTATAACCATGATTGTGAAGTAAAGTAATGTTTAGCAGCTTCTGTAAACTGGCTAAATCGTATAAACGGATGTTAGTATCTGTTCTGGTAGGCTCCAAAACATTATATCTTTTTTCCCAGATTCGAATCGTGTGTGCTTTGATACCTGAGAGATTTTCCAGGTCTTTTATACTGAATACATTCTTTACGTTGTTCATTTTTATTTACAAAAGTTTAAACAAAAGTAAATAAAAAATGTGTAGTTGGATTTATTTTAGGATTAATTTTGGAAAATATATTTAGTATGAAAATATAAAAGCATTAAAACTAATAGAATAAGTTTTAATGCTTTAAAGTGACCACGGTGGGATTCGAACCCACACGCCCTTGCGAGCACCAGCCCCTCAAGCTGGCAAGTCTACCAATTTCTCCACGTGGCCTAAAAAAAAAATCATCCGCCTATGGCGGACGACTTGCTGTGACCTGGCTGGGGCTCGAACCCAGGACCCCATCATTAAAAGTGATGTGCTCTACCAACTGAGCTACCAAGTCGGAATTAGAAAAAAAACTGAAAATTTGTGACCTGGCTGGGGCTCGAACCCAGGACCCCATCATTAAAAGTGATGTGCTCTACCAACTGAGCTACCAAGTCAAATTTCTTTTCTCTAACGCGGGTGCAAATATAAGGTCTTATTATTTATTTTTCAAAGCTATTTTATTTTAAATTTGGGTTTTTTTACTATTTGCTTTTAACCCCTTAATATATAAGGTTTTATTCTAATCATGAAAATAATTTTGCTGGGTTATATGGGTTCAGGGAAGTCAACAATTGCCACTTTTTTGTCAGAAAAGTTGCAACTTCCATGCTTTGATTTGGATCAACATATCGAAGAAAAGGAAAGAATGACCATTTCTTCCCTATTTGAAACTAAAGGCGAAATCTATTTTCGAAAGGTTGAGCACCAAGTTTTTAAAGAAATGATGCATTTGACGGAATCGTTCGTTTTAAGTCTTGGTGGTGGTACTCCATGCTATGCAAACAATCATCTATATCTAAAAGGAGATGGAATTGTTTCGATATATCTCAAGACATCCATTGATCAGTTATTTCTGCGCTTAAAAGGCGAAAAAAATCCGAGGCCATTATTGGGTGATAAAAGTGACGAAGAGCTAAAAGATTTTATCGCGCAACATCTCTTTGAAAGAAGCTATTTTTACAACCAATCGAAGTACTCCATCAATACTGACATGAAATCTCCAAAAGAAATTGTTTCAGAAATCGAAAATCTCTTAATTTAGATAAGCGTAATCACCTGCATTATCAAACACGACCTGCACATGCTCTTGGAGTGAAGTGCTCAATGAAATTCCTTTGAAATCAGCTTTTACAGGATATTTTTTGTGGTTTCGGTCGACTAATACCGCGGTCTTAAACTTCGATAGCGGCACTTCTAAAAAGTGTTTTACGCCATAGACTAGTGTTGTTCCAGAATTTAATACGTCATCCACTAAGACGAGCCCTTTATTTTCGTAGTCTTTTTGTGAAATGGAAGTTGTAATCGGTGTATTTGGTTTACTTTTATCAATAAACACTTCACACAAAACAATTCGTAGGGGTGAGATTTCTTCTAATACAATTGCGATTTTTTGCGCAAAAACAAAACCATTAGAGGCAATACCTGCAAGTACAACGGTTTCTTCATTTACAAACGTTTCGTAAATTTGATAGGCAATTCGCCTAATTTTATGTTCAATTTCAGTGTGGGTTAGAAATTTGTTTTCCATTTTTTGCTTTTTTAATCTGCTTCGTGTTCATTTTCTGTTTCAAAATCGGTCAAGTCTCTTCGATCTTTTTTAGTTGGTCTTCCGTCACCTGTTTTACGATAATGTTCTTTCGATAATTTTAAGAGTTCTAAATGCTGATAGACTTCAACAGGCGTTTCATTCCTGCGGTAAATATCTACCAATTTTGCAGCAACTCTGTTATCAGGCACGTCTAAAACAACAATGGTTTGTGTAATTTGGTCTTTTCGAAAAGTGATTTGGTCTGTTGGAAAAACTTCTTTAGAAGCCTTTGCAATTTGGCCATTGACGGTAATGTGATTTTTTTTACATGCTTCTGTAACCATGTTCCTGGTCTTGTAATAGCGCACACACCATAGATATTTATCCACTCTCATATTTTTTCAAAAATAGACGTTAAATTATTTACAAACATAAATCAATATTGTAACTTGCGCTCCTAAATTTCAGCTGTAATGAACAAATTTAAGTTATATTTTAGTCTTTTCTGTTCGGTCTTTATTTTATTTTCTTGCAACAAAGCAGATAGCCTAACTGTAGTACCTGTGAGAGCGTTTGACGTTCAATATGCTGACGATATTGCAATCATTGAAGATTATTTGGACACACATTATATTGAAATAGAAGAAAACCAAGATGTGAGTATTTCTAAAATTACTAATCCGACAGATCAACGTTCGATGATGTCGTATCTCAACAGTGAGACTTATCCTAAGTTGTTAGTCAAAGAAGTGGTCGCAAATGATATCACTTATAAGATCTATTATTTCAAATTACGTGAAGATTACGAAACTGGTATCGCACCCTCACAAGCAGATTCAGTCCTAACAAGTTACAATGGAACGTTCTTAAGTTATAAAACAGAAACTGTAAATGAAGTGACAACGAAGACATTGTTGGCGACGCAATTTGAATACACTCCATTTCCTTCTTTGTTTTTGAGATTGGATTTAGCGGTGAGAGGATGGAGAGAAATTATGCCTTTATTTAAATCAGGGCAAAAGATAGATGTGTCTGGAGAACCTACTTCATATACTGATTTTGGTGCGGGAGTCATTTTTATTCCTTCTGGTTTGGGTTATTTCAATGTTCCTCAGGCTTCTCCTACATCTATAGTAACTATCCCTTCCTATTCTTGTTTGGTATTTAGTTTTAAATTGTACGATGTGAAATATACGGATCAAGACCAAGACGGAATTCTGTCTAATGACGAAGATCTAAACGGCGATGGCGATTTTACCAATGATGATACCGATGGCGATGGCGTTCAAAATTTATATGATGTAGATGATGATGGTGACAGCTATCTTACAAGAAATGAAATAGAAATTGACGGAGTTGTTCCTTCTTTTTATAGTGAAATTTTGGATTGCAGTGGCACAACAACAGGGCTAAAGAAACATCTTGATCCTAATTGTAACTAAATAAAACACATAAAAAAACCGATTTGAAAAAATCGGTTTTTTTATGACTTTAAATTTATTTTCTTTTCATCACTTTTTCTACTGCTCTTACAATAGCTTGATGATTCAATTGGTATTTCTCCATCAATTGCTCCGGCGTTCCAGATTCACCAAAACTATCTTGAACTGCCACAAATTCTTGCGGCATCGGATTGCTGAGCGCTAGAACTCTCGAAATACTTTCTCCTAATCCGCCAATAATATTGTGTTCTTCGGCAGTAACGATGCATTTCGTTTTTGCAAGCGATCTTAAAATGGCTTCTTCATCGAGTGGTTTTATTGTATGAATGTTGATGACTTCGGCTGAGATTCCTTTTTCTTCGAGTGCTTCTGCAGCAATTAATGCTTCCCACACCAAATGTCCTGTTGCCACAATGGTAACGTCAGTTCCTTCTTGCAGGAGCACTGCTTTTCCAATTTCGAAAGCACCATTTTCTGGAGTGAAATTTGGAACCACAGGTCGTCCGAAACGCAAATACACTGGACCATGATGATCGGCAATCGCAATTGTAGCCGCTTTGGTTTGGTTGTAATCGCACGTATTAATCACCGTCATCCCAGGTAACATTTTCATCAACCCAATATCTTCCAAAATTTGGTGGGTCGCGCCATCTTCTCCCAAAGTTAATCCAGCATGAGAAGCGCAGATTTTTACATTCTTATCTGAATAAGCAACCGATTGTCTGATTTGATCATAAACTCTTCCTGTAGAAAAATTAGCAAAAGTTCCGGTAAATGGAATTTTCCCGCCAATGGTTAATCCTGCTGCAATGCCAATCATGTTTGCTTCGGCAATTCCGATTTGGAAAAATCGTTCAGGATGATTCTTAATGAATTCATCTAATTTCAATGAACCAATTAAATCGGCGCATAAAGCAACCACATTGTCATTCTTTTGACCCAGTTCGGTCATTCCTGCTCCAAAACCTGAGCGTGTATCTTTACTTCCTGTATTGGTGTATTTTTTCATTTTTTTGGTTTTAGTTTTATGCCGCGAAGACGCTAAGGCACAAAGTTCTAAGAAATAAAATATTAATAATCGCCTAAAGTTTCTGGATTTTGCGCTAATGCTGTTGCCAACTGGTCGTTGTTAGGCGCTTTTCCGTGCCAAGCATGACTGTACATCATAAAGTCGACGCCGTTACCCATTTCTGTATGTAGCAGCACACAAACGGGCTTTCCTTTTCCTGATCTAGATTTTGCATCGCTCATTCCAGAAAGAATCGCGTCTATATTATTTCCTTCTTTGATTTCGAGAACGTCCCAATCGAACGCTTCAAATTTGGCTTTGAGGCTTCCCATGGCTAACACGTGATCTGTCGTTCCGTCTATTTGTTTTCCGTTAAGGTCGATGGTAGCAATTAAATTATCTACTTTTTTGGCTGACGCATACATAATGGCTTCCCAGTTTTGTCCTTCTTGCAATTCGCCATCTCCATGCAGACTGTAAATTAAATTGGAATCGTTGTTCAGCTTTTTTGCTTGCGCTGCACCAATGGCTACTGACATTCCTTGTCCGAGTGAACCTGAGGCAATGCGAATGCCAGGCAATCCTTCGTGTGTTGTTGGATGACCTTGTAAACGCGAATTGATCAAACGGAAAGTAGCTAACTCCGAAACTGGAAAATAGCCCGAACGCGCCAATACGCTGTAAAATACGGGAGAAATATGACCGTTGGAAAGGAAGAATAAATCTTCACCAACGCCGTTCATATCGAAGCCTGGCTTGCGGTTCATGATGTTTTGGTACAAAGCGACCATAAACTCCGTGCAGCCCAGCGAACCGCCTGGATGACCAGAATTGACTGCGTGTACCATGCGAAGTATGTCTCTCCGAACTTGTGTTGTTAAGTCTTTTAATTGTTGTGTGTCAGACATGTTTTGTAGTATAGATTAGTATCGCTCAAAAGTAAATCTAATTTAACCGAGAGGCAAAAGTTTTTTTGAATAGTTATTAAGGTTTTCGTATTGAAAACAATTCTCCAATTTAGGAGAAACCGCGTGAGGGATGGCATCGGTTAGCCCGCAGCGCAGCGAGGACTAGTAGCGAACAGCCCGACCCTTGTGGTCACGCCGTAATTTGGATTGTAAGACTGTAAGATTGAAAGATTGTGAGAATTTGAGACTGCAGGATTTTGGGAAAAGACTACGAAGATTTAGATTGATTTCAAAATCTTAAAATCCTATAATCTTAACATCTAATTTCTATCTTTGCCGACTGAAAAATTGCCCTTATGAAGTTTGAATTACTACAAAAAGATGCTCAATCGAAAGCGAGAGCTGGAACGATAACGACCGATCACGGTGTGATAGAAACCCCGATTTTTATGCCAGTGGGTACGGTAGCCTCTGTGAAAGGCGTGCACCAACGTGAATTGAAAGACGAGATTAATCCGGATATTATTTTAGGAAATACGTATCATTTGTATTTGCGTCCGCAAACTGCGATTTTAGAACAAGCTGGTGGATTGCATAAATTTATGAATTGGGATCGGAATATTTTGACGGATTCTGGAGGCTATCAAGTATATTCCTTGTCCGCCAATAGAAAAATCAAAGAAGAAGGCGTCAAGTTTAAGTCGCATATCGATGGTTCGTATCACGTGTTCACGCCAGAGAATGTAATGGAAATTCAACGTACCATAGGCGCTGACATTATCATGGCATTTGATGAATGTACACCTTATCCGTGCGATTATCGTTATGCCCAACGTTCGATGCACATGACCCATCGTTGGTTGGATCGTTGTATCAATCATTTGGAGAAACTTCCTTTTAAATATGGATTTGAACAAACGTTTTTCCCGATTGTGCAAGGAAGTACGTATAAAGATTTACGTATGCAGTCGGCGGAGTATATCGCGAATTCGGGTCAACAAGGAAATGCCATTGGAGGATTATCGGTTGGAGAACCTGCCGAAGAAATGTATGCGATGACGGAAATAGTATGTGATATTTTACCAGAAGACAAGCCGCGATATTTGATGGGCGTGGGAACGCCAATAAATATTCTTGAAAATATTGCGTTGGGTGTAGATATGTTCGATTGTGTGATGCCCACTCGAAATGCCAGAAACGGCATGTTGTTTACCGCAAATGGAACAATCAATATCAAAAATAAAAAGTGGGAAGATGATTTTTCACCCTTAGATGAAATGGGAATGACTTTCGTCGATACTGAATATACTAAAGCTTACTTACGCCATTTGTTTGCTGCCAATGAATATCTAGGAAAACAAATTGCCACGATTCACAACTTAGGTTTCTATATGTGGTTGGTTCGTGAAGCAAGAAAACATATCTTAGCGGGAGATTTTCGAGTTTGGAAAGAAATGATGGTGAAACAGATGAGCCAGCGATTGTAAGATGTTTATTTGTTGAATCGTTTAACCGTTTAACTGTTTTACCGATTTCACGATTCACCGATTAACCAATTCCACAATTAAACCAACGATGCTAACAATAATAGACAAATATATTCTCAAAAGATATCTCGCCACTTTCAGCGTGATGTTATTGCTATTTATTCCAATCGGAATCATCATTGATGTGTCGGAGAAAGTGAATAAGATGATTGAAAATAAAGTGCCATTGAAAGCGGCAGCACTTTATTATGTAGATTTTGTTGTTTATTTCGCCAATTTACTATTTCCTATTTTTCTGTTTTTGTCGGTGATTTGGTTTACGTCGAAATTAGCCAACAACACCGAGATTATTGCCATCTTGAGCTCTGGTATTTCTTTCAATCGATTTCTAAAACCCTATCTTATTGGTGCAACGATTGTCTCTTTCACTGCTTTGATTGCAGGTTTTTTCCTCGTTCCTAAAGCCAGTGAAGGGTTTAAGAACTTCCGATACAATTATCTCATTGGAAATGGACGAGAAGAGATGCGTGACAACACCGATGTTTATCGCCAAATAAGCGACGATGAATTTATTTATGTGAGCAATTTTAATCCCATGTCGCAAACTGCCTTTAACTTTGTTTTGGAAAAATTCAAGGGCGATCAAATGGAATATAAAATAACGGCAAATCGCATCAAATGGGATCCCAAGCTAAAGCAATACGAACTTTACGGTTATTGCAAGCGAACCGTGGGAGAACTCGATGACGTAATTGAAAACAAGGATGTTGTTAAGACGAAGTTTCCATTTGAACTTGAAGATTTAACGCCAACGGTTTATGTAGCAGAGACTTTGTCACTGTTTGAACTGAATTCATTTATTGACAAAGAGCGAAAAAGAGGTTCCTCAAACATCAACACCTATCTGGTGGTATTGTACAAAAAATACAGTATTCCCGTATCGGCATTTATTCTCACGATTATTGCTGTAGCGGTTTCTTCTATGAAACGTCGCGGTGGAATGGGAGTAAACCTCGCCGTCGGAATACTTCTCGCTTTTTCATTTGTGTTTCTGGATAAGATATTTGGCGTGTTAGCAGAAAAATCAAGTCTTTCTCCATTATTAGCGGTTTGGACACCCAATATTATTTTCGGAACGCTCGCCTTTTTCTTATTGCGTTATGCTAAGCGATAACGTCAAAAGCTATTTACATCTCCATGTCATTGTTTTTATATGGGGATTTACCGCTGTGCTGGGCGCGCTTATTTCGCTCGATGCTTTGCCACTGGTTTGGTATCGTATGGTATTGGCCGTCGGTTTTATTTTGCTGTTTGTTTGGTATAAAAAGATACCACTTCAAATTCCAACAAAAATTTTACTGCAATTATTGTTTGCCGGAGTGGTCATCGCTTTGCACTGGTTTACATTTTTTAGAGCCATCAAAGTTTCTAATGTTTCCGTGACATTAGCGTGTTTGTCGACGGGTGCATTCTTTACTTCTTTTCTAGAACCGATTTTATTTGGACGAAAAGTAATTTGGTATGAAGTTTTTTTTGGTGTGATTGTTATCATCGGTTTGAGCATCATTTTTCATGTCGAAAGTCAATACCTTGAGGGCATTCTTCTCGGATTAAGTTCCGCATTCTTATCCGCTTTGTTTTCAGTTTATAACAGCAAGTTTGCCAAAGTGTACGATCCGACTTTGATTTCGTTTTATGAACTTACAGGCGGTATCGTATTTTTCTCCCTTTTGCTTTTGGGAACGAATAGTTTTTCATCAAGTTTCTTCCAGATTAGTACTTCTGATTGGATATACCTCGCTATTTTGAGTACACTTTGTACCGCTTACGCCTTTATTGCTTCAGTCAAAGTGATGCGTTTCCTCAGTCCATATACGGTGATGTTGACCATCAATTTGGAGCCTATTTACGGAATTGTTTTAGCGGTTTTGGTTTTCCAGGAAAAAGAAAAAATGAACCCACAGTTTTACCTTGGGGCATTGATTATTTTAGTGACTGTAATTGCCAACGGAATTGTAAAATATTATCGATCGAAAGAGTAGGAGCTGGTTCCTGCTGTTCGCTATATCTTTTTCAAAACTCTTCAGGGTTTAAAACCCTGAAAGAGTTCCAAAAAAGGATGCCGCTGCCATCAGGGCTAGGACAATATCATACGGTTGATGTTTACAACTTAAAACGAAAAAAATCTTTTCTTACTGATTTAATATTTTATCTTTGTTCTCCTAACAAAAATTTAATACCACATAAAACCTATGGAATATTTAGATTTTGAACTTCCTATCAAAGAACTCGAGGATCAATTAGATAAATGCCAAATTATTGGAGCAGAATCCAATGTCGATGTGACTGCAACCTGCAAACAAATTGAGAAAAAACTAGAAGAAACCAAAAGAAATATTTACAAAAACTTAACGGCTTGGCAGCGGGTACAACTCTCCCGTCATCCAAATCGCCCGTACACCATGGATCATGTTCGCGCCTTGTGCGGAGACACTTTCTTAGAGTTATTCGGAGACCGTGGTTTTAAAGATGATAAAGCCATGATTGGCGGATTGGGTAAAATTGGCGGTCAGTCATTTATGATTGTGGGTCAACAAAAAGGGTACAACACCAAAACACGTCAAATGCGTAATTTTGGAATGGCCAATCCAGAAGGCTACCGAAAGGCTTTGCGCTTGATGAAAATGGCAGAGAAGTTTGGTATTCCGGTGTTAACTTTAATAGACACACCCGGAGCCTATCCAGGACTTGAAGCTGAAGAACGTGGCCAAGGCGAAGCCATCGCCAGAAATATTTTCGAAATGACACGCTTGAAAACACCAATAATCGCAGTAATTGTTGGTGAAGGTGCCTCTGGTGGTGCCTTGGGAATTGGTGTTGGTGATCGGGTATTAATGATGGAAAACACTTGGTATTCTGTGATTTCACCTGAATCTTGCTCTTCGATTTTATGGAAAAGCTGGGAATACAAAGAACAAGCTGCTGAAGCACTCAAATTGACTTCGACAGATATGAAAAAACAAAAGTTAGTCGATGACGTAATTCCAGAGCCATTAGGTGGCGCACATTACGATAGAGAGACCGCTTTCAAAACAGTCGAGCAATATATTACCAAAGCCTATAACGAATTAAAAGATTTATCAACAACTGAATTAGTTGCTCAGAGGATGGATAAATACAGTAAAATGGGCGAATTCAAAGAGTAAAATCTTACAATTGAGATACTTAATCCGAAGCCCAATGGTTTCGGATTTTTTTATGGTTGTAAACAAAATATAAGTATTTATCAACAGCATTCCGTAATAACTACTTCTTCATTTTTTTTATTTTATAGTTACTTTAGCCACATGGAAAATTTCAAAAATATAAGCCCAGTTCGCGTTGAGAAAACGACCATTATTAACCTAGAGAAAGGGAAACTTCCTCCTCAGGTTTTAGAGCTAGAAGAAGCGGTTTTGGGCGCCATGATGATTGATAAAAAAGGCGTGGATGAGGTGATTGATATTTTGCAACCCGATGCTTTTTATAAAGAGGCGCATCGTCACATTTTTGAAGCCATTGTGCAGTTATTCACAGATACACAGCCAATTGACTTGTTAACAGTTTCTGCACAGTTAAGAAGAAACGCTAAACTTGATTTAGCAGGCGGCGATTTCTATCTCATTCAGCTTACTCAAAAAATATCTTCTTCGGCACATATTGAATTCCATTCGAGAATTATACTGCAAAAGTTTATTCAAAGAAGTTTGATTAAAATATCTTCTGAAATTATAGAAGAATCCTACGATGAGACGACAGACGTGTTTGATTTGTTAGACAAAGCCGAATCGAAATTATACGAAGTAACGCAGGGCAATATCAAACGTAGTTCTGAAACAGCGCAAAGTTTGGTGATTCAGGCCAAAAAGCGCATCGAAGAAATCGCCGGTAAAGAAGGATTGAGCGGCATTGCTACAGGTTTCGAAAAACTAGACAAAATTACTTCGGGTTGGCAGCCTTCGGATTTAATCATTATTGCGGCACGTCCTGGGATGGGAAAAACCGCCTTTGTACTTTCTATGGCGAGAAACATTGCCATCGATTTTGGTCAGCCAGTAGCGTTATTCTCTCTAGAGATGTCTTCGGTTCAGTTGATCACCCGTTTGATTTCGTCCGAAACCGGTTTGTCATCAGAGAAATTAAGAACTGGAAAATTGGAGAAACATGAATGGGAACAACTCAGTATTAAAGTCAAGAACCTGGAGAAAGCGCCATTATATATCGACGATACGCCTTCACTTTCTATTTTCGATTTAAGAGCAAAATCACGTCGATTGGCTTCGCAACATGGGATCAAACTCATCATCGTCGATTACCTTCAATTGATGACTGCCGGCGGAAACAACGGAAAAGGCGGCGGAAATCGTGAGCAAGAAATCTCTACCATTTCTAGAAACTTAAAAGCACTGGCAAAAGAATTAAGCGTTCCGGTAATCGCTTTGTCTCAGTTGTCTCGTGCCGTAGAAACGCGTGGTTCTAGTAAACGACCGTTGCTTTCGGATCTTCGTGAGTCTGGAGCGATCGAGCAAGATGCGGATATTGTTTCATTTATCTATCGTCCTGAATATTATAAAATTGACGAGTGGGACGATGACGAACGAACGCCAACACAAGGCCAAGCAGAATTTATTATTGCAAAACACCGTAACGGTTCCTTGGAAAATATTCGTTTGAAATTTATTGGAAACCTGGGTAAATTTGACAACCTCGATGATTACGGTGGCGCGTATGATGACTTGCCGTCGAAAATGAATCATGAAGACAATCCATTTTCAACTAAAACCTTACCTTCACCCAATGAAGCATTTGGCAGTAATTTGAATACGCCTGATGACGATAGTGATGTTCCTTTTTAGACACGGCTACGCTATAAAAACGCTACGCTATAGACACGCTTCGCTTTGGACATGCTTCGCTTTGGACCAGGCCGTTTGTCGATAGCGAGATAGATCTAATGACGCAGGCGTGTCCAATAATCCAAAGCGTAGCGTATCCAATAAATTATACTTTTCTTCACAGAATTTCTGTTATCTTTGACTCGATTTCCTACGAATTCGTTAGTTAACACCCATAACCGTGAAGAACACTTTCTATATTTTATTCCTTTTACTTTCTTTTGCTGCGAAGGCAAGTTTTATTCTTTTGCCTATGGATGAAACCACGCAAAAGAACCATCTGAAAGCTTACGGAATTACGTATTGGTGTTTGAATAAACAGTACAAAGCGAGTTGGCTACTCAACTATCGTGGCGGTTCTTTTTTGTTACCTGACGCGGAAGAAATTCGAAAAGAATGTCAAATACGAGGCGTTAGTTTTGAACTCTTATCAGACGCTGAAGCCAATCAGATATTGGAAGAGATTTCAAGTCCATCCCAAAACATGGAAACGGTCGTGCTTGAAAAAGCACCCAAAGTTGCGGTCTATACGCCTAAAGGAAAACAGCCTTGGGACGACGCAGTAACGATGGTTTTGACATACGCGGAAATCCCATTTACACCAATTTATGATGAAGAAGTTTTGTCCGACCAGTTGATATTATATGATTGGCTGCATTTGCATCATGAAGATTTTTCCGGTCAGTACGGTAAGTTCTTTGGACAATATCGAAATGCGCCTTGGTATATTGAGCAGAAGCGAGACTCGGAAGCATTAGCGGCTAAATTAGGTTATTCAAAAGTATCGCAAGAGAAACTGGCGGTTGCAAAGAAGATTAGAGATTTTGTAATCGGAGGTGGTTTTATGTTTGCGATGTGTTCCGCTACTGATAGTTTTGATATTGCTTTGTCGGCAGAAGGCGTTGATATTTGTGAACCCATGTTTGACGGCGATGCGAGTGAAGGAAATTATCAAACTAAAATTGACTATGGTAGAACGTTTGCGTTTAAGAATTTTATTTTAGATCGAAGACCTGAACATTACGAGTTCTCCGATATCGATATGACCGAAAAGCGGAAAATTCCTTTTGAAAAAGATTATTTTACGTTGATGGATTTCTCCGCCAAATGGGATGTGATTCCAAGTATGTTGTGCCAAAATCACACGCAATTGGTCAAAGGATTTATGGGGCAAACCACGTCTTTTGATTCCGAATTAATCAAATCGAATGTCTTGACTTTGGGTAAATGCGAATTGAATGACGAAGCGCGGTACATTCACGGTCAAAAAGGGAAAGGTTTCTTTACGTTTTATGGCGGACATGATCCAGAAGATTTTCAACATCGAGTAGGAGATGAGCCCACCGTATTGGACTTGCATCCGAATTCACCTGGTTTTCGATTGATTTTGAATAATGTATTATTTCCAGCGGCGAGAAAGAAACCACAGAAAACGTAGCGTCTCGATATTTTAAAATAAAAAATGCCAATCTTTTTTCGATTGGCATTTTTTATTTTTAGCCCTGTTGGTAGCGGCATCCTTTTGTGGCGTTGTTCGCCACAAAAGATTACCTCACAGGATAAATATTGATTTTATGTGTTGGGTCTATTCGCTACGCTCGGGTTAGTGAACAGCAGGAATAGCTCCTAAAACTATTTATTATTATCGATAATGTAGTTTAAACCATGCTCCGCAAAGTCAGGAGATATTTATGGAGTATAGTTCCGAGAAAAGAAATTTTGCGGAGTTTGTGTTTTATTTAGCTCAAAGAGAGGATTCTTCGCGAATGGGGTAATATTAAAAACTTCTCCAAAATTATTTCCTAATTCAATGTAATATTTATTTATCATCAATATTTTATAAAACAAATAGTTTAAAAACCAATTTATTCTCTTGATTTATTCTACCTTAACAATCTAATTTTAAAGTCACATCATTATGAAATCCTTTATTTGTTTACTTTCAATCTTATTATTTGCTCAGTTTTCTCTTGCTAATGGAGTGGTTATTACTGATCGAGCAACTGGGACGCGTTTGCCATTGATGAATTCAGAAATTAATGTTGCCGTACAAAATCAAATTTCTACGGTGAGAACTAGTCAAACTTTTTTCAATTCTTCTGGTATTTCACAAGAAATAGAATATGGATTTCCTTTACCAAGTGATGCTTCAGTAACCCAATTGAAATGGCGAGTTGATAATGGTGTGTGGCAATTTGCTGTATTTGTAAGTGGTTCATCTGGAAGTGGCACAGGAACACTCAATGCTACTTTAGCTTCTTATTTAGGTAATACTCCATTATTATTTCTTTTTAGCAATGAAATAGCTGCTAATAGTCAAATTGAAATAGAATTGACTTATGTCCAATTATTGTCTTATAGTTTTGGTGAAGTTACTTTCAAATATCCCAGTGATTATTCTTTAATTCAGCCTGGTATCATTACAAATTCGCAGATATTTAATTTTCAATTAACGTCAGGAAGAACAATTACTAGTATTGAATGTCTAGGTAATGTAGCAACGACTACTAATTCTGGAAACGTTGCAACAGTAACCATCAGTCAATTTGAATCTGCATCGATAAATGATCTTGTTATTAAATATCAACTTGCATCAGACGAACTAGGAGTCATACCATTTAGCACACTATTGGCAGAAGGCGAAAATACTTGTGACGATTTTGGAAATGGATTTTTTGGATTGGTTGTAGAACCTGAATCAAATCCAAGTACGGCGATAATTCAGAAAAATTTTGTTCTAATTATTGATTCTTCAGGCAGTATGAGTGGAAATAAAATGACACAAGCGAAAGATGCTGCAAGGTTTATTGTAAATAATCTAAATGTTGGAGATAAGTTTAATATTATTGACTTCGATAATAATATTGTTCCTTTTAGACCAACACTGGTTGACTATAATCCAACTAATGCTAGTGCAGCTTTAACTTTTATCAATAGTATTGTGGCTCTTGGTTCAACAAATATTTCGGATTCTTTAACAACAGCCATCAATCAGTTTGGTGGTGCTTCTCTAGATGAAGCAAATATTATTGTATTCTTTACAGATGGAGGTGCTACCGCGGGTATAACTAATACGCAAGGCATTTTAACTTCTGTAGAAAATTCAGTGAGTCAAATAGAAACAAATATATTCCTTTTTACTTTTGGAATTGGCCAAGATGTTACCACTGATTTGTTGACCTTACTAGCTGTAGATAATAATGGATTTGCAACGTTTTTAGGAAATGATGAAATTGAAGATGTGATCTCTAATTTTTATTTAACAATAAGAAACCCAGTTTTACTCAACCCAGTCATTTCTGTTGTACCTGCAGACGCTATTAGTAATGTATTTCCAGATCCGCTACCTAATTTGTATAAGGGACAACAATTAATATTTACAGGACGATATCAAGTTCCTCAAGATATTCAATTAACGCTCTCAGGAACAGCATTTAATCAGCAGGTTCAGTATGTGTATAATTTAAATTTGAGTGATCAAAATAATGCCGCGTATGCTTTTTTGCCAAAATTATGGGCTAAAAATAAAATGGAAAGCTTGCTTGTAGATTTTTACACATTGCCAGAAGGATCACCGGCAGCGCTAGCTATTGAACAAACTATTGAACAAACAAGCATCTGTTATCAAGTTTTGAGTCCTTTCACTTCATTGGGTGAGGGTCCTTTAAGTGATGAAGAATTTATGGCGGATGATAATAGTAATTCTTTGAAGTTTTTCCCTAATCCGTTTACATCTGAAACGAAAGCATTAATTTATCTAAATGAGTCAGCTACTATTCTAATTCAAATTTATTCTATTGATGGTAAATTGCTTAAATCAATCTCATTAGATGGTGTTTTTGGTGAAAATCTAATTCAATGGGATGGCTCAGATAATGAAAACAATGTCTTAAGCACTGGAATGTATATATATTCTATATCAATTGGAGGAAAAGGTACTTATTTTGGTAAATTGGTAAAAAATTAAGGTTCGATGTTGAATAATGTATTGTTTCCAGAGGCGAGAAAGAAACCACAGAAAACTTAGACAATTAATAATTAATAATTTATTCCGCTACGCTCCATACAGCTCGGCTGCGCCTCGGGTGATAATTAAAATAAAAAATGCCAATCTTTTTTCGATTGGCATTTTTTATTTTTAGCCCTGATTGCAGTGGAAATCCTTTTTTGTTCTAGAAATTGCTCTTGGATTAGTTTGAGGTATCTAAACAAAAAAGATTGTAACAGAAAGCAGGAATTAGCTCCTTAAACTATTTATTATTATCGATAATGTAGTTTAAAACTTTGGTCATCAAGTGTACTCGATCTTTCCCTCCAACATTGTGTTTGTGCATTGGGTAAGGGAAAAAGTCGACTTGTTTCCCAGCTTCTACAAATTTTTTGACCAAAGCGAAATTCTGCTGCATGACCACCACATCATCGCTCGTTCCGTGAATCAACAATAGTTTTCCTTTCAAGTCTTTGACATAATTTAAGGTGGACGCTTCATCAAAACCTTTTTGATTTTCTGCTGGAGTATCCATATAACGCTCGCCGTACATTACCTCGTAATATTTCCAGTCAGTTACCGGTCCACCCGCAACACCAACTTTGAAAACGTCTGGTTTGCGCAACAAAAGTGATGTTGTCATGAATCCACCGAAACTCCAACCGTGCACTGCCAATCGGTTTGCATCAACATAAGGTAATGATTTTAAGTAGTCGACGCCTTTCATTTGATCTTCCATTTCATTAACGCCCAATCTTCCGTGAATGACACTTTCGAATGCAAATCCACGATTGTCTGAACCACGATTGTCCACCGTGAATACTAAATAACCTTGTTCCGCCATCCAGTACATCCACAAATTGGCGCCATCTAGAAATGAATTGGTTATCATTTGCGCATGTGGACCGCCGTAGACGTAGACCATTACTGGATATTTTTTCGTTGGGTCGAAGTTGCTGGGTTTGATGAGTCGCGAATACAAATCGGTGGTTCCGTCAGCGGCTTTGATGGTTTTAATCTCAGCAGTTCCCATTTCGTAACCGTCGTATTTGTTTTTGCTTTCTAGGAGTGTTTTCGCTTTCAGGTTCTTGTCATACAACAATGATTTTGATGGGGTAGTATGATTAGAGAATTCGTCAAAAAACCAATTACCATCTGTGCTTATGGCGACAAAATGAACGCCTAAGTCTTTCGTGATTAGTGTTTGTTTTCCTTTCAAATCGACTTTGTAGGCCAACATATTGGTTCCGGTTTCGCCTGGTGAAGAAAAATAGACTTCTGTTCCAGCAGGATTGCTTCCTAAAATTTCTCTAGCTGGGAATTTGTTATTGGTTAATTGCTTGATTAATTTCCCGTCGATTGAGTAGTAATAAAGGTTGTGAAATCCGTCTTTTTCACTAAACCAAATAAATTTATTGGAGGTAGCATTCGGGAAGAAAGCAGCATGTTCAGGTTCTACCCAGCGCGGATTTTTTTCATTCAAAATCGTACGAACATAGGCGCCGGTCTGGGCATTATATACGTGCAAAGACATATCGTTTTGCCCACGATTTACTTCAGCGATAAGCACATATTTTTCGTCTGGTGTCCATGATAGATTCGTTAAATAGTCGTCTGCGTTTCCTCTAGGTTTGATAAAAACAGTCTGTTTGGAAGTCAAGTTGTAAATTCCTACGCGAGGTTTTTCGCTTTTTTGTCCAATCATTGGGTATTTGATATTTTCTAATTTACCAGGCGTTTCGTTGATATCTAATAGCGGATAGTCGGCAACTTCAGACTGATCTTTTTGATAAAAAGCAAGTAGATTATTTTTTGGTGACCAGAAGATCCCTTTTTCAATGCCAAATTCATTTCGAGCAATGCTTTGTCCCGATACAATTCCTTCGTTGGATTCGCTGGTAACCGCAATTCTTTCCTTGTTTTTGTTAAAGAAATAGAGGTTGTTTTTCACCGTAAAGGCGATGTTCTCTTTCGCATTATCGAATGTTTGATTTTCGTCTGTATCAGAAAATTCTGCGGTTAGTTTTCCAGTTTTAGTAGTGGTGTTATATTCATAGAATTTAGCGCCGTTCGAAATTGTTAGTGTCGTTGCATTTTTACTTTCAATTCCGAAGAAAGACTTTAAATCTGTTCCCAAGGCTTTGTTGAAATCAGCCAAAGTGATGAATTCCGCAGCGGTTGTATTGGTTGCTGAGGCGGTCATCAATTTCTTGCCGCTTTCTGCAAAGTACAGGAATTGATCGGTGTTTGGAATCCATTGGAAACCTAACATTTTATCCGATCTAAACTGTCGATTTTGTTGTAGAACCGATTCTTCAAGAGTAATTTTTTTTAATTGACCGAACATCGAAAATGTTAGGAAACAACTTAAAATAAGTAAGGAAATTTTCTTCATAAGGGATTATTTTTGATGCGATTAAATGTATAAAAAAAAGAATACTGTCAAAGACAGTGGTTGGTCTATTAACAGTATTCTTTGTTACAAAAAGTAAAGCAATCTATTCTTGTTCATTTTCTTTATCCAAATATTCTTGAACAATTTCAATCGCATTGGTCACTACATCGCTTAAAGCTGTAATAAATGTTCCTTCTTCCGCGC
Source organism: Flavobacterium sp. (assembly GCA_031373195.1). Classification (GTDB taxonomy): domain Bacteria; phylum Bacteroidota; class Bacteroidia; order Flavobacteriales; family Flavobacteriaceae; genus Flavobacterium. The sequence goes on along the minus strand of JANMML010000027.1, from coordinate 9,173 downwards.
TATTGATGGCGTGTTTGATGGCTTCTACCTCTTTGGTGATGATTTCGTGTGTTACAGTTCGTCCTGATTCTGCAATTCCCTCCATAATCAAACCGATAATTTCTTCTTCGGTTCGTCCGCGGAGGTGTTTTTCTTGACGAATGATAATATGATCAAACATTCGACCAGCAATTTTTGCGCATTCTTTAATGTCTTCATCACGACGATCGCCAACACCGGCAATGATTCCGATTTTTTTGTTGGCTTCTACGCTGCTCAAGTAGTCTTCCACACCGCGATAACCCGATGGATTGTGCGCAAAATCGATCATGACTTTGAATTTCTTGAAGTCGAATATGTTCATACGACCCGGTGTTTGCGCGGCACTTGGAATGAATGTTTGCAAGGATGTACTAATATCTTCCGTTTTAAAACCTTGCAAATAACTCGCTAAAGTAGCAGCAAGAACGTTGGCAATCATAAATTTGGCTTTTCCGCCCATGGTTAGCGGCACATGCGTAGCGCGTTCGATACGTATTTTCCATTCGCCTTTTTTGACGGTGATAAAGCCATTTTCATACACACAAACAATTTTGCCTTCCTTGCATAATTTTTTAATCAATGGATTTTCTTCATCCATGCTGAAGTAGGCGACATTGCAACTAAGTTCTTGACCAATTTTGACGCATTGTTCGTCTTCGGCATTCAAGATTGCCCAGCCATCTTTTTTGACGCTTTTAACCACCGTACTTTTAACGCGGGCTAAATCTTCTAAGGTGTGAATATCGCTCAAGCCCAAATGATCTTCTTGGATATTCGTAATGACTGCAATATCACAACGGCTAAATCCTAAACCAGAACGCAGAATTCCACCACGAGCGGTTTCTAGAACGGCAAATTCTACCGTTGGATCTTTTAAAATATACTCTGCGGAAACAGGTCCAGTGGTGTCGCCTTTTTCCAACATGTGATTTTGAATGTAGATTCCGTCTGAAGTTGTAAAACCCACTTTATAGCCATTATTTTTTACAATATGAGCTAGCAATCTGGTCGTAGTAGTTTTACCGTTGGTTCCTGTTACCGCAATAATCGGAATTCGACTTGGTTTTCCTGGTGGATATAGCATGTCAATCACTGGAGACGCCACGTTTCTTGGCAAACCTTCCGAAGGTGCCAAGTGCATGCGGAATCCCGGAGCAGCATTGACTTCTAGAATGCAACCACCATTTTCTTTTAGCGGTTGTGTTAGGTTTTCCGCCATGATATCTACGCCGCAAATGTCTAGTCCGATGACGCGGGAAATTCGCTCGCATAGGAATACATTTTCAGGGTGCATCATATCGGTTACATCTACTGATGTTCCTCCAGTACTAAGGTTTGCGGTTGATTTTAGATAAACAATTTCACCACTTTTAGGTACTGTTTCTAAAGTGTAATTTAATTTTTCTAGCAAATCGGTAGTGTCTCGATCAACATCAATTTCAGTCAATACATTTTCGTGTCCATAACCACGACGTGGATCTAAATTCGTCGTATCGATGAGTTGTTGAATGGTATCTTTTCCATTACCAACAACATGTGCAGGAACACGCTTGGCTGCTGCAACCAATTTGTTATCGATAATCAGAACTCTGAAGTCAAAACCAGTGATGAATTTTTCGACGATAATTCTATGACTGTATTTCTTAGCATACGCCAATCCAGCAACGGCATCTTCCCATGTTTTTACATTGATTGACGCGCCTTTTCCGTGGTTACCATCTAGTGGTTTTAGTACAATTGGATATCCGATTTTTTTAACAACTGCTTCTAAATCTTCTTCGTCGACGCAAATTCCGCCACTAGCGACAGGAATGGAAGCATCATCTAACATTTTTTTGGTTTGTTCTTTATTGCAGGCAATATCAACGGCGATGCTACTTGTTTTGCAGGTAATGGTTGCCTGAAAACGCATTTGATTGATACCGTATCCTAATTGAACGAGAGAGTTGGTTCCTAATCGAATCCATGGAATGTCACGAATTACTGCTTCTTCGACGATGCTTCCTGTACTTGGACCAAGACGCACGCGTTCCCGAATTTCGCGCATTCTTTTGATATCGGCGTCTAAATCATAGTCAGTTCCTTTTATCAATGCTTCAGCAATGGCAACAGAACTCTCCGCGGCGAACATGCCGACATTTTCTTCGGTGTAGCTAAAAACTACATTGTATATTCCGGGCGTTTTGGTTTCGCGTGTTCTACCAAAACCGGTTTCCATTCCGGCGAGTGTTTGTATTTCGAGTGCGATATGTTCGATGACATGTCCCATCCAAGTTCCGCGTTTGATACGCGAAAAGAAGCCACCACGCACACCTTCGGAACAACGGTGTTCAATCATGGTGGGAAACATGGCTTCTATTCGTTCGCGAAAACCTTCTATTTTATTGGTTGGAAATTGCTCCATTTCCTCTAGATCCAAACGCATTTGGATGAGTTTTTTTCTTTGAACACTCCAAATGTTTGGACCACGGAGTGCTTGTACTTTTAATATTTTCATGACTAGTGTTTAGAGGAGTTTTTTTGTATTGCTAATGAATTTGTTAAATGTAACAAGAATTGGTTGACTAAAATAGATTTTTTGGTTGGTTTGTCAAAATTATTTTTTAAGTTCCGATAAATGAAATTCCAAATTCCAATGATTTCCTTGTTTTGGAATTTGGAATTTCTGTGTTGGAATTTTTAGCCCTGATGGCAGCGGCATCCTTTTTTCGGTTGCCAAACCGAAAAAAGATATAGCGTACAGCAGGTTCCCGGCTCCCAAAAAATGTTGATAAGAACGTTAAAACATTTGCTTCAAAAACCACAATTGCGTTTGGTGAATTTTAATTTTTGGTTATTTTTACCACATGAACATACGAGGAAAATTAATCATCATAGGTGGTGCCGTTGATAAAGGAAGTTTTACGGAGACCGATTTAGATAAAAATGCAGCTAAGAATTTGAATTTTTTCGAAGCTGGAATTTTAAAGCGTATCATCGAAGAATCAAAGCATGCAGCGCAATCACGTGTTGAAGTGATTACAACTGCTTCAAAAATCCCACGAGAAATTGGACCAGAGTACGTCAAGGCTTTTGCTTATTTGGGTGCCAATAACGTAGATGTTTTGCATATTGAAAAGCGCGAACAAGCGATGGAGCCTGAGGTTTTGGCGCGTTTGAAAGCGGCGGATGTAGTGATGTTTACTGGCGGTGATCAGTTGCGTTTGACTTCAATTTTGGGTGGAACTGCTTTTCACGATATTATCTTAGACAAATACCATAACGAAGATTTCATTTATGCGGGTACGTCAGCTGGCGCAGCTGCCGCTTCGAGCAATATGATTTACCAAGGAAGTAGCTCGGAAGCTTTGTTGAAAGGCGAAGTGAAAATCACCAGTGGCTTGGGATTAATTGACGGAGTGATTATCGATACGCATTTTGTGCAACGTGGCCGAATTGGACGCTTGTTTCAATCGGTAGTAGGAAACCCAAAAGTTTTGGGGATTGGTTTGGGAGAAGATACGGGCTTGTTGATTACCGATAATAATAAAATGGAAGCCATTGGTTCTGGGCTTGTTATTCTTGTGGATGGTCGCGAAATCAAAGATACTAATTTGACGCAAGTTGAATTGGGGCAACCAATCTCCATTAATCATTTGGTGACCCATGTGATGAGCATTAATGACACTTTTGATTTGAGTACTTTTAAGATGACGATTAAGTCGTCGCAATACGTTTAAAAGGTTGTAAGTTGTAAGTTATAGGTCATCCAAACTTACAACGTACAACCTTCAACCTACAACCCTCAACAATGAAAATCATCATCCACGGCGGTTTCTTCTCCGAATCTTCTACCAATCACGAAACGAAAGTAGCCAAGCAAAATGCATTGAAGCAGATTGCGACAGATTCCTATGAATTTTTAAAAACGAATTCGGCACTAGAAACCGTAGTTTTTGCAGTTTCTTTATTGGAAGATGATCCCTTGTTTAATGCGGGCATTGGATCGCAAATTCAAAGCGACGGAAAAATTAGAATGAGCGCTTCGTTGATGGATGGAACTACTCAAAAAATGAGTGGCGTGATAAACATTGAAGAAGTCAAAAATCCGATTCAAGTCGCTGAAGTTTTGATGGGCGTTGATGATCGAATATTGGGAGGAAGCGGCGCGACGAATTTTGCATTTCAACACGGATTTGAGCAATTTTCGACTGAAATTCCGCAGCGACGTGCTGAATATGAAGCCAAACTCGAATCAGCTGGACTGGGAACTGTGGGTTGTGTTGCTTTGGACAGTACCGGAAGACTTGCTGTTGCTACTTCAACTGGTGGTAAAGGATTTGAAATTCCGGGGCGAATTTCGGATTCCGCAACGGTGGCTGGAAATTATGCCAATGAGTTTTGCGGGGTTAGTTTGACTGGCGTCGGCGAAGATATCGTCAGCAATGCCACCGCAGCTAAAATCGTGACACGTGTTACCGATGGTTTTACTTTGAAAGATGCTTTTGCCAAAACCTTTGATGAATTGTTACCTTACGACGGATTTGCTGGCGCTATTGCGATTGACGCTGATGGAAATATGTTTCATCAGGATTCTCATCCGAGTATGGTGTTTGCGAGTTTTGATGGTCAAATATTGGAAGTATTTCAATAAAAGATGAAACTCAAAAGCTGTGTTTTTTTTCTCCTTTTACCCATTTTACTAGTAGGACAAAACTCACCAAAAAAAGAGGTGAATGTTCAAACTCAATCTTGGATTGCACTCATCGCTTCTTTTAAAATTGATGATCGGTGGGGCATTGCGACGGATGCCCATATGAGGCGCAATGATTTTGCGTCGACAAATAGTTTTGTAATTGTTCGTGCAGGAGCGAGTTACGAAATGGCGCCATCTTTATCAGGAACTTTCGGTTATGCGCATTTATGGCTTTCACCTTCAAATCCAGATTGGTCGACTATTGCAAATGAAAACAGAATTTACCAGCAATTGCTTTACAGTTCAAAAATTGGAAATCTAACTTTAACCCAGCGGATTCGAAATGAGCAACGTTGGCAGGATGTCATTTTGAATGATCAAACAACAGATGAGTTGCGATTTACCAATAGAGTTCGCTATTTGTTGGGTTGCGTCATTCCAATTTCACAACACAAGTCGTTCCCGATGATTGTTGTTTCCGATGAAATACTATTGCAGTTTGGAAAAGACGTGGTTTATAATACTTTTGATCAAAATCGAATTTTTATCGGTATCAAGCAGTCCATTTCAGAAAATTGGAGTTATGATTTTGGCTATATGCAAGTTTTTCAGCAGAAAGCATCTGGCTATCAATACGATCAGAACCATACTTTGCGCTTGTTTTTTTATTATAATCGGGGATCGAAATCGCGCATGATTACACATCATCACGCTTCAGGAGATGAGTGAAAATAAAAAAACCAATCTTTCGACTGGGTTTCTCTATAGTAAGTAATTCTAAATCTAGTTGATAAAACGTTTATTTTACTTTATTAAGTACAGCTTTGAAAGCTTCTGGGTGATTCATTGCTAAATCGGCTAAAACTTTACGGTTCAATTCGATACCGTTAGATTTTACTTTCCCCATAAATTGAGAGTAACTCATTCCTTCTAAACGGGCTCCAGCGTTGATACGTTGAATCCATAAAGCTCGGAAGTTTCTCTTGTTTTGCTTTCTATCACGGTAAGCATAGCACATCGCTTTTTCTACCGCGTTTTTCGCAACTGTCCAAACGTTTTTACGACGACCAAAGAAACCTTTGGCTTGCTTCATTATCTTTTTTCTTCTTGCTCTTTTAGCAACTGAATTGACTGATCTTGGCATAATTTTTCTGTTTTTTTGTAGCAGGCGTCCGAATTGAATCAAGGAACTTAAGGCCGTACTCCAAGGTTATTTAAATTTGTTTTAACCTAAAGGAAGCTGATAGCTGACAGCTGTTAGCTATTAGATAATCCTTAATTGTTGTTTGATGCTTTTCATATCTGTAGAGTGAACCAACGCTGAGTGTGTCAACGCTAATTTACGTTTCTTAGATTTTTTAGTCAAGATGTGACTTTTGAAAGCATGCTTTCTTTTGATCTTTCCAGAACCAGTAACTTTGAATCGTTTCTTGGCGCTAGATTTGGTTTTCATTTTAGGCATTTTTCCTAGTTGTTTTTGATTTATTCTTACTTACTATCTTTTGCAGAGTCTTGACTCTTGCTTCTTATTTCTTTTTTTTCAGGAGCTATTCCCGCTATTCGTTGCAATCTTTTTTATTTTGTAAAAACCCTTCGACTGCGCTCAGGGTGACAAAACAAAAAAGGATTTCCACTACTATCGGGGCTAGGGCAATTTCTTGCTTCTTGGCTCTTGTTTCTAACGTCTACTTCTTCTTCTTCGGCGCAATAAACATAATCATACGCTTTCCTTCCAACACCGGCATCGCTTCTACTTTTCCGTGTTCTTCTAAATCCGTGGCCAAACGCAATAACAAAATTTGACCTTGGTCTTTATAGATGATTGATCGACCTTTAAAGAAAACAAACGCTTTCAATTTAGAACCTTCTTTTAGGAATTTCTCTGCGTTTTTTCTCTTAAATTCGTAATCGTGTTCATCCGTCTGTGGACCAAATCGAATTTCTTTTACTACAATTTGAGTAGATTTTGCTTTCAATTCTTTCTCGCGTTTCTTTTGCATGTAAACGAACTTCTTATAGTCGATTATCTTGCAAACTGGTGGATCAGCGTTTGGAGAAATCTCCACTAAATCCAATTCAAATTCATCGGCGAGTCTCAGCGCATCAGCAATTTTAAAAACTCCTGGCTCTACATTTTCTCCCACAAGTCTTACTTCAGCGACACCACGAATTAGATTATTAATTCGATGTGCATCTTTTTTCTCTACTCTGGGTTGATAACCCTTGTTACTTCGTATTGCTATGACTTTATTATTTAAGTTAAACTGTAAAAACTTTTAATGTTTTGTCGATTTCATCTTGAACAATTTTTGCAAATTCCTCGATGGTTACGCTTATATTGCCTTTTCCTTCCTGTCCGTGACGTCGAACAGAAATGGTGTTGTTCTTCTCTTCTTCCTCGCCGACAATCAGCATAAACGGGGTTTTTTGCGTTTCCGCATCCCGAATTTTTCTTCCAATTGTTTCGTTTCGGTTGTCAATTAGGGCGCGAATTTCGTGATTTTCTAGCAGACTCAAAACTTTTTTGGCATAATTTTCATATTTCTCGCTCAAAGACAAGATAATAGCTTGCTCTGGCATCAACCAAAGTGGGAAATTTCCGGCGGTATGTTCGAGCAAAATGGCGATAAATCTTTCCATCGATCCGAAAGGCGCACGGTGAATCATGACCGGTATATGAAGCTCATTGTCAGACCCTTTATAAGTCAATTCAAAACGCTCTGGTAAATTATAATCAACCTGAATCGTTCCCAATTGCCATTGTCTGCCCAACGCATCTTTCACCATGAAATCTAATTTTGGTCCGTAGAACGCTGCTTCTCCATATTCAACGACAGTATTCAGTCCTTTGTCACGAGCGGCATTGATAATCGCGTTTTCTGCTTTTTCCCAATTTTCGTCCGAACCAATATATTTGTCTCTGTTTTCTTGATCTCTCAGTGATATCTGCGCCGTAAAGTTTTCAAATCCTAACGATCCAAAAACGTACAGCACCAAGTCGATTACTTTTTTAAATTCTTCATCCAATTGATCTGGCGTGCAAAAGATATGTGCATCGTCTTGCGTAAACCCACGAACACGCGTCAGTCCATGCAACTCACCGCTTTGTTCGTAGCGATATACGGTTCCAAACTCCGCATAACGCTTCGGTAAATCTTTATAAGACCAAGGTTTGGTATTGTAAATCTCGCAGTGATGCGGGCAGTTCATTGGTTTCAACAAAAATTCTTCACCTTCTGCAGGCGTGTGAATCGGCTGAAAACTATCGGCACCGTATTTCGCATAATGACCTGAAGTTACATACAATTCTTTTTGCCCGATATGTGGCGTTACCACTTGTTCGTATCCCGCTTTTTTTTGTGCTTTTTTCAAAAATTGCTCGAGACGGTCACGCAATGCAGCACCTTTTGGCAACCACAACGGCAAACCTTGTCCTACTTTTTGAGAGAAGGCGAACAACTCCAATTCTTTTCCTAATTTTCTGTGATCACGACGTTTGGCTTCTTCCAACAATTCTAGGTAATCCGTCAAGTCTTTTTGTTTCGGAAAAGAAACGCCATAGACGCGTGTTAACTGCTTGTTCTTCTCATCACCACGCCAGTAAGCGCCTGCAACGCTCATGATTTTCATCGCTTTGATGATTCCAGTGTTTGGAATGTGACCGCCGCGGCACAAATCAAAGAAATTAGAATGATCACAAAACGTAATCGTTCCGTCTTCTAAATTGGATATTAATTCCGTTTTATATTCGTTGTCTTTATAAACTTCTAGTGCTTCTGCTTTAGAAACAGGTCGCAATTTAAACTCGTGCTTTTCTCTTGAAATTTCCAATACACGATCTTCAATTTTCTTAAAATCAGCATCGGTAATTTTATGGTCTCCAAAATCAACGTCATAATAAAATCCGTTCGCAATGGCTGGCCCTAACGTCAATTTAATGCCCGGGAAAAACTCACCCAAAGCTTGCGCCATCACGTGCGAAGTCGAATGCCAAAATGCTTTTTTTCCATTTTCGTCATTCCAAGTATACAATATAAGAGCACCGTCGGTCGTGAGTGGGGTAGCAGTTTCAATGATTGCGGTATTGAAAGAAGCGGAAATCACGTTTCTAGCCAAACCTTCACTAATACTTTTGGCAACATCCATGGGCGTTACGCCTGCTTCAAACTCCTTAATCGACCCGTCGGGCAAAGTAATCTTAATCATTATATTCATTTTTAGGAAGCGCAAATATAAGGAATACAAAAACACACACAATATATATAGTGTTGGATTTAGCATTTTTTTCTTCTCGGAGCTATTTCCCGCTATCCACTGCAATCTTTTGCTTTTTAAAGAAAAAAGCAAAAGGATTTCCGTTGCTATCGGGGCTATGGCATTTGTTTTCAATTGTCTTCCCGAGCGCAGTCGAGGGATTTTTTTTATTTTACTAAGCGAGTCTTATTAAATCCTTTGCGACCTTAGCGTTAAACCTTCG
>JANMML010000014.1:0-153100 GCA_031373195.1 Flavobacterium sp. | reverse complement strand
AAATCGGTTCACAATATCCTTCTGGAGTGTACAACATTATTGTAACTCAAGGAAGCAACGTGAAAACGGTAAGAGTTGTTAAAAGATAATTAGATTGTCTTCATATAAGAGAAACCGCTTCGGAAACGAAGCGGTTTTTTTATGAATACAAATGGTTTTTGTAGAAAATTGGTTATCGTATTTAAATCGTAGGGCAAAATTCCTCTTTTTATTTTTTAACAACATAGAAACATAGTTTTTTACTAAAATTGTTAAGGCATTTCCCTTTGTTTGAGAAAACATAGTGATGAGAACAGACTACTTAGTCTTTACAATTATCCATTGAAAATTGACTTTCGTTTACTTCGACCAAATGATAGAAACGGTATTGTTGATGCGTTTCATTTCTTTTGTTTTCTTGCGCTCCTGAATAGAAAAGCCAATAAAAAGAAATACAAGCAAGATAGTGTTCTCCGTATCTGAGGCCTGGTAGTCCGTAGTGATTTTTATAGTTTGTGTTTCTTCTTCCTTTTGTATAAGTACTTCCCGACTGCAATAGGTTTCAAAGTTACCGTCAACGTAATTCCAATGTGTGTTCGCTATACCTAAATGCGCTTGTTGGGCTTGGTCCGGCCAGCCAATGTTCGTTTTTGGATTGAAATTATTTAGAGTTAATTGGCTCATTGCCTCACTTCAATCCCATGGCACGTTCAAAACTTTGTTGAGTGGACGTGCTTTATTTCCTTCAAAACCAATAAAATAAGTAATAGCATCTGGCACAAGAATACCGTTTTCAAACGTCCGTTCTCCACTCCTATTGCTGGTATCTTCTTGAATGATCTCAAGCATTAGTTTATTGGCGCGTCCCGCAAAACTTCCATCTTTGGCTCTGTTGTTAAAATAATGAGCAATCCTTCTAAAATGCTGCGCTTGTTTTACCGCGCGACAAAATTATTGTCCATGGTTTCTTGCGTTGGCGAAAACGGGGTTTCTTTTGAATTCTTCACTAGTCACGCCAGTCTTACCTTTTCTTCTGACGATATTCTCGTTGTTTTGATCAACATAAAAATTAAGGTCATCTAGCGTTCCAACAATTTTGAAAGAGGCGAATACTTTTGCCATAATAAATGGATTTTTGAAATTTAAAGATATTTAATTTTCTCTAAAAATCCATATCCATTTTTATGGGAATACAAATACAGTGCGCGGCACAATAGTTTTTCTCCACTATGGATAGGCAACATAAAAGAACAATCACAGTGTGATAAATTGGGAAAAAACACGCTACAAATTCTCTTAATTGAAAATTTAAAAAAATCACATCACACCTATTAAAAATTTGCTGTAAAAATAAAATTCAAGCAATAAATTTAAGATTCGTCTATGAAATGAAGATAAATTCATCACAATTAATATCTAAATGCAAATTGAAACATCCACTGAAGGACTAAAATGACTCTACATCAACTATACAACATTGCATTTTAGCCTGATAAAACTAAATCAAAATATACACGCTAGGCTAATAAATACAAGAATCTACGACTACTCATCTTCAAATACAAAAAACATAAAACTGTATAGTTAATATATACTTGCGTTTAGAAATAAAATAAAAGTAGAATTGTACTTTACCACTCCCCAAAATTGAGTTATTTACAAAAAATTCTCTCAAACTAACCTAGAGATAAATGCAAATTTTTCTATTAATAGATTTAGTTGCTCATGTATCAAACTTATAAATACGGTCTAGATTTAAGAACTAAGTACCTGATTACAGGATAGAGTCAAGATCCTTTTACGACTCTTAAATTAAAAATTGAGAATATGATCATTATGAAAAAAATTAAACACTTTTTTGCCATTGCAATAATATTAATCATAACTAGCAATTGCTACAGTCAAGTTGGAATCGGAACAACCACACCTGATGGTGCTTTAGATATTACTTCTACTTCGGATGGATTGTTAATCCCACGAGTAGCATTAACAATAAGCACAAGCGCATTGCCTTTAACAACACCGACTGTTTCTGAGCTAGTGTACAATACAGCAACAATCGCAGACGTAACTCCAGGGTATTATTACTGGAATGGAACTATTTGGGTTAGACTTGCATCTGGTGCGACAACTAATGACTGGAGTATAATAGGAAATACTGGTATAGTAGATGGAACCAATTTTATAGGTACAGCAGCTGGAACTAACGTTGATGTAGCTTTTAGAAGAAATAATTTGGCTGCTGGAAAAATAGGAGCTACAAGTACTTCGTTCGGTGTAGGAGCGCTAACGGCTGGAGCAGCTACGAATAGTTCAGCTTTTGGAACTAATGCCTTATCACTTAACACAGGCGCAAATAATGTAGCTGTGGGAAATGGATCCCTAATATCCAATACAACTGGTTCAAATAATGTGGCTATAGGAACTGGAACACTAGCTGCTAATTCAACAGGAATTCAAAACACTGGTGTTGGACATAACGCTCTATTAAGTAATACAGGAAACGCTTCGACGGCAGTTGGACAAGATGCTTTAAGAACAAATACAACTGGAATTAATGGTACTTCTGTAGGTTTTGAAGCATTAAGAAACAATTCAACTGGAAATAATTTGACAGCAGTAGGTTTTCAAGCCTTAAGAAATAATACCGCAAGCAACAATACTGGAGTTGGATTCCAGGCATTGTCACTCAACACATTAGGCAGTTCGAACACAGCTGTAGGTCATCTGGCATCCTATACAAATTCAAGTGGAAATAACAATACATCTCTTGGACACGCTGCTTTGCAACTTAATACAATTGGTTCTGACAATACTGCTTTAGGTCATAGTGTATTAGGTAGAGTTATTGGAAGCCGAAATACCTCAATGGGTTTTGAGTCAGCTTTTGCTGCAGGTGCATTTAGCAATATTACCGCTGTTGGTTGGCATGCTTTATTTAGTAATACAGTAAATGAAAGTACAGCAGTTGGATATCAAGCTTTAAATAATAACACAACAGGTATTGGTAATACAGGAGTTGGGTTTAGTGTTTTAAACAATAACGCTACTGGAGCAAACAATACAGCATTAGGAAATCAAGCTGGATTTGGTGTTACACTATCAAATAATACGCTTATTGGTTACACAGCAGGTCAATTTTCAACGGGAGCAAACAACACCGCTGTCGGATCTAACGCGTTAAAAGCAAATGGTGCTTCTGCTAATAGTGTTGCCATTGGGTTTAACGCTTTAACGGCAAACACAGCAACGAGCAATACTGCTGTAGGATTTAGTGCTTTGTCTACAAACGCAATAGGTACAGGAAATGTAGCCATCGGAAATCAAGCTGGTGCTTTAGAAACTGGCTCTAATAAATTATATATTTCAAATTCAAATACAACAGCGACAACTTCCTTAATTTATGGTGAGTTTGCTCCGTCAAGAATACTAAGAACTAATGGTACTTTTCAAATTGGAGATCCGGCAACAGCAGGATATGTTTTCCCAGTTGCGCGCGGAACTAACAATCAAGTGCTACAGACAAATGCTACAGGGGTTTTAAGTTGGGTGGATCCCGCTACTTTAGCCACGGCTGAAACTGACCCCCAAGTTTCTTCTGCTACAAACAATACGGTTCCTAAATGGAACGGAACAACACTTGTAGATGGTATAATTACAGATAATGGAACTACGGTTGCTGTTGCAGGAACTACATCAACTACAAATCTTCAAATGACTTCTGGCGCAGCCGCCAATTTCGTGTTACAAAGTGATGCTGCAGGAAATGCTTCTTGGGTTAACGCAAATACACTAGCCATTACTGAAACCGATCCGCAAGTTTCTTCCGCTACAACCAATACAATTCCAAAATGGGACGGAACAACACTTGTGGATGGGGTAGTAACCGATGACGGAACGAATGTAGGGGTTGGAATTGCTCCGTCAGTAGGAAACAAATTAGATGTGGCAGGCAAAACCAGAACTACAAATTTTCAAATGATAACGGGTGCAGCAGCCAATTTTGTGATGCAAAGTGATGCAACCGGAAATGGGGCTTGGGTTAATGCAAATACGTTAACGATAACCGAAACAGATCCACAAGTTACTTCTACAGTAGCGAGCAGAGTACCGAGATGGAATGGAACAACACTTGTTGACGGCATTATATTCGACAACACAACGAGTGTCGGAATTGGCACAGCGGCTCCTGCAGGAGTTTTAGATATTACTTCTACTACGAATGGATTATTGATTCCAAGAGTGGCATTAACAGGAACGACCGCCGCAGCGCCGTTAACTTTTCCTTCAAATTCCGAGATGGTATTTAATACTGCTACCATTTCTGATGTCACTCCAGGATACTATTATTGGAATACCCCAACAACGAGCTGGTTACGAATTGCAACAACGAATAGCAACGGGTGGTCCATAACAGGAAATACTGGAATAGTAGATGGGACCAATTTTATAGGAACCGCTGCTGGAACAAATGTTGACGTGGCTTTTAGAAGAAATAATCTAGCCGCCGGTAAAATTGGAACCAACAGCACTTCTTTTGGAGTTGGAGCATTAAGTGCAGGAGCTGCTACAAATAGTACGGCAATAGGTACTAATGCCTTGTCAGTTAGTACAGGAGACAATAACGTGGCAGTAGGTCGAAATGCCTTGAGAGATTGTGTCGCAAATGCTGACTTTAATACTGCTGTTGGAACCAATGCGTTGCAAGGACTGAATAATGCCGCTTCAAACCGCAATACCGTAGTAGGATTTGAAGCCATGGGAAGTACCACGGGAGACATACAAAATTGTACCGCCGTAGGATTTCAAGCTCTTTTTGCTGTAGATGGCTCTACCGCAATGAGAGGGATCAACAACACAGGAATTGGTTTTCAGGCTGGGAACAATATCACTACTGGAGAAAATAATATCGCAATAGGCTATTTGGCGCAAGTTGCAAGTGGCACTGCTAATAATCAAATTAAGATTGGTAACAACGCCATTACTTTGGCTGAATGTCAAGTAGCATGGACTTTAACTTCAGACAAAAGATGGAAAGACAATATCAAAGATTCTGGATTGGGATTGAATTTCTTAAAAACACTGCGTCCCGTTTCGTACACACGTAACAATGACAAAAAACAAAAAACAGAATACGGATTTATTGCTCAGGATATCGATGCTGCTTTACAAAAAGCGGGTGACCCCAATAACGGGATTATCACCAAAGATGATCAAGGAATGTTGGGCGTTCGCTATAATGACTTTATTTCAATCTCTGTAAAAGCGATTCAAGAACAACAAGCGTTGATTGAAGACCTTCAAAAAACGAATGCGGAATTGCTAAAAGCCAATGCTACAATTTTAGAGCGTTTGGAAAGATTAGAAAAAAAATAGTCACTGCTACACTAATTTCTAAATCTAGTCTTTTGGAATGAATTGCACATAGTTTTGGGTAACTACGCGAGCTTTTAAATCGTGCATCAAATTGTACAACCCAAAAAAGGTTCTGTTGATGTATAAAAAATGTTTCGAACCTCGATTTCCATTCATTTTTCGTAGTTGCGTATCTTTGGTAAACTCCTCTCCCATAGCCGCAATTGCTCCGAAGAATTCTTCATTGGAAAAATCAAAAGTATCTGAATGAAAAGGTAGCGTAAACAAACTCAATAAACGATGAAAAATCGCTGTAAAATAAGTGATTTCTTCAGGTGTATCGTCCGCTCTTAAAATCTCCAAGTGGTACAATTTCTCCTTAAATAAAATAGGATTATCAATCGTTTTTGGGTCCGCCAATTCAAAATAGGGCACGTAAAATTCGTTCGGCACTTTCTTAATGCATCCAAAATCAATGGCCATCAAATTAGCGCTTTCGTCAATCAAGAAATTACCGGGATGCGGATCAGCATGCACCTGACGAAGATGATGCATTTGGTACATATAAAAATCCCATAATGTTTGTCCGATTTTGTCACTGATGCCAGTATCACTATTTTGAGCCGTAAACTCTGACAAATGCAAACCTTCCAACCAATCCATGGTCAAAATTTTCTCTGAAGACAATTCCGGATAGTATTTTGGAAAACGCAAATTAGGAATGTGTTCACAAGCAATCGCCATTTCAATACTTTGCTTGAGCTCTAAAGTATAATCGGTCTCTTCTAATAGTTTATTTTCAACTTCTATAAAATACTTCTCGGAATCTTTTCCCTTGAGATTAAACATGCGCGTTGCAAATGGTTTTACTAATGCCAAATCAGAACTGATACTATTCGCTACACCAGGATATTGGATTTTCACAGCAAGCTTTTTCCCATCTTTCGTTGCGCAATGTACCTGTCCGATACTTGCAGCATTTACGGCATCTGGTGTAAACGAATCATATATTTCTTCAGGGTATTTACCCAAATATTTTTTAAACGTCTTTCGCACTAATGGAGCGGATAAAGGCGGCACAGAGAATTGTGATAGGGAGAATTTGTCAACATAGGCTTGTGGCATAATGCTTTTATCCATGCTCAACATTTGTGCTACTTTTAAAGCACTTCCTTTCAAATTCTGCAATCCATCGTAAATGTCTTCCGCATTATTCTCGTTCAGTTTCTCCCTTGTCAAAGTTGGATTTACAATCTTTTCACCATAATACGCGATATAATTCCCTCCTACTTTAAAACCAGTTTTAACCAATTGACTAGCACGTTCAATTTTGTTGGTTGGAATTTTATCTAATGTTTTCATTGGATTGGTGTATTGGTTGTAATTGTAAAATTTGCTTATCTCATTTTGCTTTCTTTCCATAAAAACTTACCCAAATCTATGAGACTTTCGAGCGGCTTTGTATTAAAAACATCAACTGCCGTATTGACTGACTTTTCAATGATCATATCTGTCTTTTCAAATCCTTTCGAGGTATCATCCATCCAAAATTTTAGGATCAAAAGAAACTGAATCCAAGCCCCTTCAGAAAAAACAGGCTTGGTAATTTTATCCAAATTGGCAACCCCTACATTTTCATTCTCATCAATAATTTTGGTTACAAATTCTTTAAATTCTTTTCTAAGTAAGGTAAGATCCTTGAGATTCTTCAAATTATTTTTATTCTCATGCATAGAGAACATAACATAACTTCTATTTAAAGTCAATATTTCAAATAAAGTATAAAACAAAGTCAAAAGTTTGCTTTTATCAGAGTAGGTGGCATAAGCTTCTTCCTTGTTGATGGTCGAAACTGCATTTTCAAAAAATTTGACCCAAATGACCTGCTTGATATTTTCAAAAGAACCGAAAAAGGAATAAAAAACAGATTCTTCGATTTGATGCTCTTTACAAAATAAATAAACATTTTTCGGCGCAGCATTATTGGAAAGAACCGCATCCATATACAATGCTATAATCTTATTGTCATCAATTTGTTTAGATTTTGAGGGAGCTTTTTTTGTAGTTGCCATATTTATTACCTTTTATTTCTGAAGGTAAAGATAAGTTTTGTTTAACGTATGAAGCAAATTTATAAACAAAATGTTCTGTTAAAGTTTGTGGTAAAAAAAAACTGCCCCAAAATGGAGCAGTTTTAGAAATCGTATGCAAAGGATAAGTTACTTTCCTTCCGCTTCTTTTATCATTTTTTCATTCGCAGTAATAGCAAACTCAACACGTCTGTTTTTGCTTCTGCCTGCATCTGTATCGTTGGTTTCAATTGGATCTGCAATACCCATCCCCGTTGTTGTGAATCGCGCACTTACCAATCCTTTTTTAACCAAATAACTTTTTACAGCATTGGCCCGTTCTTGCGATAATTTCAAATTATAATCAACTGACCCCTTATTATCTGTATAACCATAAATCACAATATTGGTGTCAGGATAATCGGTAAAAACTGTAACTAATTTGTCTAAATTCGTCTTAGCTTGAGGAGTTAGGGTTGATTTGTTGAAATCAAAACGCACTGCATTCTCTCCTAAAACCAATTTAATTCCTTCTCCAACACGCACCACATCTGCTCCAGGTAAAGCGGTATCAATTTCACGAGCTTGCTTGTCCATTTTATTTCCAATTACACCGCCAGCAACACCACCAATTACGCCTCCCAAAACAGCACCCAATGCACCATTTCCACCTTTTCCAACATTATTTCCCAAAACGCCACCCAAAATGGCACCGCCGACTGCTCCAATCGCAGCACCTCTTTGTGTTTTATTTGTATTCTTTGCCGCTTCACAACCGACAAGAAGTGAACTTGTCATCACGACCAATGCTAATGCAATTACAGTTAATTTTTTCATAGCTTTTTACTTAATTATTTAGATACTTTTTGAAATTGATACACCACGTCTGTTAATTTTCCTCCAACATCAATTTTATCAATCAATTGGAAAGACTCTTCTGTTTTTCCTGTGATACTAAGAACATATCCTTCTTTAATCTTCTTTGCTTTTTCACCAGCGTTTATGATTTTCAAAACGAACTGTCCTTCCTTATTAATAAACCATGTAAATGGAGATCGCATCGACGGACAACCAGATTTGTCCATAGCCATTTCTCCAGAATTATTATTGGCGACAAATTTCCAAGAACTACCTTCAAAACATTTTGAATCTGCAATTTGAAACGAAGTAACTTTAATATATTCTGAACCTGGGTACGAAACTGAGGTGATCGTCCAATTACCTTTTAAGGCATATTGAGACTTCGAGTCAATTTTTGTACTAGTTGCGGATGTAGATTTGCAAGAAAACACAGCGACAACAATAACAATCAATAAAATTATTTTTTTCATAGGAAATATAAATTAGTTTACAAAGATACGACTAGCACCGAAGAAAATAGACATGGATTGTACTTTTTTTTAGGTAAGACAATTTGTCACTTAGAAGTAAGTTGGTATTCTATTTGAAAAGGGCGTCATACTTTAAAAACCTAAAAGAAATAATTAAATAAATTAAAGAACGATGACAACAGGAAAAATTAATGTATCAGTAGAAAACATCTTTCCCTTAATTAAGAAATTCTTATACAGCGATCACGAAATTTTCTTACGTGAGTTAGTTTCAAATGGGACTGATGCGACGCTTAAGTTGAAACACCTCACTAGTATCGGGGAAGCCAAAGTCGAATATGGCAATCCGATGATCGAAGTCAAAATTGATAAAGAAGCGAAGAAATTGCATATTATCGACCAAGGCTTGGGGATGACGGCAGATGAAGTTGAAAAATACATCAACCAAGTAGCGTTCTCAGGTGCGGAAGAGTTCCTAGATAAGTATAAAGATTCCGCCAAGGATTCTGGCATCATTGGTCACTTCGGCTTGGGGTTCTACTCCGCGTTTATGGTGGCGGAAAAAGTGGAAATCATTACGAAATCATACAAAGACGAACCGGCTGCGCATTGGATTTGCGATGGCAGTCCAGAATTTACAATTGAGCCAGCTGACAAAACTTCACGTGGTACTGAAATTATTTTGCATATCGCGGAAGATTCTCTAGAGTTTTTGGAAGAAGGACGAATCAAAACCTTATTGAACAAATACAATAAGTTTATGCCGATTCCAATTAAATTTGGAACAAAAAAAGAAACACTTCCAAAGCCTGAAGATGCTACCGAAGACTATAAAGCAGAAACGATTGAGGTGGATAACATCATCAACAATCCAACACCAGCGTGGACCAAACAACCAACTGAGTTAACAGATGAAGACTATAAGGGTTTCTATCATGAGTTGTATCCAATGCAATTCGAAGAACCGTTGTTCAACATTCACCTAAACGTAGATTATCCATTCAACTTAACTGGGATTTTGTATTTTCCTAAATTAGGTTCAGACATGCAGATTCAAAAGGACAAGATTCAATTGTACCAAAATCAGGTCTACGTCACTGATAATGTGGAAGGAATCGTTCCTGAGTTTCTAACGATGTTAAAAGGAGTGATTGATTCTCCGGATATTCCATTAAATGTTTCTCGTTCGTATCTCCAAGCAGACGGCGCAGTGAAAAAAATATCCAACTACATTACGAGAAAAGTAGCGGATAAATTAAAGGCTTTATTCACAGAAAACCGGGAAGATTTTGAGAAAAAATGGAACGATATCAAAATTGTCTTGGAATACGGAATGTTATCCGAAGACAAATTTTATGAAAAAGCAGGGGCGTTTGTTTTGTATCCAACCGTTGATGGTAAATACTTCACTTTAGAAGAATTAAAAGAAAATCTCAAAGCCAACCAAACGGATAAAAACGGAAAACTAGTCGTGTTATATGCGGGAAACAAAGACGCACAACACGCTTACATCGAAATTGCCAAAGAGAAAGGATATGAAGTATTGTTGTTAGATTCACCAATTATTTCGCACCTCATCCAAAAATTAGAAGCCGATAACGAAAATCTTACTTTTACAAGAGTAGATGGAGATCATATTGACAATCTCATCAAGAAAGAAGAAACTACCATTTCTAAACTATCAGAAGAAGAACAAACCAGTTTAAAAGCGGTTTTGGAAGGAATTGTTCCTTCACCAAGCTACTCAGTTCAATTAGAAGCTTTAGATAGTAACGCAGCTCCTTTTATCATCACGCAGCCAGAATTTATGCGTCGTATGAAAGAAATGAGTCAATCTGGTGGCGGCGGTATGTTCGGAATGGGAAATATGCCGGATATGTACAATTTGGTTGTCAACACCAATTCAGAATTAGCGACTAATATTCTCAATTCAAAAGACAAATTGGTCCAAGAGAATTTGGTAAAACAAGCACTTGATTTGGCGAAATTGTCACAAAACTTATTGAAAGGCGAAGAATTGACTGCTTTTGTGAAGCGTAGTTTTGAGTTAATCAAATAATGACAAACAGGTGTTATCAAATAACCTATGAGTGAAAGCTCATAGGTTTTTTTTGTTTCAAGTCATAGCAAAAGAGTAAAACCTTAAATTTGCATCAAAACGGAACTATGACTTTATCTATAGAAACTCCAGCGCTATTATTTTCAGCTACCTCGCTGATTCTTCTTGCATACACGAATCGATTCTTGACTATTGCACAAATTGTACGTGGACTCAAGAAATCTTATGAAGAAGTCCAAAATAAAAGCATATTGCTAGAAATTAAGAATCTCAATTTACGATTGACACTCATTCGCCACATGCAACTTTATGGTGTTTTGTCTTTATTTTTGTCGGTATTCGCCATGCTTTTACTGTTTTTAGAATCTCCCACAGCAGGAATCTACTTGTTTGGCCTCAGCTTGTTGAGCCTTTTGATTTCGCTTGGTATTTCATTCTGGGAAATTAGTATTTCCGTTACGGCATTGCGTTTACATTTAAAGGATTTAATTGAAACAAATAACGAAGAATGAGTTCCCTTTTTCCAAACGAACCCATATCAATTCATCTTCCAGATGCGGATATTGTCTATTTTCCATCCTTTTTTACTAGTGAAGTAGCAACAGATCTATATCAGGAATTGTTGCGTGAAATTCCGTGGCAACAAGACAACATCAAAGTCTTCGGAAAAGAGTTCGTGCAACCAAGATTGACAGCGCTATTCGGAAATGATGGCAAACCGTACACCTACTCCAACATTACAATGCAACCCAATCCGTGGAATTTGTTACTTCAAAAAATCAAATTTCACATAGAAAGTGTCGCGGAAATCAACTTTACGACGGTTTTGCTCAACTATTATCGAGACGGACGCGACAGCAACGGCTGGCACGCAGATAACGAAAAGGAACTGGGCCTAAACCCGACAATTGCCTCGGTGAGTTTGGGAGCGGAAAGAATGTTTCAACTCAAACATAATACTGATCCATCACTGAGACAAAATATACTTTTAGAAAATGGGAGTTTGCTCATCATGAAAGGCGTTACACAGCATTTTTGGAAGCATCAAATTCCAAAAACGAATAAACCCATCGGCGGTCGAATCAATCTAACTTTCAGAGTAATTCAATAGTAGAAATTCTAGTTATTTATAAATATGAATGAAATTATAGCCTATTTTTCAACTATTCCATCATCCCATCGCAGTTTGATTCTTGTTGGTGGAATCACAATATTTTGGTGGCTTGAAAAAGCATTTCCGTTGTTTCGTTTTCAATATCAAAAATGGCATCACGCTGGTATCAATTTCTTTTTTACGTTCACGACCATTGCAGTTAATTTTCTGCTTGCCTTTATTTTACTTTTAACAACCAATTGGACCGAAGCACATCATTTTGGCCTTTTAAACTGGCTGCCAAAGATGAACGCTGTAATTTTTATGCTGATTGGTCTATTGCTACTCGACTTTATTGCCGCGTACTTCGTGCATTGGCTGCAGCACAAAATACCGTTTTTGTGGCGATTTCACCTGATTCATCACTCCGATACATGGATTGACACGACATCCGCCAACAGACATCATCCAGGCGAAAGTGTACTGAGATTTGCTTTCACTTGCCTTGCAGTTTTGATTAGTGGTTGCCCGTTATGGTTGGCTTTTCTATATCAATCATTATCGTTAATAGCGAGTCAATTTGAACACGCCAATATTTCTTTGCCAAAGAAACTAGACCGATTTCTAGGTGCCTTTATTGTCACACCCAATATGCATAAAGTGCATCATCACCATGTTTTGCCATACACAGACAGCAACTATGGAAATATGTTTTCTTTTTGGGATCGCATTTTCGGAACTTATAAAACACTTGCGCCGGATAAAATCGTGTATGGAATTGACACGTATCCCGAAGCAAATGAACACAATAGCGTTGCTCCTCTTTTGAGAATGCCATTAAATGCACGCAGAAATACTTCAGGCAATCAAAAAAAATAAAAAAAATAATTTTTGTCCCTATAAAGTGATTGGATTTTTTCTTAATATTGAATTACAAATAATAACCTTTAAAAAAAGTTGAATTAATTTTCAAAGAATGAAAAAGAGTAAACGTATCGAATTGACTTGGGAGCAGAACGAAAGACTAATCACCTTGGCTTTAGAAGAGAGAAATCCTTACGAAATCATTAAAAAGGAATTAGGCATTGATGAAAAAGATGTGCTGGAAATCATGAAGAAAAAACTGTCAGCAGACAAATTTGAAATCTGGAAAAAGAAAGCCAATGCTGCCAAACCCAAACCAAAACAAATTAAAATTGATGATTTCGACGACGATTTAGACGGTAAATATTATATCAAAAATAAATTAGATTAAAAAAACGAACTCTTGTGCTGCAAGAGTTTTTTTTATTTAAAATAACGCCTTACCCATATATTTTTCTTAAACTTTTTTAAATAGAAGTTAGTTAGTAAAACAATTTTATACATTTGGCGCGTCATCAAAAAAGCACACTTAACCTATGAAAAAAAGCATTCTAATCGTCCTTTTCACTTTTTGCATCCATCAAATAAACATATATGGGCAATCAAAAGAACAAGTACAAGTCACAGTTGATCTTCAATCAATCCTAAATGACAAAGTTTCGGTTACGGTCACACCTCCAAAAATAAAAACGCCCGAGATTATTTACCATTTTCCCAAAACAGTTCCCGGGACATATTCCGCTGATAATTTTGGTTTGTATATAGAAAACTTCAAAGTCTATGATAAAATTGGAGCCTATTTAACCGCAACAAAAATCGATGATAACTCCTGGAAAATTTCTGATGCGACGAAAATTGCATCCATATCCTATCAAGTGAATGATACGTATGATATCGAATCGACTCATGAAATTTTCTCGCCTGTGGGA
The DNA here is from genome assembly GCA_031373195.1 of Flavobacterium sp. Classification (GTDB taxonomy): domain Bacteria; phylum Bacteroidota; class Bacteroidia; order Flavobacteriales; family Flavobacteriaceae; genus Flavobacterium. Next base: position 139,421 of record JANMML010000014.1, on the reverse strand, counting down.
AGCAATATCGAAGACGGTAAAAACATCATGCTCAACACCCATTGTTTTGTTGGTTTTTTCGATGGATTTACAAGCAACGCCTACAAAATGACCGTAAAACATCCTGAAACACTTTGGGGAGCAACTTCACTAACAGACAGTGATGCAAGTAATAAAAGCGACGTTTTCACGGTGGCACGGTACGCAGAATTGGTTGAAAACCCAATCATGTACAGCGCACCAGATTATACCACTTTTGCAATCAATGATATGCAAATTCTGATTGCGGTTTATTCTCCGAATGGCACGCACACCGCGGAAGGAATTACCCCAGCAATGAAGACGATGATGACGGCGCAAAAAAACTTCCTAGGCAAATTTAATAGTACGAAGAAATATACGATTCTAGTGTATCTTTCCGATGTACAAAAAGAAAATGATGCACACGGTTTCGGTGCCTTAGAGCATCCAACCGCAACAACTGTGGTTATGCCAGAAGCAATGGGTGTTGAAGAGTTAAGCGAGCAACTAAAAGATGTTGTTTCTCACGAATTTTTTCACATTGTCACGCCTTTAACGATTCATGCTAAAGAAATTCAAGATTTCGACTTTACGAATCCCAAAATGTCCGAACACCTTTGGATGTACGAAGGCGTAACAGAATACTTTGCCAACCTTTTTCAGGTAAATCAAGGTCTGATTTCGGAAGCTGATTTTTATACAAGAATGGCAGCGAAAATAACTAACGCCAACAATATGGATGATACGATGCCATTTACAAAAATGAGCGCAAATGTTTTAGTAAAACCATATAAAGATCAATATTTGAATGTGTATGAAAAAGGAGCGCTGATAGGGATGTGTATCGATATTATTATTCGAGAAAAAAGTAATGGATCTCTCGGCATACTTGATTTGATGCAAAAACTTTCTAAAGAATATGGAACTCAAAAAGCGTTCAATGATAGTGAATTATTTTCAAAAATTAGTTCCTTCACCTACCCTGAAGTCGGGCAATTCTTGACTACTTATGTTTCGGGTTCGACTCCAATTCGATATCTGGACTTCCTAAACAAAGTAGGCGTTTCACAAAAAATAGTGAAAGGATTTGGCAATCCTTTTCTTAAAGGTCAAGTACCAACAATTACTATAAATCAACAAACAAAAGAGATTATTGTGCTCCCAGCAGACGAAATGAATGTCTTTTATAATGAATTGGGAATTCAAGGAGGTGACATCTTAGCAGAGATAAACGCCACAAAATACACACTTGACAACATCTATGACCTCATTACATCGAGTCAATTGTGGAAAAATGACGATCCAATTACTGTAAAGATCATCCGCAACGGAAAAGAACAAGTCCTCACTGGGAAAACAAAAATGCCAACAGAAGACAACATTGGCTATGAATTTACGGATGCAACCAAAATCAATTTGAAGAACGCTTGGTTGAAAGGTTAGTATTATTTCCTTAATCACTAATAATTTACAAAAGTTTGCATCTTTTTAAGTTTTTATTAACTACTTTAGTACAATAAACTCTTAAAAAGAAAAACTATGAAAAAAATTATCTTTCCTTTATCTTGTCTTATCATCCTAACTTCTACGATGCTAAGCTGCAGTAGCAGTGATTCTAACGATTCTACTCCAACTCCAGAAACATTTTATAAAATCATTAATAATGGAAACGGCGGAGTTACAAGCATAACTGATAGTAGCGATAGCGAGGACTTAATAATAGCGCAAGCTATTCCTTCGGTATCTAATGTAGCTTATCCTGCAAACATCCCAATCGTATTCTTTTTTAATGACAAGATTTTGCTAAGTTCAATTACAGAAGAATCATTCATTGTAACAGAAAACGATGTTAAAGTTACAGGAACTATTTCCATTAATGAAGGGTCAAATGGATTTGCTATATTTAATTTTACTCCGAAAGTACAATTCAGCGCAAATGCAACGATTAAAATCAAATTAACTGGCGGGCTAAAAGACGATGCTGGTATTGGTTTACAAAGCGAACAAACTTATGAATACACTACTTCTGCAGTAGCCAATAGAACCTCTAGCCCAAGTACTTTTGATGGAAACTACGGATTTGAAAACGGAACTGCCGGTGTTAGTTTTATTGGAGATGGAAATATACTTTCTGGTACCGTAGGATGCATAAATCCTTTCGGTGGAAGTAATTTTGCCTGCTTAACTTCTGGAGATTCTTTGGTTTCAACTTCAAACGCTATTGGAGATGCATCAAGTATTATGATTGTTGGGCCTATTACTGGACCTGCAGACATTACTTCACTAAGTTTTAATTATAATTTCCTCTCTGCTGAATTTCAAGAATATGTCGACTCTGTATATGATGATACTTTCATAGCTATTGTATTTGGAGCTAATGGTGCGCACTCTGAGTTTATTACGAGCGTTAACACTATTGGAACTGCGGGTAATCAACAATGTGGGAATTTCCCCGGAATGCCAGATGACGGTGATGAATACGCAGGATCTACAGGTTGGATTAACAAAGTTCTCAATTTCGGAAATGTCGGAAATGAAGTTTATGTAGCTTTTATTATCACGGATGTCTCTGACGGAATATATTCTTCTGTCCTTGCAGTTGATGACATCAATCACAATTAAAACAAGAAGATAAAAAATAAAAAAACCATCACTAAGTGATGGTTTTTTTTTGGAGCCGGCGGAGGGACTCGAACCCACGACCTGCTGATTACAAATCAGCTGCTCTAGCCAACTGAGCTACGCTGGCGACGTATTTCGATTGCAAATATAGAAGTCCATTTTAAATTTGCAAAATAAAACGAAACTTTTTTAAAACAATATTTTATTGTAAAGCGTTAATCTTAACAATCAATTGATTTGCAGCTTGTTCCAACTCTTGATTAATTTGCTTGAAATGTGCTTTCTTGTTCTCTACTTTCTTTGCGTTTACTTTGGTAATCAAATCATCAAACGATGCAATTGCTTCATCGATTAATGCATTGGTTTCCGCTGTAGGTTTTCCGGTAGTCGACATTTCAAACAAATAAACTGCTTCAATAATATCTCCTAAAACGAAATTGATGTCTTTTTTTAGATTCTTAACATTTGCCATAATAATGGGTATTTTTTTGATTTTAATTCGCGGGCAAAAGTACACCTATTTTTTCTATCACAAACTATTTAATATAAATTTCTAATATTGAGGCATTCCCAACAAACTGGTAGCTCAAAATTGCAGCGGGCAACAAGATGGTATCGCCTTTTTTATATTGGTGTTCTGCACCGTCTTGTTCAATCGAAAACGCGCCTTCAGTGCACATATACACATGAAAACTTGTGCCGTCTTTTTCAAATTTCATAGTACCGCTTAACGGAATATAGTTGGTTGTAAAATAATTACAATCGACCATTTCGTTGGAGGTGTTTTCTTGCTTTATATAATATTTCTGAGCTTCAATCTTATTGTAATTGATAGCGTCCAAAGCCAAATCGACATGCAATTCTCTGGTGTTACCGTTGGCATCAACGCGATCAAAATCATACAATCTATAAGTGATGTCAGAGGTTTGTTGAATCTCTGCAATCACCAAACCTGCTCCAATGGCATGCACGGTCCCAGTTTCGAGGAAGAACACATCGCCTACTTCAACAGGAACCGTATCTAAGATGGACAGCAAAGTATTGTTATTGAGATTTTCAACATATTCTGCAGCATTGGAATCTTTTTTGAAACCGACGATTAAGTTTGAATCATCATCTGCCTGCATAACGTACCACATTTCTGTTTTGCCAAACGAATTGTGACGCGCTTGAGCTAATTGGTCGTTGGGATGCACCTGAATAGACAAATCCTCACGAGCATCTAAGTATTTGAATAATAATGGGAATTGCTTACCAAAATTTGCAAAAACACGCGAACCTAGTATTTCGGTCGGAAATTGATTGATGACAGCTGTTAGTGAACTTCCAGCGAGTTCGCCGTTGGCAATGACACTTACATCACCATCGACAGTCGACAGCTCCCAGCTTTCTCCAGTAATTGAAGAGGTAATTGGTTTATTTAAGAGCGTTTTTAATTTCGTTCCGCCCCAAATTCGTTCTTTCAGAATGGTTTGGAATTGTAATGGATAAAATTTCATTGATGATAAATTAGTGCCCAAAATTATAAAAAGAAATTGGTAAATGATTCCCTAGTCAGTTATAAAATAGATATCATTCTTCGAATCATTAAATCGTATCAATAGACTACAATTTCTCGCTCATTTTCTTAATACATGCTAGTGCTTTCTTGATGTGAATCGGGCCAGACATACTATTAAAAATCAATTGTACTTTTCCTTTGTCATCAAGTACGTAAGTAACTCGACCAGGTATCAGTCCTAGCAAATCATTGGGAACGCCAAATAATTTCCGCAGTTGCTTTTTAGAATCCGACAGCAGTATAAATGGCAATCGATACTGTGCTGCAAATTTTTGATGTGATTGAATACTGTCGCTACTGACTCCAATTACCTCAGCTCCAAACGATTTGAAATCTTCATATTGGTCCCTAAAACTGCACGCTTGTGCAGTACAAACCGACGTGTCGTCTTTTGGATAAAAATAAATAACCAAGGGTTTCTTTCCGATATAATCCTGCGAGTCAAATAAACTGCCGTCAGTTGTTTGTGCAGTAAAATTGGCAACTACATCTCCTAATTTCAGTCCCATTATTGACCGTTGTAGGTTACAAAATTGCGAGGAGTTTCATAGAGTACGACTTCTAAATCGAATTTCAAATCAAGTCGATTTCTGAGTTTATTCCAGATGACCACGACAATATTTTCTGCAGTGGGATTCAAATCTTTGAATTCTGGAACATCTAAATTCAAGTTTTTATGATCAAACGGATTTTCAACTTCTTCTTTAATCAAATCAGTCAATACTTTTACATCCAAAACGTAACCCGTTTCTTGGTCTATTGCCCCGGTTACACTGACGATTAATTCATAATTGTGTCCATGAAAATTTGGGTTATTACACTTTCCGAATATTGCATTATTCTGTTCGTCCGACCAATCTTTGCGATACAATCGATGCGCGGCATTAAAATGAGCTCTTCTACTAATCGTTACTTTCATTGTAAAACAAGGTTTATGGTCATTTTATAATTTATGATCTTCGATGTAATGGTAGAATTCGTCAAAGATGATCTTAAACCATACTGTATAAATAGTGGGATTTAACTCCATATCTGTTTTGATGTCTTCAATTTTCATCCATTTCCAATCTTCCACTTCCTCTGCATTAACAATCGGATCCGCATGATAATAACCAATCATGACATGATCTAATTCGTGCTCGGTCAAACCATTATCGAAAGGCGCTTTATAAATAAAATGAAATAATTCTTTTAAGTCAGTTTTGAAACCCATTTCTTCATGCAATCTTCTGCTACCCGCTTCGATATTGCTTTCACCACTTCTTTGGTGACTGCAACAAGTATTTGTCCAGAGCAAAGGGGAATGATATTTATGGTGTGCCCGTTGCTGCAGCAGTATTTCATTTTGGTCATTCAATACAAATACGGAAAAGGCACGATGCAAAACGGCTTTCTCATGAGCTTCTAGTTTGGGCATCAAACCAATAGGTTCATCCAACTCGTTGACCAATATAACTTCTTCTTCTTTCATAGATTTTTAAGGACTTCAAAAATACAAAAAAAGTAGGTGGAATCGCTGCAATTTTTGAATTGTGATAAGTTTAACGAGTGTTTTATCTAGTGCTTTTTATAATTGGGCTAATTTTAAGAGTTGAATTAATCAGTTCAGATGTTAATGTTAATTTAATTAGACTTGAATTGTAAACTAACAGACAATTTGAAGCATTGATGCTAGATTATATTTGCAAAGAAATTAATAATCTATTATTCCCTATGAAAAAATCATTTGTCTTTTCCGTTTTTACAGTGCTGACCTTCTCGATATTCTTGACGGCTTGCGCTCAAAATAAATCGGCCGAAAAACAAACCCTAAACACCAAGAACAAGCCCATGACAAATCCCTATTATTCGAAAACCGACAAAAAGAAACTTCAAGTTTCCGATTCTGAATGGAAAAAAGTACTGTCTCCAGATTTATACGCGGTGGCAAGAAATGCAGAAACAGAACCTGCTTTTACGGGAAAAATGTGGAATGCCGAAACAAAAGGCACCTATTACTGCGCAGTTTGCGGTAATCAACTATTCAGATCGAACCAAAAATTTATCAGCACTTGTGGTTGGCCTAGCTTTTTTGAACAAGAAAACAAGTCGAGTATCGTTTTTAAAAATGATAACAGCTATGGAATGCAACGTATTGAAGCACTTTGTGGACGCTGTGACAGTCACCTTGGACATCTATTTGACGATGGACCAGAACCCACTGGGAAGCGCTACTGCATGAATGCTATTTCACTAGAATTTGAACCTGATACTAAATAATTTATGAAAGCTATATATATAATTCTTGCCATGACTACTTTTTCCCTTTTCGGCCAAAAGAATAACAAACCCAAAACAATTTCAAACAATCTTGAAACCATCACAATTGGCGGCGGTTGCTACTGGTGTGTGGAAGCGGTCTATGAAAACTTAATGGGCGTTCAGTCGGTAGTTTCTGGCTTTGCCGGAGGTAAAACAGTAAACCCCAGTTATGAAGAAGTTTCATCCGGACGCACCGGATATGCGGAAGTGGTGCAAATAACCTATGACAAAACCGTCACTACTTTAGATGAGATTTTTAAAGTGTTTTTTACGGTACACGACCCGACAACGCTCAACCGACAAGGCGCAGACGAAGGCCCACAGTATCGTTCGGTGATTTTCTATAAAAACGAGGAACAGAAAAAGGCGGCACAATCGATTATTGCAGCATTAAAAAAAGCAAAAGTATATGATGATCCGATCGTAACGACATTAGAGCCTTTTACCAAATTTTACAAAGCAGAAGCCTACCATCAGAATTACTACCAGAACAACAAAAATCAGCAGTACTGTCAAATGGTGATTCAACCCAAGATCGCCAAATTTGAAAAAATATTTAAAAATAGATTGAAAAAGAAGTAGTTACCTAAAAGCCGAAATTCGTTTCGGCTTTTTTTATTGAATTGGATTCGGTACTTTTATAGGACTTAACCAAATTTCTATATAATGAAAAAAGATCTAGTCGTTGGTATGTTCTTGTTTATCAGTACTATTTTCTATGCTCAAAATCCAGTTTTGATTGGCTATTGGCACAATTGGAACGACAGCAGTGCACCGTATATTCCCCTAAATCAAGTCGATTCGAGATACTCGGTCATCTGTGTTTCTTTTGCAGTTCCAAATTCACCTTCGGATATGAACATGAACTTCACACCGGATGGGGTAAGTCAATCCACTTTTATCGCTCAAGTTCAAACACTTCAATCTCAAGGAAAAAAAGTACTGTTGAGCATTGGCGGCGCAAACACTTCCGTTTCTTTAAACAATACTAACAATCGTGATGTATTTGTCAATTCGATGAGTTCGCTTTTGACAACCTATGGGTTTGACGGCATTGATATCGACATAGAACATGGGAATTCCATTTTAGCAAGTGGAACTATTGCCAATCCCACTTCTGTTGATGTCATCAATTTGATTGCTGCTATAAATCAAATTAAAACCAATTACTACGCAACATTTAATAGGAATATGATGCTGACCTTTGCTCCCGAGACGGCTTATGTTCATGGCGGAATGTCAGCATTTGGTGGTATTTGGGGCGGCTATTTACCTTTACTTGATGCTTTAAGAAATGACTTAGATTACGTTCATGTACAGTTATACAATAGTGGAAGCATGTACGGAATCGACGGAAACATATACAATCAAGGCACGTCCGATTTTATAGTGGCGATGACAGAAGCCTTGATACAAGGTTTTACAACAGCGGGAGGTTATTTTCAAGGTTTATCTGCCAATAAAGTGATTGTCGGTTTACCTGCGTGTCCAAATGCTGCCGGTGGCGGCTTTGTAAATACTACAAATGTAGAAAATGCGATAAAATATCTGCGAGGCGTTGGTCCACAGCCTGGTACTTACACACTGAATAATCCCAATGGATATTCCAATTTAGGAGGCTTGATGACCTGGTCTATCAATTGGGATAAGGTTTCGACTTGTAATGCAAGTGCTTATGAATATGCTCAAAACTTTGTAGAAATATTCGGTGGTTTATTATCAACTTCAACTTTGAATGCGGAAAATCATGAGTTGCAACTTTTGCCGAATCCTTGTGGAGATTGGTTTCGCGTTGCTAATCTAGAGACTAACGAAAACTATGCTATCGTAAATTGCTTGGGACAAGTAGTCCAAAATGGGAATTATCCCAAAGTTGACTTTATTACAATCGACCATTTAGCAGCTGGACTTTACTACTTCAAAACAAAAAATAAGTCTCTAAAATTAATCAAGAAGTAAAGAGCGCTGACTTTATAAAATGTAATCTGTAGTAATAAAATTAGATTCCTTACTATTCAATAATGCCTGTAAAATTTCGTTATTATACGCATTATCCTTCGACGCCACGAAAGTCCGAATCGAAAATGAACGCAGTGCATCGTGAATACTTAACGTCCCCACTGCAGAATCTTTTCTTCCTGTGAAAGGATAAATATCTGGTCCTCTTTGACAAGAACTATTCAAATTCACTCGACAAACTAAATTGACTAAAGTATCAATGAGCGGCGCAATCGTTTTGATATCTCTACCAAACAAACTCACTTGTTGACCGTAATTTGATTCCGCCATATCATTCAAAGGTTCTTGAATATCTTTGAATGTCAAAATTGGAATCACTGGACCAAATTGCTCTTCATGATACAGTCGCATTTTTTTGTTTACCGGGAACAAAATAGCTGGAAAAATATAATTCTCTGAACGCGTTCCTCCTTTTGCATTGATAATGTGAGCTCCTTGAGATTTTGCATCATCAATCAACTCTTGTATATAATTCGGCTTTTCACTTTCTGGTAATGGGGTGAGAAATACGCCGCTCTCCCATGGATTTCCGAAAGCAAGCGAATCGACTTTGGCGGCAAATCGTTTGTTAAACTCATCAACAATCGATTCATGAACATACAATACTTTGAGTGCGGTGCAACGTTGCCCATTAAAAGACAAAGTCCCCGTTACGCACTCTTGAATCGCCAAATCTAAATCTGCATCTGGCAAAATAATCGCTGGATTTTTAGCTTCCAATCCCAAAATCAAACGCAAGCGATTTTTGTTCGGATGCTGGTCTTGCAAAGCAATAGCAGATTTACTATTACCAATCAATGCAAGAATATCTACTTTCCCAGACTTCATAATCGGTGATGCCACGTCTCTACCTCTACCGTAAACGATATTGATCACGCCTTTTGGGAAACTACTTCTGAATGCTTCTAATAATGGAGAAATCAATAAAACACCGTGTTTTGCCGGTTTGAAAATGACGGTATTACCCATAATAATGGCTGGAATCAACAACGAAAAAGTCTCATTTAAAGGATAATTATACGGACCCAAACACAATACGACGCCAAGCGGCCCGCGGCGTACCATGGCGTTTACACCTTGGCTTTTAGTAAATCGAGCGTTATTCCTATCAAGTTGCTTGTAGTCTTCAATCGTATCATAAATGTATTCGACAGTTCGGTCAAATTCCTTTTCAGAATCAGCTAATGATTTCCCGATCTCCCACATCAATAATTTGACAACTTCGGTTCGGGTTAATTTCATTTTAGCGACGAAATGCTCCATACACTTGATGCGCTGAGCGACCTTCATCGTTGGCCATAAACCTTGCCCTTTATCGTAGGCAGTCACGGCTGATTGCACGACTTCTTCCGCTTCAGGGGCGCCCATAACTGGAATTGAACCCAGCAACGTCGATGCGTATGTTTGTGTGGAAGAAATCGTAGAATAGACGGGCGACATGATACCTGTCCATTTTTTTAATTGACCATCAACTAAATAAGTGTCTTGAGTTATTACAGAATTTATTGAAAATTCGGCTGGTATTGAATTCATAAGCAGTTACAATTTTTAAGAGAGGATTATGAAAAATAGTAGGGCACCTATTTCGTTAACTGTAAAATTGGGCCTGCGATAAAATAAAAATAGAAACTAATTTTAGTCTGAAACTAAACTTTCCAAATACGCTAAAAGTCGCGAAATAATCCCCTTTTTCTTTGACAAATAGTCATCATTTTTTGAGAGACTTTCGAATGCGTTGAATGTTGATATAAAAAAACTGATAAAGCAAATGATCACAACAGCGGTGAATAATATGATGTCTAAATTTTTCATCTACTTTTTTAGTTTTAAGTTAAAGAAAATTAGAAAGGCAAGAATTGTTGGCGGCCACAAACCAATAAACACTGCTTTTTCGAAATTTTCTTCAATCAAATAAATGTATTCCGAAATGAAAATTAAAGCAATGACAATAAATAAGATAAAGAGTTCTGACTTTTTGAATTTATTAAACATAATTATGATTTTTTTATATTGAGGGCATTTATTAACGGTTGTTAATCAAAGTGATAGTATTATTAAAGGTAAATTTACAGATTATAAATGAAAATAACTGTTTAAACTTATTATATTTTTGTTAAACAAAAAAAATATGTCGAATTCAAGCAAGTCACCTTTCTCTTTTTATGATTACTTTCTATCCGAAAAAGTAAAAGAAAAGAGCGAGAAAATAACCGTTTACATAGCCATCACAAGTTTTTTACTGCACTTGTTGCTCATTGGTTTGGTAAAATGGAATATCATTACAGTAAACGATCATTCGCAATTGCTGACCAATCCGATAACGGCAATTTATACCCCGTTTTCCTTTGTACTGATCTATGAGGTATATTTGATGTTGTATTATTTACCAAAAAGCACCTCGATTTACATTGGAAAACAATACGAGATTATTTCATTGATTGTGATTAGAAGAATTTTTAAAGATTTATCCAATTTGGAATTGTCATCAAACTGGTTTTCAATTAAAAATGACCTCTTATTTACCGGCGACTTGTTAGCGATTCTTATTTTGTTCTTTTTGATTTTTATCTATTATAGATTAGTTAAAGAGGCGAGTACAAATGATTCAAAAATTAATCAACCAGAAATTCTAAAATTTATAGTATTAAAGAAAACGGTAGCCACAGTCTTAGTTCCTATTCTTTTACTTCTATCAATATACAGCCTGAGTCATTGGTTATATGAGAGTTTCTTTTCTGTCAGTAAACTTGTCACAGAAATCAAAGACATTAATAAGATCTTTTTCGACGATTTCTTTACGATACTAATTCTTGTGGATGTGCTCTTGTTACTATTTTCTTTTTTGCATTCCGATAAATTTAGCCTTGTGATACGAAATTCAGGTTTTATCATTTCGACAATTTTGATAAAATTATCTTTTAGCACAGAAGGAATTGTTAATATTACACTAATAGTCGGAGCAATAGTATTCGGAGTGTCGCTATTAAAAATTCACAATCTATTTGAAAAAGAGGAAAGATAGTACTTCGCCACGCAAACCCTGCGGCGCAAAGCCTTCCGCTGGATGCTTTTCTTTGACAATGTTTATTGACTGAACTGATAAAATCTAATTATGGAAAATAAAAGAGGAATAAACCTGTTTTTTGCAATGATTGCCTTTGTTTTGGGATTGACCTTGTTTCGGCATTTCGACATAGAAACATGGCAATTTAAAGATCCTGCGATGGACATACTATATTTCATTGTATTGCTAATATCAATTTACTTGATCATCAAAGACTATCGCGAAAAACCCAAAAAATAGTGTCTAAAAGCAAGCGTAGCAAACTAACGAAGTAACCCGCGCCCTCCTTGTCACGCCGAGCGTCGCACCTGTCGGCGGACAGGCAGTCGCGGTGCCTATCTCACTTCGTAGCGCCACCCGAACCACCCAAACGATTCAACAATTTAACGATTTAACGATTTAACGGTTTAACGATTCAACAATTAACCAATCCGCATCATTTCCCCAAAACCTCCCCAATTTTCAACGCACATTTCTCCCCATCAATAGCTGCAGAAATAATGCCGCCAGCATAACCAGCGCCTTCGCCACAAGGGTACAACCCTTTGATTTGAACATGCTCTAAAGTTTCAGAATCTCTAGGAATGCGAACCGGCGAGGAAGTCCTGCTTTCCGGAGCGTGCAATATTGCCTCGTTGGTCAAATAGCCTTTCATTAATTTGCCAAACTCTGTAAAACCTTCGCGTAGAATTTGCGATAAAAACCCCGGGAACACTTGCCCCATTTCAACAGAGGTTGTACCGGGAACGTAAGAAGTTTTAGGTATTTCGCTGGACACTTTATTCTGAGTAAAATCGACCATCCTTTGCGCTGGAACTTTTTGTGTTTGCTTCGCCTGTTCGCTAAAGCTCGAGTCCCCTGCTAAATGCCAAGCCTTTCTTTCGATACTTTTTTGAAATTCCAATCCAGCCAATGCGCCAAATTTTTCATAAGGTTTGTAGTCTTCCAATTTTAATTCGATGACAATTCCAGAATTGGCAGTGGCTTGATCTCTTTTGGATGGCGACCAACCGTTGGTTACGACTTCACCTGGACTCGTAGCACAAGGCGCGATGACGCCACCGGGACACATACAAAAGGAATACATGCCACGACCATTTACTTGTTTTACAATAGAATATGGAGCAGGCGGTAAATAGTCACCACGATAATCACAACTGTACTGAATACTATCAATTAAAGTTTGTGGATGCTCTGCCCGCACGCCAATAGCAAACGGTTTGGCTTCGATAAAAATATTTTTGCGATCTAATAATTCATAGATATCTCTGGCGGAATGACCGGTAGCAAGAATTACTTTTGAAGCAGAAATCGTTTCTCCTTTTTGAGTAACAATGCCTTGCACTTCATTATTTTTGATAATAATGTCGGTCAGTCGCGTTTCAAAAAGTACTTGCCCTCCAAATTCGATAATTTTCTCTCGAATGTCTTGAATAATTTGCGGCAATTTATTGGTTCCGATATGCGGATGGGCTTCGACTAAAATATCTGGAGAGGCGCCAAAAGCAACAAACAGCTCCAGAATTCTCGTAACATCACCTCTTTTTTTGGATCGTGTGTACAATTTACCGTCGGAATATGTTCCTGCGCCACCTTCACCAAAACAATAATTGGAATCTTCGTTGACGATATGTTCCAAATTGATCGCCTTTAAGTCACGACGCCTGCCACGAACATCTTTTCCTCTTTCAATTAGGATTGGTTTTAGTCCCAATTCTATCAACTGCAATGCAGCAAATAAACCTGCTGGACCAGCGCCTACAATCACTACCTCTTGGGCATTCGTTACGTTTTTATAATCTGGAAGCAGGATTTTTGGAGCAAAATAGTCTTCATCCTTAAAATAAATCAAGACTTTCAAGTTAATCTTGATTGCTTTTTGACGCGCATCAATAGAGCGCTTTAAGATCGTAATATGCTTAATCTCTGATGGACTAGTTTGAATCAACTTGCCAACATGTTCTTGAAGCAACAGTTCATTTACCGCCACTTCGGGTGCAACTTGCAGCAATAGTTCTTTTGGCATAATTTGATTTTTGACAAACTTAAAAATTAATTGTCAAGACGCACCTACATTTGAATTGAAATACAACAATCGCGGTCCGGCAGGAATTCTCAGTAATCATAAAATAGGAACTACTGCAAACTACTTTGCTTTTTTGTACTCTGATTCCATATCGTTGACGATTTGTTTGATTTGCTCCACGGCCACTCGTTTTGCTTTGATGACTTTGTTTTTGTCAAGCACATAGATAACAGGCGTTGAATAGACATCGTATTTTTCTCGAACATTATTGTAAAAAACACCGTCGTATACATTAATCCAATCTAAATGGTGCTCATCAATATACTTCTGGTATTTGTCGCCTTCTTTTTCGGTATAAACACTATAGACCTTGACGTCCTTCTTCTCCTTTTGCAATTCATGATACAAATCGAGAAGCTTTGGAATTTCCTTTTGGCAATGTCCACAATCGACATCCCAAAAAACCAAAATTAGATAATCAGCAACAACATCGTGTAGCTTATAAAATAGGGAATTAATTTCATTGACGTTATCATAAAAGAGCTTGGTAACCTCCTCGCTATTCTTGGCGTTTTCAAATCCTTTGCCAGCAATCTTAGCCCGATCTGAAGCTCTAATCATGGACAGTTCAGGTGCCTTAGTACCGATGAGAAGTGGCTTTAGTTTATCGCTGCGCTTGATAATTCTTTCTATGACATCGTCTTCATAAGTGCCAACTGCTTTTCCTGTTTTAAAGTAATGATCAACTATATATACGAATACCTTATCAAATCCCATCACATTATAGGTTTCGTAGGTGGATGTGAAATGTCCTAGCAACAGCTTAAATAGCAAACTACCTTGCGGCGGTTTCCTCATCATCTTATCGATTTCAACAGCCACCGAATCAGGATGCTTGACGATAACATTATCAAAATAGGATTTCAGTTTGGTCGAGAAAAATGGATTTCGAGTAATGACATCATCTTTAAAATCAACGCCATCCCAATAATGAGCGCGATAATAACGATATACTTTAAGGCTATCAATCCTTCCATTCGAGGCAAGTGGAGGATTTTTCAAAGTTTTTTCCATCTTAAGAGTAATAAAATCACCTAAATAGGTTCCTTTATTTTTTTCTGCCAACTTTTGCTCGTACTCTTGAATACTCAAGTCCAATTGCTTTCTCAAGTTGATCATCTTCGCTATGGAATCTTTCTTGCTTAATCCTCGCAACTGTTCTTTGGATGTAAAAAATTTTTCATTTTCGCCAGTTAAGAATTTGATGTACGTAAAAAATTCGTTTTCTTGCGGCGAATTTTCCGCACTTGCCTCGCGTCTAAAATTATTAGCATCGCCTTCCAATTTAAGATTCTGATTGTTTTCATCCACAAAAAAATCAAAAGCAATTGCCTTTTTTTGATTTACAACCGAGTAGATGCCACTAGAGAGTTTCTCTTTCCCTTTGAATACGATTTTTCCGTCTTTGATATTCCTGCAAGTATCTTTGATATAGGTCTTATCCATTTGATAGTACGTAAGAAACGCAATAGTATCGTTACAATTCTTCATTTTGACCGTGATATTGTATCCCGATTGAGCACTTAGTAATGGCGTAATGAAGCAAAAAAAGAAAACAATAAATGAATTTTCGAGTTTCAAATATTTCATAGTAATTCTGAATTTAGACGGACAAAAATAAACATATAAAAAAAGAAAAAATGTAAAAAAAATGCAAAAAAAAGGCCTAGTAATCACTAGACCATTTTACTTTTTAAATCTCTATTTAATTCTTGATAAATTTATAATTCAAAACTTTAGAATTCAGTTGAATTTTCACCATATAAATACCACTTTGCAAATCTGCAACCGAAATAGATTGCAATGAAGTAGCAGATTTTGCTTCTTTCACCAAAGCGCCGTTAATATTATAGATCGCAATGGCTCCAACCGATTCATTCGATTGGTTGTCAATATTCAATATGGTACTTGCAGGATTAGGATAAATAGTTACGTCATTTTGAATGTCAAAATTACCTGTCCCTAAGAAGACAGCATTCTCCAAAAAGTCAGGGATTAGGTTACCATTGGTATCGTCATCCCCTGGATTTCCGTTTCCATCATAATCTTCAAGGAAAGTCAGTACGCCATCGCCGTCATCATCATTATCTAAATAATTTGGAATCGTATCGCCATCAGTATCTAAAAGAGACAGCACTCCATTAGCACTTCTGCCAAAAACATATTCAACGTTAGTTAAAATCAAATCACCATCGTCATCATTGTCTAAATAGTTTGGAATTCCGTCAAAATCGGCATCATCGTTCGCTAAATTCGTATCTAAATTTGCATCTTCATCTGCTGTTGCAACTGAGTCATTGTCAGCATCAATAGCGCAATCAACTACAGACAAAATAACGGGTTTTGTCATCCCGTTTCCGCTCGCATAAATCGTCTGTGGATTACTTCCATTGACAAAGGCAGCTGGATTTATGATTGGAATAGTCATAGCCATATCTGCGTAAAAACTAATGGCAGCAGGATTAGCAGCAGACAAATCATTGGCAGCAACATTCAAATCAAAAGTTTGAAATCCATCGGCATCATCTTCACAACGAACAAAAGAATAGCTGTTATAATAATTCGGTCTGTAAAAACGCCAGCCTTCGTGAAAAGCAGTCCATGTTCCTGTGTTTCTTCCAGGAGCCGCAATTCCTGCAGTTCCATCCATATTAATTAAACCTGTAACTGTTCGACCACTTCCTGTTGATGGACAAGTTTGCTTGTCTATCAATTGAACATCAATCATATTAGCCGTTTCAGTTAAAATCATTTGAAATGTACTTTTGATTTGGGTACAGGAAAAAAACGAATTGTTATAAAAATACACAACGAATTTTCTATACGGAGCAGTTCCATATTCACCATAAGTGATGGTACCTTCTCCATTGGCATTATTCAAATCGGAATATGCACCTAAAATCGAATTCTTTACCGGAAAGGCAGCATTCGGAATGGTTTGCGAGAAGGAAAATGGAGAACCTAAATTAGCGGACGAAGCGCGAAAATCAATATATCCGTTGGTACTAATGACTAACTCATTGTAACTCACGCCATAAAAATCAAAGGCAAATGGAATTGGAATCAAAGCAGAACAACGATCATCTTGAGTTGCTAAATTGGCAGAAGTCGTTTGATACTGCACAAAAGGAATGGGTGTTACTGCATAATTGGATTGAGCACTTCCTTGCATTGAAATACAAAACAGCGCTGCTAAAAAAAAGTAATTCTTAATCATAATAATTGGTTTTTTAATTGGTTTTGTTTGGTCAAATATAATAAAAATATCTATGTAACCATTTGATAATTATAAAGTTTAGTCGACAGGATCGGAGTAGTCAAAATACAAAGCAACAGAAGTTATTTGCATCTTGTTACTAACAAAAAACAGATCTAAATTTTGATGTTGATGGTTTATCATGAACAAAAAAAAAGGCTTAGCTTTCACTAAACCTTTTAATATAATACTGTAAAATTAATTTTTGATGAATTTATAATTCACCACTTGCGTGTTCATTTGAATTTTTACGAAATAAATACCGCTCTGTAATTCTGCTACTGAAATAGATGGCAAAGAAGTAGATGATTTCACTTCTTTTACCAATGCACCGTTTAAGTTGTAGATAGAAATAGCGGCAACCGATTCATTCGATTTGTTTTCAATATTCAAAACAGAACTGGCAGGATTTGGATAAATCGTCACTTCATTCTGTAAAGAAAAATTGTTTACTGCAAGCATCACCGCATTTTCTAAATAATCCGGAATCGAATTGGCATTCGTGTCATCATCTGCCGGATTGTTGTTACTGTTATAATCTTCATTGATAGTCAACAAACCATCACCATCGTCATCTGAATCTAAGTAATTTGGAATCCCGTCGTTGTCGGTGTCTAAGATCACTAATGCACTCGTAGCATTTCTGGCAAAAACATATTCAACGTCAGTAAGTATTAAATCTCCATCATCGTCATTGTCAATAAAATTCGGAATACCATCTAAATCAGTATCGTCATTCGCCAAATTAGTATCTGCATTTAAGTCTTCGTTTGCAGTATCAACAGAATCCAAATCGTAATCGTTGGCACAATCGATTACCCGAAGGACCACTGATTTGACTTCGCCATTCACATTCGCGTATAGGGTTTCTAAGTTGGCAGTCGTATTGGTATAATTTAAGTTTGTGATCGCATTGGTTTGTGAAATCGCATCGGTTTCATTACTATAGAAAGTAACCAAAGTTGGGTTCGCTGCAAATAAATCATTTTGAGCCACTTGTAAATTAAAGGTTACAATTCCATCGCCATCATCGTCGCATTTAGCAAACAAATATGAATTGGTCGAAAATGGTCTTTGAAAACGCCATCCTTCTTGAAAAGCGGTCCATGAACTTGTATTTCTATTGGGTGGCGTAATAGCGAACAATCCATCATTATTAATGATTCCCGTAACTGCATCTCCATTATTCCATGTTGTACATGATTGCTTGTCAATTAATTGCACATCCATAATGTTCAAAGTTTCATAAAGTACCATTTGAAACGTACTTTTGAAAGAGGTGCAAGAGAAATGAGATTGATTGTCAAATAGCACTACAAATTTTCTATATGGCGCAGTACCAATTACACTATAAGTAATTGTTCCTTCTGCATTCGAATTATTGAGATCATGAAAACAACCTAAGAAAGCATTTTTTACATTAAAATTGACGTTTGGTATTGTTGAACTAAGCTGCCAAGGAGAAAGGGTACCTGCTACTTGCGGAGTAAAACTAATGTATCCATTGGTGCTAACATTAACTTGACTATAAGTATTACCATAAAAATCAAAGTCAAAACCTAATGGAATCGGTGCAGAAAAAGTGTCGTCTAAAGTTCCCTGAACAGACACAGAAGCAGTATAAACTTGATAAGGAATTGGAGAAACACTATAATCATTTTGCGCTTGAGTTGCAAAAGAGATAATCACCAATAAAGACACTTTAATAACTGATTGGAACTTTAAGTAATTGTTTTTCATAAGTTTATTTTTATTTCAAATATATCAAAATAACTATTGCATCAATTATATTTGCCAGAAAAATGTCAAGACAAATTAAACTCATATGGGATTTCCGTGGATCCGTTGCTGCAAAAATTGCGGAACACCATGAAATTCATTTGAAGGAATATATTCAAACGGAGAAAATAGCATTGAATATTACTGGGTTTCAAATCATCAATGACATGCATGCCATCGCTTTTATGGTGGTGGAAGAAACTAATATGATTGCCTTTAGAGATGCCTTAAAACCGCACCGTGGTGAAATTTATTCAAGCAATAATCATTAATTATCAATTAATTAGCTACTTCGCTAATAAATTTAATACGCATCAATCGCAATTCATTAATATCGTAATCTCCATCAAATTCTTTGAGTGCATCTTCAATATTATCGGATTCAGACTCCATAAAGTATTCGTGAATTTCTTCCTGCTGATCATCATCCAACATTTCGTCAATCCAATATCTAATATTGAGTTTGGTTCCAGAATAAACGATTTGCTCCATTTCTTTAATCAAAGCCTCCATATTCATGCCCTTTCCTTTAGAAATATCATCGAGAGAAAGTTTTTTATCAATATTTTGAATGATGTAAAGCTTATTTGCTGAATTAGCTCCGGTTGATTTCACAACTAAATCATCAGGACGGATAATGTCATTTTCTTCTACATATCGACTGATAAGCTCGACGAATTCTTTTCCGTATTTTTTTGCTTTTCCTTCGCCAACGCCATGAATATTCGTCAATTCTTCAATAGAAATAGGATACTTCAAAGCCATGTCTTCCAGCGATGGATCTTGGAAAACGACAAAAGGAGGAACAGTTAATTTTTTTGCCACTTTTTTGCGCAAGTCCCTTAGCATACTCATTAAGGCCTCATCCGCTGTACCAGAAGATTTTGCAGCAGTGACAATCGCTTCATCTTCCATTTCATTATACTCATGGTCTTCCGACATCATAAAGGAAACTGGGTTTTTGATAAAATCCAATCCTTTTTCAGTCACTTTCAAAATACCATAGGTCTCAATATCTTTAGAAAGCAATCCATCAACTAAAACCTGACGGATTAAGGCCATCCAGTAGCGCTCTTCAAAATCTTTTCCTGAACCAAAGAATGGTTGCGTATCGGTTTTATGTGCGTTAATTACCGCGTTGACACGTCCTATTAATGTGTATATAATTTCTTTTGACTTATATAAGTGTTTTGTATCACGAACAACTTCAAGTAATTTTACCACTTGATTTTTTGCTTCGATCTTTGTTTTTGGATTTCGAACATTATCATCCATATCCGCACCATCGCCATTTTCACCATCGAATTCTTCTCCAAAATAATGCAAAAGGAACTTACGCCGAGAAATCGAAGTTTCAGCATAAGCAACTACTTCTTGCAATAGCGCAAAACCAATTTCTTGTTCAGCAACTGGTTTTCCTGACATAAATTTCTCTAACTTCTCGACATCTTTATAAGAATAGTACGCCATACAGTAACCTTCCCCGCCATCACGACCAGCGCGACCAGTTTCTTGATAATAACTTTCTAAAGATTTTGGAATATCATGATGGATCACAAAGCGAACGTCAGGCTTGTCAATACCCATTCCGAAGGCAATGGTAGCAACAACGACGTCTACATCTTCCATCAAAAACATATCTTGATGTTTGGCTCTAGTCTTGGCATCCAAACCAGCGTGGTAGGGAACTGCACTAATCCCATTGACTTGTAATACTTCCGCAATGGCTTCGACTTTCTTTCTGCTCAAGCAATAGATTATACCCGATTTTCCTTTGTGCTGTTTGATAAATCGGATGATATCCGACTCGATGTTTTTGGTCTTCGTTCGTACTTCATAAAATAAATTGGGTCGATTAAAAGAAGCTTTAAAGGTGGTTGCATCAGACATGTCCAAATTCTTCAAAATATCTTCTTGTACTTTCGGAGTGGCGGTCGCGGTCAGTCCAATTACTGGAACGTCCCCTAATTGTTTAATAATACTGCGCAAGTTTCTGTATTCTGGACGGAAATCGTGCCCCCATTCCGAAATACAGTGCGCCTCGTCGATCGCAACGAATGATATGGGCACCGTTTGAAGAAAAGCCACATACTCCTCTTTGGTCAAAGATTCCGGAGCAACATATAATAACTTTGTTATTCCTTGGGTAATGTCTTTTTTAACTTGACTAATTTCCGTTTTTGTAAGTGAAGAATTTAAAACGTGTGCAATGCCATTTTCTGAAGAGACACTTCTTATTGCGTCCACCTGGTTTTTCATTAAGGCGATCAAAGGCGAAACAACTATTGCCGTCCCATTTTGAACTAAAGAGGGTAATTGGTAACAAAGCGACTTTCCACCTCCCGTTGGCATAATAACGAAGGTGTTTTTTTTATCTAGTATGCTTTTAATGACTTGTTCTTGTAAACCTTTAAACTGGTTGAAACCAAAATACTTTTTCAGTTCTTTGTGTATGTCAATTTCGTTTGAATTCATTCTGTGCTATTGGTATTTTATATAAATTTGCATCACATAAAGATACAACTTTCTTTTACACGTACAAATTTTATATCATTCAGTTTTGATTACAAAAGAAAATATTCTCTCGACCGCCAAAAAAGCCATACTTTCCGAAAGTGAGTCCATAAAAAAATTAGTAGATTATCTCGATACGCAATTTGTTGATGCTGTTGAAATGATATACAATGCGAAAGGCAGACTGGTCATTACTGGTATCGGCAAGAGCGCGATCATCGCTCAAAAGATTGTAGCTACTTTAAATTCAACGGGAACACCATCTTTATTCCTTCATGCATCAGAAGCGATTCACGGCGATTTAGGAATGATTGCTAAAGAAGATGTAATTATCTGTATTTCTAAAAGCGGGAATAGTCCAGAAATTAAAGTACTAGTGCCTTTTTTGAAGAACTATGGACATGCTTTAATTGCTATTACAGGCAACATGACCTCTTACCTAGCAAAATCTTCCGACTTGGTATTAAATACAACAGTTGAAGCTGAAGCTTGTCCAAATAACTTAGCACCAACCAATAGCACCACCGCACAATTGGTCATGGGTGATGCATTGGCAGTTTGCTTGATGGAACTACGCGATTTCAAAGCATCTGATTTTGCTAGATTTCATCCAGGCGGCGCACTTGGGAAAAAATTATTACTTCGAGTTAATGACATGCTTGAAAATGCACTCAAACCAACTGTTACTCCCGATACACCAATTAAGAAAGTTATTTTTGAAATATCTGAAAAACGGTTGGGTGTCACCGCTGTAGTGGATGAAAATAAAGTAGTTGGAATTATTACTGACGGTGATATCAGAAGAATGCTGAACAATCGAGATTCCATCGCGGGAGTAAATGCCGCAGATATCATGACCAAAAACCCAAAGACCATTACTTCATCAAGCATGGTGATTGATGCATTCAATTTGATGGAGGATTTTTCCATTACCCAATTGGTCGTAGTTGACGAAGGAGAATTTAAAGGGATACTTCATATCCATGACATTCTAAAAGAAGGCATCATATAATGGCAAAGAAAAACCTCAGCGAAATGTCGTTTTTAGACCATTTAGAAGAATTGCGATGGTTGTTAGTGAGAAGTACTGTTGCTATTATTTTGATGGGAGCAGTTGCGTTCTTTCTGAGCGATTACGTTTTTGATACAATTATATTCGGACCAACCCATCCTGATTTTATTACGTATCGTTTTTTTTGTGAATTATCACATTACGTCGGATTTAAAGATAGTATTTGCGTAGAAAGTTTTTCCTTTATTATACAAAATACAAGTATGGAGGGTCAAGTCAATATATTGGTTTGGATTTGCATCACCGCCGGATTCATTCTTGCCTTTCCCTATATCTTATATTTATTGTGGAGATTCATCAGTCCAGCGCTATACGAAAAAGAAAGGAAGAATGCCAAGCTATTTATTTTTGTCGCCTCTCTGCTGTTCTTTCTTGGCGTTTTGTTTGGTTACTTTGTTGTGATTCCGATGTCGGTCAACTTTTTTGCGACTTTTAAAGTAAGTGAAGTCGTAAAAAATCAATTCAGTTTAGATTCCTACATCGGATTGATAAAAACATCGGTAATTGCAAGCGGTTTGTTTTTTGAAATGCCAATTATAATATATTTCCTCACTAAACTTGGTTTGGTCACGCCGCAATTCCTTCGAAAGTATTGGAAATATGCTGTTGTAATTATACTTATTGTCTCCGCAATAGTGACGCCTCCGGATGTGGTGAGTCAATTAATTGTTGCTATTCCGATGTTATTAATCTATGAAGCAAGTATACTTATTTCAATATTAGTTCACAAAAAACAACTAAAACAAAATGGCTAATCAAGTGCAAGAATTCAATGATTATCGCGCTAAAATGAACGGAAAGTTATTAGCGGATAACAATAAAATTATCAAAAGAATTTTTAATTTAGACACGAATGCGTACGCCGAAGGTGCACTAGATGTAAAAACCAAAGAACTATTGGGATTGGTTGCTTCGACTGTTTTGCGTTGTGACGATTGCATCAAATATCATTTGGAAACTTCTTTTAAAGAAGGCATAACCAAAGAAGAAATGATGGAAGCGATGGGAATTGCTACATTAGTAGGCGGAACGATTGTTATCCCTCATTTGAGAAGAGCTTACGAGTTTTGGGAAGATTTAGAGGAACAAGGTTGATTCGAGTAACTGTGTAATTGTTGATTTGTTCATTTGTTTAATCGGGTATGCAATTCAAGATGATTGCCCTAGCCCTGATAGAAGGGAAAATCCTTTTTTGCTATGAGAAATCCCCTCGACAGCGCTCGGGGTGACAAGCAAAAAAGATTGAAATGATAGCGGGAATAGCTTCTAAAATAAAATCACCGATTAAACAATTAAACGATTCAACAAATTACCGATTAAACAATTAAACAAATCACCGATTATACGATTCAACAAATCAACGATTAAACAATAAAACAAAATGATTTTAAGAGCAGAAAACTTAGTCAAAACCTACAAAGGAAGAAGCGTCGTAAAAGGCATTTCCGTTGAAGTAAATCAAGGAGAAATCGTCGGATTACTGGGCCCAAATGGCGCAGGAAAAACCACTTCTTTTTATATGATTGTGGGATTGGTCAAACCGAACGCAGGTAAAATCTTTTTGGACAATCTGGACATTACCAATTACCCGATGTACAAGCGTGCGCAGCAAGGTATCGGTTACTTAGCACAAGAAGCTTCTGTTTTTAGAAAATTAAGTATTGAAGATAATATCCTGAGTGTGCTGCAATTGACAAAACTCTCAAAAGCAGATCAAATAGCTAAAATGGAATCGCTTATTGATGAATTTGGTTTACAGCATATTCGAACCAACCGCGGTGATCTCTTATCTGGAGGAGAAAGAAGAAGAACTGAGATTGCGAGAGCATTGGCAACTGACCCTAAATTTATTTTGCTGGATGAACCGTTCGCTGGAGTCGATCCGGTTGCGGTGGAAGACATTCAAAGAATTGTAGCGCAATTGAAAAACAAAAATATCGGTATCTTAATTACCGACCACAATGTTCAAGAGACTTTAGCCATCACCGATAAAACCTATTTGATGTTTGAAGGAGGCATCCTAAAAGCAGGAATTCCAGAAGAATTAGTAGAAGACGAAATGGTTCGAAGAGTTTATTTGGGACAGAATTTTGAATTGAGAAAGAAAAAACTAGAATTTTAAAACCTTAGTACTTAAGAAATGGAAGATCAAGATAAATATGAAGCGTGGCATAAAGATCCAAAAAATTAGAAATTTGGTGTCTTTTATTACAACCCAGAAGACAAAAGAACTTTTCCTCCTAAGCGGATCAAACAAATGGGGTGGACAATCAACTTTGCCGATACAAGATCTGTTGTCGCCTTGGTTTTGTTTCTGATTTTTGTTGGTTGGATCATTCTATATACCAATTTTCAAACCTCATAATTATTGCTTGGTCAGGTAATTCAACATTTTTGGTGTGCCATTGTATAAATTGACATCAACATTTCCTTCGATACCTACTATTGATGCTTTTTCTGTAAACTGCCAAAACAGCCAATCGTCCTGCATCGTTTCTGCAAAAAAATTGTAATTGGCAATCCAAAATTGAAAATCACTGAAATCGTCTTGTAAGAAATCTTCGTAATACCTTTCGTTGGTATAAATAATTGGTTTTATTCCATAATGCTGATCCACCTTGGTCAACCAGCGTCGCAGCCCCGCTTTTAAACTATCCATCGGCTGATTCTTTGGCAAGGATTCAATATCCAAAATAGGTGGCAAATCGCCTTTTCGCAGTGTAACAGTTCTGATGAATAATGCGGCTTGTGCTAATGAATTCTCGTTGGGTCGATAAAAATGATAAGCGCCTCGAAGCAGCTTATTGTTCTTCGATTCCTTCCAATTCCGTGCGAACTGAGCATCAACCTTATCTTTTCCAGCGGTTGCTCTGATAAATACAAACTGAATTGGGAAAGCGCCTTCAATCGTACGTACTTGATTCCATTGAATTTGTCCTTGATATTGCGATACATCTATTCCAACAACTTTATCTTCATACTGCGTTAGAAGTTGAAAATTCCGAACATCAGTAAGTCGCTTCAACTCTTGCTTTTCAATCACTTTGGAAGATTTAAAACCAAAATAATACGCCAACCCACTGCGATAATGGAACGCAATTCCAAATAAGAAAAACAAACAAGACGCACCCAATAGATAATTGAGCCATTTTCTTTTTACAGAGCCGCCACCTTTGCTTTTTCGTGTTTTTCGATGAATCGTGTTCCTTTTTACAACCTTTCGCTTCATTGCTTTTTAACGGGGCGAATCAAGTTGTTTTGAATCGCGGACAGCAATACATACATTAAAATCACCAACGCGACGCCGAGAAACTGAAAGAAAAAAAGCAGTAAAATCGATAATAACAAGAAAGCAATTTGTAGAGAATTATCTTTAAAATTTAGCTTTTTAATCTTTAAGGAAAATAACGCAATCTCTGCATTCATCATAAAGGTACTCAAAGCGGTAAGCAGAAGTAAAAACCAAGTCGATGTGAGTAATTCGGAAATAAAATGATAGTTGTCTTCTTCCAAAATTAATGGCAAACTAAGAATCAATAAGGCATTGGCGGGAGTTGGCAATCCAATAAAAGAATCGGTTTGACGGGTGTCAATATTAAAATTAGCCAATCGATAACAGGCGCCCAAAGTAATAACAAATCCTGAATAAGGAAAAAGTTCGGTAGTTTCTAAATCAAAACTAGCCAGCACGATAAACATCGTAAATCCCGGAACTAGACCGCTGGTTACCATGTCTGCTAATGAATCTAACTGCAAGCCTAATGGACTAGAAACCTGAAACAATCGCGCAAAAAAACCGTCAAAAAAATCAAGAAATATACCCAAACTAACGAAGAAAAAAGCGAATTGAAAATTCTTTTGAGCAACAAAAATGATAGCAATACAACCACAAAACAAGTTTAATAAGGTGATAATATTTGGAACGTACTTTTTGAATTGCATAGGTATCTTTTTATTGTTTGGCAAATTTAACACAATAACTCAAAGACAAGTGCGTTTTTTACAGAGTTTTAGCCTAGTCAATTCACAATTAATTCCAAAAATTGAAATTAGCTAGAAACTAGCTCAACAAAAATGTATATTTTTGAAAAAAAATTGCAAACAATCGTTTGAAAATCAAATTGCTTTGAAAAGAAAATTTTGTATCGTTTTTCTATTAGTCGCTGGCTTTTTGCACGCGCAAACCACTAGAAAATACTCCAATGAATTTATGAATATTGGTGTCGATGCTGCCGCTTTGGGGATGGCCAACGCTGTCACGGCATCAACGCACGATGTTAATTCTGGTTATTGGAACCCGGCAGGTTTAGTTGGCATTGAAGAAGGTCAGGTGTCCTTGATGCATGCCAGTTATTTCGCAAATATTGCGCAATATGATTATGCTGCCTATGCAAAACCTATAGATGATAAGAGCTCATGGGGAATTTCCCTGATTCGTTTTGGAGTGGATGATATCCTGAATACCACTGAATTGATCGACGATCAAGGTAATATCGATTTCAATAGAGTGAGCAAGTTCTCTACCGCCGATTACGGTTTCACATTTTCATATGCTAGAAAATTACCGCTAGACGGACTGCAATACGGCGTAAATGCCAAAGTAATACGAAGAATTATCGGAAAATTTGCAAACTCATGGGGATTCGGTTTTGATGTTGGATTCAAATTTGAAAAAAACAAATGGGATGTTGGATTAATGCTAAGAGACATTACGACAACTTACAATATCTGGAATATTGATGAAGATGAATATGCAAAGATTCAAAACGCGGTGGAAGGACAAAATCAAGACAAACCAGAAAGCACCGAGATTACTTTACCAAAAGCACAATTAGGAATATCAAGAAAATTTGAATACGACCACGATTATACATTTCTGCCTGCAATCAATCTAAATATGGAATTTGCAAAAACCAACGATATTATTGCGTCTGATTTCGTTAGTGTTGCACCAGCAGTGGGTTTTGAATTTGGTTACACTGACTTAGTGTTTTTAAGAACTGGATTTGGTAATTTTCAAAATATAACGCAAATCGACAACACCACAAAATTGAGTTTTCAGCCCAATGTTGGACTTGGATTTAAATACAAGGGAATCCAAATTGATTACGCTTTGACCGATCTTGGCAATCAAAGCGCAGCGCTTTATTCTAATATCTTTTCCCTCAAAGTTGATTTAGGTATTTTTAAGTAGGATGAAACAACTCATTCAAAAACCACTTTTTCTTGCAGTACTTTCGGGCCTCTTGCTAGCATTGAGTTGGCCAACTTACGGATTTCCTTTATTAATATTCTTTGCGTTTATTCCGCTGTTCATAGCGGAAAAAAAATTGCGAGAAAAAAGTCCAAAAATAAAACTTAGCATCTTACTGCACGCCTATTGCACTTTTGTTATTTGGAATGCAATAACCACCTGGTGGCTCTACTATGCCTCTGGCTTCGGAATGTTTTTTGCCGTACTAGTCAATGCGCTTTTGATGAGTATTTTATTTCTACTGTATCATATTGTTGCAAAGAGAATCTCTCAGAAACTAAGTTTATTGTTCTTCTTATTTCTCTGGTTGAGTTTTGAGAAATTTCATCTAATATGGGATTTTTCGTGGCCTTGGTTAAACTTGGGACATGTTTTTGCCAACTTTCCGCAATGGATTCAATGGTATGAATTTACTGGCTCTTTCGGTGGCTCATTGTGGGTTTTAAGTATAAATATCATTGGGTTCTATCTGATTTCGAAACATGCTAAGGCTTCGAAAATGGAAATGATAAAAGTGATGACACCACCTCTTACTTTATTAATTGCGATTCCAATCATTGCTTCTTTATGGATTTTTAAAAACTATGAAATTAAAGGAAAAACAAAAGAAGTTATTGTCCTACAGCCTAATGTTGATCCTTATACTGAGAAATATGATACGCCGAATTTTTTCATTACAAAAGGACTCTTAGAGCAGGCGGATTCATTAGTAACACCGAATACCGAATTTATTATTGCTCCGGAAACGGTATTAGCGGAAAGCGTTCCATTTGATCAATTCTATAATTCTCCTAGTCGCTACTTGATGATGAACTACATTCAAATGCATCCAAAAGCGCAATTACTTTGGGGAATTGACACCTATAACTTTATACTCGATCAAAATGACATCTCTAGTAGTTCCAATATATATAGAGAAGGAATTTGGGTTAACTTTTACAATGCGGCATTGTTTATTAACAATCAACCTGACTTCCAAAAATACTATAAATCAAAGTTGGTGGTGGGTATTGAAAACTTGCCATACAAGAGTGTTTTAGAGCCTTTACTAGGCAATGTGATGTTGGATTTAGGAGGTACAATTTCAACAAAAACAACGCAAGAGAACCGTAGCGTTTTTATTGCTAATGATGGAACTAAGGTAGCGCCAATTATTTGCTATGAATCTGTTTACGGTGAATACGTGACAGAGTACGTGCAGCATGGTGCGCAGTTTTTAGCAATTATTACAAATGATGCTTGGTGGAACAAATCACAAGGTCATAAACAACATTTAACCTTTGCAACCTTGCGCGCGATTGAAACCAGAAGAGATATTGCGAGAAGTGCAAATACTGGAATTTCAGCTTTTATTAACCAAAAAGGAGAAATCGTATCACGAACAAATTATGGAGAGAAGAGAGCATTGCTGGGTAAAGTGCATCTCAGCAACAATATGACTTTTTATGTTAAGAATGGTGACTATATTGCCTATTTCTCCGTTCTATTTTTAGTACTGATAAGTCTTTACGTACTATTTAAAAAATTGATTCCCGGAGCCTACTGACCGCGGTAGAACAAAACGGTACTAAATGTCTTGAGTACAATATTGATATCTAGAAATATACTTCGATGTTTGATATAATATAAGTCGTATTGCAATTTAATCAAGCTGTCATCAATCGTTTCACCATAAGAATAATTTACTTGAGCCCACCCTGTCAAACCTGGCTTAATAACATGACGGGTTTCGTAAAAAGGCATCACTTCCGCAATTTCTCGAACAAAAACGGGTCGCTCTGGACGCGGTCCAATGACACCCATTTCTCCTTTTAAAATATTAAAAAACTGAGGTATTTCGTCGATACGGGTTTTTCTTAAAAATTTTCCAAAGGCAGTAATCCTTGAATCATTAATTGTAGTAAACACAGCGCCATTAGACTCCGCATTTTTAACCATCGTTCTTAATTTTAATATTCTAAACGGAACCCCATTTTTTCCTATTCTTTCTTGCGTATAGAAAAATTTCCCTTGATTGCCTAGAAGGTTTCCAAGTAGAATTAAAGGTGAAATTACCAAACCGATGGCCAATCCAATTATTGAAATCACCATTTCCAATATGCGAACAATCAAAAGATATAATTGGTTTTGATTGCTTCGACTAAAAGGGAAATACCTATAAAAATCTCGTGCTACATACTGCACCGGAATTCTATTAGTTATCGCTTCATACACTTGAGTATATTCGCGTATAACATAGCCATTTTCAAGAAGATGAATAAGTTGGTTATATAAATTCACAGTAATTCCATCTGTTTTTTGAGATGCAATGACCACTTCGGATACTGAATGCTTGATAACAAAATCTTCCAATTTGTCAATGTCAATATTTTTGACAAAGTCTTTCTCCTTTTTTATTTTGCCCACTTGATTGCTATCTGAATTAACATAGCCCACAACTTTATAATGTGGATCAACGTTTTCCAAAGCGAGCACTAATTCTTCTGCCTGCTCTTTGTCGCAGATCAGAATGACCTTTTTTTCGAATCGACTAGAAGCAAGAAACTTCACATAAAACAACCGCCACAAAAACAATGAAAGTAAAATTGCAACATAGAAAAATAAAATTTGAATCCTATTTGCTGGGAGAAACGGTGTATATATTGGAGTCAATAAATAGACTAAAACAGTAGTGGAAGCTGTCAAAATAATACTCTTTACGACTTGATATTGATTACTGGCCACTTGAAGATTGTACATCTCGAAAACAGTTCCAATAATATTGAGATATATACCTAAAACTATCGTCCAATAATAATTTGTCGTCGAAATATTAAAATAATTGAACTTGAAAATAATTCCTACAAAATATAGCGCCAACAATACGGTCAGCACATCAAAGACTCTGAGCAGAATCTTGCGCTCAGAAATTTCAAAATGTATTTTCTTATTGACAACCATGAGTAATCGCAACCATTTTTAAGCTACGCAATTTAGTAAATAATTAGACCGCTTTAGTTATTTTAAGCCAGAAAAATAAAGGCATTATCCAAAGTTGAAAATCTAGCGCTTCACTTCATCACCGTTGGCAACTACCTTTAGGAGTGCCAATGAATAGATGAATGCAGGAGCGGCAAGTCGCATAGCAGCATGGTTAATGGTGAGAAGCCAGAAAGCTAAGAAACAGAGCAAATAAATATTGTATTTATTGTCAAGATATAAGATAATTGGTGTCAAGAAGAGTATAAAAAGACTCAAAATTCCCAGCGAGCCATGCTCAGCAATCATCCGGGTAATTTCGTTATGTGACACAACGATTTCTCCTGTGACTTCATATCTTTTCTCCATATTTCTTCCAACTCCTACACCAAAAATCGGATGCTCAAGAAATGTTTCAATCTCGTCCATAGCCAAATCCCCACGACCAGTCAATTGATCTTCTTTAACACGTCCTGCAGCGTCCTGATTGGAATAACGTTTCACAATCAGTCCATTTGTCTGTGATGTTGAATAGCCCCACGCCAACAAAAAAGCGACGAATACCAATAAAATCATAGACAACATGCGGAACTTAGCCTTCTTATCGATGACAAAATAGGATACCATAAACAATATAAAAAACATGGTAAAACCAGTAATCATTCCTCCTCTAGAAAAGGTGACCAACCCCCTGTAGGTGATCAAAATCATGATAACCAAATTTATCGAAAATTGAACAAAGGAACTGGATAACAGTAGTAGTCTTGATCCAAAAACGAACATGCCTAAACCTAGCATTGTTGATACTTGGTTCGGACCAAAACCTCCTGAGGTAATACCATTGGATTCTGTACCCGTAATGACATCTTTAATATTCGGTGTGTATAACATAAGATATACCAAGCAACTAATCATGGGTAATCCAACGCACAATATTATATTATTGATTTGCTCGAGTGTTACGCGCCTTTGGTAGGTATACAGAGCACAGACACCGAGACAAAAGGGTCCGCTCACATTAAAAGAAATTTCCTTACGCAAACTGATAGCATAATTTAGCTCCATGCTGGTTAACATAACGCCCGGAATCAACAGAATTAAGAAGATCCAATAAGGTATCGCATTCTTCGAAATGCCGTTATAGTAAATACCAATCAATATGAGTATTATTACACCAAATTTCGAGAATTCATATACAGGATTGCCATTAGTCATTCTCAAAACAATCTCAGCACCGACCATGTATGCTGCAGCATAAAGCACTTCGTTATTCTTGTTTTTCGCATTAATGATGTACATGATGCAGCCAAAAATAATACTATAGCCATAGATTTTTGGGCTGTAACTGAAGTAAAATAAAAGGGCTCCAATTACTACATGAATCAAAATGAGCAATACATATCTTTTATCAAGACTTAACATATCAATTCGTGTTTTAACCAGTAAATATATTTTGCCATAACAGCATTTTCAGAGTGTTCTTTAAATATTTTCATGCTCAGCGCATTTCCAAAATTATTCCTTAAACTTTCGTTTTTCGATAACCGCTCCAACGCATCGCTGAATAACGATACAGAATCAGGCGGTACTACAAATCCACTCAAGCCATCTTCAACAACCAAGGGCATTTCTCCAACGTGAGTTACTACCACTGCTTTTTTATGCATACCATATTCTAGTAAAGAAAGAGGAAGACCTTCAGAAGAAGACGCTAAGACTCCGATGGTAGTTTGCTCAAGAATATGGTCGATGTCTTGACAAGAATCATAGATGAAAACATGTTCACCCAAATTGTGGCGGCTAATAGTCGATTTTAATTCTTGCGAATAATTATCATTCGAATCTTTACCAATAAAGTGAAATGTCCAATCGGGATTACTTGCTCTAAACTGTATGGCAACATCAAGCAATAACTGGTGATTTTTAGGATGACGCAAATTGGCCAAACAAACAATTCTTTTCCCAGCAACTCCATGTAGGCTTGTATTTTTTAATTCGTTACCGTTAAATACAGTGAAATTAGGCAAATAAATAACCTGCTTAAAAGCCAACTTCGTTTTACACCATAACTCAAGATCATGGTTGACCACAATTATTCCACAAAAAAAACGGGCAATCACCCACAGGACTATATTGTGCATCGATCGCTCTTGGCTTCGAGCACCAGCATGCTCATGCCAGATAATTTTTATTTTAAAATGTATCAGCTTCAACAAAAAAGCTGTAAAGTAGGAAGTCCCATGAGCATGAACCCAGTCAATCTGGTTCCTTTTACAAATCGACCGCAATTTGAAAATCGCAATAAAGTCAAAAGTCACTCGTTTGTCCAAACAGACAAAAAATACATTTTTATACACTCGACTCCTTAACTCACCTTCTTTTCTAGTAGCAACGATACCGGAAAAATCGACTCGATCAGCAAGCGCATTGGCGTAATTGACTGCTATTCGCTCTGCTCCTCCAACTTCAAGCGAATCAATAAGTTGAAGTATTCTCATGCTATTAGCAGTTTTTCTATTTCGGTTTCAAATAAGTCTAACGTATACTTTCTTGACCATTCCAGCCCTTCTACGATTTTTTTGTCATATGAAGATTGATCTTGAATAAGATCTTGAATGGATTCGACATCGTTGCACAAATTCATAGTTAAAATCATACCGCGATTGCCATTCCCAATCATATTAGGAACACATGAAACTGGTGTTGCTATGGGCAAACAACCCCAAAACATACACTCGGCAACAACTTTTGGCCAACCTTCACTTCTGGAAGGCAAAATATTGAAGTGTGCATTTTGGTATACTATTTTCATTTCTTCACTAGAATAATTCCCTTTCAAAAATATCTTTTCTTCTAAATGGTGTTGGGTAATATATTTTTCCAACTTAGATTTTTCTGCCCCATTACCGTAAAGACATAATCGCGCATTAACGCCTTTTTTCAATAGCTCTTGAATTACTTCTATCGCGTACAATGGTCTCTTTCCATTAGACAATGTTCCTACAAAAATAAATTCAATATTTTGATCAAGTTGGCGCGGACTCACAGAGATTTTCTCTGACTCGTGATAAGAGGCTGTAAAAAATGGCTTTATATTTTTTGTTGCACCTTCCCAAGCGCCGTAAACCAGCACCTGCATTTTTCTAGTCAAAAATGTATTGCTTAACAACCATTGTTGCACTTTATAGCCAATCGGCTGCTGTGACTTTGGATCCCAATTGCCGGCATATTTTGCACTTTTGACTTTCCCTGGAAAAAAAATCTGAACCAAACAAGCCATCAAACCCAAATTCCCTGGACACCGAAGATGGATATGATCAGCCCAAATCATACCCCGAAACAACTGATAAAAATTCCAAAACGAATGGACGAACGCCAAAATAATATTCCAAAAAGTCTTAACATTAAAAGCTTTGGAAACAAAAATTTTTGAAACTGGAAATGCTACCTCCGAAATCAAAAGGTCACTGTCCTTTGTAATAACGGGACATACGAATGCAATTTCATCAACATGATTTGCCCAGATTACCATCTCCTTTATATACGGACTGTAGGCGTATAAACGACCTTCTTTTTTGATAAAAGGAGCAAATGAAATCACTAATAGTCGCATTAGATATAACCGTTAGATCCATTTTCAGAAACAATAACTGCCGGCACACCAACCACTGTGCAACCTGCCTTAACATCTGTAGTAACCAAAGAACACGCACCTATAAGAACATTATCTTCCACTACAATCTTCCCTGCAATCACACTATTGGCAGCAATGTAAACATTATTACCAATAACGGGGACACCTCTGTTTTCGCCCAATCCAGAAACCCCAATCGTGACATTCTGAGCAACATTACAATTGTTACCGATAACCGTATCTTTGTTAAAGATAATACTCCCAAAATGGCCAATGTAAAAGGAATGACCAATTTTTGCTGAGGCGGGAATAGATATGCCGGTCGTAATCTCAATGACTTTCTGCCAAAGAAACAAGATACTCTTGAAAACGAAGCGAAACGGTTGCAAAGTAATTTTGTTGTAACAATAATGAGCAATTCTATATTGAAGTGATGCCCAAAATCCTTGCGTGAAGAATAGTATCACAAAAAAGTTGGCTCCGTACTTCCTGTACTTATTGTAGTCTGATTGTATATACTTAAATATTGTCATTTTACGGTAATTGTGGCTTGTTCAAAAGTAAGGAAAACCAACCCACCATTCTTCCTAAAAATTCAAAAAAAGAATCTTCCTTTTTGGTTGTTGTAAATATATTAGCTAAACGAATAAAAGTCAACAGCAAAGTTATTGAATGCCATTTCACTTGTGACTTAAAACTGGGGTGACGATGTTTTATCCGCCAAACATACCAGCCATTTCGAACCACCATTTTCCCATAGCGATATTGACTCGGTCTACCAGAACTGTCATGAAAATGGCCTAACTGAGCTGCTGTATTAACATATAACTTTCCGTCTTTTGATAATCTTAATGTAAAATCAGCATCTTCATAGAGTCCGTAGCCTTCAAAATAAGTTGAAAATTGAAATCGATTGAAAATGGCTTTTCGAAAAGAAGACACACCTCCCATCAGTTGTTCTACTTCATAAATCTTACCAGATGGAGGCAAAAAACTGATGCTTCTTCCATGTGAAAACTCTGGTAAGAAACCTGGCTTAGTGTCACTATCCAATCCCAAGCGCTTTCTGAGCACAAACCTGGAACCGTCTGACTTTTTCCATTCATCGTAAAAATATTCTTCAATAACCGGACTATAAGCAGGGCCAACAAAAGACCAGTGGTCTTCATTCGAAATATAGCCTCCAACCCCCAATGCATCTGGAAAAAGGGCATAAGTTTTAATAATTTCCTCAAAATACTTTGCATCTAACACCGTATCATCGTCCAAGAAACAAACGACATCTATGGCACGACCGACTTTTCCAATTCCGAAATTCCTTTGCTTGGTTAATCCTCGATCTTCAGCGTTGACTTGAAAGTATTGTAGTGATTCAAATGAGTGTTGCTCCAAAAGCAGTCTTGTATCATCATTTGTCGACCCATCAACGATCAGAATTTCGTCTGGATAAAGCGTCTGATGTCGCACCGATTCCAACAAATTTAAAATCGGTTTTGGACGCATATAAGTGCATATAATCAAGGAAAATTTCATACTCTATTTCGTTCTGACCCCTAAATCTATTAGTTTCTTGGCATAAAAAACAGATCTTTCAAATTGTAACAGCTTATACGGAACTCGGAGAAGCCTGATGATAAAAGTTAATTTGGAGCCTGTTGTCAAGAATAGAAAAAAATACTTGCTCTTATATTCTGTAATCTGAGCAGGTGTGTAGTGTTTGTAGAATTGGTACATCAATGTTGGGCTCGGAACTGGGCGAATCCATTTGACTGGCGTATCCAATTCCCATGGTTGCTTTTTTCTTTTCTTTCCAATAATCTTCGCTTGAGAACCCCAAAAACGGTAACCTCCGCTCATCGGCTTCAGATGTAAATTAGTGGAAAAAGGATTGTGTAAGACAGGAGCACCTGATTTGAGTAATGAAATACCGAAATCACCGTCTTCACCATAACCCCCATCGTAATTGATATCATTCCCGACCAACAAATCAACGAATTCTTTTTTGACACATGAATTGGCATTGCTAAACATTTGCGTGCTGCCAACAAACCAACGCCGATTTTCAATTGCTTTAAGTCTTTCTTGCAAATCTTCTAAATCTTGCTCAGGATTTGTGGCCATGATATCTAATCCATTACAACCTGCAGCTCCATATATTTGAAGTACTTTAAGATGGTTTTCAATAAAATCAGAAGGAACACGAATATCATCATCTCCGAAAACAATATAATCACCAGTACACAATGCTATCGCCTCGTTCCTAGCACGGCAACTTCCTTTTGTGCTTTGCCATCTAACAATTAGTTCAAAAGGATACGTCTTTTGTAGGTACAATCCCTCGTCTCTTGCATCCTCTGGCGTAGCGTCGATGACAACAACTTGCGTTGGCAGATAACTTTGATTGCATAAATCCTCTAATAAGGTAAGCGTATACCGCTGCCGCATCATCGTTGGGATAATATAACTCACAGTGGGAATTCCTTTAACTTCCGCTAATTTTCGTGGAGGCAACAAAGGTCTATTCGAAAGATGATGAAAATTGCGCTTCGCATAAAAAAATGCGCTCCATTCGCCAACTTTCCATATTCCTTTTCGATAAATCATAAACAACGCATGATCTACTTTGAAGTTTTTAATAAAAAAAACGTATCGATCTTTAGTAGAAATGGTAATTTTTTCAACGGCTGACGTTCCGAAAAGTCCTTTTACATAAAGTGGAATGGCTCCCTGATACCGCAGTACTCTAAAACCGAAATCTAGTGCCTGCATTTGTGGATTATCGTAGTCTGTATCAAATCCGCCTAGGCTTTCCCATGCCGATTTTCTCACTGCAAAAGAATTGGGATTCACACGCCAACTAACACTTTCATCCAATTCTTCAAAATCATTAATATACCAAAACATAACAGTCGATTGAATCGCAAGATCTTGAAAAGCATTCTTGTAACCTTGTTCAAAAGAACTGTGCCAAATATCTCCAGAACCATTGGCGAGTTCCTCTAATTTTTCAAAATCTGGTGATCCATTGTAAAGTATTAGTTCACCGCTTCGTAATCTATATTCCTCGAGTATCATCTTTTTTTATTTCTTTACAATAGAATCGTAAAACACAATATTCTTTTGTATGAATTTTTTTAAATCAAAATCTGTTTCAACTTGCATCGTTCAAGAGTTGATCATTTCTAAGTTCACTTTTTTCACCTTGAATCAAGTGAACAATCAACCTTGGAATCCTCTTAAAAATGGATTGATGCCATCATCAATAATTTCCTTTGCCTAAACCATAGTCTACTAGTCATAACCGCATTCCCTATAGCCATGGACTTCAATAGTAATCATTTCTTGCGTTCCGAGAAAAGTGCGAAAGACGCATAAATTAGCGCGGCGAATATACGATTGAATATCAAGATATGATACTTTCCCCAAGTATTTTAGCCTAGATTTCATAGAATTAATGAAAGCATTTTAAAGTAGTAACCAACTACACGCGGATTTGATCTTTAAATTAAATGAGCCACCGCATACAGTAAAATGTTGAGCCTCATGATATTTATGCAGCAACTGCTCAAAAAAATCGTCAATTACTTAAAAGCTCCAACAGTTAATCAGTCTGTGAGGGAACTGAAGCTAATAAATCCAGAAGTGGTTTTGGGCACCTATAGGCGCAAACAATTAAAGAAAACTTCATCCTATTTTTTTCAATTCATTAGCACAAATTGCACTTTGATTCCACTGCTTTTTGAAATTTATGAAATATCGGATGGGGTTTTTTATTTTCTGAACCTTGTAATATTTGAAATACAATGTGGTTTTGTAACCCCACAATTGTTGTTTAGAATAATTCCTAACAAGATGCAACATATAAGTTGGTGAAGGTTTGGGCTGTATAATCTCATCCTGCCATTTAGAAACTCGCTTGGTCCGGAAGCCGCCCATTGGAGCCTTTAGATGCAAAATGGATGGTTTCGGGAAATAAAGAACATCAAAGCCCTTTTTTGTTAATTGAGCTCCAAAGTCATTGTCTTCGCCATATCCAGATTCAAAGCCCATCGAATAGGTGCAGCCTTGTAAACTCGTAGAGGCAACAAAGCTACTTCCTCCGCCAAAAGAATGCCATTGTCGTACAACTGAATGCACAGGATTGGTATTTGGTCTAAAAGATTGAAGTGAAGCAGCATATGTCCCGTAAGCCGCTATTAAATGCAAGGTGTCTTCAATTAAAGTATTGCTAATTCGTATATCATCATCAGCAAAAAAGACCCATTCAGCAGTTACTTGATTTAAGGCGATATTTCTGGCATTACAAACACCAGTTTGGTGAATAAAAGTATGGATAACCCTAAAAGGCCAACTTTCATCTTTTAAATAAGTCAATTCGGTGCTACTTCCTAATTCTGGATTTTGTTCCACAATTATGACACTAGAGGGCAGAACAGTTTGTTGTTTTAAATCGATTAAAAAATCATACAAGCACTCTTTTCTGCCAATAGTTGGAATAAGTACATCAACGGTTCGTTCTTTTACTACTGTTTTAGAGGAAGTTACGGAAATGTGTTCCAGATTAATACGTGTTGCTTTTCTATTTTTGAAGAACAATGAACAAAGGAATGGAATAAACGGAAACCTTCTTTCATATAGAATTAAATTCAGTAACAACAAAAATACCCATACGAACTTGTAATGCTGTTTTGCAAATCGGAAAAGTGTGAAACTGCTTGTTTTAGTTGACAAGTTTGTTTCTAGCCCGTCAAATAATTTGGGTTCTGAGTAACACATTAGACCTCGTGCCATACATAATTTAGCAAGGGAATTCAGATAATAATCAAAATTGGTGTCTTTGACTATTTTGTTTTCCAATTCTATTAGCAGCGAAGCATGCAGCACACCTCCAGCACCACTCATTCTCCAGGTAGAATAAGTAACTTTTTTATTGATGTTTAAATAAGAAAACTCTTCAATATAACCAATGCTTTCTCCTAAAAAATCACTTTCACCAGGGTGATAGGACAACATCATTCTATCATGATGAAATAGCGTATTGATGTCGGCTAACTGCAAATTATGCTTGAAAACAGAATGACACCAGATGATAGGTTCTAATGAAAATTCATGTGCTAATTTACTCAACACAACGGCAACAGAAGCTTTAGAATCAAAAGGAATTTGCCGGGTGTTATCTTTAACAACTTCGTCAACTTTAGTTGAAGAATGGTAAACTACAATCAATTTGAAAAAATTAAAGATTGATAAAAGGAGATGTTTTCAAACACCAATTTCTTGATGTCAAAATCTGATTCAACTTTCTTCCTGGCAGCGTTGCCCATGGCGAAGTTCAGTTCTTCATCTTGAATCAATTGAACAATCCGATCTGCAAATGCTTCGTGCGCCTTGGGATCGACCAAAAATCCATCTGTGCCATCCTCAATAATTTCCTTCGCCCAACCCATATTACTATTGACAACGGATTTACACATGGCCATGGCTTCAATCGTAACCATTCCTTGCGTCTCTGCAAAAGTAGGAAAGACACATAAATTAGCGCGTCGAATATAAGATTGGATATCATGATAGGGCACTTTACCCAAGTATTTTACCCGCGCAATTGTAGAACCATTGAGTGCATTTTGAAGTAGCAACCAAGTAGATGCTGAGTTGGTCTTCAAATCAAAAGAGTCACTACCTACAATAATAAGTTGAGCATGAGGGCATTTTCGCAGCACATGATCAAAAATCGGAGCCAACTCCAAAACTCCTTTTTTTCTGATAATGGTGCCCATATAAAGTATCAGTCCACTTTCGAAGTCGCTTCGTGTAGCATTGTAAAACTGATCTAAGGGCAAACCACTGGGAATAATCGCTAGAGGTTTATCTTTTATTCCAAAAATTGCTGCTGTGATTTCAGCGGTAAATCGTGAAGGAGAAATATAACCTACTGCATTTCTTATTCCTAGTTTTTCAAAGAAGAAATTCTTTATTTTTTGATGCCGCTTTTCTAAATGACAAAAATAGGCGTCAGAACCATGAAATCGCAATACCAAAGGCGCCTTCAAGTTCATAAAGGCTGTAATTCCTGTCCAGTCTGGCGCTTCAATCAAGTCTATATTGTCCTGTTGAATGTAATTATTGAGGTAATGCTGAAGGTATTTTCTATAATGAAACCAAGTAGCAAAGCGATATTTTTTCGTTGGAATTAAATGTATTTTGATACCATTGTCTGAAATTATTTCCGCCGTCTTTTGTCCGTATACAAAAACGGAAACGCTGACGCCCTCTTGAAGCAAGGCGTTTGCTAAATTCAATATAGTCGTGCCAATTCCCGCAGTAGAATTTACTTTAGCATGCGGATACTCTGGCGTGAGAAAGGCAATGTGCATTATTTGTTTTTTATCCAAACACAGGAGATATTTCTTCCATTTAAGGCATTCTGAGTGATCAATAAATCTTCATTTTTTTTCAATTGCTCCGGTAAATCGCTTTTCAAAACACCATAAAAAGCATAAGAACGTTGTTTTATTAAGCTGAAATTTGCCAAACACTTTTGTAAATAAGTCATTGAAATTCCCTTTGGGGCAACATCAAATTTGTTCTCAACGTGAATATCGGTAACACTCCAAATTTCATCTGCAGTCATGCGATTGCTAATGACGTTTTCTGCTAAGAGTTGATCGTTGACAAAATCAATGTAGTTTTTCCTTCCTAGATTTCTATTGATAAAATGCTTCCAATTCTTTGGGACAAAATCAAGCCAATGCTTCGTTGAAGATGAAGCACTATAAGTATCGTATTCAGCTAAACGTTCTAAATAAATGGAATCGTTCAGAAAATCTCCGTTCGGATCTTGCAAATGAAAAAATACACCTCCGGGTTTCAGTAATTGATCAATCTTGCTAATAAAATTATCCAAATCTGGAATATGATGCAAAACAGAGCAAACGATGATGATATCGTACACACCATGCAATGCAGAAATTTCGGCATTGACGATATGATAGGGCTTGCCCCATGTTTTAGCCTTTTCCTCGGCATGTTTTAACATATTGGGAGAAGTATCCAATAATGTGATCTCCTGTATACTGGCTCCCAATTTCGAATGCAATAACTGCTGTGTGCTTAGGCCAGTTCCGCAACCGATATCCAACAAACTAAGTGAGGAAGAAAGGGCGCCAAAGTCATAGACATCATCGACCAACAAATTAATCTGTTCTTGCAAACTTTCCCACATATCACAATGCATGCGGTCGTAATGAGCAGCTTCATGATCGTGGAAAACGACATTAATTCTGGATTGAAATTCCGCCGCGGTTAGCGAACTTTTAGTCTTTTTTAATAGTGGCAACAAACTGGAATAGCTCATTATAAAATATCATTTTGGATAGATGCAATGGGTAACATCGATCATTAATAAATTGAATTTATTCAATATTGCAAATATACCCTGTAGATCCTCTATCCGAAACGATTGACGCCAAAGGAGAGGCAACTACAGCATGGTTCGGAACATCAAAAGTTACGATGGCATTAGTGCCAATCAACACGTCATCGCCGATGGTTATGCCTCCCAAAATACTCGCTCCAGGACCAATAAATACACGGTTTCCAATTTTTGGAACGCCAGCATTTTGGCCCCGAATCAATACGCCAATGGTAACTCCTTGCGATATATTGCAATTCTCACCAATTTCAGCATCGCCATGAACCACAATACCACCAAAATGACCAATATATAAACCTTTACCTATCTTTGTCCGATAGGAAATATCTATACCGTACTTATTGGACAAATGACGCGACCAAACCATAAAAAAATAAAAAAGCCATCTGCTTCTGCCTTTTATATAAGCGCAGAGGCGACAAATCAAAATGTACTTTAAACCCGCAGCATAATTTGGTCCAAAACACCTGATGAACAATCCCAAGGAAAATGGTTGCCTGATATCATAACGCAGAAGGTCTTGTTGAACTTTTTCTATATACTCAGATTTTGTCATGAAAAGCTACTTTAATATTTAACCTTTGATGAAGGATTTCAATTTAGCAGTGACGCTCCGATATTGCTTCTGAATGGATTTTTTAAGAGCGTACGTATTATCTTTAAAGATCATGGGTTCGGTATAAACTGTACCAATACCTTTTACTTTATTAAAAACACCATCAATTCGTTTGGTATGTTTTTCACTATTGCCGTAAGACCGTGCATACCAAGTATGATAAAGTATCGGATTACCATTAAAATCTAAAACCAAATTGGTGATGTTATCTTCTTCAAAAGGAACGGTTGCATTCAGAAATAGAAATTTTTTACCCTTTCGTCGCATCCAAAAGTAAAAACAATAGTAGGGCTCAAACATACTTTCCTTGCTGTAATCACCTTTTAATGACAGCAGATCATCATTAAATTCGTTTTTCAAAATATATTGGTTTTGCAAGACCTCTTTCTTATTCCATTGTGCACTTATTTCTTTGAAATTTAGTATCGAGAAAAACGTATTTATGGCATATGGATTCTGAACCCGATGTGGAATTACACCACCATCTCGAACCCCGCAAACGGTGTAATTCTCCTTTTTCATTTGATCAATAAGACCGAAAACCAACGTTGAATCAATAAAAAGGACATCTTCATCCGCCATAATCAACCAGTCAATTTTTTTGTCTTTCAACTTCTTGAACATATAACAAACACTGTCCATGGCATGCATTCCATTGCGCCCATCAATAACATATTTTGGAATATCTTTAGGGAACAATAGCGATGATTTCTGATACAAATCAAAGTTTACAACGGTAGATAAAATGGCAATATTTTCTTTACTCATGACGTAATGATTTTTTCAGATCGCAACAATCCTCTTCTCAAATAAGGCGCTCTAAGATTACGATCATGGTAAAAAATCATA
This sequence comes from Flavobacterium sp., assembly GCA_031373195.1. Taxonomy (GTDB): domain Bacteria; phylum Bacteroidota; class Bacteroidia; order Flavobacteriales; family Flavobacteriaceae; genus Flavobacterium. Next base: position 96,404 of record JANMML010000014.1, on the reverse strand, counting down.
AAACGCCGCGATGAATTTACTTCTAGATCGTAACTTTTTAATAAATGGGTAAACAGCTCTTCATCTTCCTGATTATGATAGGTGCAAATCGCAATCTTAAACTGGTTTCTCGATTGGATAAATTCCCTTGCACCCTCCAAAAAACGACCCTCTTCGCCTTCGATATCTACTTTGAGAAATGTAATATCTCCGTGTTCTTTGACAAAGGTGTCAAGTGAAATTGAGTTATCCGAATTTGAATTGGATACAAAAGAATTGCAAATAACAACTTTTTCTTTCCACGGGCTAAAGGTCGCCTCCAAAGCTTCTATCCATTCTGAATCACATTCAAACAGATATATTTTTTTAACCTTTTCAACATTAGTAAGTGAAAAATTACCTTCTGCAGCGCCAATATCGGCAATTATATCATTAGTATTAATGCTAAAATCTTCAGTCAAATAACGGTGTGGTGAATCAATATCTTGATCTAAGAGCAATCCGTGATACAAACCCTTAATTTTTGCATCGGTGTAAGATCGCTTAAAATAAAGTCTCTTTTTGTCGTGCAACACGTAAGGCAAACCTGTGGCTGGGTCATGGATTACTTCAATGGCGCTTTTATCATAATTACTCTGGAAATCATATGGAAAAACAGTAATCGGATTAGATGAAAGATAGGAAACCACCTCCAATTCTTCTGCACTCATATTGGGCATTGACCGATAATAATGAAGTATTTTTGATTTCAAGTCAACCAAATAGCGCTGCTGTCTTTTTCGCTCTATTTGCGAAACTATCCTTGATTTTAGTTGATCAGGAATTAAACTCTTTATTATTTTTTTTATAAAAGTCATCATGGTAAAGTGCAAATAACATTCAAATCTAAATAACACAATAAACTACTAAAATCAAGTAAATCGCGCCGCAATAATACTGCATATTAATGTAAGTAAACAAACTATTTCATTATTTCTTTGATCGTGCTGAGAATTCTTTCCGAAGCTTCATTTACGGGATATCGATTAATCTTTTCGAACCAATTTTGTGCATTTTCGATGACATGACTTGGTGGTTGCAATCCTATTTTGATAATGGATGCTATTTCGCCAGTCGCGTCAATCCAAAGCACTGAGTCCTTGTTCGGCATAGAACGAAAATGTACAAAATCATAAATTTCATGCACCGAACGAACTGGACGCGCCGAATTTGGAACATCATACCGTATGTAAGCACAAGGTTTTTTATGGGTGACGTAATCAAACACCATGGTTGAACCCAAGTTGACTACCATTTCAGTATGAGCAATGGTATTGATTTGCAATACCAAATCTTCTTTTTCTGGTAATATGCTATTCCAAGAATCTCCCATTTTTTTCCATTTGGGTGCTATGGGAACAATAATATCTTGATACTTTTTCAAAACAGAATCAAAGCGGGTAGAATAATCAACAGGGCATCTTCGAAATATAATTCCTAGGGAATAACCTTCCTTATTTAAAGCCAATACTGCTTTTGCAGTATCCTCGAGGTAAATGGGGTCATTGGGAGAAGTTGTGATGTCATCTCCCGAATAGCAAATGTATTGCTTTGCCATATCCAATTTGTTTTCTTCAAAAAAAAGAGCTCTGGGAAGTAACCATGCTGAATTATTGTGCATTTCAAATTGGGTTGTTCCTGTGACAAGGACTTGCCTTTCCTTAATAAAAGGATAGTATGTCAATAGTTCTTGTTTCATGTGTGCACTCCAAACAAAATAATAATTGGGTTCCAAGACCAAGGTTGCTTTAGGCAAATTATCCCAAGAAAAAATTACAGTTGCAGTGGGAATATTTAATTTTTCCGCAGCCAATATGGGTGCTAAAGCCAAAGTTACACGCTGATTAGTGCATAAAACAAAATCCGGTTGTTCCCGTTCCAACACTTCCAAACAATCCCTAAAAAAAGCTGTTTTATGCTCACAACGGAGTATAGCGCCTCTAATAATGGCAACCCCTTTTTCTGAACAAAATAAAAAAGTGAGGATACGAATAAATACTGTTTTGGTGATGTTTATCAACGAATCGTTAACCAATTTAAAGCGGTAGCTTTCGTATACTTGGTCATTGAATTTTTTAATATTGAGATTTAAATCAATTTGAACCCTAGCTTTCTTTAGTATATCAGTTAAAAAGTGCGTTTTCGCATTACGAATCTTAATTTCGTTCAAGCCCAGAGTATTGATGTCAAATTCACTATTGTTCCAAAATACAACATCGATGTTTTGGTCTTTCGCATGTCGATGAAAATCAGTATAGGCAAAATTTCTTAAACCCATGCCGTCGGGCAATAAAACAAATAATTTCTTCCTTTTCATACAAATTGAATAAGGCTTATGGTCATAAACCGCTTAAAACAAAATTTAAATATCCCTGAATTGCTTTTGATGATTTAACTGCCAAACTGCTGCATTTAAAAGTGTTTCCAAAAACAGTGTTGCACTATTTCCTGAACCAAAATCAGCATTTGCAGGTGACACAATGTGCGTATCAATCGACTTTAAAGCGGAAACAATACTTTGAGCATCGTAAGCCGTATTGATAATATCGGCGTGTACAGCTCTGTTTTGCTGTCTTGTGCCGATGTTAATAATTGGTATGCCATAATAGGGAGCCTCTCGAATTCCCGCACTACTATTCCCAATGATAAATTGGGAATGCTTGAGAAGCGTTAGGAAGTACTCAAATCGAAGAGAGGGAAAAACCCTAAATCGAGGATTGCCATGGAGTTGCTGATAAGCATCTATTATATGTTGGCTGCCACGATCATTGTTCGGAAAAATGATGACAAAGTTATGATTGTCTTGCAGTAATGCACTTACAAAATCAGTAGCATATTGTCGCATTTCAGCAGCTTCTGTAGTCACAGGATGAAACATCGCAATGGCATAGTGATCAAATGAGATATCATAATGCGCTTTGGAAATCTCCATATTAGGCAAATGAGCTGAAAACATAATATCTATATCTGGCGATCCTATGGTAAAAATAGAAGATTTGATTTCGCCCATTTGTTGCAATCGCCTCTTCGCCTCTGCATTAGATACAAAATGAATGTGGCTCAATTTGCTAACGCTGTGTCTGATGAGCTCATCAACAGTTCCCGATATTTCGCCACCTTCAATATGTGCCACCAAGATATTATTCAAAGAACCGACGATGGCACCAGCCAGGGTTTCAACGCGATCGCCATGAACAACAATCATGTCAGGGCTAATTTGATTCACATGATGCGAAAGACCTTCAATTGTTTTAGCCAAAGTCAAGTCCATCGTACTTTCGTGAGTGTGGTTTTCAAAAGTATGTAGGTTCTTAAAACCGCAACGTTCAATCTCTAAAAGTGTGTACCCGTACTCTTTTTGGAGATGCATCCCAGTAACAAATACATATACTTCAAAATCCGCATGACCCTCCAACACCGCGACAAGCGCCTTAATTTTTCCAAAATCGGCACGAGTTCCAGTAAGAAAAAGGATCTTCTTCATTATTTTACGATATAGGAAATCGAATGGGTAAAAGGCAACTTTTTGATTTCTACCTTATTTTGAAAGAAATCATCGATGGCTTTGTTGGCACCAGCAAATGCACCGTAATCATCGAAAATAATTACGCCGCCTTTGGCAACTTTATCATATAATCGTTCTAAAACGTGCTTGGTCGGCTCATACAAATCGACATCTATGTGTAAAAGGGAAATCCTCAGTTGAGGATTTTTCTCCAGATAGGCATCTAAAGTCAATAGTATATTTCCTTTGATAACTTCAACATTCTTTTGTAAACCTTGTTGATCCAAAAGCGAATTAATTTCCTCTAACGAAATACTCTTGCCACCATTGGTCTCCGCCACAAAAGCATCTCTACTGGCTTTGTCGCCTTCGAAGTTGGCCTCCGGAAAATCTCCAAAAACATCAAAACCAATGACTTTTCTACTATTGGTTTGCTCCAACAAATCACGAAACTTAATCCAACGAAAAAATGAATTCCCTTTAAAAATTCCAAATTCCACGATTTCACCTCTAATAGTAGAGGTTTGCTTAAACAATTCTAAGTGGGTCACAAATTTGCTAAACCGAGAAGGGTCTGCTGTTGCGTAAAATCCATTTTCATACTCGAATCGCCGAGTGAGGTCGTATAGTTTATCCATTGTCAATATCTTCAAAAGTTAATTGTACATCGTTTTCAATATTTCTTTTTGCTTTCCTACCGAGTAAACTGTCGTAGTGTTCTGCCAAAATTTTTCCTGTTCCAGGTCGCTTTACCCAAATATTTTCTTTGGTAAACACATCTCCTTTCTTAATTGGAGCAATAGAACAGACAGTGGCAAAGGCAAAATCAATGGTAACTTGTTCCTCTTTCGCAGGTTCTTTGGTTCCACCACGCATTTGCCAAATTTCATTGCTGCTTTTGATCAGATCTGCAGTAGCTTGTTCATCCATACTACAAACGATATCGGGACCGGTCCGATTCATATGATCTGTAAAATGTCGTTCGAGTATACTGGCACCTAACGCAACCGCACCCAAACATGCATTATTGTTTAGCGTGTGATCACTCAAACCAAAAACCTTATCTGGAAAGGCTTCATGTAATTGCATCATGGCACCAAAACGTACCAAATGAATTGGAGTTGGATATAAATTGGTGGTATGCAAAAGTGCCGCTGGAACCTGATGTTTATCAAAAATAGCAACAGCTTTTCGGACACTGTCGATGGTGTTCATCCCAGTGCTCAAAATGACGGGTTTACCAAAAGACGCAATGTGCTCCAATAATGGATAATTATTGCATTCGCCAGAACCAATCTTGTAGCCCTCAACTTTCATCCGTTCCAAGCGATTTGCTGCAGCACGAGAAAAAGGCGTAGAAATAAAAATCATGCCTTTACTTTCCACGTAGGCTTTCAGTTGAACTTCCTCACTTTCACTCAAAGCACAACGCTCCATGATTTCGTAAATCGAAACGTCAGCGTTTCCAGGAATTACTTTTTTAGCAACCGCACTCATCTCGTCTTCAACAATATGGGTTTGGTGCTTGACTATCTCGACACCAGCTCTTTGGGCAGCATCAACCATCGCAAAAGCGGTTTGTAAAGACCCTTCATGATTAATACCAATTTCGGCGATTACTACAGGTGGGAAGTCGAGACCAATCTTACGACCTGCAATTTCTATATATGGGTTCATTGTTGACTATTTGATAATTCATATAAGTTTTGCGCATAAACTAAATCTTCGGCTAAATCTATATCTACTGACGCAAAGGGATGATTCACAACCATCGGAAATGGTTTCGTTCCCATAATTTTTTGTTGCAAAACCAATTGAGAAGCAATGATATACAGCAATCCATTTTCAAAGTACAAGGGCTCCAAATCTTGACTTCGCTGACCTAGAGTGTAATTAAAAGGAACAAAGACATCGTTGACAATCTTACCAAATTTTTGATGATTTCTTGTTACAGTCATTAAACTATCAGCATGGCTGCTTTGCAAACATTGAAATGCCTCTGGAATTAATCCTTGAGGCCTTAACGGATTGGTCGGTTGCAAAAGGAAAACCCAATCAACAGGGTTTTCAATTGACTCTAAAACATGTTTCAACGCAGTAACGGTTGGCTCATTATCTCCTGATATTTGAATCGGTCTATCAATAACTTTAGCACCATACGATAACGCAATATTTTTAATTTCAAAGTCATCGGTCGAAACATAGACTTCATTAACAAGATCAGGAAATTTCTTTGCTTCTAAAATACTGTGTGCAATTAGAGGAATTCCACCCAATAACTGGACGTTCTTGTGAGGTAATCGTTTTGAACCTCCTCTAGCCGGAATAATGGCAATGTTATTCATTTCGTGCATGTAATTGTGCCGTAAAAATAGCTAATTTTCGGGCTTCCAATACAATTTTATATTAGCAATTTTTTGAAATTCCGCGTATTCTTTGCTAGTTAAACGGTTAGCATGTTTAAGAATGTTGGGGACGAAGAAGAAGCAATCAATCAATCCAAGAATAATTGCTTGCAGTGCTTTCAGATCGCCCTTGAAAACTTTGAGTTTGAATTGTGTCCAAATGGAATAAACTAACATACGAGGAATCTTCTGCAAAGGCCAAAAGAGAAACATAAGGCACCAACCCGAACGCAAAGAACGACGTAAGCGCAGCATGTAGTCGGTGTTTCCTTTTCTCGATTTCAAATCGACACGATGATGCACTAGAACCGCCGGCAAGTAATGAATTTCTATTTGTTTTTTAAATAACCCATAGGCTGCAAAATCTTCTTCGCCATAAAAAGAAAACCACGCAGGATAATCCGCAACTTGACGCCAAGCACTCATTCGCCAGGCATGCGCGCCTCCGGCGAAGCTTTTCATTCGATGGGGTTGATCTTTAGTGATGGTTGATGTTGGTGACGAGGTGCTCCAAAAAATCCTGAAGCCAACGACACCACATTCGGAATTTGTATTAAAATAATCCTCAATGTCTACCAATGGATTGGAAGAAATGAAATGTAAATCGTCATCGATAGAAATGGCGAATTCAGTGGTGGTTAAATTCATCAACCTATTTCTACTGTAAATCAATCCTTGGCTTTTTTCATTTCGAATCAAGTGTATCTTCGAAAAATTCTCAGCGATATACGCTGAGGTGCCATCGGTCGATCCGTCGTCGCAAATAATACATTGCACTTGGTCTTGCGCCAATATCGACTCGATTTTTTGTAGGGTATACTGTAAATCTGATAATCGATTTTTAGTAGTAATAAGAATTGTAAATGTTGCAGTATTCAAGATTAATTTTATCTTTTCTTTTTGAATTAAGTCGCGGTCATTTTTTTATCGCAGTGAAATCGAAAAAAGCCCAATCATTTGTATAATCCAATGCGCTTGATTAGCTATACACCAAATTAAAATCGAGAAGAACTTTACTATCCCAATCTGCAACTTTTCTCCCCGTAACATAAAAATCGCCCCCTTGTATGGTAAGCTTGAATGCATTTATAATACAGTCGGAAAGTGCGCCGTCAACGGTCATATATAAAGTGGCCAAGTATGCGCCTTCATTAAAATTGTTCCGAGGATAACAAATTTGGAGCGCCTGTGGAGCAATTCCCTTTTGAAAATTAACCAAACTCGAACTGATCCAAGAGAACCGCTGTCCAAATTCATCCTCAATTCGCATATCAATACGAATTCTATCTGAAATAATGTTTTCGGGATTTTGTAATGCCAACTTAATATTCAGCGGCTTCCCAGATACTGCAATTTGACCTACACTTTCTCCAAATACTTCTACTTCGGCAAATTTTACTTTTCCACTTCCAGTTCTTCCCCTCATACTAGTTAAATCGTTAGAGGAAGAATCCCCTTGCAAGTATTTTGAGATGGTTTCACTCATTGGACCTTTGTGAACAATATGACCATTATCCAACAAAATCCCATAGTTACATAAATTCTGAACCGAGACCATGTTATGACTAACAAACAAGACGGTTCTTCCTTCTCCTCGGCTAATATCCCGCATCTTGCCCAGACATTTTTTTTGAAACTCTGCGTCTCCAACTGCCAAAACTTCGTCTACAATCAATATTTCACTTTCAAGATGCGCAGCCACTGCAAAAGCCAAACGGACGTACATTCCACTACTGTACCGTTTTACCGGAGTATCGATGTAGCGATCAACTCCTGAAAAATCAATAATTTCGTCTAGTCTTCTTGTTATCTCTTTTTTTCGCATTCCCAAAATAGCACCATTGAGATAAATGTTTTCACGACCAGACAATTGCGGGTGAAAACCAGTACCAACCTCGAGTAGGCTGGCAATGCGACCCTTAATTTTGATTTGACCCGTTGTAGGACTGGTTACTCTCGACAACAACTTAAATAAGGTACTTTTTCCCGCGCCATTTCTGCCGATGATACCGACGGCATCACCCTGATGAATTTCAAAATCAATATCTTTAAGTGACCAAACAATATCACTTTCACCCTTTGTCGTTCTATCATTCGTCTCTCCAATTCGCAAAAAAGGATCTTCTTTTCCGCGAACTTTCATAGCCCAGAATCGCTCAACATCCCGAGAAATGGTGCCAGTACCAATTTGACCAATTTGATACGCTTTTGAAATGTTTTCTACTTTTATTACTATCTCCGACATATTATAACACTATAAGGTATCCACAAAATTTTTCTCAGTTTTATTGAAGATAATAACGCCCAAGAATAAGACAATAAGCGTAATTAAAACGGAATAGCCAATACTCCATAAGGAAAACTCGCCTTTTCCAAGAAAGGCAAATCGAAATGCCTCAATGATACCGGTCATCGGATTCATCTCGATAATGGTTTTGTACTTTGCAGGAGCTGAACTCAAGGGATAAATTACAGTGGTTCCATACATCAACAATTGAACACCAAATGAAACCAAAAAGGCCAAATCTCTATATTTTGTTGTCATTGCAGTGACTATTAGTCCCAATCCCAATCCAAGTAAAGCCATCAAAATAACCAATAACGGAAAGAAAACAATCGCGTAAGTTACCTCAAAATTAGCCCCTTGTATTCCAAAATATACCATCATGATCAATAGGAGAATCAATTGCACTGCAAAACGAACCAAACTACTGATGATGATACTAAGCGGCATAATCAACCTTGGAAAGTAAACTTTTCCAAAAATCGCCGCGTTATCCCTAAAAACGGTGCTTGTTTTTGTCAAACAATCAGAGAAATAATTCCATGCGGTAATGCCTGATAAATAAAACAATTGTTGCGGCAAACCATCAGTACTAATCTTGGCTAAATTGCCAAACACAAAAGTAAATACTATTGTAGTGAAAAGTGGTTGAATGAAAAACCACAGCGGACCAAGTACAGTTTGTTTGTAGAAACTAACAAAATCACGTTTGACAAATAGCACCAATAAATCGCGATAGCGCCAAACATCTATAAACTTTAAATCAAATAACGAGTTGTGTTCTGTAATTACAAGACTCCAATCTTCGGCTTGAACAGTTTCTTTCATTCTTATGATTGCAATATCAATTAGTTGTAATTAAAATAAATTCAAACAGCATCTAAGGCTAAACTATGACTATTTTGAGTGGCGCAAATATACATATTTAGGTCACTTTTTTTGAATAAATTATAAGTTTAGTTCATCAAAAAATCTAAATTTTAATGAAATAAAATGTGACTATATTTGCGAAACAATTTTTAAGTTATTATCGCAGTAAATATGTTTCACTTCCTCAAAAAGAATGCAGTTCTTAAAGATTTGATTCCATCCGATTACGTGGATATTCACAGTCATTTATTGCCAGGTATAGATGATGGCGCAGTGGCTATTGAAGACACTTTGTTTCTGATTAATGAATTGCAAAAAATGGGTTGTAAGCAATTCATCACTACACCACATATTTATACCAGCGTATGGGATAACACCAAAGATATCATTGAACAAAAGTATACCGACACCTTGCCGTCATTAACAAAGGACACATTATTAAAATTTGGTGCAGAATACATGATTGACCCCTATTTTGTGAATCTGTTTCAAAATCAATCTTTAGCAACACTAAAGGATAATTATGTTTTGGTTGAGCTTTCCTACATCAACCCACCGATTCAACTGTATGATATTTTATTTGAACTGCAAATTGCGGGATATCGTCCAATATTGGCTCATCCAGAGCGTTACCCTTTTTACAATTCGAATCTTAATGAGTTTGCAAAACTGAAAAATGCAGGCTGTCTGTTTCAACTAAATCTGCTGTCGACCGTTGGCTACTATGGAATTGAGGCAACCAAATCCTGCGAATTACTACTTAAAAAAGGGTTAATTGACTTCGTGGGATCGGATGTGCATCACGCAAAACATATTGAATCTTTTTCAAATAAGATTTTAGTAAAAAATCTAGTCTCATTAAAAAAAGCAATTGAAAACAACCAATTCTTTAAGTTTTGATTACTTGCTAAACCATTTGTACCAAGGTTTTTTCTCGACTTCTTGTTCTGCTCCATAACCGTATCCATAACCATATCCGTAACCATATCCGCCATATCCATAAGCATAAGGCTTTCTCCATCTGGTATCGTTTAGTAAGATTGACATATTAGGCAATCTCTTTTGACGATGCAAGTCGTCAATCATTTTTATTTGACGTTTGTCAATAAAATTGGCGCGAATAACATAGATAAAGATATCGGCATATTGAGCGACTAACAACGTATCGGTCACCAAACTAACTGGAGCGGTATCTACGATAATGTAATCATACTCTTTTTTCAAATCATCAAACATTTTTCCAATCTTACCGTTCATCAATAAATCAACTGGATTTGGCGCCACAACGCCCGACGGCAATATAAAAAAACTGTCAAAATCATCAACCTTTACTATGTAGTCGTTGATGTTTTCGTTGCTTTTCGATAAATAATTGGTCAATCCTTGCGCCGGTAACTGAAGATAACGATCAATCTTAGGGTTTCTGATGTCCAAGCCGACCAACAGTACTTTTTTACCCGAAAGCGCAATGGTGCTGGCTAAATTTACTGCCACAAATGTCTTGCCTTCTTTCGGTACGGTTGATGTGACAAAAATGGTTTTACAAATATTCTCCGGAATTTTATTGGCTAAAAATTCCAAATTTGTTCTGATGATTCGAATGGCTTCTGCCGAACTAGATTTACTATTTGTATTGATGATCTCATCATGACTTTCTGATTGAGGGATATCACCCAAAAATGGGGCGAATATTTTTCCTTCAAAATCTTGTCTGGATTTTATCTTATTGTCAAATAAATGTTTGATATAGATTACAGAAAATGGCACAAACATTCCAATCATTATTGCAATCAAAAACACAATATTTCGTCTTGGAGAAACTGGGTAATCCGAGGAAAATGCAGCATCAACAATTTTTGATATTGGCTCTGTTACTGCCAATGATATCGCAGTTTCTTCTCGCTTTTGCAATAAATAAAGATAGAGCGACTCTTTAATCTGCTGTTGTCTCGCTAAAATTCTAAATTCTCTTTCTTGCGTTGGTAGTTCAGAAATTCTTCCCTTAATCACATTATCCTGCTTTTCAAGGTCCTTCTTTCTAATTGTTAAAGAGGCCAATGTTCTTCTTAAACTCGCGGAAACATTTTCGCTTAAATCGTCGATTTTCTCTTCAAGATTAATAACAATAGAATTATTCCTGGTACCATCCTTTACAATCCTATTTCTTTGAATGACATAATCATTAAATTGCGTAATAAAATTAGACGCATCTTTTCCGTCTGCTGTAGAAATCAAATTATTGGGAACGAGATCCCATTTCCCTTTCGATTTCATAAAACTGAGCATTTCCGAAACCACTTTTATTTGTGTCTCGGTCTCGATAAGGTCTTTACTAAAATCGACAGAATTATGCAGATATATCTCAGCCTGTGTGTTGATATCAGTAACATCATTGGATTTTTTGAAAATTTCCGCATCTTTTTCTACATCGCCTAACTCAGAAGTAATTATTTTCAGACGATCTTGAATAAAATTTAAGGTATTCTCAGAAATGAATTTTTTGTCCGTAATGGCATCTTGATTGTAAACTTCAATAAGTGTATTCAAAAAATCTTCTGCTTTATCTTTAACAGGATCATTGATTGACAAGGATACAATACTAGAGTTCTTGCTCAAAGAAACTACACTTAATCTTCCTCTAAAACTGTCAATCACGTCATCAATATTACTAACCGTAATAATAATCGGATTCTCCTTAGGATATTTAGAAAAGGTTCTAGGGTTCTTATTTACAACTAACCTAGAATCCTCTAAATTAATAATCGAACCATACTTAAACCTACCAAGACTAGTGGCTCCGCCCGAAAGCAATTCAAAAGTTGTATCGTCGACGAAATTAAGCGTAAACGACTTTGCATTGCTATAAAAACTGTCGCTGATGTCGTAAAAAGAAAATTCTATTGGCTTATTATGATATTGTTCAATCGTTTTAACCCTTCCGATTGAAGTGTAATATACATTTAATCCTATTTTCTTAATCGCTCCACCAATAATATTTCTTGAACGAATAACTTCAATTTCATTGTCAACGTTATTCTTAACGCCTGCCATAATTCCCAAGTCAGAGAAAGCGGTCAATTGAGATTGTAATCCACCTTTTTTCTCATCTCGAACTAAGATACTTGCTGTGGCATTATAAATTGGTACTGCATAACGCAAATACAAGGTGGCTACTACTAAGCAAACGAAAATTCCAAAGGCAAACCATTTCCATTGTGATATGTATCTTTCGACCAATTCATGAAAATCGAATACATCTTCATGTTTTTCATTGAAATTTGAAGGATTTTCTTCCATTATTTTTTTTTAACTTTTTAGTACTAATATTAAAGAAAGTAAAACGGTTAAACCCGAAAGGTATAAACCTGTGTTGGGTCCAATGATAGAACCATTTACAGCAGTTTTATTCGGTTCTACATAAATGATGTCGTTTTGCGCCAAATAGTAATGCTCTAAATTTAGAATGTCAACCTTTGTTAAATCAATTCGATGGTATGTCTTTTTCCCTTCTTCCTCATGAATTACTAATATGTTATTTCGTTTTCCGTAAATAGTTAAATCACCTGCAAGACTCAAGGCTTCTAATAAAGTGATCCGCTCACTGGGAATTGTGTAAGAGCCTGGTTTTACAACCTGCCCTAGAATTGAAATTTTGTAATTTAAAATGCGTAAATTGATACTAGGATTTTTGATATAAAAGGAAACTTTTTCCGAAAGCGCACTGATGGCTTGCGTTCTTGTCAAGCCTCCTAACTTTAGCTTTCCAACCACCGGAAACTCAATAAAACCATCATTGTCAATTAAATACGTTTTAATATTGCTTTGATTTTCATTTAACTGATAATTTCCCTGTATCTGTGGTAAATTAAAGGGGACAGTTACCTCCGGATTTTCAGCACTGACAATCACATTGAGCAAATCATCTGGTTGCAAAGTAGGTTCGTATCTAAGTGAAGCATCATAATTCTTTTGATTGTCTACATCTTGTAAATAAACAATTTTCTTCCTGGAAACACATGAGAAAAGAAATAGGGATGCAAATAAATATAATACGGCTGCTTTAGTTGAAAATTTCATAGTATATGGTTGAGTCTTGCAAATATAGTTCGAAAGGTTTAAAATCTGTTGTAAAATCGCTCTTTATGATTGTTTAGGCATCTAGGGTTTCAAATACAGAATTCATACTTTTGAATTCTGGCACAATTTTTTTCATAGCCATTACAATTTCTTCATTGGAACTTTTCTCAATATTATCCAAGAGCTTTATAGTACTGTTTTGAATTTCGCTGTAATCTTCCTGTATTTCTTGTGCAATCATAATTTTGTCATGGTGTGTGGCGAGCGTTTTTGAAGAATCATTCAATAATTCTTCGTACAATTTCTCTCCTGGGCGCAATCCAATAATTTTTATGTCGATATCCTTATAAGGCACAAATCCTGCTAATCGAATCATTTTTTTTGCCAAGTCAATAATCTTTACGGGTTGTCCCATATCAAAGATAAAAATCTCACCACCTTTACCCATGGCACCTGCCTCCAAAACAAGTTGACACGCTTCAGGAATGGTCATAAAATACCGAATGATGTCAGGGTGCGTAATGGTTAACGGTCCGCCTTCTAAAATTTGTTTAGAAAACAAGGGAACAATTGAGCCATTAGATCCCAATACATTTCCAAAACGTGTTGTAATGAATTTTGTAGTCATAGCTTTATTGGCAACATTGGCTTCGTCATTCAACGTCTGAACATACTTTTCTGCTATTCGTTTGCTTGCACCCATGACGCTACTTGGATTTACTGCCTTATCAGTAGAAACCATAACGAACCTTTCCACGCCATATTTAATTGATAAGTCTGCCAGGTTTTTTGTCCCTAAGACATTAGTGTAGATAGCCTGCGATGGATTTTCCTCCATCAAAGGAACATGCTTATAGGCCGCCGCATGATATACGACATCAGGCTGATACTTCTCAAAAACTCTTTCAAGTGCATCAATATTTCTAACATCTGCGAGCACGGAGCGCAAGATCACTTTATTAATTAATGGCTTGATCTCAAGGCTCAAATTGTGTAACGGAGTTTCTGCTTGATCTAGGATAATAATTTTCCGCGGGTTAAAGGATAGTATTTGTCGGGTTATTTCACTGCCAATTGAACCCGCCGCACCCGTAATCATCACTACTTTTCCTTCTAGTTGACTTGAAATCCCTCGGGTATCTAAAACAATTGGCTTTCGATCTAATAAATCTTCTATTTCGAAACTTTTAACTTTGTTAGAGATTTGCTTTTCATCTTCCCAATCTGTTATCAAAGGAACAGTGAATACTTTGAAGTTAAACTCAAGACATTCTTCAACAATTGCAATAGTCTCTTCTTTACTCAAACTCTTTTCAGCAATAATTAAGGCATCGGCTTTTAATGATCGTAGAATTACCGAAATTTTCTTATTCTGATTAATTATAGGCAAATTCAAGATACTCTTTGAGGTCTTATTTTGATTGAATTTATCAATAAATCCACGTAACTTGAATCTGCTGGGTGTTTCTGTTTTTAAGGCGTTCGCAACTGAAATAGCATTGGCATCTGAACCATAAATCACTGCGTTTATTAGTTTCTTCTTGTCCTCAATATGCATGTATTTCTCAAAAATATATTTGATCAAAATACGAAACAAAAAAAGCAACAAAAAGGACAATACGTAACTTATAAATAAACCTGTTGTTACGAAAACAATTTTGTTAAAAAATATCTTGCAGGAAAAATTGATAAGTAATAAAAAAATATAGGAGGTGGTTGTTGATATCAGCAGTTTCACTCCGTCGATAAAGGTGGAATGCCTGATGATGCCGGAATATGTTCGATAAATTAGAAAGAAAATTGCGTTAATAAGGATGATTAATCCATAACGAGTGGCCATACCAAAATAATTGTATTTCAGATCGGATAGGCTGTAAACGATGAAGTATGTAATAATACATGCCACTAATACGATAAACACATCGATAGCAAAAATAATCCATCGCGGTAAGTAACCAAGATTTCGGAAACGTTTACCAAGAACACTATTTTTTAAATTACTCATTTTTGATTATCGATATTGATGATAAAAATAACATTTTATAATAAAACCAACTCTTTATTGCAATAAATTATCTAAAAAAATTATCAAATTCATTTTTGATTCTAGTTCTGTCGGCTTCGCTTAAATTCGACCCCGACGGCAGGCACAAACCTTGTTCGAATAAATTCTCCGCCACATCTTTACCGTAATAAGGACAATCCGCGAAAATCGGCTGCAAATGCATGGGCTTCCATAATGGGCGACATTCGATGTTTTTTCGTTCTAATGCCATCCTTAAATCTTCTCTTGTCTTGCCGTTCGTTTTTGACGGATCTACCACAATAGCAGAAAGCCAATAATTCGAAAAGAAGTCCGATGTCGGTTCTTCAAAAACAGAAACGCCATCTATATCCTTGAAATAGTTGACATAAAAATCATGCATACTTCTTCTAAGTGCAACATGCTGATCTAGAATTTCCATCTGACCTCTACCGATACCAGCGCATATATTACTCAAACGATAATTATAACCTATTTCTGAATGTTGATAATGTGGTGCGTGATCTCTTGATTGTGTGGCAAAGAAAATCGCTTTATCCTTCAATGCTGCAGTACCAGCAACTAATGCGCCGCCTCCAGAAGTCGTAATGATCTTATTCCCATTGAAGGAAAGCACACCAATATCTCCGAAAGTCCCACATTTTTGATTCTTATATTTACTTCCCAACGCCTCTGCACTGTCTTCCAAAATCGGAATCTCATACTTGGATGCAACTGCTAGTATTTCATCCACTTTAAAAGGCATCCCATACAAATGAACCGCTATAATTGCTTTGGGCTTTTTTCCTTCTTTTATTCGATCAACAATAGCTTCCTCTAAAGCAATTGGACACATATTCCAGGTGTCTTTTTCGCTATCAACAAAAATAGGATGCGCGCCCTGATATAAAATCGGATTTGCCGAAGCTGAAAACGTAAAGCTCTGACAAATCACCTCATCACCTGCCTTTACATCTAATAATACAAGCCCCAAATGAATCGCCGCAGTTCCCGAACTAAGTGCGGCAACGCTTTTTTGTTCGCCGATGTAGGCTTCTAAATCATTTTCAAAGCCTGAAACATTAGGTCCTAAAGGAGCGACCCAATTGGTATCAAAAGCTTCATTTATGTACTTGAGTTCATTTCCACCCATATGCGGAGAAGAAAGCCAAATTTTAGATTCTATCATTTTATTTAATCATTTTTGGGTTGCAAAGATAGAATAACCGACAATACTATCCTATGTTTATGTTTTCAGAAGAACCGACTATTGTTCGAAATATAATCTGCAAATCACCAGCAAAAGTATGATGGTGCAAATAGGCTAAATTCATTTTTACTTTATCGGGAAAGATCACTTTGTCGTTGTATTCAAGTGGATTTTCATGCTGACTTAATAACACATCTTCATTCCGATACTTAATAGATGCCTCGCTGGTAATTCCTGGTTTTAACGCAAGGACTTTTCGATCTTCTCCTTGCAATAAATCGTAGTAACCTTCAACGTCTGGTCTTGGACCAACAATCGACATATCTCCGCGCAATACATTAAAAAACTGTGGAATTTCATCCAATTTGTAGCGTCGAAAGTAATGTCCGAAATAGGTAGTTTTATTAGTTTTCGGATGTATCGTTTTGATCTTGAGTATCTTAAATAAAGCACCCCACTGCCCTACTCTTTTCTGGACAAAGAACCCGTTCGACTGGGTTTCAATGGAAGCAATAATAAAACAAACCAAAATCAGCCAACTCAAAAGCAGAAGCGAAAGAATTGAAAAAATGATGTCAAAAAGACGCTTCACTATGCAGTTTTTTTATAACAGTTCGGATAGAAATGCAGCATTTTTGCTTCCGTATTGATTGGGATCTATTCTTGAATTAGCTCAGTTTATTCAGCAACTCTTTTTCCTTCATCAAAATAGGTAATGAATCAACATCTCGCAAGAAAATTAAGTCCTTTTCAAACTCATACATTTTATAGTTTAAATCAAACGCGGGATCTTCATTCAAAAGCCTAACAGTATCAGATGCAAAATTTGCTCCAGCAGCAGCAAAGCACTGTGTAAAAGCTACGTGTCTAACATTAATCTCAGTGATATAAGGTTTGCCATTTTCATCTTCTTTAAAATCAACCGTAAAAAAACCATGCTGCTTGGCGCCAGTATGCTTGAAAAGAAAGTCCATGGCTCGTTGCGACTCTTCAACCAAATGTGGCTCATTGAGTAATCTTCCAAATGATGTATTTCCGGTAATTCCCGATGGCGCCACTTTGGCCATAATATAATTGACGCGTTCCGCAGTAGCTGTTCGCAATAGCTTCCCATTAAAATAAAGCATTTTGCAGGCTAAATTTCTTCCTGGTAAAAATTTACTGGCGATAAATTGTTGCACATTCGGATTAATTTGAATCCAATTCTTCAATGAATCTTCATCTTCTACTTTCAGTGAACCTAATCCACTGGTTCCGCTGGTGCTTCGTACCCAAAAATTACCTTTCAAAACATCAAAAACTTCCTTTAGATTTTGATGCTCTCTATTGAAAGTGACCGATGGTGGCACAATATCTAAATCCTTCAGAATTTCGGTCATTTTAGATTTATCAACGAGCAAATCTGCCATCGACCAATCCGGAATTAAAGCCTTACACGGTAACGATTGTGTTTCTTTTCTTTTGCTCCATTCCATGACTTCTAGTTCTGGAAGAATAATCGCAATATCAATGTTGTTTTCTTTTATAATAGTTTCGATAGCATTCCAATAGTTTGGACTAGTCGCCCCAGGAACAACATGAGTTTTATTGAACAATTCATTCTGGTACAATCCAACCGACAGCGGATTAATATCCGTTCCTATCAATTCAAATCGTTTGTAAAAAGAGTACTTTTTTAGTGAAATAGCAAAACTTCTTGGCGTTGGTCCACCAACTCCTGTAATCAAAATTTTCATAGTTGTTTTTTTATAGGTAAAGCACTTAGTCTTATTGTATAATTTCTCGAATCAGCATAAAGCTCTCCACATTGATTTTCCCTACGGTTGCACCGCGAAAATTCGATAATATCTCGATATTTTTAAGTGAACGCGGGTGTGGAAATTCTTTAATTTGGGTTGAAAAACACTTAAATGCTTCCAATTTTTTTTCGAGATGCCCTTCAATATTTTCAAAAATAGTAGGAATAAAGGCATCGTCTCCAAAAGGTGGTGCCCATTCTGTTTCAGACAAGGTTTCGTAGGAAAGGATCTTCTTAATTGGGCAATTATTAATCGGTCTTGCCGCCACCAAAGCCGCTTCATATGTAATTCGATGGTCTTTATGAATGTCTCCTCGATGCGGCAAATACAGCACTTCTATCTTCTTTTCATTGATGATTTTAGCAATCACATTCGATAATTGATAAGAAGGAATGGTGTCGAGTCTTGGCGCAGGAAAATCTAAAAAGAAAGTTTCTTTTACTCCTAAAATTTTATGCGCTGCCAAGGCTTCCGACCGCACTTTTTCGGTTCCTTCTTTCGAAAAAAGTTCAGGTGCACCAATATGTCCATTAGTCACAATGGCAACATAAACCGTCTGTCCATTCGAAACATATTTAGAAATAGTACCTCCGCAACCCAAGATCTCATCATCACAATGTGGCGCAACAATTAATATATTTTTATTTTCTCCCATCTTTTAATTGATTTTCAATCGTTTCTATTCTGCTTAATAAATTAAAATATTCTTTCTCGAAATGAAACCCAAGTGTATTTCCTACTTTTAAAGTGTCGATTTCTATTCCTGCTACTTTCTCAATTTTAAGTAAGCCATCACCCGTTTGCACATGGATACCCATATGACTATCTGCGACAACAATTCTTCCTACAACTCCCAAATGATTAGTAATTTCCGAAATCGAAGCCTGTAATATGACCATCTTTTTACTCCCAATATAGGAATAAGCGCCCGGAAGTGGTGTCGTTGTGGCGCGTATCAACTGGTGAATACTTGCAGCAGATTGCTTCCAATCAATCATACCGTCTTCAGGATTTCTCTTGCCTAAATAGGTTGCTTTTGATTCGTCTTGTGGTGTTGTAATAAAGATTCCTTTTTTAAGATCGGGCAACACGGCGTCGAGCGCCTTATCAATGGCTCGCAAAATTTGTTGCACTACAGAAGTCGCGTCATCATTCTCACCGACATCATAATTCACTTGCGACCAAATCGACCCAGAGTCCATGCCTTCATCCATCTTAAAAAATGAAGCCGCTCCTTGTACTTTTCCTAAAATGATCCAGGCAATAGCACCGCGCCCTCTTCCTTCAGGCAAGCGCGTTGGATGGTAACCAATGAGTCCATATTGAGGAATAGCCAATAATTCCTCTCGAATCATCTGAGATAATCCAACCACAAAAACCAAATCCGGGTTTTTTGATTGCACCAAATCAATAATCTCTTGGTCATTGACTTTGGTGAAATATTGAAAAGGAATATGGTTGTTTTCACTTAATTCTTTCAAATCAAAATAGCCCGAAACATTTGTAGCTGCGTCCGGATGCAACCCAAGAACAGCGACAACATTTAATTGGTGTTCTATTAATTTTTCAAGTGTTTTCCTACTGCTATTAACACTTCCAATCAGAATAATTTTCGGATTCTCTACAATATTATTTTTCATTCAACATGGGTTTGTTAATGAACTTTTTTTCTCCTAAAATAACAATAAATATAGTTTTGAAAATGATTTTTATATCATTCCAAAAAGTGACCTTTTTTACATAATCTAAATCATAAACAAAGCGTTCTTTCCAACTCAAATGAATATTGCCATTGATTTGCGCCAGACCTGTCAGTCCTGGTCGAACGGAATAACGCCGTTTATCCTCTTCGGACATATTCGCTAATTGCTCCGGAACGCTAGGTCTAGGTCCAACCAAACTCATATCACCCAAAAGCACATTTAAGAGTTGTGGCAGCTCATCGATTTTGTATCGTCTTAAAAAATAGCCCACTTTGGTCACACCATCTGCTTTTCCAATAATTGGCGTATCTCCAACGGATCTTTTCTCGTGAGTCATCGTTCTAAACTTATATACGCTAAATAACTTCAAATTTTTTCCTACACGTTGTTGTCTAAAAAACAACGGACCGTTTGATTCAACTAATACGAGCACTGCAATAATCACCATAGGAATTAGTACCACTAAAACAATAACAAATGCGGCAGTAAAATCGATGAATACTTTAAAAAAATTACGATACATAGCTTTTTTTGTAAGCGTCTAAAACTGATTTCATTCCTTTTTTTGCGGGTAATTGCCACAATAATTTGCACCAATCATGATTTCCTTCTATAAATCCTGGTCCCTTTTCTGTAACAACGACATCCCATCCGATGGATCTGTTTTGTGGATGCAATAAAGCAGCCTGCTTGACCATGGCAATGGTTTCGTTCCAAAATGGAACTTGAAATCCAACAATGGGCACCTTGGTAATCGGATGATTCGCTTCTTCAGGTTTTGTAATATCGCTATAAACGGCAGGGCCATTTACAATTCCAGTCCTTTCATCTATTGGTGCCGCAAGATTTCCTGCAGCCATATTATCTACAGAAGAATTGACCGAAATTCGCTGACGGCAACCTAAGATTTCAACTTCATTGGAAGCGTTCAATTGTGTAAAAATTCGAACGGTATTCACCGCTGATGGAGAAAGTTCCGTCAATTTTGGATGCTGAATAATAAATTCTTCGACCAAATCGAAGTGGTTTTTTTCCATAAAATCAATTATCGATTCTGGCGAAAAGTCACATGCTTTTCTAATTTCAACGGCAACACCACATTTCCCATCAGCCACTTTAAAAACTAATTTCCCTGAAGGAGTATCGAGTAGCTTTCGTGTTTGCTCCGGATATTTCTTCAAGTCAACTATATCGGCAACTTGATGCACGAAAAAACGATCATAACTTTTGTAAAATTTGGTTTTGTCATCCAGTATTTCGCGCTGATTTTTTGGGTTCATGATGAGTTGGTACTCAAACATATATCCGGTACCAGCCCAAAGTTCCCGCTCCGCTTTGTTCTTTTCAAAAAATCGGAACTGAAAGTACTCTAAAATAGAAATATTATAGACGAAGACACAAGTAAGAACATCATACAAAATACGTATTTTGCTTCGCTGTGTTGTCTTAGCCGTGTAATTCAGAAAAAGCCAAAACTTCTCCCAATCCATTTTCTTGATGTAATAGCCTAAATAGAGGAATCTTTTTATCATTTTCTTTCATTTTTGAGGCAATCAGTCATTTCATCTGCCGCCATAAACTCAACATCAGGCCATTTTTTGACAATTTCCTGAAGCAATTGCCGCAAAGTTTGTAGGCCTTTTTCTCTGTTTTTTGGATCAATATGTCCGCAGAAATTGACGCGATGAGAGCTGATTATTGCAGGCTTGTTCCATCGAAAAGCTCGATCTATTTGTTTCATTGTAAAATGAACCCAATCTACTCCGCGTTCTTCGGTAGGCTCGAAAACGATGTTTCGCACCATAATCGTAAGATCTTCTCTGGTTTTCTTTCCAATAAAATTGAACGATGTTTGATATTTATTTTGTCCCTGATGTTCTTTTCTTACCAATCCCAAATCGATGTACGCGATTCCATTTTCCTTTAAAGTTGGAAAAAGAGAATGATGAATTTGGTAAACCGGCGGCGTGAAGTAATTACTTCGATAACCGTAAACTTCTTCAAACAAGTCCAATCCTTCTTTGATAATCGGCTTTAATTGTTCATTGTCGCTGACATCAAAAAAATCAAAAGCAGCAGTACTTGACATCGTTGGATAATCTTCGTCTGAAATACTCGTGTAGGATTTATTTTTCAGCGCGGTGAGCAATTGTGGATCTCTCTTTTTTAACTTATCATTAAACACAAATAAATTCAAATGTTCTCTTCCGTGAAATTGCGGTCTTAAAAAACCTTTGGATATTCCTTCTTGCCACAATTCCCAGGCGCCAATGTAGGCTTCCGGTTGTTCTTTGGCTAACTTACTATAGGTTTTTGGCAGATTTTCGTAGTAGAAATTACGGTAATCATCCGCAGCCATTTTTTCAAAATCAATGTTACAAGGAAGTGCAAATGGCGTAAATACAGCGCTTCTGCCATTCTTGTCTTTGACAGAATTTAGAACCTCAAACAATTGCTCTAGATCTTGTTTGGTTTCTAAAGCATCGAAAAGATCAAAACGCGAATAGATTTTCAGCCCCGCTTCATCCAAATTAACTCTCGCTTCTTTGGAGTGAAGACGAACATTCCCATAATCATCAACTGAAAAAACAACAATTTTACGATGAGTTTTCCAACCGATAATGTTCTTTAAATTATTGATTAGACTATCTTTTATTCGAGAAATCATTGGTTGTTTTTTAGATACATATCTACAAATTTATCCGCATTGTCGCGACGAAATAACGTAGAAGTTTGAAGCGCATTCTCAGACATTTCTTGCCATTTCAGTTTATCGGTGCTCAAGGAAACTATAAAGTTCTTGGCTTTTTCTAGTTCACGTTCCGTATAACATTTCGCATAACCATATTTGTTCGCATAAGAATGTAATTCTGAGTCTTCTCCGGCAATATATAAAGAGGGAATTCCATAGCTCATCAAATTATAGGATTTACTGGGAACACTCCCTTTTGATGTCAATTCATCCAAAATCACAATCCCCAAATCGGTGGCAGAAAGGGAAAAAGGAAACATTTCATCGGTTTGAAAAGGAAGAAATGTACAATTTGGAAGTTGCTTTTCTTCGACCATTTTTTGAAGTGCTGGAACTCGTGGGCCACGTCCAATGATTTGAAAAAGTATGGTTTCGTTGTCTTTCAAGAGTTCCGCCAATTGCACAACAACCTCAACTTTGTGCGTTAACCCAATGTTTCCAGAATATTGAACGATGAATTTACCTTCTAATTGATGTTGTTTAATAAACTTATTTTGGTCTTTCGAAACACGTTCGTTCTGTTGAAAAATCGACCAGATGGGTTGAATGATAATTTTGGATCGAGAAACATAAGCGCCTACCAAGTCCGCCATCTTATCACTAATCGTAAAAAGTTTGAATGCTTTTTTGAAAGATTTTCGGTTCAACGCAGCCCAAATCTTATACAAAGCATGATCTTCCTTCATCCCAGTGATCTTAAAGATATCTGGATAAACATCCCAAATGACCATGCTAAATCGATGTAGAAGGATTAAATTTAATAAATAACCCATGGGTGGAATCGAGACAAAAAAGACTTCATATCCTCGATACTTTGTCAATAAGAGCCAGTAAATTCGGACGCAAGCCAAAATATAAGAAAGGAATTTTTTGCTTGCTGGACGTTCTACCCATTTATTGATTTTTGTAATTTCAATGCAATCATTCAATTCTTCCCCTTGCACATGAACACTTCCCGTAACCAAACTAACTGTTTCAAATCGCTCTGAAAAAGCATTACAAAAACCAATAGTGAGATAATTTGACGCTTGATTGACGACAACAATCTTTCTATCTTTAATTTTATTCATACCTTATTTGGGTTGAATGTTGTTTTTTGTTGGTTTTGCTTCCCCTCCTTTGGAGGGGTGCCCGGAGGGCGGGGTGGTTTTTAGCCCCGATAGCAGCGGTATCCTTTTTTGCTTAAAAAAAATTGAATCTTGACCGCAGGTTACGAAGCAAAAAAGATAAAGCGCATAGCGGGAATAGCTCTTAAAAAAATTACTCCGCTTGTTTCAATATTTTATGTCCACCTTTTACCAAATGAATGTCCTTCAAAAACAAAGATACGTCCATCGCGACCATTTCTTCCACCAACATTTTCAAGTCGTATTTTGGAGTCCATCCTAATTTTGTTTTAGATTTTGTTGGATCACCAATCAACAAATCTACTTCAGTAGGTCTGAAATAGGCCGGATCTACTTTTACTAAAACAGAACCAATGGCCGGAATCTTAAATTCGGTAGTGTTGTGCCCTAAAGCTTTTTGATATACTTCTTGATCGATAGATTCCAAAATTCCTTTTTCATCGACGCCTTCACCTTCAAATCGTATTGTAAAACCTACTTCTTGAAATGCCATTTTTATAAAATCACGAACACGTGTAGTAACACCTGTTGCAATTACATAATCTTCTGCTACGTCTTGCTGTAAGATTCTCCACATGGCTTCTACATAATCTTTTGCATGTCCCCAATCTCTTTGTGCATCAAGGTTACCCATGAATAAATCACTTTGAAGTCCCAAAGCAATTTTGGCAACGGCACGTGTGATTTTTCGAGTGACGAAAGTTTCCCCACGTAAGGGCGATTCGTGATTAAAAAGAATTCCGTTACAAGCAAACATATTATAGGCCTCTCTATAGTTAACTGTAATCCAATAGGCATAGATTTTTGCAACTGCATAAGGTGAACGTGGATAAAATGGAGTCGTTTCCGATTGTGGAACTGCTTGTACTAAGCCATACAATTCCGAAGTAGACGCTTGGTAAATCTTTGTTTTCTTTTGAAGCCCCAACAGTCGAACGGCTTCTAAAAGTCTTAAAGTACCTATTCCATCAGCATTCGCGGTATATTCTGGAGTATCAAAACTCACTTTTACGTGCGACATCGCCGCCAAATTATAAATCTCATCTGGTTGCACTTCTTGAATAATTCGCGTAAGATTCATCGAATCAGTCATATCACCATAATGTAATTTCAATCTAATTTCTTTGGCATGTGGATCTTGATATAAATGATCGATACGCGCCGTATTAAACATTGACGATCTTCTTTTTATTCCATGAACCATATACCCTTTTTCAAGTAATAGCTCTGCTAAATATGCACCATCTTGACCTGTTATTCCTGTAATTAATGCCGTTTTCATTGCTTCTAGTTTAATATATTTCTAATTAAATTTTTACTTCTTTATAGTTATTTGCATGTTCCAAAAACCATTGGTAGGTCGATTGAATTCCATCTTCCAATGCAATTTTTGCACTCCAACCTTGATTTTTCATTTTAGTAACATCCATTAATTTTTTTGGCGTACCGTCCGGTTTTGAACTGTCCCAAATGATTTCGCCTTGGTGTCCCACTGTTTTTTGTATTAACTCAGCCAACGATTTGATTGTTAAATCAACTCCGGTCCCGATATTATATAAATTTTCCTCAAACGGATGTTCCATGGCAAAAACAACCGCTTCAGCCAAATCTTTCACATGCAAAAACTCTCGCATTGGTGTTCCCGAACCCCAAAGAGTCACTGGCGCATGATTGTTCTCTTTGGCTTCATGAAATTTACGCATCATCGCCGGTAGAACGTGAGAGGTTTGCAAATCAAAATTATCATTCGGACCATATAAATTGGTTGGCATTAAACTCACAAAATCTTTCCCATATTGCTTTCGAATCGCCTCGCAACTCTTCACTCCAGAGATTTTTGCAATGGCATACCATTCGTTTGTGGGCTCTAATGAAGAAGTCAACAAACATTCTTCTTTCAGCGGTTGCGATGCTAATTTAGGATAAATACACGAGCTGCCTAAGAAAATGAATTTCTCGACGTTTTGCTTTAGCGAAGTATCAATCAAATTGTTTTGAATTTGCATGTTCTCCATTAAAAAAGTAAATGGATAATCATTATTTGCCAATATGCCACCCACTCTAGCCGCGGCGTCAATAACGATTTCTGGCTTTTCAGCGGCATAAAATTCCAATACTGCGTTTTGATTTCTCAGGTCTAATTCCTTGCTACTTTTTCCCACTAAATTGTTATAGCCCGCAGTTTTTAGAGCAGACCAAATTGCCCCACCGACCATTCCAGTATGTCCTGCAACGTATATTTTTGTTGTTTTATTCATTGATATTATTTATTTGAAAACGGATAAAAATTCATACGCCGCTTTTTTCATTCTAATGTCATAGGATTCATAAATGGCGACTTCGTAATTTCTTGACGGATATTGTTCTATGATGATGGCTAATGCTGCACTATTGTGGGGATCGAAGTAGCTTCCTTTTTCCGCCAATTGTTCAATATTTACTTTTAGATTAGCAGCAATTACTGGGACTTGCAGTGATTTTGCATCTTCAATTACGGTGCTCCAACCTTCAAACAAGCTTGGCTGAATAATCGCATTGGCATATTTCATTAGTAGCAATTGGTCACCACGAGGAATCAATCCCAAGAAAGAAATTGACTGCTCCAGTTGATTGCGGTTGACAATATCATGCAATTCTCGCAGGTATTCTGAATTCGGATCGCTTGGAAATCGCCCTGTTATAGCTATATGAAAAGGAATTCCCCTCTTTTGAAGCTCCGCAGCTGCCTCAAAAACAACCAAATGATTCTTATGTTTTTGGAACTGATTGCTTACTATAAAATAGTTATCCGGCAACCCGTACTTCGATTTGATTTCATTCGAATTCATTGATGGTAAGCCGTCAATAATTGACACAAAGCGGTAAATATGTATTTTTATCGTTGAAGGGATTTTGAAAAATTTGAGGAAATCATCTCTGACAGCCTCACTAGAGACCACCAAGTCCTTTGAATTTCTCAGAATCAAATTAATTCGAATCTTTCGCTCTAGAAGGCGCCTTTTGGAAAAAAAACCAGGATAATACAAGTGTTGTAAATCTGCATACCACGAAACTAGTTTAGCATCTAATTTACTTTTTACGGGATAGTCATGCATCGGAAAAATAGCATTCAATTGATGTTGTAGTACTAAATCATGGACAAAGACATTCTTGTTTTTTAAAAAAGAATTCAAATAACCCTCGGCCAACGACGGAAAACTGTGTTCTATAAGTTCCAAATAAGGATATTTTACTTCTCGCAAAAACTCTTTCAGCTCTGGTTTATAAATGATGACAACAGTCGGACAATCTTTGTCATCAAGGAAATTTAGAATTTTGATTGCATTAAGAATATAGATTAATCCACCAGTCCACCTGGGGTCAAAACTGAAAAGAATTCCTAATCTAAATCTATTTTCATTCATAATATCGTGTCCCCTAATTTGAAATCAAAAAAATTTCAAATTCGTTGCAAATATAGTTTAATTCAAACTTTTGAATAAGCTCTTTTGACTTTATTGCCATTTTTTCTCTGAGTTTAAAATCGTCAATAAGAAGCTGCAATTTTTCAATGAATAGTTCTTTATCACCAAGCGGTATCAAGAATCCATTGGTTTCATTAATAATTAGGTCGCTTGGACCTGCAATACAATCAAATGAAACAACAGGCAACTCCGCTGACATGGCTTCTCCAACAACATTAGGAAATCCTTCGGAAGCAGAGGAAAAAGCAAAAATCTTACTCGATAAATAATAACGTTCAACATCTGCTTGCTTTCCAGCAAAAACAACGCGATCTGCCACATTTAACTTCTTGGCCAATGCCTCCCATTCTTCCTGGTTACTTTGTTTTAAATGATCATAACCTACCAACACCAGCTTCCAATCAGGCGCATTCAACTTTGAAAAAATCTCAATTAAGACATCTTGCTGCTTCGATTTGATATAACGTCCCACCATCAAAATGCCATTTTCTCGAGGAAGATCTTGCGCAGGAATCTGCCGAATCGGATTTCCAATTACTTTAAAATTAGTATGAGCATACATTTTTTTGTAGATAGCCAACGCCTTTTCCGTTTGCACTACAATTCCTTTCGCTTTTGGATACAACCATTTGCGCAAAGCATCATGCAATTTCCCTAAGCTTTTATTTGGCTGCGCACGATCGGAAACGTATAATGGAACCTTCGTCCCGAGAAGCGCTAATAAAACCATACTATTCCATCGTTCACCGAAAGAAAGCGCTGCAATTGGATTGATTTTCTGTATTGTTTTTCTTAAGAAAAAGTTTGTTTTGATTGTGGAAAGCAATCGCTTTGAATTGTCAAACTCAAATGACGGACGATAAACAATAATGTCTTTCGAAATGTCATAGAATACATCACGCTTTATTCCGTATAATACTAAATGAACATGGTAGCGATTACTTGCGGCAAAGTAATTGAGAAGTTCAGACATCACGCGCTCCATCCCTCCAGCTTGAAGGGAATGTATCACAAAACAAATATCTTTCTTACTATTGCTCACGTTCTTGTTTTATACGGAATTTACCCACCGGATGTATTCTTGAATACCGGCTTCAAGCGACACAGTTTGCTGATATCCTAAAGACTTCAATAAAGAAATATCGGCTCTCCAATTGAGTGGATCGCCTTGCTTTACTTGATTGTTAAACGTAATTGTTTTTTGCCCTTCGAAATTGCTTCTAAATAATTCAGATACATATGCAATCGTAAATTCTTCACCATTGGCAATATTAGTTGCCTCCCCATTAAATTTTCCGTTTTCAAGGACTAAGTGAAAAGCACGTACGATGTCATCTACATGAATGAAATCTCTACTTTCTTTTCCGGTTCCGTATAATGAAATCGCATCTGCATTCAAGAATTTCTGATACATATCCCAGAACAGTTGTTTTCTCAGTCCGTTTCCGTACGCAGAAAAAATACGCAAGGAACAAGTGGGCACCTGATAGAAATCATAAAACTCTTTGACTATTTGCTCCGCTTGTAATTTGTGAATTCCATAAGGCGATAGTGGCTTCAGTGTAACATTTTCATTGATTGGCAAGTGCGTTGGATTTCCATATACTGCCGCACTAGATAAATTGATGAATTTACACGAAGGCTGATACGTTCTAATCGCTTCTAAAATCTTAAAAACGTTTAGCGTATTCAAATTAAAGTCTTTTAATGGAAATTCTATAGACAACGCAACACTCGCCGCTCCGGAACAATTGATGCAGGCATCGAATTGGTGTTTTTCAAATAGCGAATGAAAATCAGAATTGGTGGCATCAATTTGAAAATAGTCTTTACTGACATAATCCGTGACTACATCACAACCCAAAACGGTGAATTGATGGTTCTTGAAATATTCCATCGCATGAAATCCGATAAACCCGCGAGAACCTATGATTAATATATTCATCTTAGCTTTTTAAAATTAGATCGACCATCCAACCGTATGGATTAAACTTACCTTCATGCCAAACCAACTGTTCATCCCAGTATCCGGGACAATCATCATAGCCAGCATTGGCAAATCCGTAGCTTATTTCGATGAGCAACGGCTGATTTTTTTCGTCCAATACATAATCGTAAGCGATGCATTGTGCCTTTAATTTTTTTTGATATTCAAAAGAAACTTGTACAAAGCGCTCGTCGATGGCGTCTTTCTCATAAATAATAAAACCACTTCCTGACGCTCTAAAATCATCCTTGCGATTCATTCTCTTGATGCCAAATGCTTTCCCATCAACGATAACGATACGAATATCAGAATCGTTGTTGGCAATAAATTCTTGAAAATATAAGTAATTCATTTCATTTCCTATCACGCTGGCGTAACGCGGTGGCTTTACCAAACGTACAAATCCTTTTACGACATCAAATGCATCTGTTTTGCCGAGTCGCCATCTTCTATATCTTTCTTGGATACTCTCCCAACCATCGTAGGCAGGAAAACCTTTTCCAAATGCTTTATCAACTAATTTCTTGGCTTGTGCTGCAGAGTGTATGAGCTGCACATTTTGAGAACCTGCGCCACCTCTGAGTTTGAAAACTTTCGGGAAAGTGGTGTGCATAATCCATTCCAAAGCCACTTTCTCACTATAGAAAACCCAAGTCTTGACAATATCAATTTCTAGCGCTTCTAATAAGTATTTTTGCCCCACTTTGTCGTCAAAATGCCAGGCGGTATTAAAATCAGGAAACACTTTCATCCCGCTTTGCTCCATCGAAAAGAGTAAGGATTTTGCCATCACAATATCCGATGGTTCCGCTTGATGATAATGCCACATCAATGCTTTACAATCTTTGAGTTGATGTACAATATCAGTAGCATAGCAATTGACTAATTTAAATGGTATATTGTTCTTTTGACAGTAGTCAATCCATCTAAAATGAAACAAAACTGGACTATTATTATCGTGAATTGCTATCATATTAATCTAAGTATTGTTGCGCCCACAGTTCGAATCCAAGCATGAGCCAAATCGCATCCAGTTGCTCTGGTGTTGCTTTCGAAATAGCAGCAACCCAACTGTTAAGCGCTTCCATCTTAAATAGGCCACGCTTTTGAATTCCAGGTGCTACTTGTGTTTTCCACTTCTCTTGAAAAGTGGCTGACGACATAAAGGCACGCAGCGGAATTCCAAATCCCATTTTCTCCCGATAGGCAAATTTTTCTCCGAATTTTTCTGCACAGATGTCTTTCAAGACCACTTTGGCTTCGTCTTTCCCATGATGCTTTCCGACCAAATCTGCACCGGATATATTGAGTGAAGTACTGACCATTTCATTGTCTAAAAAAGGAACACGATTTTCGATAGAATGTGCCATCGACATTTTATCTTGACGCATCAAAAGATCAGGCAAGTAAGTCAACAGTTCGAACTTTCTTTGTTTCAAAATCGTATCGCCTTTCATTGATTTGATGGCATCACATCGATCTTGAATGGCATTTTGCAAACTAAAATTAGACTTAAGGGCATGGGCTGTTTCCAAACTACCAAAGGCAGATTCCATAATCATGCGTTTGTTGCTATCGAGGTAGTAACTTAGAAATTCGGAAATGTTATTTAAATTTTTCTTTAATGCACTAAAAAATGTTTTTCTAAAAAAAGGAAATTGCGTCGCACGTACAAATCGACTATAGCCCGCTAGTGATTCGTCCGCACCTTCACCACTTAACAAAACGGTGACATGTTTTTTTGCTTCTTGACTCAACAAATAAATACCAATGGTATTGGGATGATTCATCGGTTGCTCGAAATGCCAAATCGCTTTTTCCAGTACATCAAAATAGTATTGGGCTTCCATTTCAAATTTATGAGCCTGTAATGACAGTTGTTCGGCAACTATGTCAATGTACTTTTCTTCCGAAAATTTTGGGTCTTTGAAAACAATGGAGATCGTTTCAAGATTTCCTTGATTAAGTGCCTTTGCAGCGTAATAACTTACCAGAGAAGAATCAACACCACCGGATAACTGGCAGCCTAATTTGACATCGCTAATCATCTGAGAATGCACACTTTTTTGCAACGCTTTTTCTAATGATACTTTGCTCTCTGCATGGCCAATCTGGTGATTTCCTTCAGTATTTATATCGTAGTATTTGTGCGAGTTAATCTTACCATCCTTAACCGCGAGATAAGTTCCAGGAATACAATTCGTAATATTTTTAAATAACGTATTATTGATGACATTTCGGAATAGTAAAAACTCATCCATTTTTTCGAAATCTGCTTCAAACTTGAAATTTGGCAGGGCTTTGAAACTCTTCATTTCAGAGGCAAACGCCAATCTCCCTTTTTCCTCTAAAAGGTAAAGTGGCTTTATTCCAAATCGATCGCGTGCCAAATACAAAGTCTCTAATCGGAAATCATATATCGCCAAAGCAAACATTCCGTTGAGCATCATAATCATTTTCGCCATGCCGTATTCTAAATACAAATGCAAAACAATCTCAGTGTCAGAAGTGCTTTTGAAATGATGTCCTTTACTTTCCAGATCAGCTTTATAATCGAATGCATTATACACTTCGCCGTTCATCATCAAAATTACTTGCTCATCTGGACTCACCATCGGTTGGTGCCCCATAGGCGAAAGATCTAAAATACTCAACCTATTGAATCCGAAAATAAGATCTCTGCCGGTGGTAAAGTTCTTGTCTTCGGAAATGGAAATGGCTTCGAAAGAATTGCCTTTAGTATCAATACCTACAATCCCAGAATCGTCTGGTCCACGATGTTTCTGAATGGCAAGCATTTCACGAATGGCCTTATTGCTGGTTTCCTTTTTCGAATCAAAATTATAATAGCCTGTAAATCCGCACATAACTATTTGTTGGGGTTTATAGAATTAATCAAAATGTCACGATGCGCTTCACATCGAATCAAATTGGTGAATAACAACTTTTTGTTTTTAGTAATAATAGAAGGTAAGAGTCCTTTCTTATACAAACTTGGCAAATATTTTCCTTTGTAGGGTTGAATCCAAGTGTTCATTACCGGTTTCCATTTTTGAACATAATCGTCAAAAGCACTTTGCAATTTTGTGTCGTCGGCAATAATGTCATTCAACTTTTCCTGATGAGTCTCAAGTATTTTCTTTTCCTCAGAGGTTAATAAGCGCAGTCCGACTTCATCCGTATTGTGACTTACAAATTCTTTTTCAAAAGTGATTGGCTTTCCTTTTTCAAATTGGAGTCGAACAATCATGCCTTTATTCCATGGAAGATCTCGCATTCCTTCCCAATCAAAGCAGAAATTACCCAAACTATAAAAAATCGGAGCTTCATGATAGACTTCAAACCCCGAAATAATGTGCGTGTGATGCGCAATGACAGCGCTAGCGCCAGCATCGACAAAAAATCGATACCACTTTTTCATTCTTGGACTTGGCAAATCATAATGCTCATGTCCACCATGAACAATGACCACAATAAAATCAGCAGTTTTTTTGGCTTCTTGAATTTGATTAAAAACACTGACTAAATCGATGGGATGGCAACCCGGTTCTGCACCAAAAGTTGTCGTCCATTCGTTTTCGGCAATATTAATAAAAGCAAACTTCGTGTCGTCTTTTTCCCAATAGAAAGTCTTCGAAGCGTCTTGAAGATTGGCACCACTGCCAAACCATTTAATGTCATGCTTCTGAAGAGAATCGTACGTTTCCTTCATCCCTTCCCAACCGTAATCTTTAAAATGGTTGTTAGCAGTTGCCACGACATTGCAATTCAGGTGATTGAGTATACGCGCAGTAGCAGGATGCGCTTTGATATGCGGTCCGGTTTTACTAATTTTTGAAGTTGATGTGGTAAGTGGACATTCCAAATCGAGGATATTCAAATCGTTTTGATTGAAAAAAGGTAAAACGGATTCAAACAACGGTTTCCAACTGTTGTTTTTGAAGTTTTCTTCGATGCGCATCCATGGACAAAAATCACCTGTAAATCCTATTTGTATCATGGTTTATTTTGATTTGAAACTTGCTCTGTTAGTTCTTTCGAAAGTACTTGGTCTAATAAATAATTCGTGATTTTCGTTCCACCGTTTTGGTTTAGATGGTCTTGTGCCAACCAATCCGTCGCTGGATTGAGAATTTTTGACGCCACCGCGTTGTTGTTGAGATTATATACTTCCTGATTGGTCCCATTTTTCAATTTTACTATATACTTCAATGGTAAATTATTTTGATTGCCATTTGATCCTGGCAGTTCAATAACAATGGGTTTTATACCTTGCTTTTGGCAAAGCTCAATTATTTTAAGAAGGAAAGGATCTCGGTAGTCGATTGATTTTGGACTTGTATTTTTATACATACTACCATCAGGAATTACCTTCTTCGTTTTCCACTGCCCCAGAACCATTGTCGCCTCTCGATGATCTTTAGACAGCACAATTTTCAGAAGATCAACCGCTAACCATTGAAAATTCAACATCGGCGGATTGGTCAAATTTGAAATAAAATTCGGATGGTAGAAAAACTCCACTTCCGGATTGGTAAAGGGAACAGGATTCAAATAGGATCGACCAATAGCAGACGACAATCCAACAACGACCATTTTTGGTTTTTTATTTTTTTTGATATAGTCCTCTAGCAAGAACAAGGAGGTCGATACATGGTCTCCAGCGATTGAAAGATTGTAGGTTGAAAGTCCATTTTTTGTTAGATACTCGGCATCAATACCATCTAAGGCCATACTATTTCCCAAAACGATGATATCAAAACTTTTGTTTTCAAATGTTGAAACTTCATGTATTTTCTTGAATCCAGGGCTGAGACTTAATAAAAGTAAAAGATATAGCAGATTAAGCACCACAATGATACCTAAAAACCAAAATAACTTTCTAAAAAACTGCTTCATTTTTTCTCTCTTTGATTAAAATTGAAAATAAATAAAGTTGTTTTGTTTACCACCAAACAATAAAATAAACACAGTAATAATGGCATAAATAGACCATCGTTTAACGGTTGAATTCATCGTCCCTTTGTTGAATTGTAGCCCAAATTGTTTGTCGCGATGCATCCATTCTACTAATATGAGTATTGCAATCATACTGCAGTGAATAATAAAATAGATCATGTCTTGTTTCCCCAAGAAATTGGGTCTTTGCAGCAGACTTTTTGAAAATATTTCTTTTAGGATGGCAAATGCTTGGGTGATTGAATCGGATCTAAAAAATATCCAAGCAATGACAGTAAGAAAAAATGTAAATAATATCTGGAAAAATTCCTTAATTGACGGAAAAAACTGGTGTGTTGGAATGACATGTAAATAATTTCGATTCCGATCCAATAGTAGTAGCGGAATGAAATACAGCGCATTCAAAAATCCCCAAGCAATGAAAGTCCAATTGGCACCATGCCAAAAGCCGCTGACTAGAAAAATAATGAAGGTATTTCTCACTTTCATCCAAATGCCACCTTGGCTGCCACCTAATGGAAAATATAGATAATCCCGAAACCAAGTCGATAACGAAATGTGCCATCTTCTCCAAAATTCGGCGATATCTCTCGAAAAATAAGGGAAAGCAAAATTACGTAGCAGTTCAATTCCGAACAATCTGGACGCTCCTAAGGCAATATCTGAGTATCCTGAGAAGTCTCCATAAATTTGAAATGTAAAGAACAAAGCGCCTAAAAATAAGCTACTTCCGTTATGTTCACCACTTGCATTAAATATCTGATTGGCATAAGTAGCACAATTGTCCGCGATGACAACTTTCTTAAACAGTCCCCACAAGATTTGACGTAAACCATCAGTGGCTTGCTCGTAACTAAATGTTCTGGCTTTTTTAAATTGTGGTAAAAGGTGCGTCGCCCTTTCGATTGGACCAGCGACCAGCAGCGGAAAGTAACTCACAAAAACTGCATAATCTACAAAGTTCTTTTCGGCAATAATGCGTTTTTTGTAAACATCAATAATATAGGAAAGTCCGTGAAAAGTATAAAAAGAAATACCCACAGGAAGAATCACCTTTAACGTCCATGGATTTATTGTTATCCCAGCATTAGCAATCGCATTGGTCAACTCAGTTATGAAAAAATTGTAGTATTTAAAAAAGCCTAAGAAACCCAGGTTAATGCCGATACTCAAGATAAGCCAAAACTTGCTTTGAGCTTGTGTTTTAGCCTGTTCAATTTTCAGACCTGAAAAATAATCTAGGAAGGTGGAAAATGCTAAAAGAAAAAGGAACCGCCAATCCCACCACGCATAAAAGACGTAGCTCACTAAAAGGATCAATAAGTTTTGCTTACTAATGCTCTTTTGAAATACAAACCAATAAAGTAAGAACACTATCGGTAAGAAAATCGCAAATTCTATTGAGTTGAATAACATAAATCTGTCGTGTTATTTAATGTAATTATTCGTTTATGTATTGAGACAATTCATCGGTTGAAATAAACTGAACATCTGGCCATTTCTTTAAAATAGACTTCAATAGCAAATCAAGGTCATTTAGTCCTTTATCTCTATTTTTTTCGTTTATGAAACCTACAAAATTAATTCTATGAGCGCAAATAACGGCTGGTTTGTTCCAATGAAAGGCACTTGAAATTTGAGCCAAACAACTCTTAACCCAATCTCTATTATGATTCATTGAAGGTTCAAACATACAATTTCTGATGTTGTATTTGATTCCAAGTGAATTGGTTTCGCCGAAAGTATGTCGCAAGGGTGTGTACTGATCAAATGC
Organism: Flavobacterium sp.; assembly: GCA_031373195.1. GTDB lineage: Bacteria > Bacteroidota > Bacteroidia > Flavobacteriales > Flavobacteriaceae > Flavobacterium. Next base: position 60,447 of record JANMML010000014.1, on the reverse strand, counting down.
GCCTGTAGGTACTAATTGCGAACGCAAACCCTGAATCCACTCCACACCGTGTTCTCTTAAGACGACCTCCACTAATGGATCCCAATTATAACAAGGCGCAATAAAAGATTTTGAAACTTCGCCAAATGTTTCTTCAAAAATTTTGAGCCCGTCAGCAATTACTAACTTCTGCTCCTGAATATCTTCGGTCGAATCCCAATCATACGCTTCCATAAAGCTGTAATCTCCAGTTCCCGAGTAAGTCGCATTCCTATCAAAACAAAAGTGTGCTGCCTCGTTATTTTGCTGCAAAACTTTTAGCCATCTTTTGTAATTGAGGTGCTCTCTTCCGTGAAACTGAGGCTGAAAAATACCATTTGCCTTCCCTTCCAACCACAAATTTAGATTCTTGGCATGATTTGGATATTTTTGAAAAGTTTCCGTGAATTTTTCATAGTGAAATTCAGTAAAATTGGATGCTCTAATTCGATCAAAATCTGGGTTTGCCATAATAGCATTTGCAGTAATCTTTGCTGCTGAACCGGATTGGTCCCTATGTTTTGATAAAACTGAAAACAGTAATTCCAAATCATCTTGCGATTCTAATGCGTCTACTTTATAAATACTAGTAGCTAAGTCTAGTCCTTTTTTCTCAAAAGCTTGAACGGCATCTTTCGAAGGAGTTCTAATCGCGCCCCAATCATCCGACTCGATCACAACCAATTTCTTAGTTACGGATTTTCCTTTCCGATTGATCAAAGTCGCCGACAAATAGGATTTTAAACTTTGAACTATTTGACTGCTATTACTCATCTGATTTTGATTAAAAACACCTTATACTTCTATTTAAGTAGGTTAATTAAAGGAATTGGTAAATCAACAATCGATGACAAAATAGGATTGCTAAAAATGGTCATAAATGAAATTGTATCAAAGGAAATTCGAATATTCACTAAGATGAAAAAATAAAGCAAGGGCCCAAAAAGGTTAAGATAATTTTTATACAAAAGATGATCAAAACGAATATAATAATAAACTAATAATGCCACACCAAATAGTTGTGCAAGTAGTACGTATCTTCCTCCGGATGGTAGCAGAGAGGTAATGTTTCCCACGCTTAATATCAAGAGCGAAAAGCCAAACAAATTTGAGAATGATTTATCATCTTTTAACTTCTTGCTCTTGGAGAAGTAAATTACTGTAAAAAGCGCCACCAGTACCCACATTAAAGAATTTGTATAGTATTTAATATACCAATTAGCACCCTCATTCATATCAGTAATAGCTTCAACATATTCGTCGCTCGTGTAACTATTTACGCGCGGAAGCAAGAAATCGGGGGCTACACTTTCTAATTTAGCTCTAATCGTAGGAACGTTTATGGAAGAAATAAAAAAACTACCCAAAAACAGAAAGTACAGTATCCGCCATGGAATCTTATTTAAAATAAAAACAAGGAAAACACCAATGGGTAAGACAAAAGAGAAGTGAACTAATGCCGAAGACATGGCAATAAAAATCCCTTTCTTCCTATCATGAACCAGGTATTGAAAAGCACCATAAAAAAAAATATGAGCTGCGGTCCACATTCTGACACCATTCAAATTCCAAAATCCCAGTACACAAATAAAGGCGATAATTACAACCCACAATTTCCATTCAATTTTTACACCCTTACTTAAATCCAAGAGCATCCAAATGTTTCTCGAATAAAAATAACCGTATACAATGCCGAAAACGGCAAAAAGAATATTCCCGTCTTTGGTAAACCTTGATAGTATAAAAGTTACTAGAGGCTGGTAAATGTCGACAGTACCCGTATCATCTGAATAAAAATTGGCAATAAAAATATCCCAAGTCATTGGTCTGTTGTATAGATTGATCAAGTTAACAACATAACGAGTTGAATCCATTATTTCAGGTCGGTACATGGTATATCCATAAAAAATAACGAACAACCACACACTGTTCTTGGCCCAATCTTCCTTATAGTATTTAAAGGCTTGAATGAATCCCAAGAAGGGAGAAACCAAAAAGAAAATAAAATTATTCTTCAAAGGATGTATTATTTTTCGTTTCAAACTAAATTTATTCTTTTGATAGGGACAAAAATTTAGTAGCGACGTTTTCTATTTTATACTGCTCGATATTATTAAATACAAATGAATTTGTATAGTTACCAGCGATAAAATCTCTTACAGTATTATGGTCAAATTCATTCGTAACGGATGACAATATGGGTCTGCCAGTTAGATAATAGTCTATTAATTTGCTTGGTGCTTGATGTACGGCATCATAAGCAATATTAACTAAAAAATCCATGCTACTCAATTCTTTGAGTAAATCAATTCTCGGAATATAATGCCGTACTTCTAATTTTTCCTTTAGAATTGGCTGAAATGGCAGCACTAAGTCTTGTGTTTCTGTATAAACAATAAACTTAAAAGGCTGATCTACAGTTGCGAGGAACTCCAATAATGGTGTAGGATTTCTCGTAGTTCTTATAAATGTTCCAGCAAAACCAAAAGTCGGCACTTCATTTCTTTTGAAGTCACTACGAACAACTTCATCGAACTTAAATCCCTGTGATATTTCAATTACTTTTTCTCTAAATTCCGGGTAATAGTTTTCTTTCATCATGATTTTCGGAACCGCAATATAATCGGCTTTTCTGCAAAACCATTTTTCTAAATATTTGAAATAAAATACTTTTTTAAAACTGTCGTGAATAGCGCCCATAAAAGGATCTCCGCAGTCGGCCACCCATTTCGTTGCAAGCGGACGCGATTTTGTTCGAGCCCAAGCAGTTCCCCAGTGAATCGAGTGCGGAACGGCAACGGAAATTAATAGATCATAAAATCCTGCTTCTTTTTTTAGCGCTTTCTTGACCATAAACATCAATTCGATATCTGGGTAAGAAATCAATTGTAGTAAAGATCTATTCAAAACTCTTTTGAATAAGACTACCATTTTGGAACCTTCAGCTACATTAATTGCGGGTAGTGTTCTTGAACCTAAATCATTTATTTGTATCCCGAATTCCTTTTCAATCGGCAAGTGAAATTCATCTTTCTTTAGCGTGTAAAGCGTAACTTGATGTCCTTGTCTCGCTAGTTCCTTAACAAGTTCTGTGGTTCTGAATGACCGTGGACTATTCTCAGGATAAAAGGCGCTGCTAACGACCAGAATTTTTTTTGAATCCATTACTTATTTTTAATTAAAGTATCTACAATTTCAATCCCTGTGGTTCCATTGCCGTATAAAGGTGCATCAAAAATCGCAGGATCCACACTCGAAGCTTTATTAAGAGCAACTACAATTGCATCTGTATCAGCACCAGTAATAATATTAGCACCTTGTTCCACCAATTCAATCCACTCCGTTTGATCGCGCATTGTGATACACGGTACTTTATGAAAATAGGCTTCTTTCTGAACCCCGCCTGAATCTGTGGCTATCAACGCTGCATGCTTTTCTAACAGAATCATATCCAAATATCCTATAGGATCAATAATTTTAATATTTTCTGGTACTGCAATCCCAAAACTTTCTAACATTTTTTTTGTCCGTGGATGCAAAGGCCAAATAATGGGATTCTTGTAATAACCCAAACCTTTTAAAATGGAAGACAGTCGCGCTTTATCATCGACGTTCTCTGCTCTGTGTAAAGTAACCAAAGCATACTTTTTCGATTCAATTCCTAAATCTTTTAGAAGCGAATTGTTCTGTTCCACTTTTGCTCCGTAATACAGGGCGGCATCGTACATCACATCGCCAACTTGCTTTATTTTTGCTGATTCAATACCTTCATTGCTCAAATTTTTAACCGCCGTTGATGTCGGTGTAAATAAAACATCACTAGCATGATCGGTCAAAATTCGATTGATTTCTTCCGGCATTTTTCTATTGAAAGAACGCAATCCCGCTTCCACATGAGCTAAAGGAATATGCAACTTTACGGCCGCCAACGTACCTGCCAAAGTCGAATCCGTGTCTCCATAAACCAAAACATAATCTGGCTTTTCTTGCAAAAGCACTTCTTCGATTTTTTCCAACATTCGACCTGTATTCTGTCCATGTGATCCGCCACCAACACCTAAATGAAAATCAGGTTTTGGAATGTCAAGTTCTTCAAAGAAAATGTCCGACATATTCGAGTCGAAGTGTTGACCTGTATGTACAATGAGTTCTGTAATCTCCTGAGATCTTAAGCGCATGGCTCTCGAAACAACGGCAGCTTTGATAAATTGTGGCCTAGCACCTATTATCGTAATGATTTTCATTTTATAATGTTTTGAATTATCAAGGAAATTAATTTTCAATCAAACTCACGAGGTCTCCTTTGAGTATATATCGATCACTGGTATGTGGACAAACATAAGTGGCATCGCCGGTCAATGGTAATTCCATTCGCTCTCCAAATCTTGACATCCAGCCAATTTGCTTTGCAGGAACACCAACCATCAATGCGAAATCAGGAACGTTTTTATTGATAACACTTCCAGCGCCTACAAAAGCATATTTACCGATAGTGACACCGCAAACAATCGTGCAATTGGCTCCTAAAGTAGCACCGATTTTAACCAAAGTATCTCTGTATTCGTCTTTTCGAGTGACGGCTGAACGTGGATTATAAACATTAGTGAAAACCATACTCGGACCGCAAAAAACGTCATTTTCAAGCGTCACATTATCATACACAGAAACATTATTTTGTATCTTGACATTGTCTCCAACAACAACTCGATTGCCGACAAAGACATTTTGTCCCAACGAGCATTTCTCTCCAATGACCGCCCCGCTGCAAATATGAACCCAATGCCAGACTCTTGTTTCGTTACCTATTTGTGCACCGTCGTCAACGATCGCAGTTTCATGTTTAGAATAGTTCATTTTTATTTTTTTAAGAATGGATGATAATCTCCCGTTAAACCTATCGGAGATTGTGATCTAATGCCAACAACGATTTCAATTGCCACGCGATTTTCCTCCAAACTAAAGCCTTCTCCGTTGAGGATATTTTCATAAACTCTGGTGTGTAAATCTGTAAAACCGTCTGAGAACTCTATTGATCTTCCGTTCATGGTTAACGAACGATAGGTGCGTTTACCTTCACTTTTTGCAGCTTCTGGAACATCTTCCACATCCACAGATAAGAACCAGCGCACTCTCGCTTTTTCATATTCGAGATAACCCGCGGCTTTAAACTCGTCGCGATAATGCAGTTTATTATCGACCACTTTTCCGAAAACAAAATGCAGCATATCAAAAAAGTGCACGCCGATATTGGTAGAAACACCTCCTGATTTTTTTTCATCTCCTTTCCATGAATGGAAATACCATTTTCCACGAGACGTGATATACGTTAAATCGACATCGAATTTTGCTCCGGCAGGTGCTGCATCCACTTCTTGTTTTAAAGCAATAATGGACGGATGCAATCGCAATTGAAGTATCGTGTGCACTTTCTTTCCCGTGTCTTTTTCAATCGCTTGCAACGCGTCAATATTCCAATGATTCAGCACCAACGGTTTCTCGCAAATGGCGTCCGCATTCGATCTCAATGCAAAACGAATATGCGAATCATGCAAATAATTCGGTGAACAAATCGAAACGTAGTCTACCGCATGGCCGCCTTGTTCTCTTCGCAATTTGTCGATATGTCGATCAAAACGCTCGAACTCCGTAAAGAAGTCTGCGTCGGGAAAATAACTGTCGATAATTCCGACCGAATCATTAACGTCAAGCGCTGCAATCAGGTCATTGCCGGTATCTTTGATGGCTTTCATATGTCGTGGAGCGATATAACCTGCCGCTCCGATGAGTACAAAATTTTTCATAATTTACATTCTATATTTTTATTGCGCTAAAAGTCTTGTTTATACTATTCATTTTTTCCGATGACCTTTGCAGGAACACCGCCTATGACACAGTCGCTTGGAAATGATTTTGAAACGACTGCACCAGCCGCTACAATCACGTTATCACCCAATTCTACTCCAGGTAAAATAACGCAATTGGCGCCAATCCAACAATTCTTGCCGATAATCACTGGCGACGTTGTCTTATCGTGCTTTTTTAAATCATTTTTATCGTGATTGGCAGAAATGATTTTTATCCCTGGCGCAAAAAGCGTGTCATCTCCGATATATACTTTGTTGATGCCCTGAATATAACAATTCCCCGAATTGGCAAAAAACTGGGCAACACCTTTTCCCAGGAAAACCGTTTTGCTGACTTGCGAAGTATAATGAACCATAAAAGGAACTTCAGCGTTGACACGCATGATTTTTTGAAAGAAAAAATTCACCAAGCGTAGATTCGTTGTTGTTGGAGAAAAGAAATACTCCACCAAGTTTGACGGCTCATTTTTCTTCCAGTTTCTATATTTAAATCTATCTAGAAGCATTAGCTGATTTTATTTGTAATTCGAAAATAAAATGGGAACAATAGCTTTGAGAAATTATACATTCGAATGTGTTTTTTGTATAAAAATCGTAAGCCATCCGTTGCAACGGTCTGCAAATTTGCTTTTTTAAGCACTGAAATTACCTTGAGATACTGTCTAAACTGAAAGGAATTAATGCTCGGTGACAATGCCAAAATCAAGAATTTTGCAATCGCATGGTTGATTAATTGCGTTTGCTCTGGATTCAATTGTGATTCATTAGCAAAGTCCTTTACATTTTTAATGGCGTAAATAAAACCATCAACGGATCGATCGGTAAAAAACAATTTTGAATTCGTTGCCGATCCTTTTCGAGTAGTTCGTAGGTAAAATGGTGCATTATCAAATCCGACTTTTGTAGCAACTGAAAAAACCTTCGACAAAAACAGTCCGTCTTCTAAGTAAGGTACATTCTTCGGATAAGTAATACGATATTGGCTCAAAAGCGCTCGTCTAAAAAGTAAACCACAAGACCGATCGGGATCTTTCACGTCATATCCTCTAGACACGAAATACCCGTCGATGCCATTATAAAAGGACTGCTCTTGACTGCTATAATCCGTTTTCCAAATACTTTTTTCATTCGCGTCAAAGATCTCAAATCCAAGATAAAGGATATCCAGTTCATTAGTTTCTGCTTTCGCCAAGATCTGTTTGAATGTATTTGGCGCGACATAATCATCCGGATCAATCGGAAGAATATAAGCGCCTTTTGCGATGGCAATAGCGTTGTTCCTTGCCATTGAAACACCTTGATTTTCTTGATTGATCAGAATTAGATTTGAAAATTCCTGTTGCAAATTTTCAACGATGCCTTTACAATGATCTGGCGAACCGTCATTGGTAACAATAATCTCATATTCTGATTTAGAAATATCCTGATCCTCCAAACTTCGGATGCATTTCTCGATAAAATCCGCTACTTTGTAGGCTGGGACAATAATACTTAATCGCATAACTAAGAATAAAAAGTATTATGTTTATTCATCGGTAGTCGTTTCTTCAGCGCATAGACATATTGAAAAGGATTAAGATAAAAACAACTTACGCGATACAATCCTTCAAATATTTTTGTTTTTTTGTTCCAATTCATCTGGCTAAAAAACTTTGAAACTATGTAAGTGTGGTACTCAGAAGCAACTATTTCCCAAGGCAAACTGGGATGCGCCACTTGCTTTCTAATTTTAAAAGAATTAAAAATGGATGGCTTAAAAAGGACCGTATTGCTGACATTATTGGTTGCTTTCGAATGAACGCGATAACCAACCGTCACCTTGTGAAAATAATCGAGTCGAATCCCAGCATTTGTAACTTTCAACCACATAGGATAATCTTCTACTAATTTGTTATTTTCATCATAACCGCCTACCGCTAAAATTGCCTGCTTATTCGTGAAAAAAGAAGGCGTATAGTGAATCCGATCCGAAAGCAATAGCAACTTATATTGATCCGCAGCACTTAAAGCCGCATCCATAATATTTAACGGATAATCCTCAGGTGTCGTTTTAATATAATTTTCCGCTAAGAATTGGTCTTGATACAATTTGATTTGACTAAAAATAATCTTCGCTTCGGGGTTTTCACGAACAAAATTCATATTGTCTTCAATGCAGTTGGGAAGCAAAATATCATCACCTGCAATAAACTTAAAATAGTCCGAATCCGTTGCGGCGATACTCCGGTTACAATTAGCAGAAACTCCTGTGTTCTTGGGGACTGTTAATATTTGAATACTCTGAAAACGTGCCTTCACCCGATCTTGTTCTACCCATTTTTTCGCAATGGCAACAGTCTCGTCGGTGGAACAATCATCCGAAATTATGAGTGCCAAGTTTAAATAAGTTTGATTATAAGCACTCTCCAAAGTCTCCAAAAGATAGGGAGCGGCATGATACGTTGCTACAGTTATGGTAACTAAAGATCTCAATTCAGTATTTGATTTTGATTTTTCGAAAAATGCGCAAATAGTTCTTGTTCCTGCTTTTTGTCAACAATATAAGATACATCAGTCTTTAATACTTTTGCGGGAATTCCTGCAAGCAAGATACCTTCACCATTTTTTTCTCGGTAATTGCCCGAGCAAAGCGAATTGGCACCGACTATCGAATTTTTTGGAATGGTTGTGTTTTTCAAAATGGTTGATCGCGCACCAATCCATGTGGCATCCTCAATAGTTACGGTTCCACAATTGTCTTTGATGGATTGATCTTTTTCTTTAATAAAGTGAAAATCTGTATCAAAAAATTGACATTCCCAAGCAATTAGGACGTCATTTCCAAAGCTCATTTTCCTAAAACAAATGATCCTAGACAAACTTCCAATCGAAAAGTTATCGCCAATCGACAGCAGTCCATTGTTCCATACCATCACATTGATACCGCGGGCAAACTTCGCATTTGATTTGAATTCGATAATACCAGAATTAAAAATCCGCGTCGGAACATTGGATGAAATCACAACTTCATGTTTCCCGCCAAAGACAATCATGCCGAAATGAACTGCCTTGGCTTGAATAATAAACTTCCCACTGAGGTCAGCAAAATCTGTCTTTCCGAAAAAGTGAAAAGGCAGTTTTAAGGCTTGATGAAAAGGCAACACTTTGAAATTAAAGTAAACAGTACTCCATAAATTTAGCTTGACCGACAATTTCAGTAGATTCAAAAAAATAATGGAAAGTCTATTCAAACTCATTTGCTGCTGATTTTCGACTTCAATTTGACAACAATTTCTTTCAAATTCATTCTTTTGTTTAGCTCGTAAAGACTAAAAGTGCAAGTGACAATCACGATTAAGGCCTCTACAAAGTAAGCGTTTGGATAGCCCAATACATATATGCTACCAACACAAAGCGACAATGAAATCATTGAAATGAAAAAGATAAGATAAACCGCTTTGAAAAACTGAAATTCATACTTTGCCTTGATGATTCCTAAAATCAATGTGGTGACAATGGCGTAGCTAATCAATAAAGAGATGCCAAGCCCTGTCAAGCCGAAATAAAAATAAAACAACAGATTAAAACCGAGAACCAACAAATTGGAGAAAGTCTCCACCATCAAAAAAAGTTTGTTGTCTCCTTTTGCCAAAATAATAAATCCTAAAACCCAGGTCACACCTTTTAGCGGAATGGCCAATACCGCCCATAAAATAAAGTCTTGTGCCGACAAAAACTCTTTACTCAGTAAAATTCGAATCAGTAAAGGTGTGGTTGAAATCAAAAGTACTAAAACCATGCTCAGTATAATTAATACCAATTCTGCCTGCTCATTGACTAATTGTTTCCATTTACTTTCGTCGTTAATTAATCCGGATAAGCGCGGGAAATAGTCCGTTGCCATTGCTGTGAAAACCATTCCGACATAGCCGTCGACTATAGCTAGTCCAGCATTATAAAGTCCAACGTCGGACAAACTGCCTGTTTTTGATATGAATGCACTTAACACAAAGGCAACAAAAGCGGCTAATAAATTGATAAAAGTCAGACTGATTCCCAGCCGCACCATGGGTTTTCCCAACTCTAGTGTTTCCTTCCAATCGATGTTTACCGTTTCAAAATGCACCTTACTTTTAAAATACAACGACACCAAGTAATTGACAAAAGCGGTAATGATGATGGCAGGAACAACGCCTTTCATTCCGAAGAAATAGAAAATGGGCAACGCCACTACCAAACCGACAATTCCGCCAAATATATTGGCCTGCGCCAGATATTTAAGTTGTCGAGTTCCCCGCAATAAGGTATAAATCCCGCCGGTTAACGCGCCAAAAACAAAAGTGACCGAAAGCCAAATATAATCGAGTGTATGTTCATAGGAATTGAAGGAAAATCGACTCAAAAGCGGTGAAAAACAAACGGTGATTACAATTCCCAAAATCGCAGTAATCCATATCCAACGCTTAAACACTGTAAATATTTTGGCAATATGAAAGGAATCTTCAGAAGCATGTGCTTTAGAGATATCTCTCACGGCACTTTCCGTAATTCCTAAAGAAGAAATGGATTTGATCAAGTTCAAACTAGATAAAAACAACCCATTCAATCCCATTCCAGCGGTACCGATAAGTAAGGCAACCGCTTTTCCTCTAATCAAAGTAATCAAGATATTAAAAACCTGAACACCTCCAAAAATGGAAGTGGCTTTGAAAATCGACTTATAATTGGTTGCTTTTGTTGGCACTATTTATTGAAAATTATTCAAAATTTCAATGACTTTATTCACTTCATCAACTGTAGTTACTGGACTTATCGGCAAACTCAAAACTTCATCGTGAATAGCATTTGTGATGGGATAATCCAAATGATTCATCGAAGCATACGCCAATTGCTTGTTGGGCGGAATCGGATAGTGAATCAATGTTTGCACTCCATTTGCAGTCAAATATTTTTGCAATTCATCACGCTTAGAACATCGAATCACAAACAAATGCCAAACGTGTTCTGTATTTTCTTCATGTTTAAAATCAGCATTATTCGGAATTGGCAATTGAATCAGCGTATTGGAAATCCCATTCAGATAAAGCGAAGCCAACTGTCGACGATATTGATTTTCCTTGTCAATATACTTCAACTTAACACTTAGAAATGCCGCTTGAATTTCATCGAGTCGACTGTTTAATCCTTGATATTCGTTGACATATTTCTTTTTACTACCGTAATTTCCGAGCGCACGCACTTGTTCTGCCAAAATAGGATCGTTCGTTGTCACCGCTCCAGCATCGCCCAACGCCCCTAAATTCTTCCCTGGATAAAAGCTAAAACCTGCTGCATCTCCAAGATTTCCTGTTTTTATTCCATTCCACGAGGCTCCAATCGCTTGCGCATTGTCTTCGATGATTTTCAAATTGTGTTTTTTAGCTAAAGCAACCAAACCATCACTCCAACAAACTTGACCGTACAAATGCACGACCATAATGGCTTTGGTTTTCGGCGTGATGTGCTTTTCAATCAAATCAATATCAATATTGAAACTGCTATTGCTGGGTTCGACTAAAATTGGTGTCAAATTATTATCTGATATCGCCAGAAGTGAAGCAATATACGTATTGGCAGGAACGATGACTTCATCGCCTTCAGCCATGACACCCAATTCGATGTAGGCATTCAAAATCAATCGTAAGGCATCCAATCCGTTGGCAACACCTATGGCATGCGCGGCACCGACAAGTACCGACAATTCTTTCTCAAAATTTGCGAGCTTTTCGCCCATCAAAAACCAACCGGAATCAATGACGTCAGAAGCGGCTTGTTTGAGTTCTGCTGCATATTGTGCATTTATTTTTTGAAGGTCTAAAAATTTAATCATTGGAGTGTAGTATTTCTATTTCATTTGGAGTTAATGTTCTAATTAATTTTGCAGGCGTTCCTCCTACAATGGAATAATCGGGGAAGGATTTATTTACAAAACTACCGGCGGCAACAACGCAATAGTTTCCCAAAGTCACTGCTGGCATAATGATGGAATTTCCACCAATCCAGGTATGATTACCAATAGTAATCGCACCTCTGGCGTTTCCGAATACTTTTTGCATTGGTGGCGATGCGTTGGGTCCCGAACCTGAAATAATGCTGACATTAGGCGCTATACTCACGTGATCACCAATAATCACTTTTGAATTAAATCCTTCAATAAAGGAATTCAACCCAACGTAACTATTTTTCCCAATTTCTAGCAGATTTGCTTCCGAACCAAATATCTTAACACGACTGGCTATTCGGGTATTATCGCCAATTATAATGTTATTGACATTGGAATCGATTTCAATTTGAACGTTCTTGCCTAAATGGATGTTGGAAATATTCATGTTTTTTGCATTTTATGAAAGGATATTTTTGCCCTAAACTAAGAAAGTCAACTAAAAACTAGTGTGATACTTTTGCGGATAAAAAGATCTCGCAACCCATATCGGGTAAATACTTGCTCATTTTGAAAAAGCCTGTCAATATTTCTTCTGAAAGAAAGGACGACTCCATGAGTTCATTCATTTGCCCATGTGTAAAAGGCTTGATGAAGTAGGTATCACTTTTCATCGTCTCAAAACCGCCGTGATTAAACAACGATTGAATGGATTGCTGATTAAAAACATGACGTCTTCCAAAAGCTTTGTCATTTTCAGAAAACTCATAGTTCGACGTTATTAATCCTGCTTCCAATGCCAAAACACGATGAAAAGAATTCGCATTTGGGACGTACGTGATCACTATTGTCTGTGAATTAGCAACATTTTTTACTGCAGTTAACACTTCTTCTGGATTATCAATTTCATGAAGAAATCCTCCAATGATAATAACATCATAATCGCTGTTAGCCCCAATGTTGGCTTCTTCTAAAAAGCAATTTTGAATTGAGATTCTAGCATCTTTTTCTATTTTGCCCTTCGTAAATTCATAGAAGTGCTTTCCTGGCTCAATTAAGTCCAAAACCTCAAAATCGTTGAAGTAGAAATGAATGGGATCGTTCCCACAACCAATTTCTAAAATCTTACCTGCCTTAATTGTTTTCAAATAATCCGCAACATACTCCATTCGGTACTTTCTGAGCTCGTCTTCAAACGATAGCTTTTGATAATTTAGCTGATAATCATTGTGATTGATCATATTTCTCGATTTTTAATTTTGGATAAAAAATTGAATCACTTCATAAAAATAATCGATGTCTTCGCGGCTCAAACCTTGGTGTATCGGAATAAAAAAAGCGTCTTCTCCATAGAAAACACTATTTTGAATGCCATGATTGTACAAGAAATTTTTGAATTGATCGAGATCTTTAATGATTGCGTTATTCTTTAAAACCAATGCTGACGGAATTGTTTTAGCGTCTTCACCAAATCTTGGAGTCAGTCCCAATTTTGAGAATTGCGCAATGGCATAATCCCAATTTTCTTTTCTAGTTTTCAGAATAGCATCTTCCTTTTTCAAGTAATGAGAAAGCACGTTTTGAATGTGTTCTTTTTCATTCGCATGAAGTGCTGCACTTTTATTGACGGCATGTTTGGTATTATTTACCAATAAACCTCCAATTTGCAGCGGTAAGAACTTCGGAAAACTAAAAACAGAAAAATCACTATACTGCCCCAACTTTCCTGACGCATCTTGGCTAAAAAAAGTAGTACAGCAATCTTCAATTATCGGCAAACCGGTTGCGACCAATTTTTCCATTTCTGGATAAGGAAATCCAAATTCGTGATTTACAAAAATGAGCTTTGTTTCCGGCGCGATTTCACGATTCCATTGGCAAAACGATTCGATTGTTTTAGTAACACACGAACTGATATAAAAATTTTGTGATGTGGTTAAAATGGTTACCAAATCATTCGGTTGCAATTGGTAATGTTCTAAAGCAAGTTGAATGGCTTCCCGCCCATTATAAGTGTATTGCCATTTGCCTTCTCCAAAACGATTATTGAAATAATCAACGGCAAAATCATCATTTGGCATCTTCGAATTTTTCCCAACATCATCGGTTTTGAATGGGCCGATGCGGTAACTTGGCAAACTATATGGGTCGGGGTTTATGACAAACATAATCGATTATCTTTTTACTTCTGAAGTCCAAGTGAATGTGTAACGCAATGAAGAAATACACTCATGTGTTTCTTTAAAACGAAGCAAACCTTCGTTAGGACTTCCAGCTTCGGTTGAGATTCCTAAATCGATATAAGTATAACCGGCAGCTTTATAATGACTCCACAATTTAAGAATTAAGAAATCCATCGCTCGGTCACTTCTCCCCTCGACAGCATCTCCCCAAAAAAGTGCATATACAATTTCTTCGTGTGGTCGATATAGTATTGCACCAGCGGTTATATCTCCGGCATAATTCAAAACCTGAAAGAAATCCGTTGGGAAAATGGCGCTTGTTCTAAGAATATCGTCGAGCGTCATAAAAATTGGTCTACCCATTCTAGCTCGATTCTCCGCTATTATGCTGTAGATAATTTCTTTTTCTCGCGTAGTTGTTGCTTCAGCGAATGTCAATTTTTTATTTACCGCTTGATTGTAATAGGTTCTGCTGGCATTATGTGTATAAACATTTTTAAACTCTCTAAGATCAACGCAGTTAGTGATATCGGGCAATTGCATCTTAAATCCAAATCGAGTTAGCGCATTGACAATTTTTGCATTTGAACGCCGACAGTAAATATCTGGCGGTAAAGTGATATCCATCTCTTTGATTTTTTCCGTCTGCGCATAGACAATCAAATTTTGAATAAATGATTCAATAACTGAAGTATAAATGTTCTCTCCTTTGCAATGAAATCCTCCAAAAGGAGCGGAGAAAGGAGCACATAAAATACCGTTTCTTATCCCTGCAATTAATCCTATTTGTACTTTATCTGTTTCTTCCACTAGTCTTACAATACGATCAACTTTATGTGCATTCAAACTAATAAACTTTTCAGAAATAAACGGGTTGGGGTCATGAGGAAAGAAATAATTGTACTCTTCAGCATCAATATTTCGCAACTTCGTGCTAGTCTCAAGCGCTTGTTCGTTGACATTGTGGTGCGCATTTGTCTCTAACTTGCGATAAAACTCGGTTTTTATCAAAATATCGCAGCCAATACTTTCCTTGAACTCGCATAAACCGTAATTCGGTACCGAGTTTTCCGTTGATGGACCGATATCTACAATCTCTATTCCCTGGTTTTTATAATATTGGAAAACATTGTAGGACAGAAAATTCATTGTTTTGTATTCTGAATAGTCTGGCAAATCACCCCAATAAACAACTTGGACAATGTCCTTCGCGACGTGAAAAATAATAGCGGAAGCGACCGTTATCTCCTCCTTTTTCACAAGAAAAAAATCAATATCGATAACCTTTGCCGTTTCTTCGATTTGTTCTAATGACATTCTTAGCGGAAAACCACGCGTACGCCTGTTTAACGCAATAATAGCATACGCTTGTGCGCTATCAGCAGCATTAACCTTTTCAAAAGTTAGATCTGAAGTTTCACTTTTTCTGAGGTTTTTTTGGGCATTATACCAAATTTCTTTTTTGTAATTATCACCAAACTTTACAGTTGAAAAATGGTAATTCAGATCAACATTAGTGCGTTCATAAGAAGCTCTAGTTAGACAACTACAAACTTTATTCAGCATGTTTGAATTGTAAAAAAAGGCAGGAAATACAATTCTTATTCCTTCAAAATTTCTACCTATTGCCCAAAGATGTAAGGTCTGCAAAGCGGCATCAATTTGTTGCAGTCGAAGGTCTGTACTAGTCGCTTCAAATCCGCCGAAAGGTGCTGAAAATGGTGACGTTAGGATATTATTTCGAACGCCAAATATAATTCCCAATCGAACTTTTGAATCTTTAAAAAGTAAATAATAAACCGCATCACATTTCGATTCATTCAACGCATTAAAGGCAGCTGAATTGAAGATGTGTGCAGGACTCGAAATAACCTCTGCGTATGTTGTTGAATCTACTTCAAGGATTTCCATTCCGTAAATTTATCGTAATCTCTAAAATAATCTTTTTCATCGTATTCGATGGAAGCCAAAACAAAGCAAATAGAACCACTAGAAAAATTGTCGAGTTCTCTCCACAAGCCTGATGGCATGTACAATCCAACATTAGGGCGCGAAAGATGAAACGTTCGCTTTACTTTTCCATCATCGACAATGATATCAAAACTGCCACTTAGCGCAACGATAAGTTGTTGCAATTCGAGATGGCCGTGACCTCCGCGACTAAATCCACCTGGCACATCATAAAGGTAATAGACTCTTTTGATATCAAAGGGAACTTGAATCCCGTTACTTACCGAAGTTAAGTTCCCGTTCGCTTGGTGATTTATTGGCAAAGTAATTAACGAACAATCAAATACAGTAGATGTTTTCATAAACTCTTATTTAGCATCTATAAATTCATTGTAATTTCTTATGTAATCCGCTTCTGAAAAATCAGCGCTCGATAAATGCACCGACACGGAATTGGTAGAAAAATTTTCTAAATGGCGCCAATGCATGGGCGGAATATACAAACCCGAATACGAGCGATTCAGGCAGAACTTTGTTTCTTTTCCAGTGCAATCCATGACAAGAATATCAATACTTCCGCTAATAACAATGATCAGTTCTTGTTGCGTTTTGAATGCGTGACCGCCTCTTGTTTCTCCTCCCGGCACGTCATATATCCAAAAAACACGTTTAATATTAAATGGAATTTGATCTTCATTTTGCAAAAATGACAGATTCCCGCGAACATCCGTAATTTTCGGAAGTTGTATGATTTGTGGTATTGAAAAATCCGCTTTCATGTGCATTGGATTACAATTAAATGAATTCAATATGTCTTTTAATGATATTGATTTTCGTAATACTTCTGGTAATTGCCGCTAGTAACATTTTCTAACCAATTTCTATTGTTCAGATACCAGTCGATGGTTTGAGATAAACCTTCTTCGAATGTGACGGATGGTTTCCAGCCTAACTCTTTGCTGATTTTGGAAGCATCGATGGCATATCGAAGATCGTGGCCTGGGCGATCTTTTACAAACGTGATTAACTGTGCTGAAGTGCCTTCTTCCTTCCCGATTTTTTCATCCATTTTTTGGCAAAGCAACCTGACCAAATCGATATTCTGCCATTCATTGAAACCACCAATATTATAGGTTTCATGATTTTTCCCTTGATGAAACACCAAATCAATGGCAATGGCATGATCAATTACAAATAACCAATCACGAGTATATTTTCCGTCTCCATAAACAGGCAAAGGTTTACTTTGAAGAATGTTATTGATGAGTAATGGAATTAGTTTCTCTGGAAAATGGTTTGGCCCATAGTTATTAGAGCAATTCGTAATGACATAAGGCAAACCATACGTTTCTCCATAGGCTCTTACAAAATGATCGGAACTAGCTTTGGACGCTGAATAAGGAGAATTGGGATCATACGGAGTTGTTTCGGTAAATAAGCCAGTTGCACCCAGTGAACCATACACTTCGTCTGTACTGATGTGATAAAACCGTTTGCCTTCAATGTTACCGCTCCAAATTTCTTTTGCCGCATTAAGCAAATTCATGGTACCAATTACGTTGGTTTTTACAAAAGAAAGTGGATCCGTAATAGATCGATCTACATGCGATTCCGCAGCCAAATGAATGACACTATCAAATTGATGCTTTTGGAAAAGCGCATTGATAAAATCAGCATCAACGATATCACCTTTAATAAAAGTATAGTTGGGGCAATCTTGTATATCAGTGATATTTTCTAGGTTGCCGGCATAGGTGAGCGCATCTAAATTAAAAATTTGATAGTCAGCATAGTTTTTGACCATTCTTCTGACCACATGCGACCCAATAAATCCAGCCCCTCCGGTAATTAATACTTTTTTCATAACCAAAAATATTTGTTTTTCTCCACGGCTTCGCCCCATCAGTCCCAAAAAATGAAACTAATGACTGCTTATGGCGCTAATTTGTTTACTCTTTGTCTTCCCTGTTCAGCGTAATTAATACACCTAATTCAGTTAAAACTAATTGCAAACTGTTTTTATTTATTTGTTTTATTATTCCCTCTTTTCCATGAAAAGGCCCACTTGGAATAGGCAATATATCACCAACTTTAATCCCTCGCACTTCATATGAAATAATTGTTTCTTTTAATCCTTCTTTCAAAGCTACTATCTCTTCTTCGCGCACAACTGCAGGTTTGCCTAACCAAAACAAGTAGCGAACAACGCCTTGAACTTGAAACACATTTTCTCTTTCTTTTTCGTCTAAATTGACAAACAAATACGAATTGAACAATGGTATTTGCACCTTCTTTTTTCGATCAGACCATTGTTTTACTACAGTAACCAAAGGACAATAAACCTCAACTCCTATAAGTTGCAATCGATCAGCAACTTTCTTTTCATTCTTAGGTTTTGTATATATTACGTACCATGGCATACTGCAATTACTTAGATTGATTCATAAATAATTAAACCTTGTCCGTCATGCTTTTCTGTAATCTGAAATTGCACTTTCCGCTTAATCTCCTTTTCAATCTTCGTCACCAATTGCTCAATATAATCGGAATTCAAATTGCTCCCGACTAACACCACTTGAATTGTTCCGCTGTCAATTCCTTTTGCGTAATCTCCAACAATCACGACAGATTCGACATGACCCATGCGCTGCAAGATCATTTCCACGATTGCATCAAGGCCTATATGTTGGCGAACAATTTTTTGTAGTACCGAAAAAAGTGGGTGTTTTGTATTGGCTTTGTAAATAATCCTATTTTGAATAGATTCTTTTTCAAGATATCCTGCTTCCAAGAGGTTATTTAACTCTTTGCGAATTGAGTTGGTAGATTCATTAAGTTCTTCCGCCAAACCTCTCAAATATCCATTATTGGCAACGTTTATAAAAAACTTTACTAATATTCGTAAGCGCGTTTTAGAAGTTATTAATGATTCAAGCATGAAATACATTTTAAAATAACGAGTAACAAAAGTACTCGTTTTTATTTAAAAATAATAAATAACCATAAAGTTAATTTATTTTTTCAAAATTGACTTAAATCAAGTAAGGAAGTGCAAAGAAATTGTAATGAAACGATTAAGAATTGACTAATAAATTATGGCTAATGAGAAGTTCCGACGGCACTAAAATTGAATCCAATCGCTTTCATTTTCTTCGAATCCAAAATATTTCGACCGTCAAAAATAAAGGCTGGTTTTTGCATTTGATCATAAATTTTTTGCCAATCATAGGTTTTAAATTCATCCCACTCCGTCAAGATTGCTATCGCGTGAGCACCTTTACTTGCCTCGTAAGGATCTTCAAATGATTCGATTGAATTATCTACTGCTACTGAATCTAAAGTTTCGAGATAATTTAAGTCAGAGATAATCTGCTTTCTTTTGACTTTGGGGTCAAATATTGCAATTTTCGCTTGTTCGTGCAACAGATACTCTGCAACATTTATGGCCGCAGATTCCCTTGTGTCATTGGTATCCTTCTTAAATGCCCAGCCAAGAAAGCAAATCTTTTTGCCAGCCACTGTATTGTATAAAGTTTGAACAATGTTACTAGCAAACCTTCTCTTTTGATGGTCATTCATTATAACTACTTGCTCCCAATAATCTGCTACTTCATTTAGTCCATATGATTTGGCTATATAAACCAAATTTAAAATGTCCTTTTGAAAACAAGAACCACCAAAACCAACGGAAGACTTGAGGAATTTTGGACCAATTCTACTATCCATTCCAATAGCCATGGCAACTTCATCGACATTTGCTCCTGTTTTTTCGCATAATTCCGAAATAGCATTTATAGAAGATACCCGTTGTGCCAAAAAAGCATTTGCTGTTAATTTCGACAATTCAGAAGACCACAAATTAGTCGTTAAGATATTTTCTTTAGGAACCCAATTTTCATAAATTTCAACCAACGCTCTAATAGCTTCGTCACCTTCTTTTGAGGTATTTCCACCAATAAGAACACGATCTGGATTTTGCAAATCCTTAACAGCAGTTCCTTCTGCAAGAAATTCAGGGTTTGATAAGATTTGAAATTGTACGCCGTTTCCAGTGTTGTCCAAAATACTCTTTATTGCCTCAGCGGTTCTTACAGGTAAGGTTGACTTTTCAACTACAATTTTATTGTCCTTTGCCACATTGGCAATTTGTCGCGCACACAGTTCGATGTATTTTAAATCAGCCGCCATACCCTTCCCTAGACCGTACGTTTTAGTTGGCGTATTAACCGAAATAAAGATCATCTGCGCCTCGGAAATCGCTTTGTCAACCTCTGTTGAGAAAAACAAATTTCGTCCTCTCGCCTCTGCAACCAACTCGCTTAAACCAGGTTCGTAAATCGGTATATTGTTTACATCCGAATCGTTCCATGCTGCAATTCTTTCAGCATTTAAATCAACAACAGTAACTTTTATATGTGGACATTTTTGCGCAATAATCGCCATTGTCGGACCTCCAACGTAACCTGCACCAATACAACAAATAGAGTTTATTTTCATATCAATTATTCAATTCTCTTAATTACAATTTACCATCTGCTTTTGATCCCAACACGCCCTTAACGTCGTAAAGGACGGAATTTTCTTTCCTAATCGCCTCGAAATCGACGGTGGTGAAATAATCATGTGATACTCCCAAAACTATAGCATCAAACTTCTTGTTCGGTAATACAGTGGTTGTAATTAAGTTGTACTCGTGGGCAACTTCTGATGGATTCGCCCAAGGATCATATATACTAACTTCAATTCCATATTCAGATAAAGAAGAAATAACATCAACAATTTTTGTGTTTCTCACATCAGGGCAATTTTCTTTAAAGGTAATTCCCAACATTAACAATTGAGATCCATTCACAACCACCCCTTTTTTAATCATCAACTTCACTACTTGAGAGGCTACATACTCACCCATACTATCATTTAGTCTTCGACCTGCTAAAATTATCTCAGGATGATATCCCATTTCTTGTGCTTTCTGTGCTAAATAGTAGGGGTCAACACCGATGCAATGACCACCAACTAGCCCAGGCTTAAATGGCAGAAAATTCCACTTTGTCCCCGCTGCTTCTAATACCGCGTGGGTATCTATATTAAGTATATTAAAAATTTTGGACAATTCATTTACAAAAGCAATGTTGATGTCTCGCTGTGAATTTTCGATTACTTTGGCGGCTTCAGCTACTTTGATTGTTGGCGCTAAATGGGTCCCAGCAGTAATTACTGATTTGTAAAGTTCATTCACTTTGATCCCAATCTCAGGCGTTGATCCAGCAGTTACTTTAAGTATCTTTTCAACCGTATGCAATTTATCTCCGGGATTGATTCTTTCGGGAGAATATCCTGCAAAAAAATCAACATTGAATTTCAAACCACTTACCCTTTCTAGGACAGGAACACATTCATCTTCAGTAACTCCGGGATATACGGTCGATTCATAAATAACTATATCCCCTTTTTTAAGGACTTTCCCAACAGTTTCACTTGATTTGTATAAAGGTGTCAGGTCAGGTCGATTATTTTTATCAACCGGTGTTGGAACTGTTACCACATAATAGTTACAATCTCTAATTTGTTCAATATCCGTAGTACATAACAGACCATTTGTATTATTGGAAGTATCTTTTAATAACACAGATTTTAATAATTCCGCATCAATTTCAAGCGTGCTATCGATACCATCATTTAATTCGTTGACTCTTTTCTCATTGATATCAAAGCCGACCACGCAATACTTTGTTGCAAAAAGTCGCGCAAGAGGTAAACCCACATATCCTAATCCAACAACTGCTATTTTCATTCTAATTAAATTTAATTGTAAACTACTTGAGATTATCCCAATACCATTTTACTGCTTCATTTAGACCCTCTTGCATCGAGAACTGGGGTTGATATCCTAATAAATCCTGCGCCTTCGAAATACTCGCCAATGAATGTGGAATATCTCCTGCTCGATTTGGTCCATAAACAATAGGTGTTTCCAAAATTTTAGGATCAAAATTAGACAAAGAAACTTTGAGGAATCTCACTAGGTCATTTAAAGTGGTGCGGTCTCCAAAAGCGGCATTATAAACTGTATTAACAGCATCTTTGTTTTGAGTTAACATGGCCAACTCATTAATTTGTATAATATTGTCTATATAAGTGAAATCCCTTGAATAATTCCCGTCACCATTAATTATTGGACTATCATGATTTATTAATTGCATTACAAACTTTGGAATAACCGCTGCATAGGCGCCATTGGGATCTTGCTTTCTACCAAATACATTAAAATATCTCAAACCAATGGTTTCTATTCCATAGGTTTTGCTGAAAATATCAGCGTACAGTTCATTCACGTACTTTGTGATTGCATAAGGAGAAAGCGGTTTTCCGATCTTGTCCTCCTCTTTCGGAATTGCTACAGAATCACCATAAGTTGAAGAACTAGCAGCATAAATAAATCTTTTGACCTTTGCATCACGAGCAGCTTGTAACATATTTAGAAATCCAGAAATATTTACCTCATTTGTCGTAATCGGATCATGAATAGAGCGCGGCACAGAACCCAAGGCAGCCTGATGCAGCACAAAATCACATCCCTTAACTGCTCTTTCACAATCTGCCAAATTCCGAATATCAGCTTCTATCAAGCTAAAATTAGGATGGCTCAGAAGCGCCGCTATATTATGTCGATGACCCGTAGCAAAATTGTCCAAACAAACAACGTGATGACCTTTATTAATAAAATACTCACATAGGTTCGAGCCAATAAATCCCGCTCCACCAGTAATTAAAATATTATATTTAGAAGCGTTTCCCATTTAGTATTCTCTAATAATCGTTAGATTTTGCTTATAAATCCTTTTATACTTTCCCATATGTTTTTTGGTTTATCATTTTCATGATAGCCGTTTCCGTAATTACCATAGCCATAGCCATAGCCGTAACCATAACCGTAACCATAACCAGTACCATATTTTGCTTTGTTCTGGAAGCCATTAAAAATAATACTAATGTTCTCCAATTCACCACGCTTAATTCTATTATTCAACAAAGTAATCATATCCTTTTTCGTATAGTTCTGGCGCATAATGTAAAGTGTCAAATCTGCATATTCTGCCAATTCAATAGCATCAGAAACTAATCCTACTGGAGGCGTATCTAGAATAATATAATCGTAGCGCGATTTTAAGATTCTCATAAATTCCCTCATGCTCTCACCAATAATAATCTCTGAAGGATTAGGCGGTATTGGACCGGAAGTGATTACATCCAAGTAAGGAATATGCGTTTTTTGCACAACTTCTTCTATTGTCTTTTGTCCAATTAAATAATTCACTACCCCGATGTCATTTTTTATATTGAAATCTTCAAATATTCTAGGTTTACGTAAATCCAGACCCACAATTACCGTTTTCTTTTCGCTCATAGCAAAAACAGTTGCCAAATTTAAAGAACAAAATGTTTTGCCTTCCCCGCTAATTGATGAAGTTAACATTAAGGTTTTTGAACCCGAAATATCATATTTCTTATACAAGAACTGTAGCGATGAACGAATCGTCCTAAAGGATTCTGACAACGCTGATTTTGGTCGCTCAAATACCGAGAGGTTGGTATTTGAATGCTTTATTCCCACCACACCAATTAGAGGAATAGAAGTAAGTTTCCCAATATCTTCGGTATTTAAAATAGAATTCTCTAAGAAAAACACAATGAATACAATTATCAATGGAATAATAAGTCCCAGAAAACTTGCTAAGACATAATTTACACTTGTATTTGGTCCAATTAAACCTCCGCCGGTATCTTTAGCTGGATCTATAAAATGAATATCTGATAAATTAGCCGCCTTTACAATTTCAGCTTCATTCCTTTTTTGGAGAAAAGTATTATAGATATTGTCACTCAAATCATACTGTCTCACTATTTTTAAGTACTCTTGCTTTTCTTCCGGAAGTTTCTTTATATTACTTTCTAACCCATTAATTTTATTATTAACCAGAGTAAGATCAAGTTTTAAAGCTGAACCGACCGAACTAATATTTTCCAACAAAACTCTCTTAATCGATTCCATTTGAATGTCAAAATCCCTAAAGATCTTTTCGCTTTTTACAGAGTAAGCAAGTTCCGATCTCCTGGTTGAAAGTTCAATCAATTTAGAGACATTGAGTAATATATTTGGATCGTCAATCCCCGCCACGGTTGGCGCCGGGAGTTTCGAATAGTCCATGCTATTTTTAAGATACGTTCTTAGGGTGTTGTAATAGGAAATTTTCCTATTAATCATATCTCTTTCAACTTCATAAGTTAACAACTTACTTGAAATAGAACCGCCTTCATCTTGAATGGCCAAAATATCTTTATTTTGATGAAATGTCTTGAGAACATCGCCAGTCGCTTTAAGTTCTTTTCCCATGGAAACTAAAGTGCTGTCGATAAATTCAATTGTATTGGTTGCAAACTGGTTTTTTCTTTCTAATTGAACGCTAATCAACATTTTTACAGTTGCATTCAAATAATCTACCATTCTCGCTTTATTGGTTCCTTGCAAATTCAGCCTCAAAATTGAAGGTGCTTTGGTATCAATATCAACCTTCACTCCTTGGTATCTTGCGACAACATCGTCAAACTCATTAAATCGAAAATAATAGTCACTACCTTTATAGTATCCTGGATTTGGAGTTAGTTCTAGTTTAAAATTTAAAAATGGCAGATTTACTTGCTGCCCAACTTTAAATCTCTTTACAAATTCACCTGGAACTACAGAAATTTCACTCTTGCTGTTATCAAAATAATTGACTAGTGGCGCACTATTCCCATCGAAAGTAATTCGCATTTCATATTCCGAATCACTAATAAACTTGACGTTTATGAGACTAGCGAAAAGCTGTTTACTATTCCTGTCAAAAGAAATGTAAAACGGAATACTACCATAAACGTCTTGAAAATTATACTTTCTTTTTTTGAAGTAATCTACGTAATACTTTAGTTTTTCAACTACTAACTCGTTGTGAGATCTTGATTTTAAAGTGTTTGAAATATTTTGAACCTGGTCTGAGGTTCCTCCCCAATTAAAAACCAAACTAGTCGTAGAGGTAAAGAAAGGATTGTTCTCTTCTTTTATCGCAATAGAAGTTTGCATCTCATATACCTTTTCTTTTCTTAAATTTACTTGGTAAGCTATCGTAAAAGTGATGATTAAACTCAACAGAAACCACTTCCAATAACTTGTAATCTTTATCAAGAAACCTTTGAAATCAAAGCTGTTTTGGCTTTCAAAAAACGAAAAATCTTTGCTATCTATCATGCCTGTTTTAGTTTCTAAAAATAATAAAAGTTGTGGCTAGAAGAGTAAGAATCGAAACTACTGTAGTAAGAGACTCTAAACCTGTTTTTCCCGTTCCCCAAGACTTCTGCTTCAATGGTTTAATATAGATGTAGTCGTTCGATTGTATAAAGTAATAGGGCGATTGCATCGCTTTTATATCCGTTAAATCAATCGTATGCATTTCAGTGCCTGATGGAGTTTGCCTCAAAACAACAACATTTTTTCGATCTCCAACAACAGTGATATCACCCGAATTAGCGATCGCTTCCATTATTGTCAATTTCTCTTGATAGAGCGTCTTAGTGCCGGGCATATTAATTTCTCCATTGACTGTATAGCGCAATCCCGCTAACTTTATAGAGACAAATATGCTTGCTTCCTTGTTAAAATATTCCTCCAATAATCTCTTTTCGATAATTAGTCGAACCTCATCTAATGTAAATCCAACCACATTCAACTCCTCTAAAACTGGCATTCTAATATTTCCGTGATCATTTACTGTAAAACCTTCAAAATAAAGTGATTCTCCACTTTTCCCAGATTCATTCACCTGGTTACTTGGCGTAAAAATCTGCACAAGTTTTGGGTCGTTAGCTTTAATCGAAATACTGACGACATCATTTATTTGAAGACGATATGGTTTTGCGTTTACTGGATTAACGGAAGTAGAAACCTCAGAGTTATCTTTATTTTGGAGATATATTAAGTCCTTTATCGGCACACAAGAGGAAAAAAAAACTCCTAAAACCAATAGAAGTAACAGTATTTTCTTATTCATTTTGTTGAAAAAATTTAGCAAACAAAGATAGTTTTTCATTTAGAATATCAAAAAAACAGCGCAACAAATTATTTAATTGTTTTTGAAAGAAATTTCTAACGGAATTCGTTGCAAAATACTTCGCCCCAAAGTAACCTCATCCGCATATTCCAATTCGTCACCAACTGCTATTCCTCGTGCAATTGTTGAGCATATTACATTGTAATCTTTGATTTGTTTGTAGATAAAAAAATTAGTCGTATCACCTTCCATTGTTGAACTTAATGCAAAAATTAATTCGTCAATCATTCCCGTTTTAACTTTATCAATCAAAGTATTGATATTTAATTGACTTGGTCCAACGCCATCAATAGGGGAAATTTTACCGCCCAACACATGATAAATTCCTTTGAATTGTTGTGTGTTTTCGATAGCCATAACGTCGCGAATATCTTCAACAACACAGATGATTTTGTGATTTCGATTTGTATTTGCACAGATTTCACATAATTCTACATCAGAAATATTGTGACAACTCCTGCAAAACCTCACTTCTTCGCGCATGTTTGTTAATGCTTCGCTCAAGAATCGTGTTTTGTCTTTGGGTTGTTTTAATAAATGCAGTACCAATCGCAAAGCTGTGCGCTTACCAATTCCTGGCAATTGCGCCATTTCGTTGACTGCTTTCTCTAATAATTTTGAAGAAAATTCCATGGGCGTAAAGATAGCAAATTGTTTAATCGTGGATTTGGTTAATCGTGGATTTGTTTAATCGTGTAATCGGTTAAACGAATAAACAGTTAAACGGTTAAACAATTAAACGATTCAACAAAAAATTGTATTTTGGCATCGTAAAATTATAACTATGACTCCATTTGCCATTCTATCACTCATCGTCGTTTACTTTGGGATGCTTTTTATCATATCGCATTATACGAGCAAAAAAAATAGCGACAATGAGGCTTTTTTTAAAGCCAATAAAAATTCGAAATGGTATTTAGTCGCGTTTGGAATGATCGGAACGGCGCTGTCGGGCGTTACTTTTATATCGGTTCCCGGCGAAGTGGGCAATCCCGAAAATCAATTTAAATATTTTCAGTTTGTATTGGGAAATGCGATTGGGTTTTTAATTATCGCTAAAGTGCTGCTGCCGTTGTATTATCGGATGAATTTGACTTCGATTTACAGTTACATCGAACAGCGACTAGGAACAGTAAGCTACAAAACTGCTGCTTTTATTTTCCTTTTAAGCAGAACCATTGGCTCGTCTTTTCGATTGTATTTGGTAGTCATCGTTTTACAACGCTATGTTTTTGATTTTTATCACATTCCGTTTGCGCTGACCGTGCTCATTTCGTTGGCGTTGATTTTTGCTTATACCTATCGTGGTGGACTCAAAACGATTATCATCACCGATACTTTGCAAACTTTCTTTTTGGTTTCCTCCGTTTTCTTAACCATATTTTTCATTTGCAGCAGTTTAGATTTGTCATTTTTTGAAGCTTTTGAAAAAGTCAAAAACAGCAATTATTCGAAGATATTTTTCTATGAAGACTATTTGAAAGGATCCTATTTTATCAAACAAATTCTAGGCGGAATCTTCGTCACCATCGCCATGGTGGGCTTAGACCAGGATTTGATGCAGAAAAACCTAAGTTGCGCGCACATTGAAGATGCGCAAAAAAACATGTACACTTTTACCGGAATTTTTGTCTTGATTAATATCTTCTTTTTAAGTGTTGGTGCTTTACTTTACATTTACGCGAGTCAAAATCATATTGAAATTCCTATCGATTTAATTACAGGTAAACCGCGAACTGATTTACTATTCCCAGAAATCGCATTTCACCATTTGACTATTTTCCCAGCGGTAGTTTTTTTACTTGGACTAACTGCAGCAACATTTGCCACAACCGATAGCGCCTTAACCGCATTGACTACTTCTTTTTGCGTAGATTTTCTCGGCATGGATAAAGCCGAGAACGCCAACAAACCCAATATTGTTCGAACAAGACATGGTGTGCACATCGCGTTTTCATTTTTGATGTTTATTGTCATTATAATTTTCAATGCGATAAATGATGCGTCGGTAGTGAGTATGATTTTTAAAATCGCCTCCTACACGTACGGACCGTTGCTAGGATTGTATGCCTTTGGGTTGTTTATGAAATCGAAAACCGTGAAGGACAAATGGGTACCTTTTGTATGCGTATTTTCACCAGCGATTTGCTTTTTAATCAGTAAAAATTCGGCCGCGCTTTTGGGAGATTATGTGATCGATAATGAACTCATCATCATCAACGGCTTGCTGA
This sequence comes from Flavobacterium sp., assembly GCA_031373195.1. Taxonomy (GTDB): domain Bacteria; phylum Bacteroidota; class Bacteroidia; order Flavobacteriales; family Flavobacteriaceae; genus Flavobacterium. Next base: position 32,157 of record JANMML010000014.1, on the reverse strand, counting down.
CTTTCTTGGGATTGTTACTAATAAGTAAACCAGCCACTTCACAAACAAATTTCTAAATCTGTACGAAAACTCTAGCCCTGATGGTAGTGGCATCCTTTTGTGGCGGCGTTCGACACAAAAGATATAACGTACAGCAGGAACAGCTCCTAAAAATTAATATTGATTGGTAGTTAGTAAAACTAAAGTACACGCTACTTCTACTTCAATTCCATTGGCTTTCAGCAGCTGATATAACTCCGGATTTTCCGTTCCCGGATTAAAGATCACCCGTTTCGGTTTTGTCTCGATGATGTAATTGTAATAATCACGTTGGCGCAACGCATTGAGGTAAAGAGTCACCGTATCGATGTTTTTTAGTGGAATCGCTTTGGTTTGAATTTTGATTCCAGCGACTTCTCCAACATTTTGACCAATTGCCAATACGGAATGGCCTTTATCAACGAGCATTTCTATCGCTTTGAAAGCATACCGATCTGGTTTTGTGGAAGCGCCCAAAACCAAGGTTTTCTTATTTTTCATAAAGCAAAAGTACAAAAAATGAAGTGCGGTCTAATGACCAGCGAAGTTTTAACAGCAAACTAACAGTTGTGTTTATTGAATTTTTATCTTTACTGCTTTCAACAACACCAAAAAAATCATCCTTCTTTATGAAAAAATTATTCCTCTTTGCGTTACTTGGAATAGCAATCACAAGTTGTAAATCGGGCCAAAATGTAGCTTCTAAAAGTGAAGCCCATTTGAATAAATTGGTTGCTATCATGCAAGGAACGTATTCTTCGGAAAAACAATCGGTGAAAGACACGAGTTACTTTAATATTTCCTTGCGGATGGTTCCCATTTGGAAAAATAAAGGCCACTATTTGTATGTGGAGCAAGCGTTATTCAAGAAACAAGACAAGCCATACCGTGTTCGTATTTACAAAGTTTCACAACGTGGTGAAAACGAATTTATCAGTGAAATTCACACCCTGAAAAACGAAAAAGAATGGATAGGTAAATGGGCTACTCCGGAAGCTTTTGATGCACTTACCGAAAACGACATCGAGCTCAAACAAGGTTGCGGTGTGGTTTTGCATCGCATCGAAAAAAACAAATTCGCGGGAAGTACGGGAGAAAAAACTTGTCCAAGTGAATTGCGAGGTGCAAGTTATGCCTCGTCAAAAGTGACGATTACACCAACGCAAATATTGTCTTGGGATCAAGGATTTGATAAAGACGGAAAGCAAGTTTGGGGCGCGACGAAAGCGGGATATGTTTTTGATAAACTGAAGTAGTAAAATTCCAATAAAAAAATTCCAAATTCCAAATTGAACCATTGGAATTTGGAATTTTATTTTTGGAATTTAGTTTTTCGGAAGAAAAACTTCCGCCATCATGCAGCGTGCGCTTCCGCCGCCACAAGCTTCAATCGTGTCGAGACTCGAGCTTAAGATGGTGACATGTTCTTCAATTTGGGCAATTTGTTTTTTAGTCAAACTTTGGTGTGCCGATTTGCTCATCACCAAATATCTGCGGTCATCCGAACCGGTCACTTCCAACATATTACCTGCGAAATTATTGACTTGGTCTTCTGTTATGAGGATTACTTCTTTTTCGTCGCCGCGCAAACTATCCAATACCATTTTGCGCTCTTTTTTGTCGTCGATGCAGTCGGCGCAAATTACAGCAAAGGTTTCTCCTAAACACATCATGACGTTGGTGTGGTAGATGAGTTTTCGCTCGCCATTGACTGTTTGAAACGCTTCAAAAATGACTGGCGTATATTCAAAATCTTCGCAGAATTCGATGAACAATTCCTCATCCGCGCGCGGCGACAAGGCGCAATACGCTTTATCATTTTGGCGATCTAAGAGAATACTTCCCGTACCTTCTAGAAAATAACCATCATCCTCGGCAGAAGTATAATCCATGATATTATTGATAACAAAACCTTGGTCTTCCAAAACATCTAGGACATCTTCGCGTCTTTCGTGACGGCGGTTTTCGGCAAACATCGGATAGAGTGCTACATCTCCATTTTCGTGAAATGAAATCCAATTGTTTGGGAAAATTGAGTCTGGTGTGTCGGGCGTTTTGGTGTCTTCTACCACAATAACGTCTACACCAACCATGCGTAATTTGTTGACAAAAGCATCAAATTCTTCTTGCGCTTTGGCATTGACAGTTTCAGACGACAATCCATCTAACACTTTTTGGTAATAGTTATTGACGGCAGTTTGCTCGTTCATTCGAAACGCCACTGGGCGAATCATTAGAATGGAATTGGTGGTTTGTTTCATGTTTTGGAAGTTGTGGGTTGTATGTTGTGCGTTGTAGGTTGTAGGTTGTAGGTTGTAGGTTGTAGGTTGTAGGTTGTAGGTTGTAGGTTGTAAGTTGTAAGTTATAAGTTGTAAGTTGTAAGTTGTAAGTTGTAAGTTGTAAGTTGTAAGTTGTAAGTTGTAAGTTGTAAGTTGTAAGTTGTAAGTTGTAAGTTGTAAAGTTAGGATTTCCAGTTTTGTTCGACGTATTTAGTAAAATTATAAATTTTGGCACTCAACTCATTGTACTTGTCAATGAATTCTTGTTCATTTTCAATTATAGTTGGGTATAATGTTGTAATTTTTTGTAAATGGAATACAGCTTCAAGACAACTTGCATAGGAGTACGTTAGAAATTTAATAAAATCTGCTTTATATCGTTTTCTCCCATAACCTTCTACTATATTTGTTGGAACAGAATCCGCTGATCTTCGTAGCTGACTCCCAAGTTCATACATTTCGTGTTTTGGTAGTTTTAAAGAGGCAAAGTGTGCTTTATAAAACAACTCTAGTCCCAAAGTATAAATCTCTAAATCCTTATAACTGCTCATAACTTACTTTTTTTGGCTTATATTTTATTCACTCTACATCAAAACACACAACTTACAACTTACAACCTACAACAATACTAATCCCTAATCAAAGGCAAAGTCGAGCATCTTAACAGTCCTTCTTGTTTGGCAATTTCTCCATACGAGATTTCTTCGACGGTAAATCCGTTGTCACGCAACCAAGAATTTAATCTGGTAAAGCTTTTCTCAGAAACCACCACGTCTGGCGCAATTGAAAAGACATTTGAATTCATTTCGTACATCTCATCTCTAGTAATGTGAAATAAATTCTCTTTTCCGAAAAGGTTCACTAAATACATATAATCTGATTCTTCGCGAAAACCACTTTTGTATATAATTCCTTTATTGGTCCCCACTGGCTGAAAGCAGCAATCTAAATGCAAGGCGTTGTCTCTGGCTTCGATTTTTGATTTGACCAAGTCGAATTCCTTGACGATTTTATTTGGAAATAATTGTTTGATATAGTTCACGCCTTCCATATTGGTGCGTGCTGTGATGTAATCTTTATAGTCGCTTCCTTTGTAAGTTCCGATGAAAATGTAGTCATTCCATAAGATGACATCGCCACCTTCTATGTGCACGTCGGCTGGCGGACGCACTACTTTTTGGGGATTGATTTGATCGATGATGTATTGAATGGCATCCAATTCTCGCTCGCGATCTGGAAGAATATTGGCTTTGATAAACGTATCTTCAATCACAAAACCAATATCACGCGTAAAAATTTGATTATAATTTTCAATCATTTCCGGGCGATAGACTTTGACGTCATATTTTTGAAACACTTGGTTGAAGCCTTCCATTTCGGCAATCATATCTTCTTCTGTGGGATATGTCCCGGATAAAATATGTTCTAAAGATTTCGGATCGTAGGCTTCTTCTGCGGTTGGCGTAGGGCCATTGCTAAGGGCTGAACCCAGAACGACTGCTCTCAGTCTGGATGATTCATTCGTAACATGAATTGGTAACATAAATTTGCTTTGATTGGAAACAAAGATATAGAAAGCGGGTTGATTAATAAAGTATTCTAAAAATAATCCGGTCAAAATAACAATTCCATAAAAAAGCCCCCATAAAGGAGGCTTCTATCTCAATTACATTTACAACTATCTTTTACTCATAGGCGTAAAATCCCGCAACGGTTGCCCAACATATACTTGTCGTGGTCTTCCAATTGGCTCTTTGTTGACGCGCATTTCTTTCCATTGGGCAATCCATCCTGGCAAACGTCCGATGGCGAACATCACGGTAAACATATCGGTTGGAATTCCAAGTGCCCGATAAATAATTCCCGAATAGAAATCGACATTTGGATATAATTTTCTCGACACGAAATAATCATCTACCAAAGCGGCGGCTTCTAATTTTTTAGCAATTTCCAAAATTGGATCATCCACTCCTAAAGTATTCAACACCTCATCGGCCGCTTTTTTAATAATGCGCGCTCTTGGATCGAAGTTTTTGTATACTCGATGTCCGAATCCCATCAATCGGAATGGATCTTCTTTGTCTTTGGCTTTCGCCATGTATTTGTCGGCGTCACCACCGTTCTTGTGAATTTCTTCTAGCATTTCCAGCACCGCTTGATTGGCGCCACCGTGTAATGGTCCCCAAAGTGCTGAGACACCAGCAGAAATAGACGCGAATAATCCAGCATGTGAAGAACCCACCATTCTTACGGTCGACGTAGAACAGTTTTGTTCGTGATCGGCGTGAAGAATAAATAATTTATCTAAAGCATCAATCACCACTGGGTTTGCTTTGTAAGGACCCGTTGGTAATTCGAACATCAAATGCATAAAGTTCTCTACGTAACCTCTTTCGTTATTATAGTAATTAAGCGGGAAACCCATCATCTTTCTGTAGGTCCACGTAGCAATAACCAAGAATTTACCCATGGTTTTGCACACCGCTTCGTACATTTCTTTGTCGTTTTCGACATTAACTACTTTTGGGTTAAAAGCAGTTAAAGCACTAGTCAATGCAGACAAAACTCCCATCGGATGGGCAGTCTTAGGAAACCCATCAATGATGTTTTTCATTTCCTCATTGACCAAAGTATATTTACGAATATCCGTTTCGAATAGTGCCAATTCAGTTTTCGTAGGCAATTCCCCAAAAATGACCAAATACGCTACTTCTAGAAAATCTGCTTTGTCGGCTAAGTCCTCGATAGCATAACCACGGTAGCGAAGAATTCCTTCTTCACCATCGAGGAATGTAATTTCGCTCGTGCAAGAACCAGAGTTTTTGTACCCTGGGTCCATCGTAATGGCACCAGTCAAATCGCGTAATTTATTGATATCGATTCCTACTTCGTTTTCACTTCCTACAATCACAGGAAACTCATACTTCTTTCCGTCTAGTTCTAAAATGGCTGTCTTTGACATAATATAAAAGGGAATTTTTTCTTAAAAATAATAATTTAACAAAACTAGGGAAATCGAAGTGAATTAAAAAATGAATTTTACAATGAAATTGTTAATAATTTTATAAATAAAAAACCCTTTCAAAAGCTAAACTCAGAAAGGGTTTTTTACATTATTTCAAGTGATTTATTCCTTTACTATTTTCTCTATTGCTGTTCCTTTTACAGTTGAAACTTTTAAGAAATAGATTCCTTTTGCTTTTCCTGTTAAATCAATGGTCGCTTGTTTTTCGTTTACTGTTTGTGTTTGGAGTACTCTTCCTTGCATATCAAGCAATTGTAAAATCTGAACCTGATCAGTGCTGGTGATATTTACTTTAGAACTAGTTGGATTTGGATACAAAGAAAACAATTTCTTATCCTCGAAACCAACATTCGATAAAGGTTGAAAAGTAGTGTTTGCAACTCCTGTATTTAACGGTGCGTTAAAATCAAAGAAAATATTAGCCCCGCTGGAAACGACATCAGAAGGAACAAGCGAATCGTTGGTTCTCAATTTTAATAATATACTACCATGACCTCCAATTTCTAAATTGATATTTTGGAAAATAAACTCCACTACATTCCCAATAATTCTGGTTTCAACAGGGTTAGTAGCATTCAGCAACTGTAGGGTATTGATATCAAAATTCGCCGGATCAACATCAAAACGAATCACAATGTTTTGGGCTGATAGTGTCCCAACGTTTTCGAAATTAATCATATAATGAAGATAGTCACCAATATAGCTCGGGTCAACCACGTCACCTTCTAGACAATAAATATCATTTACAATGTTAGCATCGACAATAGTTTGCGTAAACTGAAACTCATTGTCGTTTGGTGTTTCGTCACCAACTATCGGCAGTATTGTAGCCGTGAATCCTAATTGATCACCAATATTCGCGGGCGGTGTATCTGTCGTACTATTGACTGTGAATGCTAGTCCAATGCTTCTGCTTTCAAATGGTTGAAGATTGACGTAATTCCAACCAAGCAATCCAAACCCATTGGTGTCTGGTGCAAGAGTCCCTCCGGAAAAATTCATCAAATCGTCATTAAAACTCAAGCTAACGGAACCTGATAGTGTTTGATTCCCATTATTTGTATAAACCAAAAAGTAAGAAGCATCAAATCCGGGACGCGCATATAAGAATGGAGCAACAACAATGGACACATCAGGGCGTATTCCGTTTGCCGTTAAACAAAAATCTTGTATCGTAGTAGTATTATTATCGTCTGCAAAATTAATGACCGCAGATGCCGGTTCAAAATTAAACCACGCTGGATTCTGTATTGATGGCGTTATAGTAAAATCGCCTTCTTGTGTAATAAATTGATACACTCCAGCGCTATTAATAAAGGTAGCTCCTTGACTTGTCCCGTCATTAATATTTACTCGCAAGTTAGGCAATACTTCATCCGAGGCATCGCAACCATCTGCGTTATTATCAAACTTAATTGTTCCCCTGATTGTATTGAAATTTCCAGTCGGAGTAAAAATACAATACGAATTAACTACAACGTTAGTCGCGCCTGAAGTATTGTCAACTTGGCTTTGCATATATGGAACACCTTCTTCATTTACGCACACGTAGCGTAGATTCGGGCAATTGACAATACCTACGTATGCTGGAACAGATGGAGGAATTAGAAGTCCATTATTATAGAATAAGGTTTCTAGGTTGTTGTTTTCAGATAGGTCGACAAAGAACATCGTCGAATTGTTATTAAAATCTAAGGTGGTAAACAAATTATTTTGGCAAAAAAGCTCGAATAGGTTCACATTGTTGCTGACATCTAGACTCGTTAGCAAATTATTTCCAACATTCAATCTTGACAACCCCAATTGATTACTCAGATCAATACTTGTCAACTGATTATTAGCACATTCAATACCATTAAAAAGCGTCGATGCGCTAAAATCTAGACTTGAAATATTGTTGAAACTACAGTTGAGTGTCGATAAATTGGTAAGATTACTGATGTTCAAGACAGTAAGATTGTTACTTTCACAAATAAGGGTTTGAAGATTTACTAAATTAGAAACATCCAAAGTACTCAATCCGTTTCCACCATAGTACAAATATTCTAAGCTCGTTAGGTTCGAGAAATCTATCGAAGGAATCGCGTTTTGACCACAATCAAGGCTTTTCAAATTATTGTTACTCGATAAATTTAACTCAGTTAAGTTATTGTTATCGACTCTTAGCTCTTCCAAACTAGTCGCATTGGTCAGATTGATGGAACTTAACTGATTGAAGCCCAAGGTCAATCTTTTCAAATTAACCAATCCAGTTAAGTCGATCGTAGTCAAATTATTTCCAAGTAAATCTAAGTTGACTAAACTGGTTAAACCGGTTAAATCAATGCTTGATATTTCGCTATTCATTAAATCTAAATCGGTTAGCGCAGTCAAACCCGCCACATTGATTGACACGAGTTGCGGTTGAGCAGCCAAAAGTTTTTCGAGTAACGTAAGTGATGAGACGTCTAAACTCGTCAGTAGGTTACCGCTGCAATTGAGGAATTTTAAATTGACAAAACTTGCTATTCCTGTCAAATCAGCGATCTCAAAAGAGAGGAAGAAAATGTCTGGACCAATATCAAGCGAATCAATGGCTTGGGCTTCAATCTCTTGAATTTCGCCATCATTATTTGTGTCAATCTTCACCGCAATACCGTTACTGAAAGCAATTTCATTAGTAATATCAGCCGATAATAATGCATTTTTAAAATTCGCATCTGGAATATTGACGTTTTGTGCCTTGGTAATTCCTGCACACAACAACAGTAGTAATACAATCTTTTTCATCTTTTTTAGCTTTTTTTGTTTGACTTTTTTTAGTGAATATCCGTGCACAGATATTTTTAATCTTTAATTAGTTTCTGAACTTGCGCTCCTTTTTCAGTCGTGATTTTTATAAAATAAATTCCTTTTGAATAGCTTGACAATTCTAGTTTCGACTCTAAATCATCAATCAAACGAGTCAAAATAATTCGTCCTTGCGCATCGTATAATTGGATCGATTTTATCTTATTATCCGCCGTAATGGTAACTTCATTGATCGCTGGATTCGGATAAACAGCTACAGAACTATCCACTTCAAATACACTATTCGATAAAGTTTGAAACACCGTATTCGCCAGACCGGTATCAATCGGGAAATTATAATCAAAGAAAATATCACCGCGATTCGCAACCGCATCTCCAGTTACTAGCGTATTTTGTGTCTTGATCTTTAACAAAATATGACCGTGACCTCCGATAGGCAATTGAATGTTTTCGAAAATAAATTCTACTTTATTTCCTGTAATTCTCGCATCCACAGAGAAGTTGGCGTTCATCAATTGTAGAGAACCAATGTCGAATTTCGAGGCATCAACTTCTGTTTTCACTACCACATTTTCTGCTGGAAAAGTTCCGGTGTTTTCGAAATTAATAACATAATGCAGATATTTTCCAATTTCTGTTGCTGGAACTACATCGCCTTCTAAGCAGGTAATATCGTTGGGGTCAAATGAACCGACAACCGTTTGATTAAAAGTAAATAGGTTATCTTCGGGAATGTCATCACCAATTACTGGAGTAATTGTTGCTTCAAAATTTAAAATATCTCCATTATTTACTGCTGGGGTTTCAGTTGGTGAATTTACATTTAAGGTGACATCAAAACTTCTGTTTTCAAAAGGTTGCAAATCGGAATAATTCCAATTTAACAAGCCTGTATTTTGGGTATCAGGCGCGAGGGTTGCACTCACGAAATCTAAAACAACATCATTGTAGATAAAAGTTATGTTTCCTGAAAGCGTTTGATTGCCTTTATTTTTAAATACAATTTGATATACGGCATCAAAACCGGGACGAGCCTGAGTGATTGGAGCAATAACAATTTCAACATCATTATGAACTCCATTCGCAGTAATACAGAAGTCTTGAGTTTGCGTATTTCCAAAGGTTAAAAAATCAATTATTGCGTTACTTGGAGAAATATTAAAATAACTTGGATTCTCTAATGAAGTAGTCAATGTATTGGTTCCTGTTAGAGTATATAACGAATAACTCCCATTTGTAGTGGGAAAAGTGCCACTTGAAACTGTTCCTTCAGTAATATTTAGATGCGCACTAAATGGAAATGCCGAATCCGAAACATCACAACCATTATTGTCCATATCAAAACGAACAACACCAGAAACTGTATTGTAATCTCCGCCTGGGGTAAAAGAACAATAGGAACTTACCACAACATTAGATTCTGCTTGAGCTTGAACACTTGAAACCTGGTCTTCATCTGCACAGATGAAGCTTAAGTTGGGATTTACTCCAAATATAAGGGTACTTTCAATACTTCCATTTTTGATAAACAATGCAGTTAATAAATTTCTAGCACAATTCAAAAATATCAAATTCGGCAATTCCGAAACATCTAAACTTGAGAGTTGATTAAAAGAACAATTCAACTGTTGCAAATTGGTCAATACTGAAACATCTAAATTTGTGATTTGATTATTATTAACCCACAAAACTTCCAAATTGGTCAATCCAGAAACATCTATACTTGAGAGTTGATTTTGATTACAACACAATATTTGCAAATTGGTCAATCCTGAAACATTTAGACTTGTGAGTTGATTAGTATCACACCACAAAACTTCTAAATTGGTCAATCCTGAAACAACTAGATTATCAAGTTGATTTTGTTCACAATACAAATCTCGCAAATTGGTCAATCCTGAAGCATCTAGACTTGATAGTTGATTTTGTTCACAATACAAATTTCGCAAATTGGTCAATCCTGAAACATTTAGACTTGATAGTTGATTTTTTCCACAATCCAAAGTTTGCAAATTGGTCAATCCTGAAAGATCTATACTTGTAATTTGATTGTAGTTACAACGTAAGCTTTGCAAATTGCTAAAAGCCTGGATGCCTGTTAAATTAACAATATTGCCATATACAGCAAAAGTTCCACTGACACTAATTTGAGTTACTGCTGTAGCTTCACTTTGTTGAATATCTCCATCTCCATTTGTATCTATTCCTTGAGCAATTAACTTCGCCTTAAAATTCGCATCCGGAATAGTCACAATTTGCGCCTTTACCATTCCGGTAATAAGCAACATCAATAAAAAAATATTTTTCATAACGCTTGAGTTTGTGTTGTGTTTTGTTTTCATGATGCCACTTTTTATGCGATTGTATGTTTAGTCTTTCAACAGTTTCTGAACTTGCGCTCCTTTTTCTGTTGTGATTTTTATAAAATAAATTCCTTTAGAATAACTTGACACCTCTAGTTTCGATGCTAAATCATCAGTCAAACGAGTTAAGATAATTCTTCCTTGCGCATCGTATAATTGTATCGATTTTATCTTATTATCTGCCGTAATGGTAACTTCATTGACTGCTGGATTTGGATAAATAGCAATCGAACTATCAATTTCAAATACACTATTTGATAAAGTTTGAAACACCGTATTCGCCAATCCAGTATCAATCGGGAAGTTATAATCGAAGAAAATATCCCCACGATTCGCCACCACATCTCCAGTTACTAAAGCACTTTGTGTCTTGATTTTTAATAAAATATGTCCATGACCGCCTATTGACAATTGAATATTTTCGAAAATAAACTCGACTTTATTCCCTGCAATTCTTGCATTAACAGGGAAGTTGCTGTTCATCAGTTGCAAAGAACCAATATCGAATTTCGTAGGATCTACTTCTATTTTTACCACCACATTTTCTGCTGGGAAATTGCCTGTGTTTTCAAAGTTGATGGCGTAATGCAGGTAATTTCCGATTTCAGTTGCCGGAACGACATCGCCTTCTAAGCAAGTGATATCATTCGGATCATAAGAACCAACCACAGTTTGTGTGTATTCGAAAGTATTGTCAATTGGATTTTCATCCGCTCCTAAAGGAAAAGTGGAAACTACAAAATTTAACAAATCTCCAATATTCACCGCAGGCGTTTCTGTTGGACTATTCACATTTAAAGTAACCGTGATGGTTCGAGATTCAAAGGGTAATAAGTTGGTGTACTGCCAATTGATATTGCCAACGGCTTGCGAAAAAGTTGCTTGTGAAGCCGAAACGAAATCCAAAACCGCATCGTTATATTGCAAACCAACCAAGCCTTCAGAAAATGTTTGATTGCCTTTGTTTCTGAAGGTAATTTGATAAGTAGCATCAAAACCTGGTCGTGCAAAAAAGACTGGAGAAATCACCACTTCTATATCAGGATGTATACCGTTGGGAGTAATACAAAAATCTTGGGTAGCGCTATTGTTGTTATTGTCTGCAAACGGAATAGTTGCTGTTGCTGGTGAAAAATTAAACCAGGTTGGGTTTTCTACCGATGGTGCAATTGTAAAGTTTCCTGCTTGCGTATAGAAAACATAACCGCCGGCATTGTTAAGGTATGAAGCGCCTGTACTAGTTCCGTCTGAAATATTAACTCTGATATTATTTGGAGTAATATCGCTTGCATCGCAACCGTTGTTGTTGCTATCAAATTTCATGTTTCCTGTAATCGTATTATAATTGTCGCCTGGAGTAAAATCACAATACGAATTACAAACAATGTTCGAAAGACCATTAGCATTTAAATAAGTCTGAACTGAAGCTACTTGAGCATCATCGGCGCAAATAAAACTTAGATTCGGATTATTGCCTAAAGTGAAGGATTCATTCGCACCATTCTTGGCAAAAATAGTTTCCAATAGTGGATGGTTCGCACACCAAAACGAATTCAAAGCCGTCAGAGATGAAACATCTAATGTAGTTATTGGACTCCCAAACACACTCAAACTTGATAAATTCGGATTATTGTTAAATGTCATCGTCGTCACTAAATTGTTGTCCTGCAAAGTAATAAACTGACAATTTAAGTTGCTAAAATCCAAAGCATTGAGTTGGGAATTCCAAACTGTAAGATTGTTTAACCCAGTGCAACCCGTAAAATCAAAAAACGACAATACGCTCGAAGTAATGTTGATAGTTGGAATGCTTGAACATCCTTGAATGTTGAAATAATTTATGTTATTTAGATCAAGTGTGTTAATATAAGTCAAACTGCTGCAGCCTGAAAGATCTAAATAGGTTACTGCATTGCCACTAAAAGTAAAATCAGTTAATAAACTAAATCCTGCCGATAAGTCAACAGAAGTAACCTGATTGTTTTGTATGGATAATATTTGAAGCGATATCAAATTGGCTAGCGGATCAACTGTAGTAATTTGATTGTCTGCACAAGAAAAAGTCTTTAGGTTGGTAAAAAATTCCATTCCAGAAAGATCAGAAATATTCCCGTTCTCCACTATTATAGTTCCTATTTGCAAGGCTTCATCGAAATCAATTTCACCATCGAAATCCACATCTGGGCTAGTGAGAAAATTATCATTCAAATCCATCACAAATGTTGAATTTATTAAGGCTGTTTTCAGGTTTGGATCGGGAAAATTAATTAACTGCGCATTGGCTATTCCAGTGCATAGCAGTAAAAAAAGTAGCGTTTGTTTCATGATGTTTGTTTTAAATTTTGGTTTTATTATACTGCTTAAAGTGCTTTAATTAATTCCTGTAATCGCTCTCTTTTCCGCTGCGAAATGGGCAACTGCGTATTATCTGCCATCACAATATAACCGCCTTCCTTCTTGACATAGGATTTCAAATACGCGAGATTTATCAGATGCTTTTGGTGAATGCGTTCAAATCCGTATTCCGACAATAAATCTTCATATTCTTTGAGTGTTTTCGAAATCACAATCGGTTTATTGTTCTTGATATAAAACGTCGTGTAATTATCTTCGCCTTCACATCGGATGATATCGCTGACTTCATAAAGGTGAATTCCGTCGGCGGTTGTCAGGGCAATTCGCTTGAAATTGTCTACTTTCTTTCGGATGTTCTCCAGCAGTAAATCGATGTGGGCATAGCTGTCATTTTTATCTAAAACGGTTCTTATTTTTCCCACTACGATTTCCAGCTCATCCGGATCAACTGGCTTTAGTAAGAAATCAAGGGCACTAAATCGAAAGGCTTTAATCGCATATTCTTCATGCGCCGTTATAAAAACGATGTGCGATGTGGTCTTTCCGTTTTTCTTCGCCAATTGTTCTAAGATGTCAAATCCAGTTCCGTCGTTGAGTTGAATATCTAAAAAAACGACTTGTGGCTTGAGTTTATCGATGACTGCTACGCCGCCTACCACATCTTCAGCTTCTCCAATAATTTGGATATCGGTTGCATAAAAAGAAAGCAATTCTCTCATGCCATCGCGTAGGTTTTTGTCGTCGTCTATTAATAATGCTGTGATCATCTTAGTTGTCGGTTGTCAATTGTTGGTTATTGGTTGGCTTTTCGATGTATTGAATTGGCAAATGCAAGGTCACTTTGGTTCCAGAATTACCGTTATTCAATTCTTCAATCACGACTTCTGCTTTTCTAGAAGTAGATGTTGCAATCATTTCCAATCGTTTTTTGGTAATATCTAATGCCATCGATTGGTGCACAGAAACCGAATTTTCTTTAATCGCTTTAGAAGTCGCATAGCCAATGCCATTGTCAGTAATGGTGCAAATCAAATTATTGGCATCAAGACCAAATTCGATAGAAATGGTTCCGTTTTCTTTGCTAGGAATGACGCCATGAATGATGGCATTCTCCACAAACGGCTGCAGCAATAACGGCGGCAAAGCCAAATCATCTTCGATATTGTCGCTTTTAGAAATAGTGAAACTAAATTTGTTGTTGAATCGCAATTGCTCTAGCTCGAGATAGTTTTGTAAACTTTGAATTTCCTTGTCAATCGGAATTAGTGATTTTTTAGAATACTCCAAAGTAAGTCGCATTAATTTAGAAAATTTCGCCAAATATTTTACTGCCGAATGGGTTCCGTTTTGCACAATAAAACTGGAAATCGATCCCAAACAATTGAACACAAAATGTGGATTCATCTGCAAGTGCAAGGCTTTTTGCTCGTATTCTGCTAGTTCTTTTTGAAGCGTCAAAGTTTTCTTGAGCTGCATGCGATTGTAGAACAAAAATCCAATTCCAGCCAACAGCAAAGCGAAAAGTCCAGCGAAAAGTAATTGCATTTTGTTTTGTTTGGCTTGTTCCTTTAGCAGTAATTCTCTCTTTTCGTGTTCTTCTTTTTGAATGACTTCGCGTTTATCGAATTCAAAATTCATGGCCGATTCCACGCTTTTGCGAATGGTTTCCGCATTGGTCAAACTGTCTTTCGCTTGGCTGTATAATTTAAAATGCACCAACGATTGTCCCGCATTTCCTTCTTGATCGTAAATTGCACTCAATAATTTTTCCGCAACGACAGTTTGTTCTAATACGCCAATTTCCTTCGCTAATCGCAGCGCTGTGCTCGCGCTAGATAAAGCAGCAGTTGGATTTTTTTGATCTAAATACAACTGTCCTAAGTACAAATGCGTATCGGCAACACCAAATTTATCCTCAATCGACGCAAAAGTTTGAATGGCTGCATTCCAGCTTTCGATTGCTTTCGTTGGATTTTGAGTCGCCAAGAAATACAATCCCATATTGTTATACCATTCTCCCAATGCTCTCGGGTCTGGATTTTTGTCGATGCTGTATTTTGCTTTTGCGTAATATTCAAAGGCTTTGTCGGTATTTTTTTGTTTTAAATAACAGTTCGCGATATTCGTCAGTGTAATACCAACGTGAATATCCCTTAATTTCTCTTGAATTTTTTGCGCTTTGATAAAATATTCTAGTGCCTTGAAAATTTCCCCTTGCGACTGATAGGCGACGCCAATATTATTATAGACCTGTGCGCATTTTTTGAATTCTTTAATTTGCTCATAAATTGCAACTGACTTGAGATGAAAGAGCAGCGCTTTGGCATAATTACTTTGTTCCGCAAATACAATTCCGATGCTTCCATACGCTTTTGCCAGACCTTTTTTGATGGTTAGACTGTTTTTCGGATTGGTTTGAGATTCATTCTCAAAAATAGATTGAGCGAGTGCAAAATAATTGAGTGCTTGTGAATAATTTCCTAGAATAATGTTGGCATTTCCGAGATTAAGTTGCGCGTTTCCTTCTTCAATCTTGTATTGGATTTTTTGTGCTAACTGTAAAGCTTTAGTAGCATATTGTTGCATCATTTTCGGGTCAGACGTTTTATAAGCGTCTGCAATTGAATTAAGAACTTGCGTTTTATCGATGTCGTTTTTGGACTTTTGCAAAACGACCAACAAACTATCAATTTTCGTATTCTGAGCGAACCCAGCTGTGAAACTGATGATGAGGAGATATAGAAGAATTGGTTTTTTCATTTTCCTAATAATTGATAAGCAAATGTAATACTTACTTGTTGATACTATTAAGTCAATGAAGAGATGTTGGCTTTGAATGAGAAAGTGATGGATTTTGACGAGAATTTGAAAATTACCATCATACCAAAACAAAAAACCTTCCCAAACGACGTTTCGAATGGAAAGGTTTTACTTTTAAAATGAAGTAGTTATTCTTTGATAATCTTCTCGACTTTGCTTCCTTTTTCGGAAGTAATTTTCAAGAAATAAATGCCATTGGCTTTATCTGAAATATTCAATACTTTAGAATTCCCCAGAACAGTTTGCAATATTCTACCTTGTATATCATACAACTCTAAAATTTTGATGGTAGCATTGGCATTAATGTTTATCATAGCATTTGCTGGATTAGGATGCACGTTAATACTGCTGTCAAATTCAAATCCAGCACTACTTAAAGTGGCAAAAGTAGTTACTGCTTCATTCGTAAGAATTGGAGCATTATAATCAAAGTAGATAGCAGCAGTATTCATTATAATATCGCCAACAACTAATTCGTTTTTGGTTTTTATTTTAAATAAAACGTCACCATGACCTCCAACTGGAGGATTAATCGCATTGCGTTCCAAATTGATATTCTCGAAAATAAACTCTATCCTATTTCCGCTGATTCTCGCATAAACCTGATCATTTGAATTCTGAATTTGCAATGAATTAACATCAAATTTATTGGCATCTATGTCTAGTTTAACAACGATATTTTCAACAGGGAATAATCCAGTATTCTCAAAATTTACAGCGTAATGAAAATAACTTCCTACTGCAGATAATAGTGCATTTTCTCCCTCAAGACATATAATATTAATTGGATTAAAATCTCCTAAAACTTCTTCATTAAATTCAAAACTATTATCAAGATTAGTGTTATCGCCCAGAGTAGGATTTATAGTAGCGGAAAAATTTAATATATCTCCAATATTCAATGCGGGAATATCTGTTACGTTATTCAAGTTGAGTGTTACAAAGTAATTTCTACTTTCAAAGGGCATTAAATTCGAATAATTCCAATTAACAACTCCCTCACTGACATTTGTAGGAGCGACAGATGCAGTTATATAATCAGCCAACAAATCATTAAACGTAAAACTTACATTTCCTGAAAGTGTTTGATTGCCTTTGTTTCTATACACAATATTATAAACGGCGTCAAATCCTGGAATAGCTTGATTGATTGGTGAAATAACTATTTCTAAGTCATTTATTACTCCAATCGCCGCCACACAAAAGTCGTTAGTGTCGAGATTGTTGCTGCTACTAAAATTTACGTTAGTGGAACTCGGTGAAGTACTAAATAAACTTGAATTTTCTTGTGATGGCGTAATTTCAAAATTACCCAATAAGGTGTAAAACGAATAAATACCTTGCTGATTTGTAAAAGTATAACCCGTATTTACACCATCAAATATTTTAACTTTATGATTGGGCATGATGGCATCGTTTGAATCACAGCCATTATTGTCTCCGTCATAAGTTATTCTTCCGGTGATTGTATTGTAACTTCCTCCGGGAACAAACGAACAATACGAATTGACTTGAACGTTAGGATTATTGTTATAAAGTGGATTGACCAAATTGTTATACGTAAAAATAATTTCTTCCTCGTTAGCGCAAACATAGACTAAACTTGGGCAAGAATTAATGCCAGGATTTGATGTATTTATGCCGTTTTTAAGATTCAAATATTCTAAATTAGGATTGTATCCAATAAATCCATTAATTACTTGAGTATTGGAAATATCTATCGCTGTAATTGCCGTGTTCTTTACTTCAATGGATTGTAATAAATTATTTGAACTTAAATCTATTGTTGTTTGCAATGATTTATTGATCGTTAAATCTATTAAATTCGACAAATTACTCAAATCAATACCTGTAAATGTTCCTTGACTACCGCAACTTAATCGCTGTAAATTTAAGTTACTTGATACATCGATAGTTGTTAGTTGATTTTCCGTAGTATATAAAGTTTCTAAATTCGGCAACATGCTGGTGTTTAAACTGGTTAACAAATTATTTGTGCAGCTTAAGTTTTTAAACGTTTCTGATGGACTTAAAGCTAATGAAGTCAATTGGTTACCATCACATCTAACTTCAATCAAATTAGACAAACCGGTTATATTTAAGCTAGTCAACTGGTTGACGGTACAATCTAAAAATGTTAAATTAACCAATGGGCTCACATCTAAAGAAGGCAAACTACATTGTATGCATTGAATATATTTTAAATTTGTTAAGTTGCTTATTAAATTAATATTTGAGATTGGATTCAATGTGGCAATAAAATCGGTCAAATTAACAAAAGATTCAATTCCAGTCAAATCAGAAATGTTTGCATTTGAAATGTTAAGTCCATTTATTAATGCTGCTTCACTAGCTTGAATTTCATTGTCTCCATTGGCATCAACAGGAACATTTTCACTAAGACCGCTAGGAAGCGTTATAAATGCAGAGTTCAATAATTCATTCAATAATCGCGCTTTAAAATTAGGATCTGGTATAAAAACGATATCATTCAAATCAAAAACCTTCAGTTGAAAACTAGTGAAAGTGCTACACCCATTTAATCCATCTTGAAGTACAATCCAAATGGTTTGCAAATGCGTTCCTATAAAAGAAGTTGGAGTAGCAATTGGGTTCAATAAAGTTTGGGCATCGCTTAAAGAAGTATGATAACTAACATTTACGCCGCTCTGACCACTTAAAACCAATGCCTGATTGGCAGTTAAATCGAAAGTTGCTTCACCATCAAATTCCGTCTCGTTAACCACAAGATATGGAATAGCAGCTGTACCTACAAATGGCGAATTATTTACAACAAGCGTTAAAGTTGTCAAACCAAAATCGATGGCGTTGTTAATGCTTTGAACCCGAACATAAACTGTTGTTGGGAATCCAAATTCAGCATAGGCGACGTCTATGCTGTTGACATTGTTTTCTGAATCTTCCAAAAATGAATGATAAGAAACAACATATTCAGTTGAAGGTAAAATACCGAGAATTTCTTGATTTTTAGTTGTTAAATCAAAGTCTAATATTCCAAATCCATTTTGATTACACACTTCATAATCTGTTGGCGTAATCAGTGTTATTTGCGCATTTACAATCCCTGTAAATAGCAACAATAGTAGTAAGAGTTTTTTCATTTTTTTTGTTTTGTTTTCAATGCTTTAATTCTTGCGAGCTTATCGAGTCATCGCTTATTATTTTATGTTTATTTATAAATTTTTAATCATTTTCAAAAATTTTTCTCTCTTACTTAGTGTAGAAGGAATTTTCTAATTGTCAGCTATTATTTCGCAACCACCATGATTTCTAAAATGAATTTGCGAAAAATTATTCTTTAATAATCTTCTCTACTTTACTTCCTTTATCTGTCGTAATTTTCAAGAAATAAATGCCATTCGCCTGATCAGCAATATCCAATACTGTTTGGTTTCCTAGAATAGTTTGAAGAATTCTACCTTGCATGTCGTATAACTCCATCGACTTGATAGTCGAATTGGCATTGACATTAATTATAGTGTTGGTTGGGTTGGGATAAATAGCAATACTCGCATCCAATTCAAATCCAGCATTGCTTAAAAGAGCAAAAGTAGTTTCAGCATCATTAGTTATTAGCGGAAGATTGTAATCAAAATATAGTCCAGCTCTTTGCAAAACAATATCGTTATTGACTAAATTATCGTTTGTTCTTATTTTAAACAATACGTCTCCATGACCTCCAACTGGAGGATTACCGCTTCTTGCTTCAAGATTGATTCCTTCAAAAATAAATTCTACGATATTGCCTGCAATTCGAGTATAACAAGGATGCGAACTGCTTAATAATTGTAAAGAAGCAATATCAAATTTCGCGGAATCAACTTCAATTCTTGCCACTACATTTTCGGCTAGATAAGTTCCTGTATTTTCAAAATTAACGACATAATGCAAGTAATTACCAATTTCGACTAGCGAGAGTAATTCTCCTTGGATGCAAGTAATTCCATTTGGAATACTTGATCCTACAACAGTTTGAACGTAAGCAAATTGATTGTCTGTTTGATTTTCATCAGTTGCAACTGGATTTATTGAAACATTAAAATTTAAGATAGTCCCGATGTTAACCGGCGGCGTTGCACTTGGTGAATTCACGGAAATAGTGACATAAATACTTCTACTTTCAAATGGTAATAAGTCAGCATAATTCCAGCTTAAAGCTCCGGTACTTTGAGTACTTGGCATCAGTGTTGCGGAGGTAAAATCTAAAAGTGCGTCATTATAATTGAAATTTAAACTTCCTGAAACTGCTATATTTCCTTTGTTTCGGTATACTATTTTATACGTTGCATTAAATCCTGGTTGTGCTACTTCAATGGGTTCAATTACAACTTCTAAATCTTGATGGATTCCGTTCGGAATAATACAAAAGTTCTGTACGCTGCTTTCATCAACATTACTAAAAAGAACTGTGCTAAATGGCGGCGAGAAACTAAACCATGTCGGGTTTTCAACTAAAGGAGTTACGTCAAAACTTCCTGCTGGAACATAAAATTTGAAATCTCCATTGACTTCTGTAAATGTTGACCCTTGATTAGTGCCGCCGTTGATGTTCAATTTTATAAATTGCTTTGGTAAATCTCCGTCGTCACAACCATTGTTATTACTATCTAATTTAATTTGTCCAGCAATTGTGTTATAAAAACCTCCTGGAACGAAAGAGCAATAAGAATTAAAGACGACATTCCCATTATTAACATTGATACTTTGATTTAAGATTTGATTTATTCCAGCTAGTTTTGCCTCGTCAGAACATACAAAAGTTAAAATTGGATTTTGACTCCAAGAATAAAAGCTATTTGTATCAATACTTGAATTACCATTTTTTATATTGATACTGCTTAAGTTGTTATAGGAGCAACTTAAAGTTGACAAGCTAGTTGCAGTACTAAAATCTAAACTGGTTAATAAATTATAATCACACTGAACAGTGACGAGCGCTTTTAATCCTTCAAAATCTAATGTTGTCAATTGATTATTTTGACAGTTTAAATAATTCAAATTTATCAATCCTGCCATGTTTATTGTTGCTAGTTGATTATAACTGCAGCTAATGCTGCTGACGTTAGTTGATCCTGAAAAATCCAAAGTCGTTAGTTGATTATTATAAACACCGACAAGACTTAGATTCGGCAAGTTGGTTAATTCCACAGATGACAAAACATTATTATAGGCATAGAACGTTGTCAAATTATTAAGTCCAGCAACATTTATAGAAGACAATTGATTAATACCACAATCGAGATATCTTAAGTTTGACAAACTAGAGACATTTATCGAAGTTAATGAATTGTACCTGCAATCTAAATGTTCCAATAAAGGCAAAGTGCTTAAATCTAAACTGGGCAGTGCGAAGTTTAAAGAGCAATCTAAATATTTCAGTAATGGGACGTTCGAAAAAGTAATTGAGTTACTTTGGTTATATTGATATTCTACGCGGTCGAGATTAGGCATATTACTTAACACTAAGGAATTAATTTGATTGTTAGAGCAATTCAATGTTTTTAGATTGATTAACGAATCAACATTGATAGTACTTAATTGATTAAATGAACAATTTAAGTCTTCCAATTGGTCTAAAGGCTGCACATCTAAATTGGTCAACAAATTGGACAAACATCTAAGTGTCTTTAGATTTACTAAATTACTGATATTTAATACAGTTAACAGATTATATGAACAGTCTAAAAATAAAAGTGAGCTTAAATTGTTTACGTTCAGATTTGTCAAATTATTGTTGTTGCATCTTAATACAGAAACATTAACGAACGCTTCAATACCTGTTAAATCTGAAATATTAGCGTAACTAGCGTCAAGATCATTTGTAAAAGCAGCGGCTTCTGTAATTTGTATTTCATTGTCGAAATTGGTATCTACTCCAAGCGAAATTAATCTGGATTTAAAATTAGCATCAGGAATATATACGTTGTTTGGATCATTAATCACCAAATCAAAACTGGTTATATTGGCACAAGTAGAAGATAGCAGATCAAAAACTCTAACACCAATAGTTTGCGGATTGGACGTGTTAATATAAGTTGCTGGGTTAGAAATTATATTGGTAAAACTTTCAGCTTCTGCAAGGCTTGGATAATATTCTATTCCAACACCTAAATCACTGTTAATTATTGCATTTTGATTGATCAAATTAAAAGTAGCAAAACCATCAAAAGGATTATCAACAACTATTAAATCAGGTGCTTGATTAGCATTTACTCCGGCTAAAACGGTAATCAAAGTTGAAAAATTATTAGCACACTCCCCAAAAGATGGTGTAAATACATAAGTACCTGTTGTTTCTACAGCTGGTGACCAAGTTCCTCCAATACCATTGTCAGAGGTTGTAGGCAATATAAAACCTGCACAAACTGAAGGTTGAATTGAAAACGTTGGCGTTACGGATGTTAAACTTGTAACGGTTGTTGTTGCTTGATTTGAAACACAACCCGTTGCGTTATCCGTTACAATAACAATATAATCTCCAATAATTGAAGTGGGGAAACTAGAAACATTACCAGGAGGTGAGGCACCAGATGGAACTGTCCAACTAAAACTAGGATTGTTCCAGTTTCCCGCAGTAGAGACAATCGATGGATTGAGGTCGCAAGTAGCAGTAGCACCTATTGTTACAACTAGTGGCGGGTAAAAAGAAACATAAGTTCCTGCTAAATTAGAAACACAGCCAGACACAATATCAGTAATAACAACAGAATAGTAACCTTCAATTGCCGTAGTGAAACTTGATACATCTCCAGGATTTGGAACTCCGAAAGGCACCGTATACGAATAGCTATAGGAGCCCGGCGCACCGGGAGTGGTTGTTACGATTGTAGTATTTCCGAAACAAGATATTGGATTACTAATAGAACCAAATGGCTTCTGACTCACCACCAAACTTAAAGTCGAAAATGCAGGAGTATCTGGGTCAGCAATATCCCACGCTCTAATATACAGCGTTTGATTGAAGAGCGTTGTATTTGTATACGGCAATGATAAATCAATCGGATTAGCTGCTGCTTGAGAATCAGCTAATGTAAGGTGATAAGAAACTAGCGTACCAGCCTGCGTAATAATCGTAGGCGTTATGACATTTAAATCAAAAGCCGCAATACCATCACTATTGTCGTCACAAACGCGATAAGGCGCTGGATTGTTAATGGTCGGTTGAGCATAAGCAAAACTCGATACAAAAAGTAATAGGTAGATGATTGTTCTCATGTGCTGGGTTATTAATGTTCTTGTTTTCATAATTTCTAATTATTAAATTTTACCGCTATTTTGTTGCTCTTTTCTATTTTATAAAATCATTTAGTGTTTTTCCAAAGTAAATTTTTGATTTAGCCACCTCTATCATTTATAATCTATTCTATTTTCAGAGTGCTTTAATCAATTCTTGCAATTTTTCCCGTTTACTCTGCGCAATAGGAATATTGGTATTATCCGCCATAATAACATAACCTCCATCGGTTTTGATATACGATTTCAAAAAGGATAGATTAATCAAATGCGATTGATGAATCCTTTCAAATCCTTGTTCAGTCAACATTTCTTCATATTCTTTCAAAGTTTTAGAAATTAAAACTGGCTTGTGGTTCTTTATAAAAAACTCCGTGTAATTTCCTTTCGCTTCTAATCGTATGATATCTGCAACTTCAAAAAGATGAATTCCATCGCTCGTGGAAAGCGCAATTCGCTTGAAATTATCCACTTTCTTTCGGATATTTTCCAACAGCAAATCGATATGATCAAACGATTTTGTCGACGAAGCAATTTCTTTAATCTTTACAATTGTGTCTTGCAATTCCTCAGGATCAATGGGCTTTAATATAAAGTCTAGTGCACTAAACTTAAACGCTTTCACTGCATATTTCTCGTGAGCTGTTATAAAAACGATGTGCGATGCAATTTTCCCGCTGGTCTTTTTTAGACGTTCTAGAATGTCGAAACCAGTGCCGTCGCTCAAATGAATATCTAAAAAAATAACTTGTGGCTGCCATTTCTCGATAGCTACAATTCCAGTCTTAACACTTTCTGCTTCACCGACAATGTGAATGTCATTCGTATAGCGTTCTAGAAGCGCTTTGAGTCCTTCGCGTAAGTGTTTGTCATCGTCTATGAGTAATGCTGTGATCATATCTGTTGTTAGTTGTTGGTTGTCGGTTGTCAGTTGTCGGTTAAAATATTTATTTATATGATGTATTGAATTGGTAATCTCAAAGTCACTTTTGTGCCAATCACCTCTTCGTCGTTTGCCAATTCTTGAATATCGATTTGGGCTGATTTTAAAGTCGTAGCTTCCATAATTTCCAATCGCTTTTTGGTTATTTCTAGTGCCATCGATTTGTGCGCGGTAACGGAATCTTCTTTCAGATGTTTCGATTTTGAAAGTCCAATACCATCATCGGAAATACTGCAAATGAACTGTCCGTTTTGCACATCAAAATTCACTTCTATTTTTCCGCTACCTTCTTTTGGAACCATACCGTGAAGAATTGCGTTTTCTACAAAGGGCTGAATCAATAGCGGTGGAATTCCCATATTGAACTCGACTTTATCACTGGACTGAATGGAGAATTCAAATTTGTTATGAAACCGCAATTGCTCCAGCTCTAAATAATTCTGTAAACTTTCAATTTCTTTATCAATGGGAATCAAAGAACCTTTCGAATATTCCAACGTAAGTCGCATTAGTTTTGAAAATTTCGATAAATATTTCAATGCCGAGTCAGTTCCGTTTTGCACTATAAAACTTGAAATCGATCCCAAACAATTGAATACAAAATGTGGATTCATTTGCAAATGCAGTGCTTTTTGCTCGTATTCCGCGACTTCTTTTTGCAAGGTTAATCGGCGTTTGATTTGTCTTCTATTGTACGTTACGAATATCAGTCCCGCTAACAAAACCAAGCCAATAATTGAAAACAAAACAAATTGAAAATTCCTTTTTGACTTCTCAGCTACAATGGCTGTTTTTCTTTTATATTCAGATTCCATTTCTGAAATCAAGATTTTCTTAGTATTCTCTTGATTAATGATACTATCTCGAGCAACAATATAATTTTTGTAATGGAAAAATGACAACTCCGAATTGTTCTTTATTGTGTATAAATCACTTAGTAATTTTTCCGAATGGTAGGTTTGATCTAAGATTCCAATGGCTTTGGCATAGGTCAATGATTGGGCAGCCAATTCAATTGCTTTGTCATAATTTTTCAATTCCAAATTGAGTAATCCTAAGTTATACAAAGCCAATGAAGCACCGAATCTATTATGCATCCCTTCATACAAATTCAAAGCAGTGGTATAATATTGACCCGCCAAGTTGTAATCTTTTTCAATTTTATAGTAGTCCCCAAAGTAGTTGTTTAGCAGTGCAAATCCGCGCTGGTTGTTCATATGCTCGAACAACTTTTTGGCTCTCACATAATAACTTAAAGCTTGTTTCTTGTCCCCTTTTTCAGCGTAAATCACACCAATGTTGGTCAACGTCACTGCCGCAGTCTGCTCGCCAATTTCTTCTTGAATGGCAAATGCTTTTTTGAAATATTCTAAAGCTTTATCGTTTTTTTGTTGTGATTTGTAAACGATTCCGATGTTATTATACGCTTTAGAAACATTTGTTTTTTGACCAATTTCGAGATAGATTGTCAATGCTTTTTGATACATCTCCAATGCCATGTAGTAATTGCTTTCTTGAGAAAAAACAATTCCTTGACTTGCAAAGGCTCTGGCCAAACCATTTTGAATTCGTTTAGAATCAATCTCAGAATTGGAAGCCAAAAGTTTTTCAAAAGCCACTTGTGCTTTATTAAAATACTGATTGGCTTGTCGGTAATTTCCTAGTATGATGTTGGCGTTTCCTGAATTGATATAAGAATTGGCAAGTCCAAAATTGTAACTTGCTTTTCTCGCCAATGCTGCCGCTTTCAGGGCATAAAAAGCAGTCGAATCAGGATTGGATTCTTTGTATTTATCGGCAATGCTATTGTACGCGTTTACTTTTGCTGAATCGCTTTTTACAACCGAAAGTACATCTTTCAAACTATCGATTGCAGTAGTATTTGATTGACCAAAAGCATTGACATTCAATAAGAAAAGAAGAAATAGTATGTAGCAATTATTTTTCAAAACAGCTTGATTTAATTTTCTAAGCAAATATAGTAGGAACCGATTTGCTAAAATTACGCTATTTAGTATTACGTTGGTTTGACTTAGTATTCAATAGTTCTGGGTTATTATTCCAAATTAACTAGAAGCATAAAAAAACCCTTTTAGAATTTTACTTCTAAAAGGGTTAATGAAAATCTTGTAAAAACTATTATTTAAACGCTTTCAATCCCGGAAAATAAGCGGTGTCGCCCAATTCTTCTTCAATGCGTAATAATTGGTTGTATTTCGCCATACGATCTGAGCGCGATGCGGAACCTGTTTTAATTTGACCGCAATTTAATGCCACCGCTAAGTCAGCAATCGTATTGTCTTCGGTTTCTCCAGAAC
This sequence comes from Flavobacterium sp., assembly GCA_031373195.1. Lineage (GTDB taxonomy): Bacteria > Bacteroidota > Bacteroidia > Flavobacteriales > Flavobacteriaceae > Flavobacterium. Next base: position 5,992 of record JANMML010000014.1, on the reverse strand, counting down.
GATGAGACATCACTGACGTGTAACCCGCGCGATGCGCCATGTTTACCGCTGCAATAGTTTCAGTAAGTGTTCCGATTTGGTTTACTTTTACCAAGATCGAGTTGGCGATTCCTTTTTCGATTCCTGTTGACAAACGCTCGACATTGGTTACGAACAAATCATCTCCAACGAGTTGGGTTTTGTCTCCAATCAATTCAGTCAAGTATTTCCAACCGTCCCAATCATCTTCTTGCATTCCGTCTTCGATTGAAATGATTGGATATTTAGAAGCCAATTCAGCTAGATATTCTGCTTGTTCTTTCGACGTTCTAATTTTTCCAGTTTCCCCTTCGAATTTGGTGTAATCGTATTTTCCGTTTATATAAAACTCAGACGCTGCACAATCGAGTGCTATCATGATTTCATCTCCGAATTTGTAACCTGCATTTTCTACTGCTTTTTTGATGGTATCTAACGCGTCTTCTGTTCCTCCTGCTAAATTGGGTGCAAATCCACCTTCATCACCAACCGCAGTTGATAAATGACGATCGTGCAAGACTTTCTTCAAGTGGTGAAAAATCTCCGTTCCCATTTGCATGGCATGTGAAAAAGAAGTTGCTTTTACAGGGAAAATCATAAATTCTTGAAATGCGATTGGAGCATCAGAATGCGAACCTCCATTGATGATGTTCATCATAGGAACTGGAAGTGTGTTTGCAGAAACACCACCGACATAGCGATACAAAGGCAATCCTAATTCGTTAGCGGCCGCTTTTGCAGCAGCAAGGGAAACACCAAGAATGGCATTGGCTCCTAGGTTAGATTTATTTGGAGTTCCGTCTAAATCGATCATGCGTTGGTCGATTTGGTTTTGTTCGAATACGGAAGTTCCTAGTAATTCTTCGGCTATTTTAGTATTGACATTTTCAACGGCTTTCAGAACTCCTTTTCCAAGATAGGCTTTTCCACCATCACGCAATTCGACTGCTTCGTGTTCACCAGTTGAAGCTCCAGAAGGTACCGCTGCCCTTCCGAGAACGCCGTTTTCAGTTACTACATCTACTTCAATTGTTGGATTTCCTCTAGAATCGAAGATTTGTCTTGCGTGGATTTTAATTATGATACTCATTTTTTGGATTTTTGGATTATTAGATTTTTTGACTGTAAGATTTCAAGATATTAACACTTGATTACAAATATATTTAATCTTGAATCATGATTTTTTTTTAGTAAAGAATGTTATCAACGATAACGATTTAGTTCGATTGAGTATTGATGTTTTCAATAAACTGATCAAACAAATAACTAGAATCATGCGGCCCTGGGCTCGCTTCAGGATGGTATTGCACAGAGAAACAATTCTTAGATTTCATCCGCATTCCCGCAACGGTTTGGTCATTGAGATGTACGTGTGTAATTTGAAGATCTGGATGGTTTTCGAGTGCTTCTTTATTGACCGCAAATCCGTGATTCTGGGACGTGATTTCACCTTTTCCAGAAATGAGATTCATCACAGGATGATTAATCCCTCGGTGTCCGTTGAACATTTTGTAGGTGGAAACACCATTCGCTAATGCAATTACTTGATGACCGAGACAGATTCCAAATAAAGGTTTATTGTTTTCTAAAATATCTTTCGCCACTTGAATGGCTCCAAACAATGGATCTGGATCGCCAGGACCATTAGAAAGAAAATACCCATCTGGATTGAATTCGGCTAAATCCTTAAACGTAGCATTGTATGGAAATACTTTGATGTAACAATCCCGTTTGGCGAGGTTGCGTAAGATGTTGGTTTTGATTCCTAAATCGAGCGCGGAGATTTTATATTTTGCAGTTTCTTCCCCAAAAAAATAAGGTTCTTTTGTGGATACTTTAGAGGCGAGTTCCAAACCTTTCATGTCTGGTACTTTTGCCAATTGCGCTTTAAGAACATCCACTGCAGTCCCATCAGTACAGATTACAGCGTTCATCGCACCGTTGTCGCGAATGTAACTCACTAGAGCACGTGTATCGACGTCGGAAATGCAGATTAGGTTTTGCTTTTTGAAGTAATCTTCTAGACTTTCGGTAGCATCTGGGCGGGAATAGTTGAAACTAAAGTTTTTACAGACTAATCCAGCAATTTTGATGGAATCCGATTCGACTTCTTTGTCGTTGACGCCATAATTTCCGATGTGCGGATTTGTGGCCACCATGATTTGTCCGAAGTACGATGGGTCGGTGAAAATTTCTTGATAACCGGTCATTCCGGTGTTGAAGCAAACTTCGCCGAAAGTGGTACCTGAAATTCCGATGGATTTACCGTGAAAAATGGTGCCGTCGCTTAGTAAGAGGATGGCGGGTTTTCGTGTGTTGTAGTTCATGTAGTTAATTTCTGGATTATAAGCCCCTAGACTGCGCTCGGGGTGACAATAGTTGTGTTGTGCAAATTTATTTTTTTTACCGCAAAGTTCGCTAAGGTTTTGACGCAAAGTTCGCAAAGGTTATGAACAGATTTTGAAAACTACGAAAATCCCTAGCCCTGATCGGAGCGGTTATCCTTTTGTGCCGTTGTTCGGCGCAAAAGATAATAGCGTAGAGCAGGTTCCCGGCTCCTAAAAAAACACTCCACCCTTCGGGTACCCCTCTAAAAGAAGGGAATAAAAAAAAGGATAAACTAGTAAAAGTTTATCCTTGATTTGTATTGAATGATGCATTTCATTATTCAGGTTTCTCTTCGGTGTTATCCTCAGCGGCTGGTGCTTCTGGCGCCTCTGCTTCTGGTGTAACTTCTGGAGTTTCTTCGACTGCTGGTGCTTCTGCCACTGGAGCTTCTGCCACTGGCGCTTCTTCAACTGCTGTTTCAGCAACTGGAGCTTCTTCAACTTCTGCTTGAGGAGCTTCTGCAACCGGAGTAGGTTTTGGAGCAGCAGGAGCAGTTGTAGCACCTTTAGCTTTTCCACCACGACGGCTTTTCGCTTTTTTCTCTTCTTTTTTACCTCCGTTATATAGTTCGTTGAAATCTACCAATTCGATCATGGCCATATCGGCGTTATCTCCAAGACGATTTCCAACTTTGATGATACGTGTGTAACCACCTGGGCGATCTCCAACTTTGGCAGCTACGTCTCTGAACAAGTCAGTTACCGCATATTTGCTGCGTAGGTAAGCGAAACAGATACGACGGTTGTGGGTTGTATCTTCTTTTGATTTTGTAATCAGCGGCTCAACGAATTGTTTTAACGCTTTTGCTTTAGCGACAGTGGTATTGATACGTTTGTGCTCGATTAAAGAACAAGCCATATTAGCAAGCATCGCTGCTCTGTGACCTTTTTGTCTGCTTAAGTGATTGAATTTTTTTCCGTGTCTCATGACGTGTTTTTTAAAACTTCATCTTGCTTCGATCCGCTTTGGAGCGCAAAATATGAAGTTATTTATTCTTTATCTAATTTGTATTTGGCTAAGTCCATTCCGAAGGTTAAGTTCTTCACAGCGACTAATTCGTCTAATTCTGTTAGAGATTTCTTACCGAAGTTACGGAACTTCATTAAGTCATTTTTATTGAAAGATACTAAGTCTCCTAGTGTATCTACTTCAGCAGCTTTCAAACAGTTTAGTGCACGTACGGAAAGATCCATATCTACTAATTTTGTTTTTAGCAATTGACGCATGTGCAACGATTCTTCATCATAAGATTCAGTCTGTGCAATTTCGTCTGCTTCCAAAGTAATTCTTTCGTCAGAAAACAACATAAAGTGGTGAATTAGCACTTTTGCAGCTTCAGTTAAAGCATCTTTTGGATTGATTGAACCATCAGTTTTAATTTCAAAAACTAATTTTTCGTAATCTGTTTTTTGCTCAACACGGAAATTTTCGATTGCATATTTTACGTTTTTGATTGGCGTAAAAATAGAATCGGTAAAAATAGTTCCGATGGCTGCGTTTTGTTTTTTGTTTTCTTCAGCAGGCACGTATCCACGACCTTTTTCGATAGTTAATTCAAAATTCAATTTGATTTTACTATCTAAATTACAGATTACTAGTTCTGGATTCAAAACTTGAAACCCAGAGATGAATTTTTGGAAATCACCAGCTGTAAGTTGGTCTTTACCTGTAACTGAAATTGTCACTGATTCGTTATCTACATCTTCAATTTGACGTTTGAAACGCACTTGTTTCAAGTTCAAAATGATTTCTGTAACGTCTTCAACAACTCCTGAAATAGTAGAAAATTCGTGGTCTACACCTTCAATTCTAACAGAGGTAATTGCGTATCCTTCTAAAGCGGAAAGCATTACTCTTCTAAGTGCATTACCAACAGTCAATCCGTAACCAGGTTCTAAAGGTCTAAACTCAAATTTACCTTCAAAATCGTTAGAATCGATCATGATAACTTTATCGGGCTTCTGAAAATTAAATATTGCCATAATTTCGACTAAGTCAATTATTATTTGTTGTACAATTCGACGATTAACTGCTCTTTAATATTTTCTGGGATTTGCAATCTAGCAGGAACAGATACAAACACACCTTCTTTGGTGTCGTTGTTCCAAGTGATCCACTCATGTACATGAGATGAATTTGCTAATGAACTATTGATTGCTTCTACTGATTTTGATTTTTCACGAACTGCAACTTTGTCACCTGGCTTTAGGTGGTAAGATGGAATATTTACCAATTCTCCATTTACAGTTATGTGTCTATGAGATACGATTTGACGTGCACCTCTTCTAGAAGGAGCGATACCCATTCTAAAAACCACGTTATCTAATCTAGCCTCACAAAGTTGTAACAAAACTTCACCTGTTACTCCACGAGCAGCAGACGCTTTTTCGAATAAACCTCTAAATTGTTTTTCAAGAATTCCGTAAGAATATTTCGCTTTTTGCTTTTCCATTAACTGAACAGCATATTCTGACTTCTTACCTCTTTTCTTAGCCATCCCGTGTTGTCCAGGTGGGTAATTTCTTTTTTCGAAAGATTTGTCATCTCCGAAAATTGCTTCGCCGAATTTACGTGCGATTCTTGTACTTGGACCAGTATATCTTGCCATTTTAAATTGTTTAAGACAGAGATTATGAATTCAGGTCTTATCCTTCGATAATCTTGATTCTGTCTAGGTTATACTATAATTATTTGAGTTATTAAACTCTACGTCTTTTAGGAGGACGACATCCATTGTGTGGCATTGGCGTAACGTCGATAATCTCGGTTACTTCTACCCCACTATTATGTAGAGATCTAATCGCAGACTCACGTCCGTTACCTGGTCCTTTTACATAAACTTTCACTTTTTTAAGTCCAGCTTCCATCGCTACTTTACTACAATCTTCTGCGGCCATTTGGGCTGCATACGGAGTGTTCTTTTTAGAACCTCTGAAACCCATTTTCCCAGCTGAAGACCAAGAAATCACTTCACCTTTTTTGTTGGTTAATGAAATAATGATGTTGTTGAAAGTGGCACTAATATGAGCTTCACCCGTTGATTCAACGATAACTTTACGTTTTTTTGTTGTTGCTTTAGCCATATTACTTATTATTTAGTTGCTTTTTTCTTGTTAGCAACAGTTTTTCTTTTACCTTTTCTAGTTCTAGAGTTGTTCTTAGTTCTTTGTCCACGTAATGGAAGACCAGATCTGTGACGAATTCCTCTGTAGCATCCAATGTCCATAAGACGCTTGATGTTTAGGGAAACTTCTGAACGTAGCTCACCTTCAATTTTGTAGAAAGACACAGCCTCCCGAATTGCTCCGATTTGGTCATCATTCCAATCTTGAACTTTAATGTCTTCGCTTACATTAGCTTTAGCCAATACTTCGCTTGCACGACTTTTACCTACTCCGAAGATGTAAGTTAAAGCGATAACTCCTCTTTTGTTTTTTGGGATGTCTACCCCTGCTATTCTTGCCATAACTATCCTTGTCTTTGTTTAAATCTAGGATTCTTTTTGTTGATTACGTATAATCTGCCTTTTCTTCGTACAATTTTGCACTCGGCACTTCTTTTTTTAACTGATGCTCTTACTTTCATT